>JALNZT010000003.1 GCA_023229135.1 Bacteroidales bacterium
ATATCAAAAAACGACTCAAACGTGCTAAGGCTGTGTTGGCCTGAGTTTATAAACGAGAAAAAAATTAAGTTATGTATAGTAATGCTTATATCTTTCGTTATGCCGGGATAATGGTTATACTGGTAGCTGCCATTCTTTCTTCGGCGGCTATGTTGTTGAAACCCATGCAGGAGCGTAACGAAGCCGTTGATAAAATGCAAAGCATTCTGTCAGCAGCAGGTATCGAAAATGTGAATACCGAAAATGCCGTCAAACTCTTTAATAGTTATGTTACTGACATGATTGTGATTGACAATGAAGGCAATATCATCGACGATTTTAAGGGTGAAGGCAAAGAGAACAGCGAGGCTTTTAAACTCAATTTAAAGGAGCAGTTGTACAACAAATCCGTGAATAAAAGCTACAAACTACCGCTGTATAAGCTAGAAAAAGATGGCCAGAAAATTAATATCATTCCTTTGCGTGGCGTAGGCCTTTGGGGGCCGGTATGGGGCAATATTGCCCTGAAAAGTGATTTCAACACGGTTGTGGGAGTAACCTTTAGCCATAAATCTGAAACACCCGGTCTGGGCGCCGAGATAGAAACACCTGCTTTTGAAAACCAGTTTCCCGGAAAGGAACTCTTTGATGATCAGGGTAAGTTTGTTTCGATTGGCGTAATCAAAGGAGGTGTTGAAAGTTTTCCGCTTGACCTTCAGCGTCATAAGGTAGATGCTATTTCAGGTGGTACCATCACCTCAAATGGGGTCAATGATATGATAAAGAATGTATTAGAAAGCTATGTTCCTTATATTCAAAAACAAGGATAAAATGAGTACAGAAAAAAAAGAAAGAGAGCCGTTGTTTTCGGCCAAGAATAGAAAACTGCTCACTAATCCGTTGGGCGTAGATAACCCGATTACGGTTCAGGTACTGGGTATTTGTTCGGCTCTGGCCGTAACAGCAAAGCTTAAACCGGCTTTTGTTATGTCGGTATCTGTTATTGTTGTTACTATGCTTGCCAACATGCTCATCTCGGCCATGCGCAACGGCATCCCACAACGTATTCGTATCATCGTGCAACTGGTTGTGATTGCCTCGCTGGTAATCCTTGTCGATCAAGTATTGAAAGCATTCGTATTTGATGTGAGCAAACAACTATCTGTATTCGTTGGTCTTATCATCACTAACTGTATCATCATGGGTCGCTTAGAAGCGTTTGCAATGAGCAACAAACCTTGGCCTTCGCTTCTGGACGGGTTAGGCAACGGCCTCGGCTATGCCTGGGTACTCATTGCTGTAGGCTTTGTACGCGAGCTTTTTGGCTCAGGAACACTTTGGGGTTATACAGTGATTCCAGAGACCTTTTATGATTTTGGATACAAAAACAATGGCTTTATGATTCTTCCGCCAATGGCCCTGATTATCGTTGGCATCATTATATGGATTCAGCGTTCAAGGAATCCCGAACTGGTAGAAGAAAACTAAGCAAATCGATAAAAAATAAAGTTATGCAAGAAATATTTAACATATTCGTCAAGTCGATTTTCGTTGATAATATGGTATTTGCTTACTTCTTGGGAATGTGTTCTTACCTGGCCGTTTCCAAAACAGTAAATACCTCCGTAGGACTTGGCCTGGCCGTAGTATTCGTACTCGGAATCACTGTACCTGTTGATTATCTACTCAACGACTACATCTTAAAACCCGGCGCTTTAGTTTGGCTCGATGCTGGTTTTGCCGATGTCGATCTCAGCTTCTTAAGCTTTATCCTCTTTATTGCTATCATTGCCTCTATGGTTCAGTTGGTAGAAATGGTTGTTGAAAAATTCAGCCCTGCTTTATATTCCTCATTAGGTATATTTTTGCCGCTAATTGCTGTAAACTGCGCCATTTTAGGTGGCTCGTTGTTTATGCAGGAACGTGAATATCAATCGCTGGCTCAGGCCACATCCTTTGGATTAGGCTCAGGTGTTGGCTGGTTTTTAGCCATTGTAGGCATCGCCGCAATTCGCGAAAAAATTCGGTATTCAAATGTTCCAGCACCACTTCGAGGACTGGGTATCACTTTTATCATCACCGGCCTGATGGGAATTGCTTTTATGAGTTTCCTTGGAATAAAATTGTAAAAAATTAACAGAAATAATTAGTAACATGACACTACTTGAAACCGGAACGGGAACCGTAGTCATTATCAGTATTATATTCTTTCTGGTAGTCATCATACTGCTGGTTGGACTGCTGCTGTTTGCGCGTAAAAAACTTATGCCGCAAGGAAAAGTAAAAATCACAATAAATAGCGAAAAAGAACTCGAAGTTGAACCGGGTTCCTCATTACTGACAACACTATCGAACAACAAGATTTTCCTGCCTTCTGCCTGCGGAGGTGCGGGAACTTGCGCCATGTGTAAATGCCAGGTATTTGAAGGCGGTGGTTCAATTCTGACTACCGAGAAAGGCTTCTTCTCCAGAAAAGAACAACAAGCTAATTGGAGATTAGGCTGTCAGGTGAAAGTGCGCGAAGATATGGTTATCGGAGTTCCACCCGAAGTTTTTGGCATCAAAAAGTGGGAATGCGAGGTGGTATCCAACAAAAATGTGGCTACCTTTATCAAAGAGTTTGTAGTGAAACTGCCAGAAGGCGAGCACCTCGACTTTTTATCCGGAGGCTATATCCAGATTGATGTTCCGAAAATTGAAGTGGACTTCAGTAAAGATATTGAGGTTGAAGAAAAATACCGCGATGAGTGGGACAAATTCAATATGTGGAATCTGAAAATGAAAAATCCCGAAGAGCAGTTCCGTGCCTATTCTATGGCTAACCATCCTGCCGAAGGAAATATCGTGATGCTCAATATCCGCATTGCCACACCTCCTTGGGATCGCAAGCGCAATGCCTTTATGAATGTGAATCCGGGCATCTGCTCCTCCTTTATCTTCTCGCGTAAGCCAGGTGACAAAGTGATGGTAAGCGGCCCTTATGGCGAGTTTCACATCAAGCCTACCAAACGCGAAATGATGTTTATTGGTGGTGGAGCCGGTATGGCGCCCATGCGTTCGCACCTCTTCCACCTTTTCCATACCGAGAAAACAGACAGAAAAACGACATTCTGGTACGGGGGACGTTCCTCGCGCGAGCTGTTCTATATGGAAGACTTTAAAGATATCGAAAGTAAATTCGATAATTTCACCTTTAACGTGGCACTCTCCGAACCCAAACCGGAAGATAACTGGAAAGGTTATACCGGATTTATTCACCAGGTGATTATGGATAACTACTTGAAACAGCACGAAGAACCCGAAGAAATCGAGTATTACCTCTGTGGCCCGCCAATGATGAACGATGCCGTATTTAAAATGCTTGACGACCTGGGCGTTCCACAGGAAATGATTGCCTTTGACGACTTCGGAGGCTAAGGATATACTCCTAAGCTGAAACTGAAAAAATATGAAACCCCGGCAATTTTGTCGGGGTTTCTTTTTATATTTGAAAATCGTTTTTGATGGCTCCTTTAACCATAATAATATTCCTCGAAATGAAACATTTAGTAAGGCTAAGCTGGGTTTTTATCGCATTCTTGATCGTGGGCTGCAACAGCAATCCCAAGCTCAAAAAAATAAGTTTTGCAGGAGAAACACAAGGCACTTATTACGCCATAACTTATTATGGCACAGAAGATAAAAACCTACAACCCAAAATAGATTCTTTACTGAAGGCTTTTGACCAATCGGTCTCGCTTTGGGTATCTAACTCTTTGATTTCAAGAATAAACAGGGGAGATTCAACAGCCATTCCCGATGATATTTTTAAATTTAATTTTTTGCTATCTAAAGAAATTGCTCAGAAAACTGATGGCTATTTTGATTTCACGATCTCACCTTTGGTGGAAGCCTGGGGATTTAGTTTCAAAGAAAAAATTAAACTCGATAAAACCAGTATCGATAGCCTGAGAATGCTGGTCGATTACAGGAAGGTGAAGCTCGAAGACGGAAAAGTTATTAAAACAGACCCACGAATCCGTTTTGACTTTAATGCCATCGCCCAAGGCTACACATCAGATGTAGTCGCTGAATTTTTTAATTCCTTAAATATCAAGTATTATATCATTGATATTGGTGGAGAAATATTTGCCCGCGACACAAAACCCGACGGCAGCAAATGGCGTGTGGGCATCGAACGACCGGAGATGAATAATACCGAGACACGCAGCGTGCAACAGGTGGTAACACTGGAAAATAAAGGCCTTGCTACTTCGGGCAGCTACCGTAAATTCTACGAAGAAAACGGCAAACGCTACTCGCATGCCATTGATCCCAAAACAGGTTATCCGGTAACACACAATTTATTAAGCGTAACGGTTCTTGCAAACACTGCCGCCGAAGCAGATGCTTATGCTACTGCTTTTTTAGTAATGGGACTTGAAAAATCATTAAAACTTTTGGATGATTTGGATGATCTGGAAGCCTATTTTATCAGCTGGAATGAACAAGACAATACTTTTAAGGTAAGCTCAACACCAGGAATCAATAAGTATTTTGTGGATTAATCCAAAAAGGAATTAAAGCTCAGGACTTGTTCCGAAATAAAAGAAGTGCAGCTATTCAGAACAGCCACTTAGGAATGTGCCTTGTCTGTGCGTTCGCATGAACCACCACCTCCACAGCCGCATCCCAATCTGTTTCCGTGGACGTCAGTACTACTGCATTGCTTTTTAAACTCACCATCCTTTTGAAAAAACATCTTTATGGCAATACCGGCAAAGGCCAGTCCAACGATAACGATAGCTATTAGAATAAGTTTGAGGTACATTATGTCAGGTTTTTATATTCAATAAATAGGCTACAAAAATACAGTTTTTAAAGCAATCCGGTGCTGAATCTGTTATAATTTTTCTTAAACAGCCAAAAGTCAGGCTGCGACTACCCCCAATGCTAGTCAGGGTGCGACTATCTTACGACGATAAACAGTCGCGCTCTGACTGAACTTCTCATTCAGGTTGCGACTATTTTAACGAGGCCGTATTAGTCGCGCCCTGACTTGCAATCATTGTCAGGCTGCGACTATCCCCAATGCGAGTCAGGGTGCGACTATCTTACGACGATAAACAGTTGCGCTCTGACTGCACTTCTCAGTCAGGGTGCGACTATTTTAACGAGGCCGTATTAGTCGCGCCCTGACTTGCAATCATTGTCAGGCTGCGACTACCCCCAATGCTAGTCAGGCTGCGACTATCTTACGACGATAAACAGTCGCGCTCTGACTGAAACTTCTCAGTCAGGGTGCGACTATTTTAACGAGGCCGTATTAGTCGCGCCCTGACTTGCAATCATTGTCTGGCTGCGACTATCCCCAATGCGAGTCAGGGTGCGACTATCTTACGACGACAAACAGTCGCACTCTGACTGAACTTCTCATTCAGGTTGCGACTATTTTAACGAGGCCGTATTAGTCGCGCCCTGACTTGCAATCATTGTCAGGCTGCGACTATCCACCTATTCCCCAAGCATTCTCGACAATATAACCGCCGTTGCCACAGAAGCATTCAGCGATTCAGCTTTGGAATCAGGATGTGCTGGTATCGTCAGCGGATTTGTGATAAATGGCATCACAGACTCCCTGATACCATGAGATTCGCTGCCAATAACCAAAACAGCCGGTCGATTGTGGATCAATTTCTCGGCAAATAAGTTGTTGCCTTCCAACAAAGCACCGTAAACAGGCATGCGCTTATCCATTGACTTAAAAAATACGGGCAAATCAGCCTGCAAAACAGGAATCCGAAATACAGAACCCATTGTGGCCTGCACTACTTTGGGTTGCCACACATCCGTGCAATCGGTGCTGCAAACAATGGCTTGCACGCCAAACCATTCTGCGGTGCGGATAATAGTTCCCATATTTCCGGGATCGCTGATTCCATCTAAAACCAGGACAAAACCAGCTATTTCATAGTCATTTGCATAGTTCTTGGGAATACGCGCCACTGCCAAGATTCCGGGTGGTGTGGCTAAATTGCTGAGCGGTTTATACGCTTTATCAGAAATTGCTTCTGCAGTAAAATTATCAAAATCAAAATTCGGATTTTCGGCTGTCCAGCGCTGCGAAACGAGTAAATGCTCCACCTCAAAACGGCTACGCAAAAGCTCCTGCACCATTTTCTGGCCTTCTACTACAAAAAGTCCGTGCGTCTTCCGAAACTTCTTATGCTGAAGTGATTGTATAAGTTTGAGTTGCTGCTTGGTCATAACGAAAAAACCCGATACATTTTGTTGTATCGGGTTGTAAAAATATAAAATTTTTAGGAATTTTTGCTTACTACTCAGCAAAGACTTCAAAATCAATTTCAAACTGCACTTCTTTGTGCAACCTGATATTGGCTTTGTAGTTACCAACTTCTTTAACAGCGTCTTCGTTGATGCTGATACGCTTGCGATCCAGCTCAATGTTTTTAGCTTCTTTGATGGCGTTGGCAATCATTACGCTATTTACTGAACCAAATATTTTTCCTGAAGTGCCGGCTTTCACGGCAATTTTCAGTGTTGTACCTTCCAGCGCTTTGGCAATGGCAGCGGCTTCATTTTTTACTTTATTTTCTTTAAAAGCCTGCTGTTTTAGTGTTTCTGCCAAAACCTTACGGTTTGTAGGATTGGCAATAATCGCCATTTTATTTGGGATAAGAAAGTTACGCGCGTAACCGTCTTTTACATTCACGATATCGTTGGTATAACCCAATTTTTCAATATCTTGCTTAAGAATTATTTCCATGATTTTTGTCCTCCTATTATTTCAATAAATCAGCTACATACGGCATTAACGAGAGGTGGCGGGCTCTTTTAACAGCCTGTGCCACTTTACGTTGGTACTTTGTTGAAGTACCGGTAATGCGACGTGGTAAAATTTTACCTTGTTCGTTAACGAAACGAAGCAAGAAATCGGCATCTTTATAGTCGATATACTTGATGCGGTTTTTCTTGAAACGGCAGTATTTCTTTCTTTTAGTATCTACTGCGATAGGGGTCAAATATTTAATTTCTGAGCTTCCTTGTGCCATTTTTTTAGGATTTTAAATGATAAACTTTAATAATTAAGCCTCAACTTTTTCGGTTTTGGCTTCTTTTGCTCTCTTACGCTTTTTCTCATTGTAAGCAATCGCGTGCTTATCGAGTTTTACAGTGAGGAAACGAATAATACGTTCGTCGCGTTTGAAAACCAATTCAAGCTCAGCAATTAAAGAGCCTTCGGCTTTGTACTCTACCAGGTGATAAAATCCGGTAGATTTTTTTTGGATAGGATAGGCGAGCTTACGCATGCCCCAATGCTCTTCGTGCACTATTTCAGCGCCGTTGTTTCTCAGGTATTCCTGAAATTTAATTACCGCTTCCTTTATCTGCTCTTCAGATAAAACGGGAGTTACAATGAAAACGGTTTCGTACTGGTTCATAATTAATTTGTTATGTGAATAATTAAAAATTCGGAGTGCAAAAGTAGAACTATTTTTTTTAACCCGCAAGTAATGAATACGCTCAAAATAAAAAAGTTTAGGGATTGAAATCTGGCTTGATTCATTCGGTATCATTAGGCTGATATTTCGATGGCGCGGATTTGCCAGTAATGAGTTGGTCGAAGTGCAATCCGTGCCATGTAAAAACATATTCAACTATTAACCTGAGTTCGATTAAAATTAAAGAGCTCAGGTTATTAACCCAAGGTTGGCATGGATTGCATCCCGAAAAGTGAACACGTCAGCGCGAGAAGGATAATTAAATCCATTCTAAAAAACGCACATAACAATCTAATTATCATTGTTTTACACTCTAAGTTAAATTCATTGTGCAAAGTGATTCTGATTTATCGCTTGCTCTTGTAAAGATAATTTTGTAATATTACAACGGCAATGTCTTATGGCAGTGGCAGTTGCATGCGCATATACCACGTTCTTTGGTTCAGTAACCTAATTTCTATCAAAAAAATCAACAGATGAATTACCTTGTAACAATCCTAATTATTTTATCAATTATATTGGTAAGCTTAGCAATCATCGACATCATTAAGCACCAGCAAAACAAGTGGTTAATTTTGTTTATGATAGTGTTCCCTGTAGTCGGACCGATTCTCTATTTCCAAATTATTCGCAGAAAAACATATCGCGGTAACAACTAAGGTGTAATCGTTTGGAGTCTTTCTGTGAATTTGCTTGAGGTTATCAACCCAATCCGTTACACTTTTACCTGAAAATCAATTGTTTTAGACACAGGGAATTTATGAATTCAACAAAATTACTACAGAAATAGAACCAAAAAAAGCACGAAACATGAAAAGGAATTTTGCTTGTTGTCAGGGAGAAAACACCATCTATTCTCACTTTGACCGGAAGACCGACTCCACCAAGTTGTCCTTTTTTGTAAAGCTGATATATGCCGTGCTATTTGGCCTAAGTATCTGCATGAATACTTATGCCCAAAATGATACGATAATGATTTTTGGTAAAGTTGTTGACGCGAAAAACAATCCGGTTGAAAACGCCAACATACTCAATTTGAGTAATAAAGCAGGCACTATCTCGAACAGTAATGGATATTTTTATATTACCGCCAGTGACTTTCCCGTTAACCTTACAATAAGTAGAATAGGATTTGAAAAAAGCAATTTAACAATCACGAAAAAAGCATTTGAAGGCATTGAAACTTATGTAGTCATTCATCTGAAGAAAAAAACCTACGAACTCGAAGAAGTTAAGATTAGTAGTGAAAAACCTGAGGTAATCATAACTAAGCAAGCCAATTGGATAATTTTAGACTTTAAAATAGCTGACGAAAAATTGCTCGTTTTGCTACAAAAAGGCCCAAATAGAAAGCTAAGAATATTCAATATTGATACCTTATCCTATTTTGAAGTGGATGTGCCAATAAAAGGAAATGAATTGTATCAGGATTGTATGGGTAATGTTCATCTATTTACAGAAGAATCAATTTATCAAATGCAAACGGACTTTTCAGATTCAACTATTTCTCTTTACGCGACCTACTCAAAAGAAAAGTTCAATAATAGCCTGGAAAATTGTGTTGGTTACATCAATGAAAATTTCATTTTTAAATCTCTTTTAAATCACAATCAAAAGATAACTTATTGGTATTTAAAGGATAAGAAAAAATCAAAACTCTACGATATTTACGACAAAAATAGAGAATTATTTGCGCAGAATTTTTTAGACAAAAGAAATGAATTGATAGAAAAGCATGGGCATATTGATGAAATGGGAGAGGTTACGATAGGAAGTTTGCGTATTAAAAGGAAAATAAAGCTTTTAAAATGGAGCTATCAATATATAGGCATGGTTCCGGCGTATAACCCGCTATTCATAAGTTTTGATACAATTCTTGTTTTTGATAACCTTCAACAGCGTATTGTATTCTTTGATAGTGCTTTTTCTTTTCAAAAAGAAGTTCCAATTCTTTATCAGACACGCAATAACAAAAGAATTTTTCAGGATAAAGCAACAGGTAAATTTTATATCGAAAGCCTATCTTTGAAAGTCTTATCTATCAAATAAGACGTGTGCTATGCGCTATAATTCGCATCCAAAAAACGGCAAGATAATTAACCCTTTCTAAAATACAATCGGTAACAACCTCATACTATACTATTTACAATTTAATTTTCATTTAACGCATCCCATCAGCCATATATTTCACTTGTTTTTGTTTGGATTATTTTGTAATATCGTGCTGTAAATAAATAAGCTATGAAATGGTTGTTCAAGGTATTGCAGAAAAAGCTACAGAGTAGGTATCCGCATGTCTGCAAAGAAAGACCCAAATTTGCGGTTTTTGAAGCTAAAAATACGGATTTATGCAGCAAAGGCCAATATGTATTACAACAGACAACAAGATACTTTCCACTTAATTTGCTTTTCAGCATTTTCGTATGTTGCTTAGCAGTTGCTTCCCCAGCTCAGGAAAGTCAATCTGTTGCAGATGATTTTCAGATAATATACGGTTATGTCTATGATGTTTCTGGAAATAAATTGGAAGGGGTAAATATTTACCAAATCAATGGGAAAGACACTTTGGCTGTGTCTGTTACCGACAGGGACGGGTTTTATTATTTAAGTTTGAATAATGAAATTGAAATATTAAAATTCGATCGTATAGGATTTAATCCCTACTATGTTGATATTAGCATGGAAGCTACAACTGAAGATAATCAGATTGATATAGTGCTAATAAAAAAGACTTATTCACTGCCTGAAGTTACTGTTAGTGATGAGGCAACTGTTATGGCTTATGAAAACAAAGATACATGGGTATATGATTACATCCTGCATACCAATGGTATAATGCTGCTGATAGAGCATTTTTCAAAGAAAACACTCCTAAAAATTAATTATAATCAGGATACCATCTTAAAATCAGAAGTTCCAAATAAATTCAATAATCTATTACACGATGCTTTAGGAAACCATTATTTATCAAAAAACGATTCAATGCATCAAATAGTTACAGCTCAAAATACACTGCAACTAATGTATGGTATAAAAAGAAGAGACTACTTCACTAAGATTTGGCCCATAGTATATAAGAATGATAATATTGTTATTTTAAAAAAGTATGCAAACTATAACAATGAAATTATCTATACTAAGTTTGATCGTAAAAAGAAACAATATAGTGTATTCAAAAGAATAACCAATGTGGATCAATTGAAAAATGCACTGGATTTTATCAGCACTAACATGATGACTGCGTCTGCCAATGAATTTAGCCTTGCTGACTCAGCAGAGGTAGCTGCTTTCAGGCAATCCTTTAAAAACACTGCTTACTTTAGACATTTTTTAGCGAAGCCGGTATATAGCCCGCTTTTCGGATTAAAGGAAAATATAGTGCTTTTTGATTTAGAAAATGATAGTGTATGCACCTACGATTACTTGGGTAAGTTGATTAATAAGAAGTACATAAACTTTGATCATACCAAGCAATTCAAGCGGATATACCAAGACACCAAAACAGATAAATTTTATGCAGCGTTTGAGAAATCCGGCAAAACCAGCCTGGCTAAAATTGATGTTGAAAACGGCATCCTCCTGAATTCTTTTACTTTAGAAGGATTCGATTTTCCAGAAGATATTAGCATTTTCAATAACGAAGTCTATTTTCTGTATCGTGATCGCTTCTCCTCAATCCAACCGAAAAAATATTTATATAAAACCCAATTAAATTGATTTTAAAATGCTATAAAACCCAATATCCTAATATGAAATATCTACTGACTTTGGTGTTAACAATTACATTTATTTTTAGCACATTTGCCCAATTGGAAAACAACAAACCTTATTTTGATTTACTGCGCCAAGCTGATTCTGCTCACCAAAATGAGCAGTATGATCTGGCTGTTAACTTCTCAAGGAAAGCATTGAAATTCGGAGATTTAGGAATTCACTCGTATATTTTAGGTTGTTATTATGCTTTAATTGGGAATGTTGACAGTGCATTCCACTTTCAACATAAAGCTATAAACCAAGGCTATAGGATTTGTTACTGGTTGCCACAAGATAGTGATTTAGAATTGTTAAGAACCACTAATCGATGGGACAGCCTTATGGAGCACTGTCTGGAAAAATCGAGCTATAACACGGATACAGCACTTGCCAGCTACCTGCTAACTTTAAAGGGGAATGAAAAAAAATATCGCCTTCAATTAGATACTGTGCTGGCAACCATTGGCGCTAACAACCGCGTTACCGATAGTCTGTGGAAAATTATCAATTCAATTGACAAAAACAATACCGTTATATTGGACAGCATAGTGGAGGTTCATGGTTTTCCGGACGTTTGCATGGTGGGGCCGAGAGCTGCTACTGTTGTGTTTTTGATTGTCCAGCATGCAGATACAACTGCTCACAACCGCTATTATCCGTTCATTCAACAATCTGTTACAGCCGGCTGCTTTAAATTGTCTTATCTCGCCTATCTTACTGATAGAATCCTAATGAACAGGGATTTTAAACAGCTATTTGGCACACAACTTAGTTGGAATGATTCATTAAAAACACACAAACTTATACCTATTATTGATTCGGTTAATATTGATATTCGAAGGAAATATTATGGCTTAATGCCACTTGATGACTATTTGGAAAGAATTAGATAGCTTTACTAATATGACACACTAATTTTCGCAGTTTAACAGCCATGAAATACAAACTCCCTCTTACTCTATTCCTTTATTTCATCCTCTATACCTCAGCAAGTCAGAACTTGTATAATACTGATTTAAAAATACTTATAATAGACAATTCTTCGGGTAAGGGAATTAGCAATGTGAATGTAAGGATAAAAAATTCCCAAAAAGGAGCATCAACTTCAGTAAACGGTTACTGCGAAATAAAGGCCGTTACATTTCCAGTGACATTAAATATTTCACACATTGCCTATACCGATAAGGAAGTGGTTTTAAATGCACCACCACCTGACAAACTCATTGTTTATCTTCAGGAGGAAACCAGCTTGTTAGATGAGGTGACAGTGCCTTATGAAATACCTGCTACAATCATACCGAGAGAATTCTTAATAATTGATTTTACAATTTGTAATAGCAAGCTATTCGTACTTGGAAACTATAACAATAACCATAAACAGTTTAAGATAATAATTTTAGATAAATACCTCGACGAATTGGCTTTGCTCAAAATACCTGAAACGATTAGTCCATGCGCACTGTATCGGGATTGCCTCGATAATTGTCATATTTTATCACGGGATTCGGCTTATCAGGTTATCGAAATCGATACTTCATGGCAAATCTGTTGCGACTACGAGATTGATAAATTCCATGCGATAATGGATAATTGCCAGTTCCAGGCTAATAACTATATCATTTTTAAACAAAAGAATTTTGGAGGCTACGGTCAATCATTTTATGGAGTACATATTAAAAATAATACAATACTTAATTTTATAGAAAATAATGATTTTAAGCGACTTCAAGAATTAATGTATGCGTTGCAATTCATAGACCCCTCTAAGGAGTATGCGCGGCGATTCGAAGAAGAGTTTATGTTTAAACCTTTTAATGATGCTTTGTTAAAATTCGATGATACATTATACCATTTTAACTTTAGTAACGGCAGCATAGACTTTTATTCAAACGAAAGCTTGCAGTTTATCGGCAAAACCACTTTAGATGAACGTATTACTCCTTCAATATGGAATGATGAAATACTTATCGACAAGACAGACAATAAAGCGTATCTGATTTTCAAAAAGCAATTATACGAGATAAACACGCTAACCGGCAAATTGACACCAAAAACTCAAACCAAGTTCGCCGCTAAAGTGCTAATAGATGCAGGTTTCCTTTATTATTTGACACGAACCAATAATGCATTTGCAAATCCCAGAACTATAACAAGAGTGAAAATTAATTGAATAATAAACTAGATTGAAGCGAAAGGAATTCGATAAAACAATCAACCGATGAAGCAGCTAACATATTTCAGCACACAGCTAAATAGGCATAAACATCCAAGTTTTAATAGCCTGATAAAAAGCATTTTCAGGATATCATTACTGCTTTTCTTGCTTTTTAACGCCTCCGAAATGCTTGCACAAAAATTGACACTCATTAAAGGAAATGTTGCTGGCATAGACAAGGTGAATATCTGGATATACGGAACTAAATATGGCACAACAACTGATGAGCAAGGATTTTACGAGCTGTCAGTGTTTCTGTCTGACAGTCCCATCGCTATTCAGTATTCGGCTATTGGCTATACAGATACAGTCGTTCTAATACACCCGGCAAAGCATATAAGCGACACAATATTAATCAATATTAGCCTTTCTAAGGCTGACTACCTGCTACCGGAAGTAGCGATTAAAGGCAGCACGGATTTTTTCAGGATTAAGGATGAATCCATAACGGATATAGGATTTTTTGACCACGGAATTGTACTGTTAACAACTACAATAAAACGAAGATCAAGAATTCATCTTATTGATTACTCCGGCAAAGCACAGAATGAACTTGACTTAGACGCTTACTATTCATCCATTCACACAGATTGTTTTGGGAATTTAGAATTGATTGGTAGCGATTCGTGCCTACAGATTTATTTCGATAATGCTAATGCATCAATTGGTATTATTGATAAATTTTCAAGAAAGGATTTTCAAGAAAAGCTTATGCCATGCCTCATTCAAGATGATGACTTTTATCTATTTAAAGCATCCGGTAATGCTATGGATGGCTTTTTTGTTGATCAATTTCACTATAAAAAAGCCAGTTATTTTAGTGTGATAGAAAACGATTCCAACAGTATAAAAAGTCCATCTATTGATTTTTTTGATAAGAATGCCTACAAAAATGCACAATCTATTTATAATCAGATAATTGCTCTCTATCACCAAACCACTCCAGAACACGAGAATGTTATTACTATGCAAGTATGGGATGGCAGTATTTTAAGGCTGATAAATGATGATCTTAAGCTCTTTAACTTAATTTCCTGGTATCAAAAGATTGAAGCAAAGCCCATTAAAATTGAAGTTTTTAAACAGGATGAATTGCTCTATTTTTTTGATCTAAACGCAGGGAAACTATTAGGATACACTGAAGCAATGGAATTGCGTACTGAACAATCAATTTCTAATATTGAGAAAATCGGAACCTATACTTTATCAACTTTCGTTCAGGATGAAAAGACCAAAATAATCTACGCTGTATTCGTGAAGAATGGTATATATATGTTAGGACACTTTGATGTAGCAAACGCAACAGTATCCAACTTGATAAAGGCCAATGAAGAGCCGCATCCAGATGTTTTTAAGATTTATAATGGATATGCCTATAGCGTTCAATATAATCCCGATCAGAGAATTAGTAAAATCAATAGAAAGAAAATAGTATCTGATTAAAAAAGAAAGTTAGTATTGAAAACGCTGGCGCGGATTTGCCTGCGCAGAGCACTCGTGGTGAGCAAGCCGAACCATGCCGAAGTGTATTCTGTGTCAGATTAAACCATTTGCATTCAACTAATTAAAGTTATTTATTCATATAGAAAATATTCGTGCAAACAGTCAGGAGATTTCTCCCTCAAAACACTATTGCACAGCATATTTAATGATACATCACACTAAAACCAATAGCCTTGCAACCACCTTGCAACAATCCAATAATACCCAATCTACACCCAATTCTTCAACATCTCCCCACAAATAAAACTCGCCGCATCGCCATCACCAAAAATTTCAGGATAATGCATCGGCGGATTGGCTTGAAAAGCTTTCCAGGCTGCGATAATTTTTTCTTTTGAAGCATCGGCAATTACCGCCGCTCCGGCTTCTACTATTTCCTTCCATTCCGTTTCGGGACGCATAATAATGCAGGGTTTCTGAAAAAAGTAAGCCTCTTTTTGCACACCGCCGGAATCTGTTATAATCATTCTGGCCTGCTTTTCGAGGGCGATCATTGCCAAAAACGATACCGGAGGAATCAGTTTAATTTTTTCATGATTCACGATTTCCTGGTAAGTTTCTTCCCGTAGATTTGTTTTCAATAATTTCGAGGTACGCGGATGCAAAGGCAACACTAAAGTTTGTCCGCTCAGGCTGACAATTTCCAGCAGTGCTTCAAAAATCTGTTGCAGCCGCTTTGGTTCGTCAGTATTGGCATTGCGGTGAATAGTACATAAAATAAAAGGACTTTTTTCTAAGTCTAAATCCTTCAACAGTGTTGACTTTTGCAAGGCTATTTCAGCAAAATATTTGCTGTTGTCGTACATCACATCACCGCAATGATAAATACCGGGATTATCAGCATGGAAAGGTGCTTTATTACCGGCTTTGAATCCTTCGTTTATCAAGTTGTCAAAGCCGGTTTTTGTTGGCGAAAACAGCAAAGTAGCGCTATGGTCGCACAATATGCGGTTGATCTCTTCGGGCATAGATTTGTTGAACGAGCGCAAGCCGGCTTCGATATGCACGATGGGAATATGGATTTTGGAAGCAGCAACAGCACCTGCCAGCGTGGAGTTGGTATCGCCATATAATATAAGGTAGTCCGGCTTTTCGCTTAACAGGATTTTCTCAATACCTTCGATCATTCGGGCAGTTTGCACACCATGGGAAGCAGAACCCACACTGAGGTTATAATCCGGCTGCGGGATACCCAGCTCGTCAAAAAACACCGCCGACATATTTTCATCATAATGCTGGCCGGTATGTACGATGATTTCCTGAAGCTGATCGGAGAAATTATTTTTTATGGCACGGCTCAAAGCTGCTGCTTTTATAATTTGTGGGCGAGCGCCAATTACGGTTAATAGTTTAAGTTTCTTTTTCATAAAATTTAAACATTATATTTATTACTGTTAGAAAAAACCAATTTGATTAAGTCTTTGATAGTAAATGACTTTAGTCTTAATTCTTTTAGAACAGAAATCATTTTTGAATTACTTCTTCTCAAAACACTGAGTTGATTATTCATCCGTTAACTTATTTTCAATGAGTTGTTTTAGTTCCTTCTTACTCGGTAACACAGTTTGGTATTTACTGGCAAATATCTGTTCATTATTTTCGGCTAAAGTGATTTCTACCAGCGTATCATTTTTCTTTTTACAAAGCACCATGCCTACTGTCTTATTTTCGTGATCGAGCTTCACAAACCTGTCATAGTAATTGACATACATTTGCATTTGTCCGAGATCCTGATGTGAAAGTTCTCCAATTTTCAAGTCAATCAGGACAAATGATTGTAATAAGCGGTTGTAAAAAACTAAATCAATTCTGAAATGTTTATCATCAAACGTGAATCTTACTTGTCTGCCTACAAATGTGTAGCCTTTACCTAGTTCTAAAAGAAAATTTTCAAGTTTGTCGATTAGTTTTTGTTCAAGATCAGTTTCTGAATATCTTGTTTCTTCAGGCAAACCAAGAAATTCAAGAATATAAGGATCTTTTAAAGTGTCCTCTGGATTTTTAATTATTTGTCCTTTTTCTGATAATTTCTTTACACCTTTTTTATCGCGACTTAAAACTAATCTTTCAAAAAGAGCTGAATCAAACTGTCGCTTTAGCTCTCTGAGGCTCCAATTATTCTCAAACGCCTCAATTTCGTAGAACTTTCGTTCATCTTCGTTGTCAATTCTTGTTAGGAATAGGTAATGAGACCAACTCAATCTGAATTCCGCAGACAGTGTCTGCGTTTTTGAGTAAGTGAGATAGAATAGTCTCATTTGCTCCAAATTTCTTTTAGAAAAACCCTTTCCAAATTCTTTTACTAATTTCTGGGATAATTGTTTTATTAATTGTTTGCCATATTCTGCGCGTTTTTGCCCCTTCTGTTCTTCTTCAATAATGATTTTACCAATCTCATAATAGGTATAAACCATTGTTTGATTTATGGAATAAATTGCCTTTTTACGCGCATTTTTCAGTAAGGCTGTAATTTTCTCAAAAAAATCTCCTGAATTTTTCGATACCTGACTCATGTTTTACTTTTTCATTAAATATACTGGCTTACAACTATAAAAACCTCCAGAGCTTCTTGGAGTTGTCACTTCAAAAACGATTAACTAATCGGCAACATGCCATCATCCGCAAAGCTATAATATTTATCGTGGCCAATAATTACGTGATCTATCACACGGATGTCGAGCAACTCACCACTTTTAGCTAGTTTTTTCGTCAGGTTGATGTCGGCAGTGCTGGCACTCAACTGTCCTGATGGGTGGTTGTGGCACAAGATCATTGCGGAAGCATTATTTTCTATGGCTATTTTAAAAATCCTTTTGGGGTCGGCCACTGTGCCGGTCAGTCCGCCATCGCTCACCTGCACCGTGCGAATCACTTTGTGCGACTGGCTTAGCAGCATCACCCAAAACTGTTCATATTGCAAATCAGCCAGGCTGGCATAGAAATATTCAAATGCATCGCGGCTCGATTTGATGGTTTTTCGCTCCTGCGCTTCGGCACTTCGGCGGCGGCGACCCAATTCAAGCGCAGCAACAATACTGATCGCTTTGGCTTCTCCAATTCCTTTAAAACGAATGAGTTCCGTCACGCTCATCTTCGACAGCTCAACGAGATTATCTGATGCGCTGCTTAAAATACGCCGGGAAAGCTCAACAGCTGATTCGCTGGTATTGCCCGATCCAATCAGAATGGCAATAAGTTCGGCATCGCTCAGACTGGCTTTGCCTTTGTTCATTAATTTTTCGCGTGGCCGGTCATCTTCGGCCCATTGCCGGATGGATTTTTTTTCGCTTTCAGGGTAATTAGCCATTGGTGTGTGTTTTCGGCGAAAATACACAATTACCATAAACTAAAAAAGCCCCTTCTTAAATTAGAAGAAGAGGCTGTAATATTTTCGCAGAACCAACTCGCTTACTACAAGCTAGCGCTGAACCTGGTGATTTTCGATTTCAGGTTACCGGCTTTGTTTTTGTGGATAATTCCACGTTTTGCCACTTTATCAATCATGGCATACATTGCAGGAAGCTTAGCTTCGGCCTCAGCTTTATCAGTTAGGCTCTTAAATTTTCTAACGGCATTACGCATTGTTTTTGCATAATAACGATTGTGTAAACGTTTCGCGTTAGACTGACGGATTCTCTTGATCGACGATTTGTGATTTGCCATATCGGTTTTTCGCTTAAATTTTCATTCGAGTTTCGGGCTGCAAAAGTAAGTAAATTTTTCAAATGCAAAACAGTATCCCTAAAAAGTTTTCTACAATGCTTTCGCCCACATTTCAGTTTCTTTTCCAAAATAAAGCTTTTCCGGCACAACATTTACAAACTGGTTACGCACCAGGGTTTTATCTTTCACCCGCAAAGGAATATAACTTTCGCCATAGCCACGTGCCACACCATCTGCCGTAACACGCTCAACCAGCATACGTTGCGGTTTACCAATCATGCGCTCGAAGTATTTTATCTTGTTTTCTTCCGAGATTTTGCGGATGATGGCTGAACGCTGATTCTTGATTTTTTCCATCAAATGACCGTCCATGCGTTCTGCACGTGTACCGGTTCTTATAGAATATTTAAAGGTGTGAATATGACTGAATTCCAATTCTTTAGCCAGCTGAATGCTGTCTTGAAAATCTTTATCTGTCTCGCCGGGGAAGCCGACAATAATATCAGTGGTTAAGTTAAAATCGGGATAGCGTCCGCGCAGCTTCTCAATCAACATCTTGAATTCGCGGGCGGTGTACATTCTTCTCATCTTCAATAAAGTAGCTTCCGATCCGCTTTGAAGACAAAGATGCAGATGTGGTGTCAGCTTCTCGTGGTGAAATAAATCGAAGAATTTCTCTGTAAACCCATCCGGTTCAATAGAAGAAATACGCACCCGAAAATCGCCGGGCAACTCCAATATTTGAGCTACCAACTGCTCAAAATTTACACCATTATCATCGTATCTACCAATGTTTACGCCGGTTAGCACCACTTCTTTAAAGCCGTGATCAATCACTTCGCGAATATTATCGAGAATGGCTTTTGCCGGTCGGCTGGTGGCCCTGCCACGTACGGAAGGAATGATGCAAAAAGTACAAAAATTATCACAGCCATCCTGAATCTTAATCAGGCTGCGCGTGTGAAAGGTCTTGTAAGCCGAGTCGTAGCTGAATAAATCTTCATCAAAGCCTTCTGGATCGGGATTTTCTCCACGAAAATGTGCTTCGACGATGCTGTAAATGGAGGATTTGCGCTCGTTGTCAACCACGTAATTTATTCCGGGCATTTCCATCAGCGATTGCTTGTGGTTGTTGGCCATGCAACCGGTTACGAGCATCAGTCCTTGCTCATTCCCTTTGATAGCCTGCTGAATGCTTTGCCGCGACTTCTGGTCACTTTGGTTGGTAACCGTGCAGGTGTTTACGACGTAGATATCGGCTTGCTCATTATAATTCACAATTTCGTAGCTTCCTTTGTGAAAACGCGATGCCAGCGCATCTGTTTCATATTGGTTGAGCCTGCAGCCCAATGTTTTAAACGCAATTTTTTTCATAAAACTCCTCTTATCCAACCATTTCTTTTATTCTAACCAACTCGCCTTCAAGCGATAACGATGCAGCACTTTGAATCTCTACCTTCACGATCTGTCCAATCAGGCTTTCGTCTTCGCTGGCAAAACGAATCACCAGTTTTCCTTCACTATAACCACTGAGGTAGCCGGCTTTGCGGTCGCGGCCACGCACCAAAACCTCTATTGTTTTGCCAATAAGCTGCTGATTATACACCAGGCTGTGCTTGGTAAGTTCGTCTGTAAGTTGGCGAAATCTTTCCTTTTTCACGGCTTTGGGAATATCATCTTCCCAGCGCGAACTGGCAGCACCGGGCCGCACGCTGTATTGCGCGATATAAGCCATATTGTACTGAAATTCTTCCATGACTTTGCGCGTATTTTCAAACTGTTCCTCGGTTTCGCCGGTGAAGCCAACAATAATATCCGTGAATAAAGTGGCCTGCGGAATAAGTCGGCGAATGGTATGCACGATATGGCGGTATTTGTCCATGCCGTGCTTGCGGTTCATGCGCATCAGCACGCGATCGTCACCGGATTGCACGGGCAGATGGATTTGTTTGGCTAAGCAGTCGTATTCCGCAATCACTTCAATCACATCGTCGGTCATATCGCGCGGATGCGGCGAGGTAAAATACACCCAAAACTTTTTGCCTGACTGGTTTCCATATTCGCCAACACGGCGCAAAAGTTCGGCAAAACTTATTTCGCTGCCTTTTTTATCAAGCCCATAAGAGTTGACGTTTTGGCCTAACAGCGTGATGGATTTGTATCCTTTTTCGACCAGTTGAATCAGCTCGTCGATGATTTCCTGCGCTGGCCGCGAAACCTCTCTGCCTCTGGTGTATGGCACAGCGCAAAAGCTACAAAACTTATCGCAGCCATTTTGAATCGGGATAAAAGCCTCAAAATTGGATGTATAAGTAGGTTCAACATGCCAAAATTCGTCAATATTTTTCCCGGGATTGAGTTTGGGTGATGAAGGAATTTTTGGTGTATCCACTTTTTCTAACACAAAACCAACACCATCGCGGGGTTTTATGGGAGTTTCAGAAGTTTTACGCAAAAGTCCGTCATCGGCTTGCATCAGTGAGGAAGGCGTGGCTACACCGTATTGGCGTATCATTTCGGGTAATTGTGGCAGTTCGCTCATCGGGAAAACCAGATCGAAAAGCTTCAAGAACTTTTCGCTATCGGAGGGCAATATGCAACCCGAAACAAAGGTGAGCAGGTTTTTTCGGTTTTTTAGTCTGTTCCATTTGGCGATTCGGGAATATACTTTGTCGATGGCTTTTTGGCGAACCGAACAAGCGATAATACCGAGAATACTGGCTTCCAGCTCGTTTTCGGTAGGCTGAAAACCCAATTCGTGCAGCACCGTTTTCACCCTTTCCGTATCCGAAAGGTTCATCTGGCAGCCGAGTGATATAAGGTGATATTTCATAATTCTAAAAAATAATTCAGCAAGTGTTTGTCTTTAATAACAGCTTTAAAGTAACAAAAGTTTTGTTAGCAAATCCTCCTCATAGGTTTGTCGCAACTTTCGCGAAGGCGAATTAAAAATACACCTCGGCATGCACCTGCCGTGGTGGCACACCCTGTTTTTCAAGGATATCAAATGCTTCATTGATCATCTCAAAATTTCCGCAAAGGTAACAATGTGTATCTTTTGAAACCGGATTTTGGCGCAGATAATCCGTTACACGTCCTTGAAAATCACCCTTTTCGTCTTGTGAAGTACACAAGGTATATTTTTCGAGCGGATAATGACTGCTTTCGTAGGCCTCATCAGCTTTGCGTACACCATGCAGCAAGTGATAATTTAAGTGCGGATAAGAGCGCGAAATGCTGTGAAAAGGCGCGATGCCTGTTCCGGTGGCCACAAAAAGAAATTTCGCTGTATTTACTAACTCAGGTTCAATGGTAAAGAAACCCAACGGGCCTTCGATTGCCAACTTATCATCTCTTTTCAATTTTTTGAGCTGCCTGCTTACCATGCCGTCTTCCACCTCTTTGATAAGTACCTCAAAAAAATCATCCTGCTCACCTGAATAAATCGAATATTCACGGCTATGGATGCTTCCGGCCTCGCCAAGTAAAATATGCTGACCCGTCCGAAAAGCCAATCCACGCCGCTCCATTTTTAAAATGTAGGCACTTTCCGTCAGGCTTCTAATTTCTAATAATTTATGCTGATTATCGCTATTTGATCGCAGATTCATGCGTATATATTTTATTTTTGAGCTGCAAAACTACATAAAAAACCAGCATTGGCTTACCGAATTAACAGAAGACTTGATCAGAAATTCATTAACTAATATTTTTTGCAACTAATTATAGATAAAGCAATTAGAAAATGTTGTTAAAAAAAGCAAGCTGCCAAAGCTTGTTCATTGCATTTTGATAAGCTATAAAAAACCAAGTATCTATGCGTTTCATCCAAAAACATACTTATATTTACGGCTTTTATACCAACGATATAAATCAGCTTGCTATGAATGAGAAAAAAGATAGCGTCAATAGGATTCGCGACATCTTGATAGGCAATAATCTTGCTGAGATGGAAAATCGCTTTTTAAGGTTGGATCAGCAAATCACTTTTTCACTGGAAGAGGCTCAGACAAAATGGCTGGAACAGCTCAATTCACTTAAAGAGGAGCGTCAGATATCGGTAGAACAGCTTTCTCAACAACTATCAGCTTCCATCAGCAAACTGGCCGAAGAATTAAAAACGGAACTTGCTTCACAAAAAAATAAACTTGATGATTTAAAGCTATTTAACATTGAATTGCAAACTAGCTTGAATGCACTTGAGACTTCACAGGCCGAACAAAAGCAAAGCCTGAAAGCACAATTTGAGATGGAAACAGCCTCACTGAAAAAGCTAATTTTCGACAAATTCAGCGATTTGCAGCTCAACAAAATCGACCGCTCGTCCCTTGCTTTGTTACTTTCCGAACTCGCTGTAAATCTTTCTGACAGCGAATCGAAAACAGACAAGGCCGAAAATTCCTAAAACCCTGTTTATGGCAAAACAAAAAACAAAAGCTATTGATGATTTATTGGAAACAGGCCAGCTTATTGAACTGCGGGAGATTATTACCGGTTTAGACCAGGTATCGCTCAACAGGCTTCAGAAATTGATGAACGATCCGCATGAGTTTGCTTTGGAAATCAGTGATCTACTCCCCTTCTCTATCCGTAAGCTGATTGAAAAAGGCAGCATCAATATGGCTGATTTATTGCCATTTTTTGAAGATATTATCAAGGAAAGCATTCAACGTAACCCGCAACGGCTGGCCAATCTTTTGTTCCCGATAATGGGGCCGGCCATCCGCAAAGCGGTATCGGAAGACCTGCGTAAAATGATTGAATCGCTGAACAAAGGACTAGAATCAGGCATTTCGCCAAAACATTTGAAATGGCGGTTTCAGGCACTTTTTTCACAGAAAAGCTATACCGAAATCATGCTATCGAAAGCCTATGTATTTCATGTAAAGCATATCTTTCTGATACACAAGAAGACAGCCCTGTTGCTACATCAGGTGACCGACACCAAAGTTACTTCTATCGAGGCCGATATGGTGGCTTCCATGCTGTCAGCAATTTCCGATTTTGTGAAAGATTCTTTTCAGGCACCGGCCAGCGAAAATGTGGATACCATCAAAATTGGCGAAACAAATTTATGGATTGAAGAAGGCCCTTATGCCGTGATTGCAGCAGTGGTAGAAGGCAATCCACCACCACGGCTAAGGCAAACAATGCAAGAAGCCATTGAAGCGGTGCATTATAATCACAGGACTGATTTGGAAAATTTTGATGGCGAGACAAGCGTTTTTGAACATGCTGAGAAATTTCTGAAAAGCTGTTTGCAGAGTGAAAAAGTGGAGAAAAAATCCAAACCTCCCTATTTTGCTTTGATACTATTCTTTATTCTTTTAGGAACTGTCGGATATTTTCTGGTGCAACATGCTCAAAACAAAAAAAGACGTAACGATCTCATTGAGGTCTTTAGAAATGAACCCGGATACCTGATCGCGCGCAGCACATTTCAAAACAATCAGCTTGTGCTGCACGGATTGCGCGATGCGCTATCGAGGCCGCCGCTACAGCTTGCCAAGGACGCTGATTTTGACCCTTCACATCTTCAATTCAGATTTCAGGAATTTGTAGCTACAGACAGTGCTTTTGTGATTAAAAGAGCAAACGAAACATTGCAACCACCTGTTAACGTACAACTTACATTCAAGGAAGGTATATTGCACATTTCAGGCAAAGCCGACGAAAGCTGGGTTGCCAAAGCAAACGCCAACTATCAAACAGTTTGGGGTGTAAAGGCATTGCGTTGGGAATTGACCCAGGCGCCTCCAAAGCGCGACCTAAGCTGGATTATCAACGATATCGAGGCTTATACTTTTATTTTTGAATTCAATGATATAAGTATGAATGCAGCGCAAAAAGATCAATTTGAGAAGCTTAAATCTACCGCTTTGCTGCTGGACGAGTTTAACCAAACACAGGCAGAGAGCTTCCTGATGCAAATAGAATCCTTCACCTCCAAAGCAGGCAACAAAACAGCAAACACAAAGATAGCGCTCACACGGGCCGAGTCGTTTATGGGCTTGTTGAAAGAAGCCGGAGTGCCTGCCAGATTGATGGAAGCAACGGTGATATACAATGAAGATATAGAAAAGCAAATGCCTGTGCGCACCGTGGAATTTAAGGTGGTCAAGAAGAAAAAATGACAGAGAAATTATGATAAAGAAAAAGATCGCGATGGTTGGGGCCTTCGCTGTTGGTAAAACAAGTTTAGTGCAACGTTATGTGCGGAGTATTTTTAACGAAAAATACCAAACCACCATTGGCGTAAAAATCGATCAAAAAGAGGTTCTGCATAATGGAAAACCTATTAATTTTTTGATTTGGGACATCCATGGTGAAGATGATTTTATGAAGATAAAACCAACCTACCTCATCGGTGCTTCAGCTTATTTTTTGGTGGCAGATGAAACCCGTGCGGAAACCCTGCAAACAGCTGTTAAAATGCATGATATGGCATCGGCGGTAACCAATAACGCACCCTTTATTTTGTTAGTCAATAAACGTGATTTACCCAAAGAAAAAGAAATCACAGAAGAACAACTTGTAGAATTAAGCCAGAAAGGCTGGCGAATAATCCATACCAGCGCCAAGGATGGCACCGGCGTGGAAGAAGCTTTCGCGGAACTGACAAAATATATGATGGAGGAAAGCCAATAATGATGACTAAACCCGAATTTACTGACGCCATCACGGAATATATTATCAGCAAAATACCACCCTATATCGGCCTGGCAATATTTCACTTGGACGAAGACTACCGGCTGCTCAATTGGATGGGGCCTGTGCATAAATATGTTGATCAAAAGCCTGAAAAAGAGGCTTTGGTAGACGAAATAGTTCCTTTCCTGTCGGGCATGATACCACCATTGATAAACCCAATGGTGCTGCCACATATTCAAACCAAAACAGGCCACTATGCCGAGATACATATTGTGGAAGATGAAGATCAACAGTTTTGGGTGTTTTTCGTTGACCAGACGCGCTCGGCCGAAAAGCTTCAGCAACTATTGCAGGAAGTAAATTCGGCCCGGCTAAAGTTAAATGCCAACGAAAAATATGGCAAAACAGAAAACCAATTCGCCGCTTTTCATCTATTGGATTATGCCACTTTTGCCTATAAAGACAAAAAATATTACCCTATTGGCATGATGCCGTCCTGGATAAAAGAGCTGCCCGACGCCTCAATACTTAACAACGAAAGCCTTGACTTGGTAGATTTTTTTCCTTTTATAGAAGTGTTTCAGTATGAGGCCGCTGATTGTTGGGAAAGCTCGCTCGATGGCAAAGTAGAGTCAGGTGTGTGGGAAGAAGAAACCATCACCGGACGGCAGGTGTTTTTAAAAGCCACTGCCATTCGCTTTTCACAATCAAACTACTTGTTAATCAGCATCATAAATCGAAAAGACAAGCAAGACAACCAACTGATTCAAAAAGCACGCGAACAACGCCTCACGCTGGACCAGCTGGCGCGTACCCAAAAAGAACTCAAAAAGCTGCTCAACTTTAAAAATCAGTTTGTGTCTATCGTATCACATGATTTGCGTTCGCCCTTAGGCGCTGTGATTGGGCTGTCAAATTTATTGCTTGACGATAAAGACTTGATGCAGAAAATAAGCCAAAATCAAGCCGCATTGCTCAACGACATTAAAGAGGAAATGCAGCGATTGCTGGATTATAACGACAAACTCTACCATTGGTCGAACCTGGAACTTGAAAATTTTAAAATTGTTAAATCAGAAATTGAATTTGGTAGTATTGTAGCTTATGTCGAACGCATGCAACACCTGAAATTGAAGCAAAAGAATATCCGGTTCTTGCAAAAAATCAGCCATGCCAAAGACATTATTATTTTGGCCGATGAAACATTGCTGGAACAAGCCTTAAATAACCTGGTAGGTAATGCCGTGAAATTTACAGCTAAAAATGGGCAAATAACCGTCGGAACACGCGAAAAGGCTGATTGTCTGGAAATATATGTGCAGGACAACGGCCTTGGCATGCCCGAATCGGTAAGTAAAAACCTGTTCGACGGTTCAGCTCACAAAAGCACGATGGGAACTTTTGGCGAAAAAGGGACAGGCCTTGGGCTGGGAATCGTGAAGAAAATTGTGGAAGCACATAATTTCACGATCCATGTTGAATCAGAACTCGGCAAAGGAAGCACTTTTATTATAAGAATTCCAAAACCTTGAAAACGTGACTTTTACGCATAGACCGAAATACTTATCTTCGTTGCTTAAAACCTAAATACATCCGGATGCTAATCGAAATAATCAGTATTGCCGCTTTAGTTGTTTTGCTCGTGATGCTTTTTATCGCCTGGCGCGATCGCCAATTAGGCAATGGCAATTTGCCCGAAGCTTATGTGCAACAGAAGAAAAATAAGGCCATCAGCAAAGCCGTGCTGAACTTACAAAAAACTTATCCTGACAGCAACAGGTTTTTCCTGTTTTGGTTGCAGATGCACCGACTTAACACCAATTTACCCGAAGGTGCAATGGCCGAACTGGGCGTTTATAAAGGCGAAACAGCTTTGTTATTGCATGTGCTGGCTCCAAACCGAATATTACACCTTTTCGACACCTTTGAAGGATTTCGACAGGAAGACTTGAATCAGGAAAAAGGAGAAGCAGCAACTTACAAACCATATCATTTTGCCGACACTTCCATCGAAAGCGTGAAAAAAAAACTGAATGAGCATCCCGATATCAAGTTTTACAAAGGAGATTTTTCAGCACAATGCCATTTAGCTGAAAAAGAAAAGTTTGCGCTGGTTAGCATTGATGTTGATTTAGCCAAACCAACTGCCGAAGGGCTACGCTTTTTTTATCCGCGCCTGCTGCCCGGTGGTGTGATTTTTATCCACGACTACAACCCTAAATGGCCTGAATTGATGCGTGTGGTGGATGATTTTTTGAAAGAAATTCCAGAGAATGCAGTGCTGGCATCAGATAAGGACAGCAGCTTGATTATTGTAAAAAACAGTTAAGCAGCTATTTTAGGCTACTTCTCACCTACCTTGATTTCCTCGCCCAGAAAGTGTGGTTGGGTTTGCAACACATACACATCGAGCATCATACGCACGCGCGCAAGATATTCCCTGATCAAAACCTGGAATGCGCCATCGTGTTGCGGGAAATCAGCTGCAAAACCACAAGCCGTAATACCATTGCGTTCAGCGATATAAATCGCTCTTTCTAAATGAAACTTCTGCGAAATAATGGTGATAGAATCCTGAATGAAAACCTTTTTCGATCTGATTACCGAATCAAAAGTGCGGAAACCGGCATAATCAGGTATCAACTTTTCTTCTGGAATGCCAGCTTCTAATAAATCTTTCATCATATAGCGCGGCTCGTTGTAGGAAGGATGGCGGTTGTCACCACTCAAAATCAAATAGTCGATTTTTTGAGCATTAAAAAGTATCAATGCGGCATCAATGCGGTTTTGATAGAAAGGATTGATTTTGCCCGAAACGGTGTATTTGCTAGTTCCCAAAAGTAAGCCCGCCTTTCGATAGGGCATTTGGTCTAGCTCGTAAATAATTTGCTTTGAGCTGCTATAGGAGACCCAAAAATAAATTACCAATGTACTGATGACCAATAACCCGATGAGGGAAAATGAAAAATTAAGAAATTTCTTAATCAATTTCATAAATTACTTTTTAGCACGCTTCTGGCTTTTTTAACCCTTCTCAAAGTTTCAAAAAAACTAAGAAAAACAACTGACTGATAAAAAACTGAGCCTAAAATTTTCAACTAAAATGGGGCTTGCTTTTCTGCTTTAAGCTCGCAATTACAGCATTGATTTTTTCACGTTGAAAGAGTAAAATTACATTAATAACGCGAATCAGGGATTGAAATTACATCTTTTTATTAAGAAAATTTCCTTTAAAAAATGTCTGTTTGCATCAGATATCCGGCTGATGTAGCATGATAAATTAGATTATCTATTTGGCTTTTAAGGTGTTAAACGGACACCAATCGCTTTGAGGCAAAAGCCATAGAGAAACGAATATCAACAATGAAATCAAAACCCTAACGGAATGACAGAATAGATTAGCTAGCAGTATTGGTGGACAATAGCAGGTGCAAGACGTTTAACATTGAAAAATTCATTTTAAGCAGAGGAATGACAGCATAGTTATGATTAAATTATTGTGCGATCTTTGTGCGTGTAACGATGCAGGTTGTTGTAGTTCGGGGATTTAGAAAATTAAAACAAGTCCGATTTGTAGGATTTCTTTTTATCTTTATTCCCTGAAAGAAAAGGCAACCATACAAGCTGATTTCTAAATAAATTAGATTTGCAAATATTCATCCCTCATAATCAGTTAATAAAGAAGTTCTATGTCGGAAATAAAAGAAGATAAAATAATAGAAAAAGTTCGTAATCGCCGGGTTCACATGGCAAATGAAAGGACATTTCTTGCCTGGATAAGAACAGGAATAGGTATCATGGCGTTTGGATTTGTAGTCGAGAAATTCACCTTGTTTATGAAACAAATGACTTTTTTCCTGAAGGAATCTAGCCTAGAAACAGCCTTACCTCCTTCACATGGATATTCAGCACTTATCGGCACTTTTCTCGTAGGTCTTGGTGTATTAATTGTGCTGCTTGCGTTTTTCAGGTATAAAAAAGTAGAGCGACAAATAGCAGAAGATACCTGGACGCCCTCATCGAAACTTAACGAGTTGCTTACCCTATCAGTGATGACTGTTGGAATTTTTCTTGTAATCTATTTGATTCAAAGCATTTAATTTTGCTTAATTACTTTTTATAATGCATTGAATATCTGGACATAAAATAAAAACCCCGGTAAAATAAATGACCCGCTATAAGAGCGTACAAAGCAAATCCGTTTTACACCGGCATTCTTTTTTGCAGCATCAAGACCAAAATACTACTTTAGCTCAAATTTAATTTTTTAAATCACCTGGGATGTTTGATTAATTAATCTGCTAACCCAGCATGCAAAAAATAAACTTATTGTTACAGCCAGCACTGGTTTTGAAACCACTTTTTGAAGAAATATTTGCTATGAAAACAACCAAAATATCAGCGATGACGCTAAAAAACAGCTATTGAAAACTAAGTTTATCCGATATTTTAATGTTAAAGAAAGTATACTATGAATCAACAGGACGAAAGGAAAATCAGGAAAGCTTTTAAGTCGAAGAACTGGAACGAAATAAAAACGCAAGATTCTTGGGCAGTGTTTAAAATCATGGCCGAATTCGTAGAAGGCTTCGAAAAGCTGGCACGTATTGGGCCTTGCGTGGCAATTTTTGGTTCGGCACGCAGCAAGCCCGACAATAAATATTATCGCCTGGCCGAAGAAATTGCTTACCTGCTTACTAAAAAAGGCTTCGGCATTATCACCGGTGGCGGCCCGGGCATTATGGAAGCCGGTAACAAAGGCGCGCATTTTGCCGGAGGTAAGAGCGTTGGTGTGAATATTGAGCTGCCTTTTGAGCAATATCCAAACCCTTTTATCGATCCGGATAAATACCTTGAGTTTGATTATTTCTTTGTGCGTAAGGTGATGTTTATGCGCTATTCGCAAGGCTATATCGTGCTGCCCGGCGGCTTTGGCACTATGGACGAATTGTTTGAAGCCATCACGCTTATCCAAACCCAAAAGCTGGTGAAATTCCCGATTGTGATGGTGGGAAAGGAGTATTGGGAAGGCCTTATCGTCTGGATAAAACAACGTATGCTCGAAGCCCAAAACATTAAAGAAGAGGATCTTGATATTTTCCAACTGGTTGACACGGCAGAAGAAACAGTAGGAATTATTGAAGAGTTCTACAAAAAATACGCCCTAAAACCCAACTTCTAATGCAGATTTATGAGATTCCTTTTCAGCTTATCAGCATCGAAGGCGATGGCTTTCATATCATGATCGACGGACAAATCAACGGACAAAAAGCCAACTTTTTGGTGGATACCGGTGCTTCCAGAACAGTTTTTGACTTGGAAGGCATACGAAAATTTGTGCCGGAACCCGACTTCCTGGAAAACGAACGACTTTCGACCGGGCTGGGAACTAACGAAATGCCTTCGATGGTGGTTGAGATAGAAAAATTAGGCTTCGGCGACCTGAAAATCGATTATTATACCGCCATCGCCATTGATTTGAAACATGTACACTTCTCATACGAAAGCCTTGGATTGCCTACTATTGATGGCGTTTTAGGCGGTGACTTACTCACACGATATCGCTGTGTTATCAATTATAAAACCCGGAAAATTAAGTTTTATAATTGATTTAATTCGTTTTTATAAAAGCCTGCGAAGCCATTTTATCACCATCAATAAGCTGGAGGCGATAGATTCCGACCGGCAAGTTCGAGATATTCAACGCGATTTTATTTTGGTTGCCAGCCTTAACCGATGCGGAAATCAAAAGCTGACCGCTACTACCATAAATGCTGTAATACAGTCTATTACCGCTTTCGGGAGGTAACTCAACATACAAAAAATCACGTGCCGGATTGGGCGAGATGCGGAAATTGAGCCGCTGTGATTGCTCTACTATAGCAGGAAAAATCTCAGCCTCGCGGTTAAACAATTCCAGACCACCACTATAGTTACCAACCATCAAACCCGGATTGTTACGCAGCTGCGTTTGCACAACAATAGCCGCCGTGCGCATTCCGCGATCAGCATATTGTATCGGGAAGCCAAAAATATTTTCAAAACGCGATGAGGCCTGAAATATTCCGTCAAGATTATTATCAATATTTTCAAAAAGATAGAGCTTGCCCTGCTCGGAACCTACAAGCAAGAGGGTTTCACCGCTTTCCATGCTAAAAAAATGCGGTGTACTGTAACCGGCATAAGAAAGGTTGAAGTCGGTGATATTTACCTCGCCCAGATAATCGGTAACTAACTCAAACTGTATGGTTTCGCCAAGTTGCACTCCTTTGTAAAAACTGATTTTACCGGATATATTACCAATCATCAGATCGACAATTCCATCCTTATCCAGGTCGAAAAGTTGCGGTGCAGACCATTCTCCCACGTCAATCTGCTGAAAGAAATCGTCCTTCATCACGAAACTGCCATCGGCTTGTTGTTCTACATAAATCAGCTTTCCGGTAGCATTCCCGACAAGCAAATCCACGCGGCCATCACCATTTAGATCTGCTGCAGCCGGTGCAAATCCGCGCAGGTTTTCAGCAAAAAGCCCTGCCAAATCTTTGGTCACCAAACTAAAAACCGTATTTCCGTTGTTTACAGCTGCTTTATATATATCAATTTGCGCCCGTTGCCTCGAAAACAAAGTGCCACCATCATACCAGGAAAACTGGTAACTGCCAATATTTCCAACAATCAAATCGGCTATACCATCTGCATCTATATCAGCCAGTAAAGGAAAAGCTCCCGAACCCAAATCGAGCATATCCGCCTGTAAAAAGTCCTTTTGAAAAAGCTGGAAATCAGGTATTTCCGCTGTCCCTTCATTCAAATAAAGCCAGACACTTTGCTTGTTTTCAGTGACTTCAAAATTCGGGTCGAAAGGCGAGACCAGCATATCCTCAAGGCCGTCATTATTCACATCCGCAAAATAAGGCAGCGGCATTGAGAACAGCCTCACCGGCGTGCTATACGAAGGGAAAGCCGTGTCCTGGCTTACCATAAAAGCCTCCTCAGGCGTGCCACCATTCCAGAACATCGTAATTCCAGGGTAATCAACGTCAGCAAGCAGCAATTCGGGCAAGCCATCATTATTCAAATCACGGATGCCAAAAGTCGCGCCCCGGTGTCGCGACTGCCGCTGTTTCTTCACTAACTGCTTGTCGAACAAACAGGTATCAAGGTACATCTCGTTGGTTTCCTCATTTTCGGCCACGCGACCCCAGCAAAAATCGGTGCGTTCAAAATCCAGCGAATCGGCATGGCCATATTTTTCCATCGACCTATTGGTGTGCAGCTCGATAAATGTTCCCAGCGACCAAAAACTCAATAGATCCAGATCGCCATCGCCATCAATGTCAATAATAGCAGGGTAATCGGCATTGGTAGCCAATATATTTACGTGACCGGCACCTTGCAAAGAAGTGAGATAAGGCGAAACCACCAGCTCAAATTCCGGTGGAAAACTGCCTTTGTGGCGATAGACTTTGATGCCAGCCCAACCCTTGGAGTAAGTGAAAATATCCTCAAAACCATCGCCATCGTAGTCAACAAAAATCACCCATTCTTCAAAAGCCGGGAAATATTTATTGTATGCCGCTGTAGGCTCGAAATTTATTTCGCCCACCGAACCTTTATTAAGGTAACAGCTAAAGCGGTTGCCCCTACGGTCGAATACCAGCAAATCACTTTTGCCATCGCCATCCAAATCCATACGACCAAACTGAACCGCATCCAAACCGCCGGCCCAGGGGTTTTTCAGCGAACGCCCATGCTCATCTTTGAGTAGAACCTGTGCTTCAATAGTATTGATTTCGGCAACGAAAAAAAAGGCCAATAAAAATGGTAGCAGGCGAAACATAAACGCTTATTTTAGCCTTCAAAGTTAAGCTATTTGATGTTTTAAAACCGCAATCCCATCTCTGCGGCAGCTCCGTCTCGCGAAAAATCAATAATTTCGCAAAAAAGTCCAAACTATGCCACGAATTCTGATTATTGACGATGAGCAAAGCATCCGGCGTACGCTGCGCGAGATCCTGGAATACGAAAAGTACCTGGTAGAGGATGCCGAAAACGGGTTGGATGCCATTCAATTGGTTAAAGAACAGGAGTTTGACGTGATTTTATGCGATATAAAAATGGCCGGCATGGATGGCATCGAAACCCTGGAAGCCATCAAGCAACTGACAGAAAGTCCGGTTATCATGATTTCAGGCCACGGCACCATAGAAACGGCGGTGGAAGCCATCAAAAAAGGGGCGTACGATTATATCGCTAAACCACCGGATTTGAACCGATTACTGATCACCATCAAGAATGCCTTAGACAAATCGAAGCTGATTACCGAAACCATTGCGCTGAAAAAATTTGTCAGCAAGCAGCACGAAATGGTGGGCGAATCTGCCGGGATGGAAGAGATTCGCGAGATGATACAAAAAGTGGCTCCCACAGCAGTCCGCGTTTTGATTTACGGCGAGAACGGCACCGGTAAAGAACTTGTAGCCAGGCAGCTGCACGAGTTTAGCAGCAGGTCGCACGCCCCGTTTATCGAGGTGAACTGTGCCGCGATACCATCCGAACTGATCGAAAGTCAGTTATTCGGCCACGAGAAAGGTGCTTTTACCTCGGCCATAAAGCAGCGCAAAGGCGATTTTGAATTGGCACATGGCGGCACCTTGTTTTTGGATGAGATAGGCGATATGAGTTTATCGGCCCAGGCCAAAGTGCTGCGGGCATTGCAGGAAAACAAAATCACACGTGTAGGAGGCGAAAAAGAAATAGCGGTGGATGTGCGTATCATCGCTGCCACCAATAAAAACCTGAAACAGGAGATAGAAAAAAATCGCTTTCGGGAGGATCTATACCACCGCATCAGCGTGATTTTGATTCAGGTGCCGCCCCTGCGCGAACGCACGGACGATATTCCGCTCCTGACACAGCATTTTATCAGCCTGAGCTGCCAGAAAATGGGCAAGGCCGAACCGAAAATCACTGAAGAAGCCCTCGCTGAACTAAAGCAATATCAATGGAGTGGCAACATCAGAGAGCTTCACAATGCGGTGGAACGGCTGATTATTCTCGGTGGCGGCACTATTGATGCTGATAGCGTTAAAAAATTTGCACGCCCGTTGATTCATTGACAAAAGAATAAAATTTTGTATCTTTGCAGTCCTTTTTCGGCACGGTTTGTGCAGTAAGAGGGCTGACCTAAAGTCTTATGGGGCTGACTGGTTTTGACAGCAAGATGGATGGTTATGTAAGCATGCCGAGCCTTTCGATGACGCTCGTAAATCTTGATCGAGAACAACAATTGGCGAAAATAACTACGCTCTCGCAGCGTAATCGAAGTATAGTAGATTACAGCTTTATCCCACCATCAGATGGTGGGACGAGACATCTCGCGGGTGGACACGCCTGATTCCGGCCCGATCACGAGGTGCTAATCAACCTCAGGATAGGTTTGCAATTGCTTCGCTTGCAAACTGACGTAACAGAAGCTAAGTGGCAGCTTAGGATGTCTGTGTCCTTTCTGCCATCGAAAATCAATCGCAGGATAAGCATGTAGAAAGCTTAATAATTCCTTGTTTGGACGAGGGTTCGAGTCCCTCCAGTTCCACAAAAGTGGAGAAAGAAAAGCAGCGTTTAGCTGCTTTTTTTATGCCTTATAAAGTGCTGGTTTATGCATGAAGAATCTCTCAACTCCACATTAGCACAACCACCAAAGACCTAACAGCACTCCCTCCACACATCTTCCCAATTTTATTTATCCAAAATTGAAAGGAAAATTGTAATTTCGCAGCCGCAACCGGCCCCATAGTTCAATGGATAGAATTTCAGATTCCGGTTCTGAAGATTTGGGTTCGAATCCCGATGGGGTCACAAGAATAGCCTTCAATTTATTGGGGGCTTTTTTTTTGAAGATAAGTTATGCAGGGAACGGAATTTCGGAGAAGAAAACTTAAATATTTGGATGTGAGTTGTTACCTCTAATTTATACTGAAACCTATATTTCCTTCTACGTTCAAAGGGCAAGCCAAAAAGGATAAAGTTTAGCATGTTGCGTCCGAAGCCCTGGAACAACAGGAAAAACTGCTGGATGGAGTAGCCGAAAGCCAGAAAGGTTCGAATAAAACAGAAATGCTATTATTCAATCCAATCAAATAAATATTTTTCATTGTATTCAATCTGAAACTCTTGAAGAAAATCAAGATATTCTTCTCTAAATGATTTTTTGTAATGATGATCTTCCTGGTTCAAAATGTAATTATACACTTGTTCTATTTGTGAATGTGCATACGAAAAAGCACCATATCCCGCCTGCCACGAGAACTTTCCTTTCATAAATTTTCTGTCATTAATGAATTTTGAAGAGTTGTTTTTAATATCTCTAACCAAGTCTGAAATAGCCATTGTAGGTTTCAATCCGACAAACACATGAATATGGTCTGCTACGCCATTTACAATGATTGATTTTTGACCTTTATTGGTAATGATACCTGAAATGTATTTATGCAATTCGTCTCTCCATGCTTTGGCAATATGGTTTTCGCGACCTTTTACAGCAAAAACGATTTGAATGTAAATTTGGGTGTATGTTCCGGCCATGAAGATGGTTTTTAATTTTAATTATTTATTATTTATTTCACCCTTTCAGGGTTTTCATTCTCGTTGTTTCAGTTCTTTTTTATAATAATTCCATCCCTTCGGGATTGGTTTTACCTTCGTTTAAGCCCGAAGGGCTGGCATCATCAGCTTTCTATAGTAATTTCATTCATAATAAATTAGCTTCCACCCTGGCATAAGCCCGAAGGGCTGGCATTATTATAGCTTCGATATGCCACAAGAACATAAACCCCGAAGGGGTGACATTATTGTGTTTTGTGATAAAACCATCCTTTATCAATTGTATTACAGCTGATTATGCTATCCATTCGATTCCATTTATTTCACCCTTTCAGGGTTTTTATTCTCGTTGTTTTCTCGTTGTTTTTTATAATAATTCCATCCCTTCGGGATTTGCTTCACCTTCGTCTAAGCCCGAAGGGCTGACCTCATCAGCTTTCTATAATAATTTCGTTCCTATTAAATTATCTTGCACCCTGAAATAAGCCCGAAGGGCTGGCATTATTATAGATTCGATGTGCCACATTTTATTAACCCCGAAGGGGTGACATTATTGTGTTTTGTGATAAAACCATCCTTTATCAATTGTATTACAGCTGATTATGCTATCCATTCGATTCCATTTATTTCACCCTTTCAGGGTTTTTATTCTCGTTGTTTTCTCGTTGTTTTTTATAATAATTCCATCCCTTCGGGATTTGCTTCACCTTCGTCTAAGCCCGAAGGGCTGACCTCATCAGCTTTCTATAATAATGTCGTTCCTATGAAATTGGCTTGCACCCTGACATAAGCCCGAAGGGCTGGCATTATTATATATTCGATGTTCCACATTTTATTAACCCCGAAGGGGTGACATTATGTTGTTGATAATTATTTTTATCCAAACGGGAGTGGTTTTCCCAACCATGGTAAACCCGGAAAGCTGGCACTAATAAATACAAACCCGCTTAAGTTACTCCACCAACTCAAATCCAAACTCCCTACCTTTATCGATGGCTTTCACGCCTTCTTTCATCCAAACCGGTTCGGGAGCATCTTTAAGGTAATAATCAAAAAACTGCTCAAAGCGAATCGTAAGGTCTTGCATATCAGCAAAGCGACTTAAATTATGCGGTGCTTTATTATATACGAGCATCCAAACCGGCTTACCCAATCTTCGGAGTGCTGTAAAATACTCAATGCCTTGGTACCACGGCACTGCTCCATCGGCATCGTTGTGCATAATTAGCAAAGGTGTTTCCACTTTATCTGCAAAAAACAAAGGTGAATTTTCAATATAATCATCGAAGTTTGTCCACAAATCGCCACCAATCCGGCTTTGGCCGTCTTCATATTGAAACGCCCGCACCATACCGCTGCTCCAGCGAATGCCGCCATAAGCACTCGTCATATTGCTCACCGGAGCGCCGGCCATAGCGGCTTTAAAACGGTTAGTACGCGTAATCAACCAAGCAATTTGGTAACCTCCCCAACTTTGCCCTTGCAAGGCCATGCGCGTGCTGTCAATTGTCGGATATTTTTTCAAAACATGATCTACGCCACTCATAATTGCATCATAAGCACTTTGGCCGGGCTTAGCGGTTTCATAAACAATATCCGGGATAAAAACCGCATAGCCACGACTGGTATAATCGGTAAAATTGATAACCGAGCGCGAAGGTTTTGGCGGATAATGGCGGTGCAGATCGTCGCTGTACTTTTCATAAAAATAAACCATCATTGGATAATCGCCATCGGCTTTATATCCGGCAGGCAGATACATCAATCCGTCAAGCGGTTTGCCACTATAGGACGTCCAGGATACCCGCTCAACGCTTCCCCAGCAATAATTCTGTTGCTGTGGATTGGTATGGGTAATTTTTTCAGGTTTTTTCCACTTTGCTGTAGCCGTAAACCAATCCGGGAATTCGGTGAAAGTTTCGCGTTTCCATAGAAATCGTTGTGCATTTTTGGCTTTGATAAGGCCACTGTAGCGGGCATCGCCATAAACCAATTGTTCAATTTTATTGTTTTCACGGTTTAGGCGGGCATAGCCGGATTTTTTCGATAGATCATTAAAAACGCTCAAATACATCTCCTGCGGAACAAAAACCGCCTCCCGATTCGTCTTTACATAGCGATGGCGCAGTGGGTTTTCAGCGTCCTGATGGGTAATTTTTCGGGCATTTTTCGCCTCGGCGGGATCGAGTTCCCAAATATCATATTTGCTATAAACTAAAAGCTTACCATCTCCCGTCCAGCCGGCCATACCTTGTGGTTCAGCCTCCGTTGGAATATCATTTTCGTCATTGTAGAAAGTATCCATTTGATGATTAGTCAACAGCATAATCTTTTGATTTACAATATTCAGGCTTTTCCAGAGGCTGTCGTTTTTGTCGTAAAAAATCAAATAGTCTCCACCAGGATTCAGGCTGGCTATTGAATTTGCTTTGGTGAGCAAACGCAGGCTGTCGCCACTAAACCGGTTGATGCGGTAATAATCAGAATAGCGGGTTTGCTCCCAACTATACAGATATTCATAATCCATTGAGGAGCGACCTAAAACGTATTTTGGATTGTGTTTCATATCAATACGTACCGAGCTGACTCGCTCATTTTCAAGTGGCACCAATTTTTTGCTATCGGGATACCAGACAGCCTGGTAACTACGTTTCTTTTCGTCCGCCAAGCCTTTTATTTGCTGGGTTTGCAGTTGTTGGTCTTTCCAGTTCCAAATATCCAGACTCACTTTTTCATCATCGGTGAGGCTGTCTTTTATCGTTGGTAAAGGTTTTGGTGCCAAACCCAGGTAAACGGTTGTACCGTCTTCACTAAAGCTGATTTTACCATATTCACTCAGGCTATAATCCATTGGCATATTAGTAGTTAGCGTATCAATAGCAATAATGATTTCCTTATTTTCTACCCAATAAGCCATTTGATACACTTTTCGTTTTGTAGTATCCGGGCTGAAGCTTATAGCCAACTGATTCCCATAAAAATCTGTTGACAACGCATTTATTTTTCCTTTGGTAGTAAATAGCAGTTCAGGATTTTCCCAGCCTGGTTTATAGCGATTTACGGTCATCGAATCAATGCTGTCAACAGGTTTGCTGGCATAAAAAAGCGTATTGGATTTGTCTGCAATTTCAAAATGGCTCACCTGTTTGAAATAGCGTATTTGGTGATTTTCAGGGTTTCTCACGCCCAGAAAAGCAAAATCACTTTTCTTGCTTGACTTCTTTGATTTTTTGTCAGTGCTATCTACTTCTTTAAACTGATCAGGCGTGTAATCAGCTTCGTGCAGCCAGGCCAGCAAGTTTCCTTCTTTCGTTGGAAAGCGAAAAGATTTCACAGATGGAATCTTTTCTAAAGCGCTTGTTTTTAGAACAAAAATCCCCAGACTGTCTTTGTAAAGTTTGTCCTTTTTCACGCCATCCAGCTTTTGTTTTTTCAGGCTGTCATAGGCCGGATAGATTTTAAAAGCAATCCAGTCGTTTTGCGGACTAAATTTTGCGTTATTGGCGCGTTGGATGGTGTCGCTCAGATTTTTGTTCAGGTTTTGAATGATCAAACTGCCATCGCCGCGGTAAGGATTCCTTTCGTATGCAAACCATTTTCCATCATTAGAAACACGTTCGTTATCCAAGGTAAACCAAAATTGATGTTGGCTGTGGTCGATTTCGATGCACTGCTGTCCATAAGAATCGGGAATTAGAATACTCAAGAAAAGTACTAAGCAGATAATTTTTGTCATAGAAGGGGCATTTATTTTCATTCACGCAACCGTTTGTAAAGAATATTATTCCTGCAAATTTATAAAAATTCATAAATTATTCACCAAAACTCTTGATTTATCAGCCATTGCGACAAATCATATTTTCCCTAAAACTTTACTGGTATCAAGAAAAAGGTTATTTTTGTATCAACAATTTCAATCAAGCCAAACACGGACATTACAAAATTCAATATGAGCTATATTTCTTTTGAAAAAAGTCAACTCGTCAACCTGGAATTCGCTTTAAAACATGAATTATTGCGAAGTAACAGATCGGGTGGTTATTCAAGCACTTCCATCGCTGGCTGCAACACCCGCAAATATCATGGATTGCTTGTCGTTCCTCAGCCCTGGCTGGATCAGGATAATCATGTTTTGCTTTCAGCCCTTGACGAGACAATTATTCAGCATGACGAAGCATTTAATTTTGGGTTGAGGATGTATCCTAACGGGCATCACGAGCCAAGAGGGCATAAATACCTGCGCGATTTTACAGCTGAACCTATCCCGAAAATCACCTACCGCGTTGGAGGTGTTGTGTTGACCAAAGAAATGCTATTTGCTGAAAACGAATCACGCATCCTTATTCGCTATACGCTGCTGGAGGCGCATAGCAAAACAACACTACGTCTAAAGCCTTTTCTGGCTTTCCGCAATGTGCATGAGTTAACACGTTCCAATATGGATGCCAACACCAAATACACTCCATTGGCACAAGGTGCGAGCTGGCAGATGTATCACGGCTATTCGCCACTTCATTTTCAGCTCTCCAAAAAACCCGAATACACGCACGTGCCAGATTGGTATTATAATGTAGAATATGTTCGCGAAAAAGAACGCGGCTTCCCCTATCAGGAAGACCTTTTTGCCCCCGGATTTTTTGACATTGAAATAAAGAAGGGCGAAAGCATTATCGTTTCGGCAGGCCTTGAGGAGAAAGAGCCGGCGCAATTTAAACGGGAGTTTACCTCCGAGATAAAGAAAAGAGTTCCGCGCGATAGTTTTGAAAACTGCCTGATGAACGCTGCCGAGCAGTTTATTGTGAAGACAGCCAATAAAAACGCCTTAATGGCTGGCTTCCCGTGGTTTGGAACCTGGGGCCGCGATACGTTTATTGCCTTACCAGGCATCACGCTCACACGCAATGACGAAGCCGGTTTCCGGGCAGTGCTGGACACCATGATCGCCGGCATGCAAGGGCCTTTGTTCCCTAACCTGAACCGCCGAAACACAGAAGAATACGCCGCAGCTGATGCGCCACTTTGGTTTTTCTGGACGTTGCAGCAATATATCGAGATGGCCGGTAAAACAAAATCCAGCGTGTGGAAACTCTATAAAAAACCGCTTATCACCATTCTCGAAGGCTATCGTGCAGGCACAGATTACAATATCAAGATGCAGGACAACGGCCTTATTTATGCCGGCGAAAGAAACATGGCACTCACTTGGATGGATGTGGTCTCCAACAAAAGGCCTGTTACACCGCGCACCGGAATGCCCATCGAAATTAATGCACTTTGGTATAATGCTGTAAGTTTTGCGCTCGAACTGGCCAAAGCAGCCAAAGACAAGGAATTTTTATCTGCATGGGAATCACTTCCTGAGACCATCAAAGCTTCGTTTACTTCAGTTTTCTGGGATGAAGAAAATCAGCGCGCTGCTGACGTTGTTTGTGGCGACGAAAAAGATTTCGCAGTTCGACCAAATATGCTTTTTGCCGTTTCATTGCCTTTCAGTCCTTTAGAAGATGAAGTAAAAATTAGTATTCTAAAAACGGTAAGGTCTGAGCTACTTACTGCCAGAGGCTTACGTTCCTTATCACCAAAAAATACTAAATATAAAGGAATGCTTGTCGGCAATCAGAAGGAGCGTGATCAGGCATACCATCAGGGCACTGCTTTTCCATGGCTTATCGACCATTTTGCTGAAGCTTGGCTCAAGTTAAATGGCGTAGCCGGATTAAGTCTGGTAGAAGAAATTTATCAGAATTTTGAAGCGGTGATGTTCGAACGTGGCCTTGGTTCGGTGAGTGAAGTTTATGATGGTGATCCGCCGCACGAAGGTCGGGGTGCCATTTCGCAAGCCTGGAGCGTAGCAGCACTGTTACGCCTGAATTTCCTCTTGAAAAAATACAAACTAAAAACAAAATAATCAATTATGAAGATACTCATGTTCGGTTGGGAATTTCCTCCACATATCACCGGCGGACTTGGTACGGCCTGTTTTGGGCTTACCAAAGGACTGGTGAAACATGATACCGAGGTTATTTTTGTCGTACCAAAAGCTTATGGTGATGAAAGCCAGGAAGCCGTCAGGCTCGTCAATGCCAGCGATGTAAATATCGACCTTGATAAAGATGAAGAACGCGAATACTGGGATCGGGTTCAATATATGGAGATTGGCTCAAATATAATTCCTTACGTTGGCCCGGAAGCTTTTAGCAAAATTACCGAACAGGAAAAACGCGCCAGCGAGAACTTCAAAAGCAAGGTGTTTGCCCAAAGCTATGAGTTCTCGGGCAAGTACGGCCTCAACCTCATGGAAGAGGTAGCCCGTTATGCACTTATCGGTTCTGCCATAGCTACCAAACATGATTTCGACGTGATTCATGCACACGACTGGCTCACTTATTCTGCCGGCGTGGCTGCCAAAGAAACCAGCGGAAAGCCTTTGGTAGTGCATATGCACGCCACCGAATTTGATCGCTCGGGCGAAAATATTAATACCGATGTATTTGCCATTGAAAAAAATGGCATGGAAAAAGCTGATCGTGTGATAACCGTGAGCAACCTCACCCGTAAAATCGTTATCGAACGCTATGGCATCGATCCTGAGAAAGTAGTTACCGTGCATAATGCTGTTGAACCTAAGGATAAAGAAACACCAACAGATGTAAATAAACAGGTGAAAGAAAAAGTAGTTACTTTTTTAGGCCGTATTACTTTCCAAAAAGGCCCTGAATATTTCGTGGAAGCAGCCCATAAAATCCTAAAACGCGACCCTAACGTGCGTTTTGTGATGGCCGGCACCGGCGATTTGTTGCACCGCATGGTCAATCGTGTGGCGCAACTGCGTGTTGGCCACCGCTTCCATTTCACCGGATTTCTGAAAGGCGATGATGTCGATAATATGTTCGCCATGACGGATGTATTCGTGATGCCATCCATTTCCGAGCCTTTTGGCATTGTTCCTCTAGAGGCCATGCGCTCGAATGTTCCGGTAGTTATTTCAAAGCAGTCGGGTGTTTCGGAAATATTGAAACACGCAATAAAAGTTGATTTCTGGGATATCGACGGACTGGCAGACGCCATTTACGGCCTGTGTCATTACAGCGCGCTGAGCGAAGATTTCATTAAATATGGCAAACAGGAAGTAGAAAACCTGAAATGGGAACACGCCGCAGGCAAAGTAAAAAAAGTATATCAATCAGCTTTCGATTCTTATCTAAAGCAAAGCACAAACAGCTAAAAATATTGACAATGAATAAGTCTATCTGCCTTTATTTTCAAGTTCATCAGCCTTTCAGGCTCAGAACTTATCGTTTTTTCGACATTGGAAAAAACCACCATTATTTTGATGAATATTTCAACAGAATGATTTTGCGAAGGGTTGCCGAGAAGAGCTACTTGCCCATGAATGCTTTACTTCTGAAGACCATCGAAGAACAGGGTTCAGCCTTTAAAGTCAGCTTTTCATTTTCGGGCATTGTGCTGGAACAGCTTGAAATGTATGCACCCGAAGTGCTCGAAAGTTTCCGCACACTGATTGCTACCGGACAGGTGGAGGTGCTGGCCGAAACATACGCCCACTCGCTGAGTTCGCTGCGTAATACCAACGAATTTGAAAGGCAGGTGGAAGCACATAGTGCTAAAGTAGAACAGCTTTTTGGCATAAAACCAACCAGCTTTCGCAATACCGAGCTGATTTATTCTGATGATATTGGAGCGCGTGTGGCCAAGATGGGATTTCCTGTGATGCTCACAGAAGGCGCAAAGCATATTCTGGGATGGAAAAGCCCTAACTATTTGTATACCAATGCTATAAATCCGAAACTCAAGGTTTTGCTTCGCAATTTCAGATTGAGCGATGATATCACCTTCCGTTTCTCGCAGCAAAGCTGGCCTGAATGGCCCATTACTGCCGAGAAATTTGTAGGCTGGATAAACAAAATGCCGGAAAAAGAAGAGGTAGTAAACGTGTTTATGGACTATGAAACTTTTGGCGAGCATCAGCCAATCTCTACCGGGATCTTCGATTTCGTGAAAGCGCTGCCTGCTGCCGTTATACAAAACACAGCCTTCAAATTTAGCACACCGGCAGAAGTCGCAAAAAAACATCAGCCGGTGTCGGCTATCCATGTTCCAAACGCGATTTCGTGGTCAGACGAAGAGCGCGACCTTTCGGCATGGACAGGAAACAACCTGCAAGATGACGCTCTCGAAAAGCTTTATAGCCTGGCTGAAAAAGTAAATGCATCAGATGACGAACAGCTCAAACGCGACTGGAACTACTTGCAATCGTCAGACCACTTCTTTTATATGTGTACCAAATGGCTGTCGGATGGTGACTTACATAAATATTTTAACCACTATCCATCACCTTACGAAGCGTATATCAATTACATGAATGTGTTGTCCGACTTTATGATTCGGGTGGAAGATCGGCATGCTGAGTCGCAATCTGCTTTGAATGATTGGGTTGAAAGCACCGAAAAATTTGGTCATGAGATCGGCAAGATTGCTTCAGAGAAATTCAGAGATGCTGAAAAATCAGTGAAATCGAAGATCTCTGAAACCAAGTCGAAAGCTAAACCAGCCTTTGAGGATATAAAAAATATGTCAGATGCCAAAATAAAAAAGCTCATCAAAGAACTTGATGCCGAACAACTGGTGATTGCTATGAAAGATGCCGGTGAGGAAATTCGCGATAAAGTTATTCCTAACCTCACGCAAAAAGCGCGTAAACAATACGACAGCCTGCATGAAAAACTGACAGAAGTGAAACAAAAGGACATCCAGACGATGCGTAAAAAAGTAGAAGAAAAACTTAAAAACCTTTTCTAAACACACTGCTTTATCTCTTTTAAAATATTAATTTTCAACTAAATAAACCTATTCTTAAGTGAATTAAATACTTGAGTTACCTGCGAAATATAAATACGTGAAGCTTTCCTCTTCAAAAACAGGATTGCTTGCGTTAATATTTCCTAAAACAAGAAAACTATGGAAATGAAAAAACCTGCTTATATCTTTGAAACGAGCTGGGAAGTATGCAATATGGTAGGAGGAATCTATACTGTGCTGTCCACCAAAGCCAGTCAGATGAAAGCGCTTTTTGGCGATCACTACATCACTATCGGACCTGATGTGTGGAAGGAAACCAGCGAAAACCCTTACTTTATTGAAGACAGCAAACTGTTTGCTACCTGGCGTGAGAAGCTGGCTGCCAGAGGCTTAAAAATAAGGATTGGCCGTTGGACCATAAAAAGTAAGCCTATCGCCATTCTTATTGATTTCACACCCTTATTTGTGAAAAAAGATGACATCTTCGCCGAGCTTTGGGAAACTTTCAAGCTTGATTCTATCCGCGGACCCTGGGACTATATTGAACCGGCCATGTTTGGCTATGCTGCCGGCCAAGTAATCGAAAGTTTTTACGAAACACACTTAGATCCCGGCAAAGAAGTGGTGGCGCATTTTCACGAATGGATGACCGGTACAGGCGTTCTTTACCTTAAAAAGAGCTGCCCTGAAATTACTACTGCTTTCACCACTCACGCTACCTATATGGGTCGAGCAATTGCCGGCAATGGCATGCCGCTATATAAAGACCTCAAGCAATATAACCCTGCGGTGATCGCCAATAAACTAAATATTATTTCGCAGCAATCGCTGGAACAAACAGCAGCCCAACAAGCAGATGTATTTACCACTGTAAGCGAAATCACTGCTGCCGAATGCGAGCAGTTTTTAGGCCGTAAACCTGATGTAATCACCATTAATGGTATCGACAAAGCCTTTATCGCCGACCGCGATGCCCTGCATGAAAAGCGCGAGCTGGCGCGCAACAAAATCATCAGCGTGGCCGAAAGTGTGGTGGGTGGCACGTTGCCGACCGACAGCCTTTTGCTGATCAACAGTGGCCGTTATGAGTTTAAAAATAAAGGTATTGATGTATTTATCGATGCACTTGCTACACTCAATAACGACAAAAGTTTAACACGCGACATCATCGCCTTTATTGCCGTCCCTGCCAATATTTCGGGCGCCTCAAAAGAACTCAAAAACCGCTTGGCCAATCCTGAAATAGCCAAACATCCTACTGAGATTCCAACAACACATCACCTGTTCGACCACGAAAACGATTTGGTGCTGCAAAAGATGAAATCCGTAGGTCTCAACAATCAGCAATCCGACAAGGTGAAACTGATTTTCGTACCCTCCTACCTCAATGGATCAGATGGCATTTTTGATATCAACTATTACGATTTTCTTACCGCTTTTGATTTGTCTGTTTTCCCTTCTTACTACGAACCCTGGGGCTACACACCACTCGAAAGCATTGCCTTTGCCATCCCCACTATCACTACCGATTTGGCTGGCTTTGGCAAGTGGGCAAAGCAGCAAGAGGTGAAGGAAGATGCTATAACGGTAATTGAGCGCAACGAAGAAAATTACAGTGAAGTAGTGAAAGCAATCGCTGACAGCATCTCGCTTTTCGTTAAAAAATCGCCTCAAAAATTAGATGCTTCCGGCACTGAATCGCTTGAGCTGGCGTCAAAACTTTTTTGGGACGACCTGATCTCAAATTATGAGCAAGCTTGGAATGTCGCCCTCAATAAACTTGAAGGACGTGCCGATCAGTTTGAGCTAAAACGCCACACAGAAACTTTGCGCAATTTTGACTTTCGCAAGCAAGATCAGCCCAACTGGAAAAAGGTATTGATACAACCAGTTTACACCAGCGAACTCGAAAAGCTCAACGAACTCACAAGAAATCTCTGGTGGTCATGGAATCACGAAGCGATTTCACTTTTTGAAGGGATTGATCCTCAAGCATGGGAGAAAGCAGAAAAGAATCCGATTCCGTTGATGGAAGGCTTATCTAAAGACCAGATGGAAGCCATGGAAAACGACAAAGCTTTCATGGAAAAGCTCAACCGGGTATATAATTCGTTCAAAGCCTATATGGCCGAAAAACCAAAGAAAGAAGACCTAATCGCCTATTTCAGTATGGAATACGGCCTGCATAAAAGCCTTAAAATTTACTCGGGTGGTTTAGGGATTTTGGCCGGCGACTACCTCAAAGAAGCTTCTGATTCGGGCGCTGCTCTTACCGCCATGGGTCTGCTTTATCGCTATGGCTATTTTACCCAGGGAATCTCACTTTTCGGAGATCAGCTGGCGCAATATATCCCACAGAAATTTACGCACCTTCCGCTGGATCCCGTTCGCAATGAGAAGGGCGACTGGGTAACCGTATCCATTGCCTTCCCGGGCAGAAACATTATTGCAAAAGCCTGGAAAGTAAATGTGGGACGTGTTCCGCTCTACCTGCTCGACACCGACATCGAAGAAAATCAGCCGGAAGATCGCAGCATCACCCATCAGCTGTATGGTGGTGATAGCGAAATGCGCTTCAAACAGGAAATGGTGCTGGGCGTAGGCGGCATCCGATTGTTGCAGCAGCTTAATATCAAACCTGTTATCTATCACAGCAACGAAGGCCACTCTGCTTTTATTGGCCTGGAAAGGCTAAGGATATATATTGAAAAGCACAACCTCAGCTTTGATGTGGCCAAAGAACTGGTTCGTTCGTCGAGCTTATTTACCACACATACACCTGTGCCGGCGGGCCATGATTCCTTCGAGGAAAACCTACTCAGAACCTATATGCCACACTATGCCAATAGGTTAAATATTGGCTGGAACGATTTTATGAATCTTGGAAAATTCCACCACAACGATCCTACTGAAAAATTCTCGATGAGCGTGCTGGCGGCCAACCTGAGTCAGGAAATCAATGGCGTAAGTAAGATTCACGGGCGCGTTTCCAGAGAGATGTTCCAGCCGCTTTATCCCGGCTATTTCGACAACGAGCTGCACATCGGCTATGTAACAAACGGGATACATTTCCCCACCTGGACTGATTCTGCCTGGCAGCAGCTCTATAGCAAGACTTTTGGCGCAGATTTTATCCACGACCAGTCTAACCCCAAACTGTGGAATCACATCCATGAAGTGCCGGATTCGGAAATCTGGAATATTCGTAAACACTTGAAAGAAAAGCTGCTTCATTATGTAAAAGGCCGTGTAAAAAATGATATGACTTTGCGACAGGAAAGTCCTAAGCTCATTCTGAAGACCCTCGAAAACCTGAATAAAGATGCATTGATAATTGGCTTTGCACGTCGTTTTGCTACTTATAAACGTGCGCATCTGCTGTTCATGAACCTGGAAAGGCTGTCGCATATCGTGAATAATCCCGAAAAGCCGGTGCTATTCCTATTTGCCGGCAAGGCGCATCCCAACGACAAAGCCGGACAGGACTTGATCAAACGCATCATGGAAATAGCCCGTATCCCAGAGTTTATGGGTAAGGTACTCTTTATCGAAAACTACGATATGGAGCTTGGGAAAATCCTTACCAGCTCGGTGGATGTATGGCTCAACACGCCTACACGTCCGCTGGAAGCTTCAGGAACGAGCGGTGAAAAAGCGGTGATGAATGGCGTGCTTAACTTCTCTGTACTCGACGGCTGGTGGGCAGAAGGCTATAAACCCAATGCCGGATGGGCCATTGAAGAAGGCAGAACCTATCAAAATCAGAAGTATCAAGACGAATTGGATGCCGAAACCATCTACAGCCTGCTGGAAAATGATATTACTAACTTCTATTTTAATCGCGATAAAAATGAAATCCCAACGACCTGGGTAAGCTACATCAAAAATAATATCGCTGAGATTGCGCCGCATTTCACCATGAAACGCATGTTGGATGATTATTACGATCGCTTTTATAATAAGTTGATACGCCGTGCGAAAGAGCTGCGCGAAAACCGTTACGAGCTGGCTTTCAGCATCGATCAGTGGAAATCGAAAATCAGAAGCAATTGGGATCAGGTGGATGTAAAAACCATCAAAGTACCCGACCCCACTGTGCGTCCGCTTAATTTTGGTGAAAATTTCGTTGCCGAAATCACTTTGGATCTCGGAGGGCTTGACGCAAACGATATAGCCATTGAGTTGCTCTTCGGAAGAAAGCTGCACGATAAAATTGATGAGATTGTTTTCGTAGAAGCCATGGATTTGATTGAATCAGGTGAAGGCTGGGCGACATACAAAATCAATGTACCCGTCTATCGTGCAGGAGTTTACGATTATACTTTCAGAATTTATCCAACAAACAAACTGTTGCCACACCGCCAGGACTTACCACTGGTGAAATGGATTGGATAAAACGCCTTAATACCCTAAAAAAGCCCTGTGAAAATTTTTCAAAGGGCTTTTTTTTTATTCGGTTGTTTGGTAATTATAAATAATTCTACATTTACACCATTATAAATGGCTTATTTGGAATATCATAAAGACTATTCCTTGCTTTAAAAGTGTTCTTCTTGGCTATTTTTTTGATTGCCCTAACCTTCATAACGCATGACGTCAACACAAAATATCCAGCAAATTCGGGCCATTATTGTGGATGACGAACGCTATGGGAGAGAAAATCTGAAGCAAATTCTGGAAACCTACTGCCCCGAAGTCGAAATTCTCGGCCTGGCCGATTCCGTTGTCAAGGCACAGGAATTGGTAAGTATACTAAAACCTGATGTGGTCTTCCTCGATATCAATATGCCGGTTCTCGATGGCTTCGACTTTCTTGAAGAATATGACGCTCGCTCTTTTAAAGTGGTAATCGTGACCGGACATGATAATTTCGGCATTCAGGCAGTAAAAGCTGGTTCTTTTGACTATATCCTGAAACCCATCAGCATAAAAGAATTGAAGCAGACGGTGAAGAAACTTTTATCGGAACAACAAAAGTCCTTGCAAACTACAGTTGTTAAGGAAGCTGACAAATTGATGATCCCCGCTACACATGGGTTCAACGTATTGGTGATTGATGAAATCATTCGGCTCGAAGCCGATGGATGTTATACCACCATAAGCATGAAAGATGGTAAAAGCACGGTTGTTTCGCGCACATTGAAAGATTTTGAAGACAGCTTGCCGAAGGAACAATTTTTCAGAACACACAAATCGCACCTGATCAACATCAAGTACATCAAGGACTATTCAAACCTCAGCGGCAGTCATGTTACCATGACCGACGGAAGTAAAATTGAAATTTCACGCAGAAAGGCACCTGATTTTGTTCAAAAAATCAAATCATTTTTGAAGTCAGTTTAATCATGTCTCTACGAACTTATTTGCTTTTGTTTTTCTGTTTGATGGCGTCAAAAATCTTTTCACAGACGCCACCCTATATCCATTACACGTATTCCGATGGGCTTCCTTCGTCAATGGTTTATCAGATCGTTCAGGATCATGAAGGCCTCATCTGGTTTGCAACAATAAATGGAATAAGCAAATTCGATGGCCAACATTTCACGAATTATAGCACCAATGATGGCTTAAACTCCAACTCGATCATCGCCCTGGCGGTTGGTAACAAAGGCGAACTTTATATAGGCAATTACGAAAGAGGAATCAATGTGCTAAAAAACAATAAGATAGAAAACTATATAAGTTATCCAAGAGGAGAACAGCAACCCATAAGCTATATGCTTTATACCTCAACAGGGCCTGAGCAGCAAAAAATATATGCTTACAAAAGTAAATTCGAGATGTTTTCGGTTACAGAAACTTCGCTTTCGGATCCGGTGTATAAAAACATACCCCATACTCGTTTATTGCAAATCAAACTCGCTCAATTGCCCAATGGCGAAATCATAAGCTTAACTTTCAATGGTTTGTATAGTTTTAATGATGACTCGCTTAGCAAGATGAACATAGAAAAATTGCCCGATACACCATTTTATTGCCTGACTCCCAGCAATGACGGTAGTTTTTTTGTGGGCTCAAAAGGGATGATTTACCACATACACAATAAACGAGTCATTGCACAGATAAAAGTCGGTTCGACAGGCCAAGACGATGTGATGGATATGCTGATTGACTCAAACAATAATCTTTGGTTTTCGGTGATGAGTAAAGGATTCTATTGCATTCCGAACGGAACCCATGAGATCATAGATATCGGCAATAAAATGGGGTTGGAACATACCCTTGTAAATAATTACCTCGAAGATCAGGAAGGGAATATCTGGATCAGCACATATGGAAAAGGCGTTTTTTGTTTGAACAACCTGTACCTGAGAAGCTTTAGTGAAAAGGACGGGCTGAGCAGCAACAGTGTCAATTCGATTTTGAAAGTAGATTCAAATACCTTATTGATAGGAACCTTTAATGGCTTGAATATACTCGAAAACAAAACGTTTGTCCCTATTAAAATAAAAAATTCCACATCGCTGACCGATTATATTTATGGTGTGGAGAAATATGGGAATGATGTTTATGTCTGTGGTTCACTCGGTCTTAAAGAAACAGCTCACAGCAACTACAATCAGTTGAAATTTCATTTCTTCAATTTTTCATCATTTTGTAAAACAAGCCGTGGAATTTTTCTACTGGGAGCCGGTATAAATTATTTGATCGTGAGCAACGAAATCTATACCAAGCAAACAGAGTTCACACTACTTTCACTGTTTGGGGAAAGTAGAAGTATAAACCATGTAAACAAAATAGTTGAAGATCCCGAAAAAAATATTTGGGTAGGTTCCGCATTTGGATTATGTAAGCTGACTTCTCCAAAAGCTGGAGACGGAATAACAGGCTGGGAAAAGACTTTCTTCAGCGATAATCCGGTTTTGGATGCAAAAATCAAAGCCATCCATATAGATAAAAAAGACAAAGTCTGGTTTGCTGGCGAAAAAGGAATCGCAAACTACGACCTACAGACTGATTCGATCCTCAGCTATACCTCCATCAATGGATACGACTTATCAGCTTCAACTTCAATTGTTTCAGATGATAAAAACAGGATTTGGATTGGGAACATAAAAGGTCTTTTTATGCTCGACAGCAGTTCGGTCACGCTCCTAAACAGCCGAACAGGGCTTCCATCCGATGAAGTACTGTCGTTGCATTTTGATGCGGACAAGCATATGCTTTATGTAGGAACCAATGGTGGTATTTCTTTTCTTGATATCACGAAATTCGATCGTTATCATCCTACTGCACCCCAAGTCAAAATAATCAATCTAAAAGCTGGCGATTCGGTTTATACGAACTTCGATAAGCTGGTTTTCAAGCCAAATATGAATGACATCAGCATCAACTTCAGGGGGTTACATTTTTCTTCACCGGGCTCGGTTGTTTACCGGTATAAACTGAACAAGGAATGGATTGTCAACAAACATGATTTCCTTAATTTTCTTTCACTTAAACCCGGAGACTATCAACTTCAAATTGAGGCAAAAGCACAAAATACAGGATGGGGAAAACCCGGCATTCTGACTTTTGAAGTGAAGTCACATATTGTAGAAACCATTTGGTTTAAATTAATGGTTCTGTTAGTGTTTTTTATCGGTTTGATTTCCATGCTATTGTGGCGCATGAATAGGAAAACAAAAAAGATACAGCGTGATCTTGAACTTACAGAGCAGATCAACGAGCTCAAACACCAGGCGCTCTCGGCCATGATGAATCCGCATTTTATTTCTAACGCACTGAATTCAGTACAATACCTGGTGAACAGCAAAAAGTACGAGGAAGCCAATGAATATATTGCCATGATGGCCAGGTTGATGCGGATGAACCTGAATACAGCCGGAAGTAGGTTTATTCTTTTATCTGATGAAATAGCGCGGCTCTTGTTGTATCTCGACCTGGAAAAATTAAGGTTTCAAGAAAGTTTTACTTACGAGCTGATCACGGGAACAGATGTTGATACTACTAACATCATGATCCCCAATATGATAATTCAGCCATTTACTGAAAATTCGTTGCGACACGGATTGGCCAATTCGGGAGCGGAAGGCTTGCTCAATATTTCATTTCTTTTCGAAGATGTCCGGATTGAATCGGCTGTCTTCAGATGTTTGATTATTAAAATCACGGATAACGGAATCGGGATTGAACAGGCAAAGCAGCAAAAACAGCATGATCATATCTCCAAAGGAATTCAAATTGTTGAAGAACGCCTCCGCTTGCTCAGCACAAAAATGAATCTTCCTGAACCCATTATGTTTGAAGACCTGAGCAATCGTAAGGGGGATTCCAGGGGTACTAAAGTCATTATTTGTCTGCCGCCGCCTTTGTATAAAATTAAAAATTCTTAATCCGAATGGTCTATACTAGCTGATGATTAATTGGTTATACCAAGATATTGAGCGTACGATTAGGAATCAATGGATAGAAAAGCGTTCAACTATAGCACTAATTCCAGCCTTATAGACCTGACAACCAGGGTCAGCTAAAAAACTGATATCAAGCTAACTATCAAGCCGATAAATGTAATACTTATGCAATAAATGCATGGTTTTTCTAAACATTCACAATAAACTCATACATCTATAAAATATTCTATTTGATGCGAATTCGAGATTCCTCCCTCAAAATCATGTAACACAGCATTTTTCAGTCGGAATCCTTAAATATTTGTAGAGTTGATAATTTAGTTTTGAGTTTTTCGGCAGTCCTACATCCGAAATATTTTATATGCATTGATCAACCCATTGGTGGAACCATCATGTGAATCAATCTTTTTGTCGTTGGCCAGTTCCGGCAGCACATTTTTGGCCAATTGTTTTCCCAATTCTACGCCCCATTGATCGAAGCTGAAAACATTCCAAATCACGCCTTGAACAAATATCTTATGTTCGTAAAGTGCTATTAACGAGCCTAATGAAAAGGGGCTTATCTCCTTGAGCAAAAAAGAATTGGTGGGTTTATTGCCTTCAAAAACTTTAAAGGGAACCAGTTTTTCGATTGTTGATTGGTCCATGCCACTCTCATTGAGTTCAGTCGCAACTTGATCGGCAGTTTTCCCGTTCATCAAGGCTTCCGTTTGGGCGAAAAAATTAGAGAGCAATATAAGATGGTGTTCGCCAACGGGATTGTGACTGATGGCCGGCGCAATAAAATCGCAAGGAATCAGGTGTGTGCCCTGGTGGATAAGCTGATAAAATGCGTGCTGTCCGTTGGTGCCGGGTTCGCCCCAAACCACAGGACCCGTACTGTAGGTGACGTTATTTCCATTTCTATCGGTATGCTTGCCGTTACTTTCCATATTGCCCTGCTGGAAATAGGCCGGAAAACGAAGCAAATATTGGTCGTAAGGCAAAATCGCTTCTGTTTCGGAACCAAAAAAATTGGTGTACCAAATCCCGATTAAAGCCATAATCACCGGGATATTTTTCTCGAATTCCGTCGTTCTGAAATGCCGGTCAGCAGCTTCGGCACCTTTGAGCAATTGCTCAAAATTGTCATAACCCACAGTAAGCGCAATGGAAAGGCCGATACTGCTCCAAAGACTGTAGCGCCCACCTACCCAATCCCAAAAAACGAACATATTTTCGGGTGCAATCCCAAAAGCCTTCACTCCTTTTTCATTGGTTGAAAGTGCCACAAAATGTTGGGCGACGTATTTTTCTTCTTTAGCCGATTTTAAAAACCAGTCGCGCGCCGTGTGGGCATTGGCCATGGTTTCCTGGGTGGTAAAAGTCTTTGAAGCGATGGTGAAAAGTGTTTCTTCGGGATCGAGGTTTTTCAGTGTTTCCACGATTTGAGTGCCATCAACATTGGAAACGAAATAGGCTTGAATGCCCTCAATCCAAAAAGGTTTCAGTGCTTCGGTGACCATTACCGGACCAAGGTCGCTCCCGCCTATACCAATGTTTACGATGTTCTTGATTTTTTTTCCGGAATAGCCTTTCCATTCCCCGCTATGGATTTTCTCGCAAAAAGACTTCATTTTTTGGCGGGCTTCCCGTACTTCCGGCATAATATCTTCTCCGTCAACGCTAATCGACTTATCCGAAAACTCACGTAAAGCGGTGTGCATCACGGCGCGGTCTTCTGTTTCATTGATTTTTTCGCCGTTAAACATCGCTTCTATCGCAGTTTTCAGCTTACAATCGTCTGTCAGTTGAAAGAGTTTTTCAAGTGTTTCGTCAGTGATGATATTTTTGGAATAATCGAAAAGAATATCATTCAGTTGAATCGACATCTTCTCAAACCTTTGAGGCTCTTGCGCAAAGAGATCTTTCATCTGAACCTTTTTCATTTCGGCCTGATGATCGCTCAATGCTTTCCAGGCTGCCGTTCTGGTGGGATTAATTTTTGGGAACATCTTTGAATTTTTTATTTGCTTAAAAATATTTTTTTATAACCTTGAAGCCGCGGCAGCATCTAAATACCACACGACCCTATTTTCATCCGTGCTGATTAATCGCGCGGGATATTGTGCTGCCGAGCCAGTTTTTTCTTTCAAAACCTGGTACACCGCTTCCGATTTACTTTCGCCGAAAACCAAAAAGGCGATCTTCCTTGCCCGGTTGATGAGCGGCGCGGTCATCGTGATTCGGTACATATCTACCTCTTTCACAAACACTGATTTAAACGTGGCTTCGGTTGCTTTTAGCACATCCGTGTTCGGAAAAAGCGATGCGGTATGCGCATCATCGCCAAGACCTAAAAGGACAAAATCAAACTCAATGGGCGTTTTTCGGAAATGCGCAGCAATGGTTTGCGAATAACTTTGAGCTGCCGCTTCGGGCGAAACACTGGTATCAACTTTAAAGATTCGTGCCTCCGGAATTTTCAACGGTTCAAACAAAGATTGTTTTGCCATCAATGAATTTCTTTGAGAATCACCGTCAGGGACAAAGCGTTCATCACCAAAGAAAAACCAGGTTTTGTCCCATTCAATCTGATTTTTATAAGTTTCAGACGAGAGTAACGCATACAGTTTTCGCGGAGAACCTCCACCCGAAAGCACAAAGTTGAATTGCCCGTGTGCGTCGATAGCCTCTTTGGAAGCATCGCGAACGGCCTCAGCCAAAGCGTTTATTAAATCATCGGAGCTGTCGAATATTTTAAGATTTTTCATACGTTTATTTATTTTTTTTCAGGAAGATTAAACCAATGAAAGCCATCCTTAGCAATGAGTGCTTCCGCATTTTCGGGCCCCCAGGAATCTGCCGGGTAATTTGGGAAGTTCGCCGTTCCGCTCTTTGCCCAATAATCGAGTACAGGCATGATCAGTTCCCATGCCGATTCCACTTGATCTGCGCGCATAAACAGGGTTTGATCACCCGAAATGATATCCAGCAGCAGGGTTTCATAGGCTTCCGGCGAATCTGATTTTGATTTTCCTGCATAATCGAAAACCATATCCACCGTATTCAAGCTCATTTCAAGGCCGGGTGTTTTGCTCTCTAACTGAAATCTAATTCCCATATCGGGCTGTATGCTTATGACAAGCCGGTTCTGTTTTGGAACATTTCCTTCTTCTTTGTTGAACATATTATGAGGAATTTCCCGAAATTGAATCGTGATAAGGGAAGCCGATTTAAAAAGCCGTTTTCCGGTACGCAAATAAAATGGAACGCCCTGCCAGCGCCAGTTATCCACGTAAAACTTGAGTGCGGCATACGTTTCGGTATTGGAGTTGGGATCCACGTTCTTTTCTTCGCGATAGCCCGGTACTTTTTTCCCCTCGACCCATCCGGGACCATATTGCCCTCTTGCCGCGATCATATCAATCTTGCCCGGAACAATTTTTCGCATGGCGTGCAACACCTCCACTTTTCGATCGCGCACCACATCGGCATCAAAATTAATAGGCGGCTCCATAGCAATGGTACAAAGCAACTGCAATAAATGATTTTGTATCATGTCGCGAAGGATTCCGGCACTTTCAAAATAACTACCACGGTCTTCTATTCCAATTTGCTCTGTCACCGAAATCTGAACATGTTCGATATGGTTTCGGTTCCAAAGCGGTTCCATAATCGCATTGGCAAAACGAAAAGCCATGATGTTTTGCACGACCTCTTTTCCCAGGTAATGGTCGATCCTATAAATCTGCTTTTCATTAAAGATAGTGAGCAACCTCTTGTTGAGTTCTTTGGCTGATTCGAGGTCGCGACCAAAAGGTTTCTCTACGATTATGCGTGTGGTATCCGGGTCATTCTCCAATTTGCTTTTGGATATATTCTCGGCGATGGTGCAAAAAAGATCGGGTGCAACCGCACAATAATAAGTTATGGAAGGATTTAGCTTCCAGTCTGTTTTTAGTGCATCGATCTTGGATCCAAACGCCTGATACGAAGCAGCATCTTTTATATCTGCAATCTGATAGCTGATATTTGAGGCGAACTTTGACCAATCTTCTTTATTCGCCTTGCCCCTGCGCGAAAATTCATTAACGCCTTCTAATAAAGTATTTCGGTAATTCACGTCGGTCAATTCGCTGCGCCCGGTTCCTATTATGGCAAAATTTTGGCAGAGCCGATTTTCAAGATACAGGTTGTACAGTGCCGGTATAATTTTTCTTCTGCAAAGATCGCCGGTTCCACCAAAAATAATGAAAATGGCCGGAGTTGTTTCTTCACTTGATGTCTTTGTCATAAATCTAAATTTTAGAGTAGCCTTTGGCTGATAATACAGTAGGTTTAATTGTTTGGTGCTTCCCATTCGGTATGAAAAACGCCCTCTTTTCCTTTTAGTTCATAAGTGTGTGAGCCGAAATAATCGCGTTGTGCCTGAATGAGATTCGCGGGCATATTTTCATTTCTGAAATTATCAAAATAACCCAAAGACACAGCAAATGCCGGGACAGCTATTCCATATCGGGCAGCATCTGAAACCACGGTTCGAATTCCGGGAATACTTTTAACGAGATTTTCGTGAATAGCGTGATCTATATACAAATGCTTCAATTTAGCATCCTTTTTATAGGCTTCAAAAATATTTTCCAAAAATTCTGAACGGATAATGCAGCCGCCACGCCAAATTTTCGCAACCAATCCAAGGTTTAATTCATAATTATATGCTTCATTAGCCCGATAAAGTAGGTGCATTCCCTGAGCATAAGCAGATACCATTGCAAAATAAAATGCTGCTTCCAGGCTTTCGATGTATTTTTCACTAAAATCATTATCTATGACATCTTTTTGATTTTCATAGATTTGCGAAGCTTTGGTACGCAAGTCTTTGTATTTTGAAAGGTCACGCATGGACACGGCAATATCGATTATCGGAATCGGGAGGTTTAGATCCATTGCCACTTGCGAAGTCCATTTGCCCGTGCCTTTTGATTTCGCTTCATCTTTGATATCGTTGAGCAAAAGATGCTGTGCTCCCTTTTCCTTATAAGCAAAGATATCTCGGGTAATTTCCAACAAATAGGATTTCAAACGCCCTTCATTCCATTGCTCAAATATGTTGTGAATTTCTGAATCTTTAAGTTTCAAGCCATTTTTTAAAATCTCATACGTTTCCGAGATCAACTGCATCAAGGCATATTCAATACCATTGTGTACCATTTTCACAAAATGTCCGGCAGAGCGTTCACCCATATACGCAACCGTTGGCTCACCATTTACTTGTGCAGCTATTTTTGTGAGAATGGGTTTTATAATTTCATAAGCCTGTTTATCGCCACCCGGCATCATGCTTGGGCCTCTGCGAGCGCCTTCTTCTCCACCGGAAACGCCCATTCCGATAAAATGAAATCCTTTTTGCTCCAAACCTTTAAAGCGGCGATTGGTGTCTATAAAATACGAATTTCCGCCGTCAATGATGATATCTCCTTTGTCGAGGACTTCAAGCAATTTTTCGATAACACCGTCAACAATTTTGCCCGCCGGAACCAGCATCATCACTATCCTTGGGCTACTTAGGCTTTTCACAAAATCGTTGAGATCTGAAAAACCTTGAATGCTGTCGCGGTTTAATTGATTCAGCTTATCCACCTTTTCAGAATCTATGTCGTAGCCGGCACAGCTATAGCCGTGGTCGGCGATATTTTGTAAAAGGTTGGAACCCATTGTGCCAAGGCCAATCATTCCAAAAGCCCTTTGATTTCCATTTTCCATAATCATTGTGGTGTTTTTAAATTTTCGAGAATACGTTTTGTATCTTCAAATACTATATGCTGAAAGCTGTTCATTCCCAGATTTTTAGCTACATTGATCAAAAGGGGTCTATCGTCAAAATAAACGCATTCGGAAGGCGCTACCCGTGTAATTTGTAATGCAGCATGAAAAATACGTGGATTGGGTTTTCGGAAACCGAGATAGCAAGAGGAGAAAAATCCATCGAATATTTTGTGCAATTGAAAGGTTTCAATCCGGTAATCATTGAGTTCCTGACTTTCGTTGTTAATGGCAAAAACAGGAAGATGGGTCTGTCTTTTCCAGCTTTTAAGCCACGAAAGCATCTCTGGCAGCTCTACCGACTGGGCGTACATAAAATTTTTAAATTCGGTTTTTGTAAAATCCCTGGGACGGTGAAAAACCGTTGTATCCAAATATTCATCAAGCGAAATGCTTCCAATTTCAAACACGTTGTAGATGAGATTGTGCAAGGTGTTCATCTCTTCATAGTCGAACCCAAAAACCTTAGCCGCTTTTTGGCGTGATTCATGACCCCAGCCATTGGTGAGGAGTACGCCTCCAATGTCAAAAAATACGACTTTTATTTTAGAAACGTCCCACTCCATTCTGCTTAGCTTTTTTTGTTTTTCTGATCCTCGATGCTCTTGAGCAGTTTGTCGTAGGCCTTGTTGAATTTCTCTATTCCCTCATCTTCAAGCTGTTGGGTGATTTTGTCAATGTCTATCCCGATTTTCTTTAATTCACCTAAGTTATTCTTAGCTTCTTCAATTCCTTCTGTTAGCGAATCAGTCACTTTCCCGTGGTCGCGAAAAGCATCAATGGTTTCCATGGGCAGCGTATTGATTGTTTCTTTTCCTATCAAAGTTTCTACATAGAGCACATCGCTAAATGATGGATCTTTGGTGCTGGTACTGGCCCAAAGCACTCTTTGCCGTTGCGCGCCTATTGCTTCTAACAGTTTAAAACGATCACTCGAAATCATATCCAAATAAATTTGATAAGCCAATTTCGCTGAGGCGATGGCAATTTTACCGTTTAATTTTTTTGCTCCTTTTTCAGCTAACATCGGATCGACCAAAACATCAATGCGACTTAGAAAAAAACTCGCCACCGAAGATACGTTTTTTATGGAATGACCTTGACTGATCCTGTCTTCAAGTCCGCCCATAAAAGCTTCGGTAATTTCGCGGTAGCGCGGAAGCCCAAAAAGCAGCGTAATATTTATATTGATTCCTTCGCTGAGGCATTTGCGTATGGCGGTCAAGCCTTCTTTCGTTCCGGGAATTTTGATCATCACATTCTCACGGCCTACTCTTTTCCATAAATCCCGTGCCTGATTGATAGTACCTTCGGTGTCGCGGGCCAGATAAGGCGATACTTCCAGACTCACAAAGCCATCTTTTCCGTTGGTTTTGTCATAGACTGGTTTAAAAATATCGGCAGCTCTTTGAATATCTGCTATAGCCAAATCAAAAAAAATAGCGGTATTATCGGCTTCTTTTTTTGCATATTTGGCTATATCTTTATCATAGTCTGAGCTGCCAGTAATGGCTTTTTCAAAAATTGAAGGATTGGAGGTTAGCCCTCTCAGATCGTCATGATCTATCAGACTTTGCAGTTTACCGGAGTCCATAATTTTGCGATCGAGCAAATCTAACCAAATACTCTGGCCGTGATTTTGAAGTTGACTTAAAGTGTTCATATCAGGTGTGTTTTTTAAATTCATTTTTCAAAAGCTTCTAAGAACTAAACAGGTTATCCTCCCCAATTGTTCTCCAATTCCTGAATTTTCTGCAATCGCCGAAGATGTCTTTCCGCACCGGAGAATTCAGCGTTCAAGAATGCTATCGCCAGCTCTTCCGCACTGGCAAACCCACTAATTCGGCCACCGAGGCAAATCAGGTTCATATCATCGTCCTCGACTCCCTGATGAGCAGAAAAATAATCCTGAATTAAGGCAGCACGCACTCCTGCGACCTTATTGCCAACGATGCAGGCACCTACTCCACTACCACAAATAGCGATGCCGCGAAATACTTCGCCAGCGGCTACCGCCTTGGACAAGGGGATAACAAAATCTGTGTAATCATCGTTGGTGTCCAGCACATTGGCACCAAAATCGATGAGTTCGAAATTGTCCTTCGTTAAAAAAGATTTTATCTTTTCTTTGAGTTCAAAACCGCCGTGATCTGCACAGATTCCTATTTTTTTATTTGACAGTTTATTCATTTTTACTATTTGTTTTAAAAGAGGATGATCTTCAATTGTATTGACAAAACCGCTCCCCTTTTTCGTTATCCTTTTTTTGAAAGTAAAGCCTTCGCTCTTTTCACGACATTTTCGACCGTGAAACCGTATTCCTTCATTAGCTCATCGCCAGGCGCCGATTCACCAAACTTATCGATACCAATAACACCTCCTTCATCCGTTACATATTTCAGCCAGCCAAGTGTCAATCCGGCTTCTACGGCAAGTCGTTTTCGAATACTTTTAGGCAAAACTTTTTCGCGGTAAGCGGCACTTTGATTGTCAAATATACGCCAGGAAGGCATGCTTATGACCCGGGCCTGAATGTTGCCTTTTTTCAGCTTTTGTTGTGCTTCCAAAATCAATTGAACTTCCGAACCGGTGGCAATCAAAATAATATCCGGATCGCCTTCCGAGTCAGAAAGAATGTAGGCGCCTTTCTCAAGCTCTTTTGCCTTTGCATATTTTTTTTGATCAATGATCGGAATACCTTGACGCGTCAGCACAATAGCTACGGGGCCATCAGTATGTTTGATGGCTACTCTCCAAGCCTGAGCCGTTTCGTTGGCATCGGCTGGACGGATAACTGTCATGTTCGGCACCGACCGCAACCCGGTTAATTGTTCTACCGGCTGGTGCGTGGTGCCGTCCTCGCCAAGGCCAATGCTGTCGTGCGTAAATACCATGATAGGTCGAATTTTCATTATTGCCGCCAAGCGGAGCGGTGGGCGCATATAATCCGAAAAAATCAGAAATGTAGCTCCATAAGGGATCAGAAACTTACTGAGGGCCATGCCATTAATCACTGCACCCATTGCGTGTTCGCGAATTCCGAAATGGAAATTACGACCGTTGTGATGTTTTGCCGAAAATGACAAATAATCATCAAGATTGGTATCGGTAGAAGGCGCGAGATCGGCAGAACCACCAATTAATTGTGGAAAAAATTCTGCAATGGCGTTCAGGGTTTTACCAGAAGCTTTGCGGGTTGCCATCTTATCACCCGGTGCAAACACAGGCAACTTTTTCTCCCAGCCATCAGGAAGTTTTCCATCACGGATTCTTTCGTATTCTTGGGCTAGATCGGGATGCCTTTGTTTGTAATTTTTGTAAAGTTCATTCCATTCAGCTTCCTTTTGAATTCCCTGTTCACCGGCCTTTTGATAAAAATCCAAAACTTCATCAGGCACAACGAAACTCTTGTTCGGATCAAATCCAAAATTTTCTTTGACCAGCCGCAATTCATCTTTTCCCAAGGGAGAACCGTGAGCCGCAGCGGTATTCTGTTTATTCGGACTACCATATCCAATTTGTGTACGCACTTTGATCAGCGAGGGACGCTGTGTCTCCTTTTCAGCATTTTTAATGGCCTCCGAAATTGCTTCCAGATCAGTGCCATCAGAAACACATTGAACATGCCAACCGTAGGCTTCAAACCGCTTAGCGACATCTTCATCAAATACCTGATCTGTATCACCTTCGATGGTTATATGGTTATCATCATACAGATAAATCATATTGCCTAAACGAAGATGCCCGGCAAGCGATGCGGCCTCTGCCGAAACGCCTTCCATAAGATCGCCATCGCTGCAAATAGCATAAATTTTATAATTAAATATATCGAAGTCGGGCTGGTTGTATCGCGCAGCCATATATTTTTGAGCAATAGCCATTCCAACTCCGTTAGCAAAACCTTGACCTAATGGCCCGGTAGTAACTTCTATGCCCGGCATAAGGCGGTATTCCGGATGGCCGGCTGTAATGCTATGCAGCTGTCTGAAATGTTTCAAATCATCCATACTTACCTCATATCCTGTGAGATGCAAAAAACTATATTGTAACATGCAGGCATGTCCGCAGGAAAGAATAAACCGATCCCGGTTGACCCATTCGGGGTTTTTAGGGTTATAATTCATTGACCCTGTCCATAAAACAAACCCAATAGGCGCAAGCGCCATGGGAGTGCCGGGATGTCCGGAATTAGCTTTTTGAACGGCATCTGCCGATAAAACTCTTACTGTATCAATGCATTTCTGAGTAATACTATTGGTTTCCATATTTTTATTCTTTAAATCATTCTTTCGTATTGTTAAAATAAAGGCTGTAAGCAATGCTTTTTGCAAGAAACTGCGATAACCTGTTCATCCCTTTATAGGAGTTACAGTCCTTCCAGGAATAAACTATTATTGCTTTTAAGTAAGGAAATATATCTAATATACTTTGTAAGTCTGTTTGATATAATTTGCGTTTTTCTAAAAACAACTTGTTAATAAGCTTTATTAAAAAAGGCCCCAGTAAAGTGTACCAAACTATCAAGATCAGCACACTACGAACAATCAAATAAACTGCCTTCTGCCATGCCTGGGTCTCGTCGCTATAGTAGAGTATTGGAATAAGCACGACAACCAATAGTACTAAGAAGACATATATGCTTTTCTTATTATTCTTTTTAGAATTAATTTCGGGCAATTTTGTGTTTAATTTTATATCTATTTGCGAAACATTCACCCGTTGTATTAGTTTTATAGTTCGTATTATAATAAACCCTATGACAATACCACTAAAGGCATAAGCTCCAAGAAAAGTATAAATCAAAGTTTTGCTATTTAAAGCAAAAGGCAAAAAGGCCAGCTGCTTACCTATCCATCCACTATAAACATCTACAGCTTTCCAAAGCGAATGTCCGAAGAGGACAGTTAAAGTTACAAGCTTTTGGAGTGCAGATTCTAATAAAGTAATGGCGCTCAGCGCAACAATACTCGGTTTGTTAATGGAAAACAGACTGTATAGGAGTATGGCCAAAAAAGCTTGAAATGAAACTGCAAAGTAGGCTGTTATTGGTGAATAAGGGCTAACGCCGGCTTTAACCAATAAAACAATTGTTAAAGCCTTTAGCAGCGTTGACCGCATATTTGTAGCATATAATGCCATTAAGCTAATGAGCAAGACAGATGTTCCGCCAACGATAATTCCGGTAAGAGGCAGTTTAAAAGCATGCATTAAACCACCTAATGCACATTCATTTAGAGCCCATAAAGCCGTTAAACGCTCTACAGCTATCTTACTATTTATGGTGTTTAGCTTCAGGAAGTCTTTCTTATTAATCATCTTAGGAGGTTAATGAATTTTTCCTGTTCTTATCTTTTTTCACTAGTTGAAAAACAGTAATAAAATCTGTTCCTAATTTTTTTAGTATGTGCTTTCTTTTCAATAGCCCGAAAACTCTTCAGTGCGGATGTTATCATCATCTATTCCTGCTTCGTTCAATGTTTTGCGAATAGAAGTTACCATGGATGCGGGCCCCGAGATGTAGTAGATTGGTAATGAGAGATCACCAATATATTTTTTCAACATTTCCTTCGTGAAAAAACCTGTTTCACCTTTCCATCCTTCAGAGCCGTCGGTATCAGTCATTGATGCAACCAATTTGAAGTTGGCATTTGCTTTCTGAACTGCTGTCAACTCATCTAAGTAAGCGGCATCTTTAGGTGTTTTATTGGCATAAAAAAGAAAAATTTTGTGTGCGGTTTTATCGTGTGTTGCCTGTAAAACAATACTTCTCACAGGAGTGATGCCAATGCCGCCTGAGAGAAAAACGGCAGGAATTTTCGTGTTGTTCTGAAGTGTGAAGGATCCATAAGCTCCATCAAAAATCACTTCAGTACCTATCACCATCTTTTTCAGGTTGCGTTTGAAAGCCGTATCACGCATTCTCGTGGTGAAAATAATATCGTCTTCATAAGGAGTGCCGAGTGAGAAACCTCTTATATCTCCTTCGGCATCGGTTTCAGCAGGTTTAATCAGTGTGAAATCAGCAAATTGACCTGCTTTAAAGGTAAATCCAGCCGGCTTTTCAAAATGAAATGCCATCGTTTCGGATGCTACTTCTTTTTTGCTTTTAAGTTTGATATTTACTTTTGTCATAACAATAAATTTTAGGTTGTTTACATATTTACAAGATCGTTTGATACTTAACACTAAGAATTTACGATCAATAGTTTATCCACATTCTTTTAAAATAAATGCGGATAAACCGTTGATCAATTCTTTCTTAACTGAGATGAGACCGAAGCATCCAGGCGGTTTTTTCGTGGTATTCCATCAAACCGGTAATGTAATCGCTGATGCCTTCTGCCATAAATTTATCTGCCATGGACCTTATATTTTCCCTTAGAAAAATAATAATACTCTCGTGGTCTTCCAATAATTCCGCGAAAAAAGTTTGGCTGTTGTTGCCATCCAAGCTTTTTTCAGAAAGATGGGTAAGTTCAAGATATTTACTAAGTTGTCCGGGCGCGTAATGTCCGATGGCACGTATTTTTTCGGCCACAGCATCAACAATTCCCTGTTGTTGATTGTAGAGTGTTTCCAAATACACGTGTGCAGCATGAAAATCAGATCCTTCAATATTCCAATGTGCATTGAGTGTTTTGGAATAGAGCATAAACTCGTCTGCCAGTATTTTTGATAACTGGTCTGCAATTGCTTGTCGATTTTTGTCAGAAATTCCGATATTCGTCTTTTTCATTTTATTTATGTATTAAATTAGGGTTCTTTTATAGTGTGTTTTTTGTCATTATTAAATCAAATTCTTAGCTCTATTTTTATACTTTTTCACCGTGAATTTTCATGCGTCATTTACTCATTTTTTTAAGTACTTTCCCTTTATGCACTGCAACATGATCGGTCTTGTCACTTTGGATAGCATATTGAGGATTCTCTTTATTCGCATGGTGTGTATAGCCCTTATAATCAAAATCAGTAGTGTGTATTTTTATAATCTTACCTGACACATAACCGGCTTCAGAATTCCATCTTACCTGGTCGCCTATTTTAAATGCGTGTTTCATTTTCTATTTATTTTGATTGTTTAAGTGTTTGCCAATAAATCAAAGAATTCATCGTCTTCATTCTTGCCGCCATAGCCCTTGCCAACCGTTTTTGGTGTTTCCACAAACTCAATGCTTTCAATCCATTTTACCATTTTATAGCCCAGCTGATTTTCTACACGCAGCCTCAAAGGGGCGCCATATACGACAGAGAGCGGCTCATAATTCATTTCCCAAGCCAGTATCGAGCCGGGTTTCAGGCAATTGTCCAGCGTATGCGTATCATAATAAACACCTCCATACAAGCCTTCTCCAAAAGAGTAAAACACAACTGTCGTTGCAGTTGGATGCGGTTTAACCAAATTTGCTATTGCTTTTAGGGGTAAACCTCCCCATTCTGCCACGCCAGACCATCCTTGTATGCAGTGATGCATCGTAATATTCTGTTCTTTGCCAAGTTTTTTCAGCTCCTCAAGCGATAATTCAACAGGATTTTCCACCAATCCGGAAATTTTGAGTTTGTAATCTTTAAATTGATTCTTTGCTAGATTTTTCCATTCTTCAGAAGTTGGAAGCTTTCCATTGGGCCAAAAGAATGGCGATATATCTTCCTTTTTATAGTAAGGTTTAGGTTTCAGCTTGTTAATGGTAAAATACCATAAATTTCCATTGATGAAGGCACTTGTTCTCTGCACCCAGCGTGGTCTTCTCCATGAAACCCAATGAGCATACACAAAAAAACCAATTGTAAAAAGAAGAATACCTATTCCTATGAAAAGCCCTGTATTGCTGGATGGATTATCGGTTCCAAGGGTTATGTGATTCATATTCCGGACTAAACCCGTTGCAGCTACCATACTCACATGTACGATGACAAAGACGGCATAGGCAAGCATCACTAAAAAATGGATAGACCTTGCCCCTTGTCTGTTACCAAACAATTTGGGCAGCCAATGAAACCTGCTTTCAATGGCTGGCGACATAGACATGCCACTAAGCATGGCCACTGGTGCCAAAATAAATATCACGCCAAAATAGGCAAGTTGCTGCAAGGCGTTGTAATGGTAAAATCCGTTGGGTTCTAGGGGCATATTAAAGGTGGCATAATGCACAAAGACATTCCATGCGTCGGGAATAATTTGAAAGGAAGTAGGTACTAATCTTAACCATTGGTCGGTGGCGAATAAAAGCATAACAAAGATGAGGCCGTTCAATACAAAAAACGGCACATGAATAAAATGCCAGCCACGCGCAATGCCTACGGTATGGCGATATCCGGGCAAACCAAGAAGCGGACTGATGTATCGGGCATCATCTTTTGCAGTCCATAACTCGTCTTTTGGAACTTCAATAGGTGTAAATTTCAGCCATTCGGTTCCGGGTTTGCTTCCTTCGTTAAAATATAATCGGGGATGGTCGAATAATATTGAAAGTCCGCTTCTAATGAGTATCATCAAAAAGAAAAAGTTGATCCAATGGCAAAAGATCAACCACAATGGAAAACCCTTTACACTGGCTTCGGTAGCAGAAAGGAGTGCTGCTGAAGGGTCTCTCGGTAATCCAAATGTTAAATATTGAAGCCATGCCACACCAACAGTCACCAATAATGCAATACCGATAATTACAAAAACAACAGGTTTCGACCGAATATATAATTTCCTGTCTTTCGGGTATTGAACTTCTTTTTCTTCTTGACTAAAGTGCGTGAACATGCTTTTCCTCCTCAGGTATTATCTTTTCAACACAACAAAATAGTTGATTCCGGTATCTTTTGCGGCAAGGAAGAGCGTATGCGTTTTCTTTCTGACATGTTTACTTTCCATTTCAATAGTGTATTTGCGTTGACGAGCAGCACGATTGAACCATGTCCGGTGAAACAATACTTTCTGTGCTTATGGAATATTTGTTTCTTTGCCATTCCAAATTTTCATCGCCAGCTGCAGAAGGGCGCGAGCGAAAGAAAATGCCAGCCTTGATAACTGCTTGTATAAAAGGAGCACCCTCGGCCAGATTTTGTCGCATTGTTTCATCGTAAAATATGGCTTCGTTTATACAATCACCAAATCCGGGTGTGGCAACAATCATCGCGCGATAGTCACGCCGAGCCTCCTCTGTTTGAGGAATTCCCAACTTGGTAAAGTGCTTGTTGTAGCTTGGGTTGCTTTCGTCGATTGCCAAGATTTCTCTGTCGTGGGCAGCCAACGAATTTGTGGTTTTTATAAGTCCTTGTGCATTCATTTTTTCAGACTTTATACGCACAAAACAGATAAGAGCTTCTCATGTTCAAATATTTACTGAAATTTAACACGAACTGCAACTATAAATATCCAGGCATGAAGCGTCTTTCCCGGTAGAACCGAGTATCATATTGAGGCAGCATTATAAATTATATTTCCTTCATATTACTTGAGCTTTCATTCATGGATGTAGTCTTTATTTCACTCAAATCGCATTATCCACCTTCAGCTTATCTCTTCTCTGTTTTATTTTCAAAGAGATTCAGCTTTTTGATTTTCTTTTTCATCTTTTCTTCATGAATTTTGCGCGAACTAAATCAAACTGCGAAATAAGCGAAAGCATTTCAAAGCTTTTGAAACAAATCATCTCTTTCTTACATGCGTCAATGACCCAACTCTTCTTTCAATACAACAGCCTGGTTCATTTCAGGATTTTTTGCGGCATACAAAAGCGTGAGTGTTTGTTTTTTAGCGATTTCACGCAATTGATCCAACTCTTTTCCTTTATCTTTCAGCTCTTCGCGATAGCGTTTTGAAAATTCCGCAAACCGCTCCTCTTTATGGTCAAACCATTTTCTGAGCTCGGTAGATGGCGCAATTTCTTTATCCCACTCATCAAGTTTTGCTTCTGCTTTGGAAACTCCGCGCGGCCAGAGCCTGTCAACCAAAATGCGGTAGCCATCGTCATCCGATGGTTTCTCGTAAATCCGCTTTAACTTTATGATTTTCATAAACTTGTAATTAAAATTGCTACTACTTGTATTTTTATTTATTTAATTTCTAAAAATCTGGTTTTCATTAAACTTAAAGCAAAAGCCGCCGCGGAAGCCGTAAAAACTGAATAATCTAAAGGGCTTTTTACGCCAAGTGAAAAAGTCATTGATAAAGCAAATATCAATAAGAGCAGCCCGCTTAGTTGTGCGAATAATCTTGTTTTAAACCCTATTATCAGACAAATTGCAAAAACAATTTCCGCAATAGTGGCAATAATCGCTATTGCAGGTATCAAGGATTCGGGAAACCACGGGTTCAAGGTTTTGGTGTAAGCCAGAAATGCTCCCCAGTTTCCCCAGGCAGAAAATTCCTTGTCCCACAACCCAAACCTGTCCGCAACGGCAGATAAAAACCCAACGCCAATTGTCAGCCTTAAGAATAGCTTAATTATCTTTTCTTTCATCATAAATAGTTTTGGAAGGCCGGTCATCATCCGAAAAAGTTCGGAAACTTATTGCGCTCCAGTTATTCCCGTTGATCCCGGAAGCCACTTTTGATGAATTTAACCGTGTTTTCATGATCAAATGAATAGTGTATTATTTACAGTTATTGGTCAGAGCAATAAATTTCATCTGAAGTTTTTCGTCTTTAAATTTCCCTGAATAGCTCGCTGTATGAGTCGAGGAATGGGTGTCTTTAATCCCACGAGAGCGGACACAAAGATGCTCAGCGTCAATCATCACGGCAATATCGTTGGTTTGCAAGGCTTCTTTCAGGCCGTCGGCGATTTGTTCGGTCAACCTTTCCTGAACCTGAGGCCGGCTGGCATAATATTGAACCAGGCGGTTGATTTTCGAGAGACCTATAACTTTCCCGTTGGGAAAATAGGCGACCTGCACCTTGCCGATTATAGGCAGAAAATGATGCTCACAAAAGCTGTATAAAGTGATGTCCTTTTCGAGCAGCATTTCGTTATACTGGTACTTATTTTCAAACAAGGTAGCGTCTGGTTTATTAGCCGGGTTTAGTCCGCCAAAGATTTCCTTCACATACATTTTCGCCACCCGATGAGGCGTTCCTCTCAGGCTGTCGTCGTTCAGGTTTAAGCCTAAAACACGCATTATTTCAGTAAAATGATTTTCTATCAGTTCGATTTTCATGTCGTCGTTCATCACGAAGGCATCCTCACGAACCAGCAGCTCCGGTGAGTCAATACTTTGCTCTTCACCCATCAACTCGATAATATTTCTATTAAAACTCATTGCATTATTTCTTTAATTCTGTTCATCACTTTATCCACCACGGCATCGCAATAAATAAGATTAAACTCGAAAACTTCTTCAGCGGAATAGGACTTTGTCAATTCTTTTCTCAGCATAGCTTTAGCCCGATTTAGCCGCACTTTCACGTTTGCCTCACTGATGCTTAAAGCTTCTGCTGTTTCTTTTACGTTCAGCCCGTTGACTTCCCGCAAGGTGAAAACCATCCGGTAATCAGAGGGAATGTGTAAAATGGCATCCTCCATTATAGTGTTTAGCTCTTTAGTCATAACTGTTTTGTTAGTATCCAGACGCTCATCTGCAATAAACACAGATTTTGAGCCTTCATTTATTTCTGCGCTTATTATATGTTGATAGTTCCATTTTTGTCGCTTTCTATAACAATTATGAAGCATTATTTTGATGAGCCAGGTTTTGAAAGACGAACGGTATTCAAAAGCTTTTAGGCCATTAAACGCATCAATATAAGTGTCTTGCATCAGATCCTGAGTGTCCTCGTGATTATAGTGCTGCAAACGTCCTATCTTATACAAATAGGAGTTGTATCTCCTGATTATTAATTCATATAATTTCGTTTCTCCATATAAAACCTTCTGAACGAGATCGTTATCTGAATACTGAATAGTTTCTTTCATACTTTTAAATTTTTATGTCTTTTTTGCTTTTGGCTTAAAAGGACAATTTACTCTACGATCAATTCACCCTTCATAATCAGATGGATGCTACAATAGTAAGATTCACTTTTCGTGATCACTTTTTGCCAGGATTCTTCGGATTTCAGCAGTGGAGAAGCCCAGGCTTTGTCGACCTCAGTTACATCATGCGGCACGATGTCTTTGTTAATCCAAACAACGGTATCTCCCTTATTTACATTTAGTTGTGCGGGAATAAACTGCATGTCTTTAATTTCGACAACATAAGTTTTAGCTGCTGTTTTCGGGCCGCCGGAGCAGCCGTAAGAAAACAGCATCAAAGCAAATAAAAAGGAGATACCGTATTTGATGAAAATATGCGCCTTCATCTGTTAATTGAATTGTTTCTGGAGCATTTCTGCATGTCCCAGATGTGTTTCGAGAATAGGCACTACTTTTTGCAATAAGGCTTTTAATTCCTCATTTTGCGACTGCGGTATCAGCACTGTTTTTACAGCTCCAATCACCGCTTTGTGGTAAGTAACTTCATTGTCAACATATGCTTTGTCAAAGTCTTTACCGGATTTTGAATTGAGCATTTCTATTGTCTTTTTTGCATCGGCAAGCATTTGTGTACTCACTGCATTGTCTTTGGGAGTAACATTTAGCTTCGTTACCAGATCTACTGCTAAACCAATAACGACATTGTGATCTGTAATCATGGTTTTCGCAAATTCCACCACTTTAGGATTTTGCGATTTTTTTACCGCAATCTTCGCGAAATCAATATCATTTTGATTGGCGACAACAGCTATAGAAGCAATTTCGGGATCGGTTAACGCTGGGCTTTCTTGTCCAAAAACCGGTGATAAGGTTGTAACATAGCCAAGAATCACGCAAGTGATAAAGGCTGCTTTTCTAAGATTTTTCATTTGCTTAAATTTTAAGATTAATACTTTAATAGAGTATAGCTGCAATGAAAAGGTTACAAATTGATTAACAATTAACAAAAAAAATAGTTCAGCATTCTGCTCAGGGCAATTAGCCGTATGGCTACGCTATCAATGATCATTGCGTGATTTCATCAGAAGACAAAGCTGCAAATCGCTTTTTGTCTTTCACACTTTTACCGTTAATTTATTCAAACCTACCTTTCGTTTATTCATAATCGTCATCCACTTATTTGCTCTTGAATTGAGCTGCCGTTCGACTTAGCTTTGGTCTTCATCTCGAATAAATTATCGTCAAAATATTTTTAAAACCCATAAAAAACATGAAATTTTTCACTAAAAAAAACAAAGTGTCCGGGCCTCTTTTAATCATAAAAAAGAATACAGATCACGATAATGTGAAAGAATATAAATCCATTGAAGAGGCCATTGCCGATTTGGAAAATGATCCGAATATTTCGGTAGAAAAAATTGCCAAATTAAGATCCTCACTTAACAAACTGAAAAACAAGAGCTCAATCAAAATACAGAATGGAGAGATAGTAAAATGAAACTGATTTTTAACCGATCAAAATACCAACGCAATGAAAAAAATATTCGCCATTATCACAACCATTTTAGTCCTTTGCGCTAATCTGGGCAATGCACAAGTCAATGGATTTACCCTAAACGACGCTTCCTTTCCAGCACCCCATGCTTTAGGTGATATATTTCCAATTAATGTATCGTTCAACTGGCCCCCAACGACAACAAGCGCGGTGATAGTATTGGACTACGACCCTTCAATGGTCTCTTACAATTCCAGTTGTGCATCCAGCTTGCCGGCTTGTATCGCCATCGCAAATAACGGCACACAGCTCACCATCGCCTTGAGTAGTTTGTCGGCCTGCACCAACACCAACGCCATCAGTTTCAATGTGTGTTTTCAGTTTAATTGTCCCGACACCTGCACCGGGGTAACGAAAACAGCTTTGTTTAGCGGTCTGATTACGGATGATATACCCAGCACTCAAACGGATTCATGCACGGCAAACGGGATTTTAAACAACTCGGTTACCTTGAACCATAATTTCCACTCGTACAATGTGATGACGAATGAAATCACCTTCAGGGCTTGTTTTAATAATCCTAATTGTTTCACGATAAATGACCCCACTTTTGAGGTAGTTTTGGCGCCTGCACTGGGTATAATCACATCGGTGATTGGAACAAATTATTCCTATACCCTCGCCGGAAATATAATAAGCCCAAATGTTGCAGCCTTTACGCGCTATGCAAATGATTGTTTTTATTATGTGGTAAAACTGGAATGCGATACAGGTCTTGGGCAAACACTTACAAGTAACCTTACTTTAAAAGCTGTCAATTGTGGAATTCCAAATAGTATAATTACCGGTCCGGTAGCTGCATCTTTTACCATTCCAGCTGTACCGGTAGCAACATCAACTGTTGCGGTAAACGCGTATTCAACTTCTAATAATTTCACCTATTCCATCACCAATACAGGCAATAATCCCATTAGCCTGACAGCCACCAATTTTGTTCCTCTGGTGCATTTAAAAAACTCGCCCTCCAACTCAGTAACTCAAACGACTTCTCAACCGGGTCTGGTTGGGAGTATTATTTATGTCGATTGTTTTTCTTCACCTACAGCAACCAATACCTTGATCGGCAACAACGCTTCCGACGGAAATGCACCGGCAAATACTACAAAATTTATACATGCTGTGAACAATCTGTTACCTGGCCAGTGGGTTATGTTAAACCTATTCTATGACTTGACCTCTTCCTGTAACGGCCCGGCAGGTGATCCGCCTTATCAAGACAGTGTTTCCATCCATTTTATATGCGAACCGGGCGGAGGCCCTGTTGGAGGATGTGTGCCTTGTGGAGAAGGTGATACAATAAACATAGTTACAATTTACAACCCATTTCCAAATATCGCATGCGTAACAAGTCAATATATTGAGGGATGCAAAAATGTTGGTGACACCCTTGATTTATGTTATGAATTCAGGAATGGTGGCGATGCTGATTTCATCGGCGGGACATATAATGTACCATTGCCAGCTTGGTTGTTGGCCGATCATTCTACGGTAACCTATACCGGATTCTCCACTGATCCAACTATTGTTCCATCGTCCAATCTCGAGTTTAACTTACCCGATATACCCTTTGGAACGAACACCTATAAGATTTGTTTTCAGGCTGTTATTCATGATGGTGCTGTTGGTGGAGCTAATACAATTTGGCCTGTGGTCTCAGGAGGCAATTTAATAAATCCTCAAAATGTTTGTCAAACTAATTTTAACATCTGTGCATTTGCAGCCATCGGCATCGATAAAAAGGTGAAAGGAAGCCTGGACACGAATTTTGGCACCAGCGGATACGGCAATCCCAATTCCACGGTTACCTATCAAATCACAATCAGAAACACAGGAACCGTCGCTGTTGACAGTCTGGTGGTCATTGACAGAATACCGGCCATTGGCAACCTGAGCATTTTGGGCAGCCCAAATTCTGTAGCCATAAACAATCAGTTTAATATGCAGATGCAAGCCGCTCCAACCGATGTAAACTATCTGGCTGAATATACCACTACCCAAAATATATGTACAGGTTGGCCGGCAACAGGAACCAATTGCAACCTGGGTTCCTGGGGTTCGTCATTGGAGGATGGAGGTGTGAGTTTTACATTTACTCCTTCCTTCACTTTGCAGCCCGGTGATGATTACACCTTTACTTTTAATACCACCATCCCTGATGGCACTGCAAATGGCATGGTCGATTGTAACACGGCTGGTTTTATTGCGAAGTCTCTTTCTGGCGGCTACAATATCAATCCGGTTGAAACAAATCCAGTTTGCGTAACCGTAATCATTGATAGCTGTCATTTTCTATGCAATTCCGATTTCGAGGACAACCAACTTGTGCAAGTCGGGGAACAGGGATTTTTTAGCCAGGATTCTGTTCCCTGCTGGAACACGACAACGGAGGATAAAATTATTGAAGTCTGGGGCGATGGCTTCAATGGCGTGCCTTCCTATTCAGGAAATCAATTTATTGAATTGAATGCCCATGTCGTGGGAACTTTGTACCAGAATTTTACAGCAACGCCCGGCAATACAGTCAATATTTCATTCGCACACCGAGGCCGTGTTGGTTTCACAAACAGTATGAGCGTTTCCCTTGAACCGGCTCCGCTGGGAAGTGGAATACCCGTGAATCTTGGAACTTTCAACGCTGTAACCACCAGCTGGACGCTCAACAGTGTATCTTATACCTTTCCAAATAATAGCGTTACGAATTATGTTTTAAGTTTTATTTCGCTACCGGTTGGCGGCACAGAGGCAGGCGGAAACTTTCTGGATGCAGTTTCAGTTGACTGTCCTTCAAGTATTTGCGGTGTCAAATTCAATGATGTCAATGGAAATGGCATTAGAGAAACCGGCGAGCCGGGATTGCCCAACTGGACGTTCAATTTATCAGGAACACTGACTTTATCCACAACCACAGATTCAGCAGGTCAATTCTGTTTCAACGACTTGCCAACAGGGATTTACACGGTTTCGGAAGTGAATCAACCCAACTGGCAGCAGACAAGCCCGCTTAATCCGGATGGCTATACGATCAGTCTTTTCAGCGGATTTGCCATTGATACACTTGTATTTGGCAACACCTATTCAGATCCGGATACATGTAGCAAAACAGATGCGCGTATTACACCATCTAACGAAGGTGACTGTTGTTTTTTGGTTGAAATTTCAAATACCTACCTTCCTGATTTCTTCACCGGGATTTCTATTACATCTGATAATCTGACCATTACGAGTGTTTCTAATGGCAACAACTGGGGAACCATCAATTACCAGTCTCCTACTCAGGTAGATTTTACAAACGAAACCATTTCGGGCGGGATTCCACTCGACGACATGACGGGATTCCAAACGCTGGGTACGATTTGCTTTGCCGGCACCGGATCAAACCAACTGACAGTTAACTTCCTCACCGGCAACCCTCCAGAAACTGAAGTGCTGTGTGCTAAAATACTTTTTAACGAAGGCTGTAGCGTTCCTGTTGATACCTCCTGTGTTTCGGTTGTCGATATGAAAGCTTTTTGTGAAGACGGAAATCCGAGCATGTCGTTTAGTTTACACAACAATTCCTATTTCACCATGCGCGGGCTTACGCTGTATTCACAGAATCCGGATATTACTCCAAATCAGCAGTTTATTCCTATTCCTGATTTATTGCCGGGACAAACCTCAGCAACGATCGTCTCCCTGCTTACAGTTTTAAACAATGCCACCAACGGGTGTTTCTTTATTTCTGCCTGCGACCAGAACACAGCACCCGGCACCAATGGCGAGTTTCCACAATATTGTTGCATGGACAGCATCCTGTATTGTGTGCAGATTCCATCCTGCGACCCTTGCAGTAATATGACTGTTACCGCTACACCGTCCGTTCCGGATAAATGCTGTTACAATCTGACACTCACCAGCAATTATATCCTGGCAAACATCAAATACATTGAATTTACCGGAATTGGAGGGACTCAATTTGCACTCCTTTCCGGATGGAGTATTACTCCGCCGGTGAGCAGTAGTCATGTCAAAATAATAGCACCCGGAAGCGGTATAACACCCGGCACTTATCCTGATTTCGCCTCATTCTGCCTCACAGGAATATCTAGTTTACCTCATCGTGTTCTTGTTAAAATGCTGGGTGAAGACGGTCAATATCTATGCACCGACACCCTAGAGTTCGACTGTGATTTGGTGGAGCCAACCTGTGCTACTATCGTTAACGACTCTCTGTATTGCGTCGGCGACAATATCAAATACACTTTTTATGTGAAAAATAATGCGCCTTTTCCACTCTATCAGATAGATTTCAGAACACCCGACAGCGCCATTATCCTCGACTCTAACTATGTGGAACCCAATCCACCAATCACCCTGGGAGCTACAGGAGGCCCTTATACAGTAACTGTGTATTCCACAAATCCAGACTTGAATCAATTCTGTATGTATCTGACCGGACACAATGGAATATACAACCCTGAACTGGGTCTGGCAGCTACGGAATGCTGCACCGATTCCTTGTCGGTCGTGTGCTTGCCCATGGTCAAATGCGAAAGCTGCGACACCACCGGCTGCTGTCAGTTTGAGAACATGACCATCCCCAATGGTATTACGCCTAATGGAGACGGATTCAATGATGTGTATGAAATTTTGAACTCGAGCTGCTGTGATTTTATTTCCATAGAGGTCTATAACCGTTGGGGCAATCAGGTATATCAAAACAAAGATTACAAGAACGATTGGAAAGGTGAAAATCAAAGTGGTACCGCATTGGTGCAGGGCACTTATTTTATCGTGCTTGAGCTTCCCAATGGGAACAAGAAAGCCACTTACTTAGACATCAGATATTAACCATGATAAATGCTGAAAAAATGAAAAAAATTATCTTACTGACTATGCTGCTGTCTGCAATGATTTGTGAAGCGCAACAGGAACCTCAATATACCCAGAATCAATTTAACAGTAATCTTGAAATCAATCCTGCTTACGCCGGCGCCAACAATATGGCAAGCGCAAGCCTCAGATACAGAAAGCAATGGGCCGGATTTGACGGTGCTCCTTCAACGCTTACCTTTAATGGGGAAGGAAAAGTGATAAAAGACGCGCTGGCTCTCGGATTGACGGTGATAAGTGACAATATTGGGATCACAAACAGTACTTCTGTTGATTTAAGTATTGCCTCCCATTTGCGTATCAGCGAAAAAGGAATCCTATCTGCGGGCATAAAAGCCGGAGTTTCTATGCTAAATTCTGATTTTTCAAAACTGGAAAACGTTAATCCGACAGACCCTCTATACGCCTCCGACAAACTAAGCATCACTTACTTAGGCTTGGGACTCCTATATCATACGCCAAAATTTTATGTTGGCTTTTCTATTCCCCGAATGATTTCTTTCGGAGATGTCGCTCCTCAGACCAAAGTCTTCAAACCGCATTATTTTTTGTACGGTGGTTACAGGATATCCCTCGATGATAATTTGGCCCTCCGGCCGGCATTATTGGTCAAATACGTTGAGGCAGCAGCTGTTGAAGCCGATATCGCTATGGATGTGTGGTACAAAGGATTATTTGGATTGGGCGTTTCGTATCGAACAGCAGACGCAGTCACTATGGCCGTGAAAGCAAGATTCAGTCAGTTTGAATTTGGCTATTCTTACGATATGACGACCTCCAGGCTGCGTACTTTCAACACGGGTTCGCATGAAATCTACCTCGGTTATTTGCTTGGTAAACAAGGAACTCCCGGTAGAATTATAGATAACACACACTTTTAATGTTTCGCCATGAAAATAACAATCTTCATACTCTTGTGCCTGTCCGCAACATCGCTTTCGGCACAAAAATCGCAAGCAGACAAAAAGTTTAAACTATACGAATATAGCGAGGCCATTCCTTTGTATGTTCAATACCTGGAGAAGTCTCCAGATGATTACGATGCTACAAAAAATCTGGCGCTTTCATACAAACTGATCAACAATATTGATGGTTCCATTGCTGTATATCGCTCGCTGGTAGCGATGAAAGAATCCATTCCTGAAGACCTGTACAATTTTATTCAACTGTTGAGAATCAGTGGTAATTTACACGAAGCCAGACAAAATGCTATGCTATATCTGGAAAAAAGCGGCAGTGAAAACGCCAAAGCCATCATCAAATCCCTCGATATGTATGATGAATTCATGTCGGGCAAGGATATGTATGATGTCATCAATAAAACAGTAAACCATTCAAAATCCGTGTTTTCAAATATCCCGTACCAAAATGGCATGCTCGTAACGGCAGAAAGCGTTGGTAAAGGTCGAAGCAGCTGGACCGGGAAAGGAATTACAAAATTGTACTCTACAGATGTTCATTTCGGGCAGTTAATGCCTTTCGCGAAAGAAGTGATGACCGATTTCAATGACGGCCCCGCTACTTTGTCTGGCGATGGAAGCATACTGTATTTCACTACTTCCAACAAAAAAACCCTTCAGGAACAGGATGTCAATACGCGGAAATTGCAAATCTCATCTGCCATACTACGTAATGGAAAATGGAACCAGGCCGACTTATTCCAATTCAATAACTACCAATACAATCTAGCTCATCCCGCACTCAGCAATGATGGAAACCTTTTGGTTTTCGCATCCGACAAACCCGGCGGAAAAGGAGGTATGGACTTGTACTATTGCACCAAACTATCCGACAATAGCTGGTCGGAACCCATAAATATTTCAGTGGTAAACACTTCTGAAAATGAACTTTTCCCAACGTTTGACAATAGCGGCAATTTGTATTTTGCATCTTCCGGATTGCCCGGTTTGGGTGGGTTAGACGTGTATGTTTCCAAAATTGAAAGAAACAATTTCAGCGTTCCAACAAACCTGAAAGCACCGATTAACTCAAGTTATGATGATTTTTCACTCACAACTACCGATCAGCTCGAAACCGGATATGTTTCTACCAATAGGTTTGGTTCACCGGAAAAAGAAGATATTGCCTATTTTTCAAAAAAAGTCATCGTAGAGCCAAAGCCCTCGCTTAATCCTATCGTGAAAATTACCGTTGTAGATAAGTACACTTCCATTCCATTGCCCTATGTTTCAGTTAGTTTAAAAGACGAGATGAGCAATATCGTTTATCAAGGCATGACCGACCCGGACGGTATTATTCAGGTAGAAGAGTTAGCTGCTGACAATTACCGCGTTCAAGGGATATTAAACGATGTAACAACAACCATTGCCACTATCAAAAAAGAAGATTTCGTCAACCCATTGATCGAAAGAACGATTACCCATAACGACCCAAGATTTACCTTGTCGGGGATAGTGACCAACAGCCGCAACAATCAGCCTGTCGGAGGGGTAACGGTTAGTTGCGAAAACAAGGATATGCATAAATCGAGCACACGTATAACAGGTCTTGATGGTAAGTTTTTCTTCCAACTCGAGCAGTCGAGTGATTTCAAAGTTTTCGGTGAGCAGAAGGGATGGCTTAGCAGTGAAACTGTTGATGCAACCACTAAAGGACTCGACCGCAGTAAGGATCTGTATGTTGTACTCCGGTTGAGTATGCAGCAACCCTCCGCAGATGAAGTAATCAGACTGGATAAAATCTATTATGATTATGACAAATGTGATATTAAGCACAGGGCAGCAGTGGAGCTGAACAGACTTGTAAAGCTGATGAATGATTTCCCGGATATGATTATCGAGCTATCCTCCCATACCGACAGCCGTGGCAGCGATGAGTACAACCTCAAACTCTCGCAATGCCGCGCAGATGCAGCGGTTGACTATATTTTGGAAAAAGGAATCTCCAAGACCAGAATTATCCCGAGAGGCTATGGCGAAACGAAGCTTGTCAATGAATGTTCGAATGGTGTAATCTGCTCTGAAGCGAAGCATCAGGCTAACAGACGAACTGAGTTCACGATTGAGTCTTGTCCTTCCTGTCCAAAAATTGAAAAGTAATGCAACAAGATAAATCAAGGTGTAATTTATCAATGAACTTGAAGACATTTTGAAATGAATCGGATATGAAAAACTGGATATTTCTGTTGCTTTTTGGATGCCTGGCATCTTGTGGTCCTGTGATAAAAAATAAGGATTACCTCCTTTCTTTCACCGATACCACTACAGATGAGTACGGTTACAAAAACACTGATGGTGAGATTATTATCCCACTTGGGAAATATTCAAATTGTTTCACCGATACCTTTAAAACCTATGCCATTGTAACAAAACCTAGTTCAGGTTTTTTAGCCATTGACCGGCAGGAAAACCTGTTATTTGAAGTCTTTCCGTTTGATAACGGCCCTGACGAACCTTCAGACGGTCTTTTCAGAATCATCCTGAATCATAAAATCGGATATGCTGATTCAGCAAGCGGCAAAGTCGTGATACCCCCTCAATTCGACTGTGCCTGGCCTTTTGAAAATGGTGTAGCAGCAGTAAGTATTAATTGTAAGACTATATCAGAAGGCGAGCATTCCATTTGGCTAAGTGATGATTGGCTTTATATTGATAAAACAGGAAAGAAGGTGGAGAAACCAAAGACATCAAGCCCAATATGAGAACAAAAATTACCCTATTAACCTTTATATCAATTGCTTGAATAATGCAACTTAACTTTTATGAACTAAAAAGATCACCGGTTTCGGGTAAAAGACTTCGAATGGCAAAATAACTTCTAAAATGTCTATTTGGCTTTTTGACCGGAATAAAATAACTGAAAATAATTAAGGACAAATTAGTGATGAATAGCATCGACATGACGACAGGCTACGTAGGTTGGCTTTTGAGTATTATTGTTCTGGTTTTGATATGCCTATTTGGCTATATCCTACAAAATTCAGTCAGCTTGCTGATAAGAGGAAAAAAAGCGCAAGGCATTGTCGTAGGAATGGAAAACTCATCAAGTTCAAGCACAGATATTTTGAAGGCTCCTTTATTAACTCCTCTGGTCGAATTTGTTACATCAGACGGTGAACATATCAAGATCAGCGGCCAATTATATACTTCAAAATCCTCACCGCAAATAGGTGATATAATAAATGTCGCATACCAGCCGTCTAATCCTAAAAACGCCCAACTAATGTTGTGGAAGGAGTTTCCGTTAGTGCCGGCAGGCTTTGTTCTGGGATTTACTATTGTTTTAATCTTGATGTGGATGGGAGGAATCCTTATTTCTAATGACCTTAGATTGGATGACCCCTTACATTTACTTCCAAAACTCATTGCTCACTTTCACTTGAATCCTGTTCGTTTTCCTGTTCTCATCATTTTATTTTTTGCTATTCCTGCCTGTGTATTGGGGACTTATGTGACTTCACAAAGAGGAATCGAAATGCGCAAAAATGGTATTAAAACAATTGGATTTGTCACCGGATTCGAAAGAGTTTATTCGAAAACTAACGATGGCGAAACAATAAGCGGAGAGTTCCCGTTGATCACTTACAAAGATAAATCCGGTAATTCGTATAACATTCACGCATCAACAACCAAAACATTTTCCCGGCTGAAAACCGGAGACAAAGTGGCGATTATTTATAGGGCAAACTATCCAAATAAAGGGGTCGTTAATACCTGGTCCGAGTTTTGGATTCCTCCCCTATTCTTTGGGTTTGTAACAATTGCTTTGCTGTTCTTGTTGTTCCTTGTATTAAGCGGCCACCAGCGTATTGTCCCGGTAACAGGTGATCCTGAAATTTACACGGAACTTAAAACTTCCGGAGTTTCGGCCATTGCTACGGTGATTAAGGCAAATCCAAAAACCAGACATCTTCACTATCGAATAGAATTAGATACCCGGAAAGCAACCCCAGAATTAGCGGACTTTGTCGCGCTGGAGAGCGAATTTGCTTTCTGGATACCTCCTGCTACCGGAGAGGAAATCAAAAAAGGAGATCAATTTCGTGCTTATTTGGATTCACTAAAACCTTTTAAGGAATTCTACATCGATTTCAGCCAGCGGTTGGGATTTGACCAAAACGTCAAATCGTTTGATGAAGAAGCAGCTATAGAAGATGAAGCCGAAAAAGTCATTATACTGAAACTTGTAAACCTCCTTAGAACATGCTCAGCCTACTTATCAGCTGAAAACCTGAGTGAAATCAAAGGCTTAATCAAGGAAAATAATCTTTCGCTAGCTTTTGAAAGGCTCGTCATCCTGATTATGGATTCAACCAGACCGCATCCACTTCCTCTTTTAAAGTTAGATTGGAACGACATTTTGGAGTTAGGCATTAAGCTCGACATCAACGAATTATCCGAAGATGAACCCGGGTTTTGGGAGAAATTCCTGAAATTTAAAACTGGGCAAAATCAATCAATCGAGGACTGTTTACAAAACTTCTCAAATAACTCGATTTTGTTAAGAAACAATCTCACAGCCAGAAAATGAAAAATAGTATTATAACTTTCGTGCTTCTTTTATTCAGTTCTTATTTGTGCAGACACTACACAAAAGAGCCTATTAAATCGGCTTCAATACCCATTACCATCAAATGGGTTGACCAGCTGTCAGGCGATTTTTCATTTGCGAATAACTGGAGTTATCCCGAAGCTGTTTATAAAAATGAATACGGGCAATTAAGCTGCGACGGGCTTTGTCCACCTGAAATCGAGGCCATGAAAGATAGCACAGGACGTATTTACGCCGACTCATTGCAAGCATTTTATAAAATTATCGACACCACGCATCAGATGCATTCTATTCAGTGCGAAGCCTGGTGTTATGAATGGGCAGGAACAGATTTTATCGAAGTGTTTCGCCAAAACAAAGACAGTGTTAGCTGTTTTACAATCGCCAATATTGCCACACATTGCAGCCTGCATCTTGATATAATAATGAACACTTGTTACGCTTTTATAGATTTGAAAAGCCTTGACCAAAGCAGTGATACTAAATATTATTGCACAAACGGCTATATTATTATCGACAAAAATAGCTGGGAAAAAGGCTTAATGAAAGCTGAATTCAGCTTCAATTTTGATAACCATGAAAATCCTGAAAAACCAATTTACTGGAAAGCTAAAATCTTTGCAAAAATTATTACGGCTTGAGAAGATAGATGAGCCGGTTGAACGAAGTATAATGATTTTCAAAATACCGGCACTATTCGTATTTTTCGAATGTGAAATAGCTGAAACTGAATTGCCAATCATTGTTGTTCAGTAAAAAGTAAAAGATTCACCGGGCAACAATGATTGTCAATATAAAAAAACTCATGCAACATGAATACTACTGAAATAGAAGAAATTTACGAGCAGACATTCTCAGGCCTGGCATTTTTCTACAGAGATACAACAATTTCTGAGGCTTTAATTTCGAAATACCGGATAGGACAAATTTTGACAGAACGTGGTTCTACTGATATGTCCTACAAGGAAGGCGGGCTTATAACAAACTGTCGTTACCTGATTGCTTCCGCAAATGCGAGAGATTTATCTGCATTCAATCCTGACTTTAAACAATTTGGACAGGTGCTCTTAACATCAAACGCATTCTTTAAAGTCTTGGATATTTACAAAATTGGAAATAAGACACAGATTTTTCTATTGGAAATTCCAGCAACTTCAGTTGATTTATTTACAAATGTTAGCTCCAATATAGAAAACGACCTAACTAAACAAGCAAGGGTAAATTTTGACACAAAAATCAACTCAGAACCAATCCCGGAACTCCAAACACAAGATTGGAAAGACAGAACCGAATTCCCAATCGGCATGAACGAGAAAGGGGTGTTTTTCTATAAAACAGGCAATTAAAGCTAAAATAGCTCAATTGAAAAGAAGAAAAATGAAGAATCTTCGCTGCCGCTCAATTGTATCGTGCGGCAACCACTAACTGAGAACTATCACACCATCAATAAGTCCATTTTCTCCTGCATAGTTAGGCTCACGAATTGGTTTCCCCGGGTTTCGGAATTTCTAATTTCTACGCTAATATATTGCTGCACAAAAGGTTTCGTGCGATAATCGGGTGTTTACGGTCGGTGAAGCGGTGACATGACTCAATTAATAGAAGTAGAGGCGTGTCGGCGCGCGAATGTGAGGCGTCGCAAGACAAGCCGCGAGCTGACTTTCAAGCAATTCATCACTGACGAAGAACAAGATAGCCGGAATTAACATACGAAGCCTCTTGATTAACTCCGGCCTTCAGGCCGGGGAATCGTGAAGCACCACGTGTATCGGGCTTTAGCCCTGACTATTGAGACAGCAACTTGTTAATGCGGGTTTTACTTCAATAAAGCCCTATCAGTCAAGAAACCTGCCCCAAAAAGAACTTACAATGAAGCCAATTATTATTTGCGCTAATTGACATCAAGCTATTGTCATAATGTAACATTTTAAACCCCAAAGGTTTACCGAACCTTTGGGGTTTAAAAAAACATAGCTAAATTTACTTCACAGGAATACGTTTCAGCACTTCGAGCGTAAGTTTCCAGAATTTATCTACAGTCTCAATATTCAGACGTTCGTCAGGAGAATGCGCTCCTTTGATGGTCGGCCCAAACGAAATCATATCCATTCCCGGGTATTTATCGCCAATCAAACCACATTCGAGGCCGGCGTGAATGGCTTTCACATCAGGTTGTTCGTTGAATAAATCCTTGTAAGAAGCCTCCGTGATTGCTCTAATTTCCGACTTTGGATTTGGTGCCCAGCCGGGATATCCGTTGCTGTGGCTCACTTTGGCGCCGGTCATATCAAAACAGGCTGCAACCATTTGTGCAATATCTTCTTTGGCCGACTCAACCGAGCTGCGCTGACTTGTAGTGATAAGTGCTATGCCAGCGTTCATTCTTACGGCAGCAAGGTTGGTAGAGGTTTCCACGAAATCGGGGATGCGCTGCGACCAGGCAATTACGCCATGCGGACAAGCATATAAGCTGTTGAGTAATTTATGCTGATCGGCAGCTACCATCAGCTCTTTCTTTGCGTCGGCAGCAGCTAAGGTGATGTTGAGATTTGGTTCTGTAACTTCATATTCATAAGTCATTTCGACTTTTGATTTTTCAACAAAAGCCGCAAAATCATTGGCTTTTACCTCGGGAATAGCAACGATGGCATAACCCTCACGCGCTATAGCGTTTCTGAGGTTTCCTGCTTCAAGATAATTGATGCGGAGGTCGAAATCGCGGGTGGCTCTCCATAAAATACGAGTGATCAGCTTGTTAGCATTAGCCAAGCCTTTCTGTATGTCGTCGCCGGAATGGCCGCCTTTCAGCCCTTTCACGTCAAGGCGATAGAAACGCAAGCCGGATTCGGCTTTTTGCATTTGGTAAGGCAACTCAATCACCGTGTCTTTGCCACCGGCACAGCCGATAAACAGCTCGCCTTCGTCTTCCGAATCGAGGTTGAGCAGGATTTCACCTTCCAGAAATCCAGCCTTGAGGCCAAAAGCTCCTGTAAGTCCGGTTTCTTCGTCAATGGTAAACAAGCACTCGATCGGGCCGTGCTCAACGTCATCAGCCACCAAAAGAGCCAAAGCCGCAGCAACTCCAATGCCATCATCGGCACCAAGCGTGGTTCCTTTGGCTTTTACCCAGCCGTCTTCAATAAATACTTCTATGGGATCTTTTTCAAAATCGTGTACGGTATCGCTATTCTTTTCGCAAACCATATCCACATGGCTTTGCAAAACAACCGTTTTTCGATTTTCAAAGCCGGGCTTGGCTTTACCTTTTATCAAAACGTTTCCAACCTCGTCTTGTTTGTATTCGAGTTGGTGCTTTTTGGCAAAATCAATGAGGTAAGCAATTATCTTTTCCTCTTTTTTAGATGGGCGGGGAATCTGCAGTATCTCTGCAAAATATTTCCAGATCGCTTCCGGCTGCAGGCCGTTCAATACTTCATTCATAATAGGTGAGTTTATCCACAAAATTACAAATTAAAGCCCAATTTCTTTGAATTTTTGAATTTTTATATGCTCAATTAGTTTTTTTTAATCTTAAGGCGTTCTTTATGCTGAAATTATCGCTTTAGAAGTTTAATGGTTTCAGTAGGATTTTTCGATCCAAAAACCGCGCTTCCGGCTACCAGCACATCAACACCGGCTTCAAACAAGTCGGCGGCATTGTCAATGTTTACGCCGCCATCTACTTCTATCAGCACTTCCTTGTCAATTTCATCAATCATGTTACGCAACGCAGCAATCTTCTGAAAAGTCTGCGGGATAAACTGCTGGCCACCGAAACCCGGATTTACCGACATCAGCAGCACGACATCCGTGTAGGGCAACACCTCCTTGAGCAAACTGACGCTGGTGTGCGGATTAAGCACTACGCCGGCTTTCATGCCAGCTTCTTTTATCTGCTGAAGACAGCGGTGAAGGTGGGTACAAGCTTCGTAATGCACCGACAAGATATCTGCGCCGGCATCTCGAAAATCCTGGATATAGCGGTCAGGATTCACGATCATCAGGTGTACATCCAGCGGCTTTTTGCTCCTTTTGCTGATGGCTTTCACTACGGGAATCCCGAAAGAGATATTCGGCACAAAAACACCATCCATAATATCCAGGTGCATCCAATCTGCTTCACTCGCGTTGAGCATGTCTATTTCTTTGCCAAGTTCGAGGAAATTAGCTGACAATAAAGAGGGCGCAATCATTTTTTTCATGAGTGGAAATGGTATTAATTACAGCATAAATTTATGCAAAAATAAAAAAAGCACCTGAGGGTGCTTTTTATTTATCCAAGATAACTTTTTAATATCTTACTTCTGCTGGTATGTTTCAGCCGTCGGATGGCTTTTTCTTTAATCTGTCTTACCCTTTCACGGGTGAGGTCAAATTTTTCGCCAATCTCTTCGAGTGTCATCGGATGGCTTCCGTTGAGGCCAAAATATAGTTTTACCACATCCGCTTCGCGCTGGGTGAGTGTAGAAATAGCCCGGTCGATTTCTTTGCGTAACGATTCGTACAAAAGTTCCGTTTCCGGTGTGATGGCTTCCTCACTTCTGAGTACATCATACATATTGTTATCCTCGTCCTGAATCAGCGGTGCATCCATTGAAACGTGCCTTCCGGCATTTTTCATCGATTCTTTTACCTCATTTTCAGTGATTTCGAGAACATCGGCTATCTCCTCAGCATTAGGCTCACGCTCAAATTCCTGTTCTAAGCGTGCATAAGCCTTATTGATTTTGTTGATAGAACCGATTTTATTCAACGGCAAGCGAACAATGCGTGACTGTTCGGCTAGTGCCTGAAGAATCGACTGACGAATCCACCAAACAGCATAGGATATGAATTTAAACCCACGTGTTTCATCAAAACGTTGTGCGGCTTTTATCAGTCCCAAATTGCCTTCATTGATCAAGTCAGGAAGACTAAGTCCTTGATTTTGATATTGTTTCGATACAGAAACAACAAAACGAAGGTTAGCCTTTGTTAGCTTTTCCAGGGCAAGGTTATCGCCTTGTTTGATGCGTTGTGCAAGCGTGACCTCTTCTTCAGCAGTGATGAGTTCAACCTTACCAATCTCCTGAAGATACTTGTCAAGCGAAGCAGTTTCCCTGTTAGTTACCTGTTTAGTAATCTTAAGTTGCCTCATTTATTGTAAGCTTTATTTGGCATGTTGTACGTTAATTTAAAATTTTAGTTACGGTCATCATTGCCTTCCGGACGTGGAATTAATGCTTTGCGCGAAAGTTTCATCTTATGTGTTTTGGGGTCGATACCAATCAGCTTCACTTTTATCTTATCACCCACCTTTAGCACGCTTTCTACTGTTTCCAATCGACGCCATTCTATCTCGGAGATATGCAGCAGGCCATCTTTGCCTGGCATAACTTCAACAAAAGCACCAAATGGCGTAATTGTTTTTACTGTTCCCAGATACACCTCACCTATTTCTGGCACGGCAACAATAGCACGGATGCGTGCTTTTACCTCTTCGATGGATTCTTTATTGGCCGAAACAATATCAATAATTCCTTTGTCACCTTTTTCTTCGATAACAATGGTCGTATTTGTTTCGCGTTGCATTTCCTGGATGATTTTTCCTCCAGGCCCAATGATAGCACCAATAAACTCTTTATCAATTATCACTTTCTCGATGCGTGGCACATGATCTTTGTAGTCTTCACGTGGCACAGTGATGGTTTTCGCCATTTCGCCAAGGATGTGCAAACGGCCTTTGCGCGCTTGTTCCAGTGCTTGTTCAAGCACTTCGTAAGGCAGTCCGTCCACTTTAATGTCCATTTGGCAGGCAGTAATGCCATCAACCGTTCCGGTTACCTTAAAGTCCATATCACCCAGGTGATCCTCATCACCCAAAATATCTGATAACACAGCAAACTTCTGGTTCCCCGGCTTGGTAATCAGTCCCATAGCAATACCTGCCACAGGTTTTTTGATTTTCACACCGGCATCCATCAAAGCTAAAGTACCTCCACAAACTGATGCCATTGATGAGGAACCATTAGATTCCAAAATATCGGAAACAATGCGAATGGTATAAGGATTTTCCTCCCTACTGGGAAGCATTGGTTTCAATGCCCTTTCGGCCAGGTTACCATGCCCCACCTCGCGGCGACTCACGCCTCTGTTCGGACGGGCCTCACCTGTTGAAAAGCTGGGGAAATTATAGTGCAGTAAAAAGTTTGAAGTGCCTTCATGTACGGCACCGTCAATCATTTGCTCGTCCATTTTTGAGCCCATGGTAACGGTTACCAGCGCTTGGGTCTCACCCCGTGTAAACACAGCCGAACCATGTGCCGAAGGCAGGTAATCTACCTCTGACCAAATGGGTCTGATTTCGTCAAGTTTTCTACCATCAAGGCGTTTGCGTTCGTTAATAACGGCATCTCTCACCGCTTCTTTTTCCACATCGTGGAAATAACGTTTGGCCATTGAAAGCTTCTCATCCCGTTCTTCTTCGGGAAGACTTTCCATAAATTTTTCCAAGACAGCTTTAAAACCGTCAGAACGGGCATGCTTGTCAGGATTTCCCTGAAGTGCCAGCTCATAGCAAGGCTTATAGGCGTATGCAGTGATGGCTTCGCGCAGGCTCTCATCATTTGTTTCGTGAGAATATTCACGTTTTACAGTCGCTTTCTCTACCTTTTTGGCCAGGTCGATTTGTGCCTGACATTGAATTTTAATGGCCTCGTGAGCAATCTTAAGTGCTTCGAGCATCAATGCTTCTGAAACCTCTTTTGACTCGCCTTCTACCATCATAATATTGTCCATAGAAGCAGCAACCATTAAATCCAAATCGGCCTCCAACAAGGCACTGATAGAAGGATTAATAACAAATTCGCCATTGATATGGGCTACACGGGCTTCAGAAATCGGGCCGTTGAAGGGAATATCTGAAACACTGATAGCAGCAGAAGCAGCCAAAGCAGCTAATGCATCAGGAGCAACATCCTCCTCACTCGAAATTAAGCTTATCACAACCTGTGTTTCGGCGTGATAATCAGTTGGAAATAATGGACGTAAAGCCCTGTCAACTAAACGACAAATAAGCACCTCGTAATCGGACGGGCGTCCTTCACGCTTAAAGAAACCTCCCGGAAATTTTCCGCTGGCAGCGTACTTTTCTTTGTAATCTACTGATAGGGGAAGGAAATCAACATCTTCGCGCGCTTCTTTAGCAGAAACAACTGTTGCGAGTAACATGGTTTTACCCATTGTAACTACAACAGCTCCGTCGGCTTGTTTGGCGAGCTTCCCGGTCTCGATCGTAATGGTACGGCCATCGGCCATTGCAATCGTTTGTGTAATACCTTTTGGGCTCATAAATATTTTTTAAATGATAACGTAATGTCGAAACTGTCTAAAATACAAAAAAAGGCAATCTACAAAATTGCCTTTATCCGGACGTTTGACAAGTTCAGAATTATTTTCTGATACCTAATTTCTTGATGATCTCCCGGTATCTTTCGATGTCTTTTTTCTTTAGATAATCGAGCAATTTTCTTCTCTTTCCTACTAAGCGAACTAATGAACGCATAGTGGCAAGGTCCTTTTTATTTTCTTTCAAGTGCCCGGTAAGATGCTTGATACGAAAGGTAAACAATGCAATCTGACCTTCGGCTGATCCGGTATCCTCGGCGGAATTCCCGAACTCGTTGAAAATCTCTGTCTTCTTTTCAGCTGTTAAATACATATCTGATTCTTTTCAATTTTTTTTGGGCTGCAAAAATAAAACTAATTTCCAAACTAAACAAACCTATTGTGTTAATCTTTTTTTATGTCCTCCGAATTATTTTCCGGATTCGATCCATGATTGATGTCAGCCGGTGCTTCCTTGCTATCTTTTCCGCCTTTTTTTGCCGCGCGATTTCGCTGATGTTTCTGTATACGTTCACGTATCCATTTATTAAAATTGAGTGAATTCGTGTAAAATTCTTGTGTCGCAGTTGATTTTTCGAGCAACGGGATCAAGACAGATGTAAAAATAATACTGAACAAAACAATGGAGAAAACAATGTTTTTGATCAACTCACCCCCTGGAATGCCCTGCTGCATGGGTATTGTAGCCAAAACTGCTGCCGCAAGTCCCTTGGGAACCATGGTTGACATATACATCATATCAACTTTATCTTGCTTAACCTTGCTTATTGGCATTGAAGCTCTTACAACAGGAATACGCAATAAAAACAAAATTATGGTGATTACAAGGCCAATAAGTATGGGCACCCAATCATTTAGCTGAACGGATACACCTATATATACGAAGAAAAAAGTTTTGAGCAGAAAAACCGCCTCACCAAACAGTATCCGTTCTGTTTCATTGAGCGAATCAGGCTCTTTGGTAAAATATTTACTCAAAGAGGTTCCCTTTATAAGATCCGTATTAGCCAGACCAATGCCAAAAGCCAAGGCACTGATTGCCCCACTGTAACCTAAAATTTCGCTGATACCATATATAATAAAGACAAAGGCAGGTGTGGTGAAGATAGAGTTTTTGATATTGCGAATGCGGTGAAGCACCACGGACCAAAAAAAAGCACCAAGAAACCCCATGATAGAAGCCAAAATAAAGCTGGCCAGGATTTGTCCGATTGTTGTGCCTACTTTAATCTCGCCTAACTGAATAGCTTCAATAAATGCCAATGCGAAAATAATACACAACACATCGCTGAAAGCTGATTCCAGGATAAGTATGGTGCGGCTGTTATTGCTAATGTTAAGCTGTCGAACTAAAGGAATTACCACTGCCGAGGAGGTGCCACCCACAATGGCGCCAAGCATAAAGCTAGTGAGTGGTGCCAAATCTAAAATTAACCAGCCCAACAAACCTACCACAATCATGCTGGCAAAAAAGTTGAGGTTTGTAAGCAGTGAAGTTCCTCTCAGCGAATGACGGAGCGCGTCAATACGTAACTCTGTTCCGCCTTCAAAAAGTATGGTAACCAGTGTTATTGTCGTAAAAACAGGGCCTACAAGTCCGAATTGATCAGTGTTTATAATATTCAACACTGGGCCAATAAGCAAGCCAAGAATAATGAGTAAAAGCACGTCGGGGACTTTTTTACGGCTAAATACTTCTGCAAATACATGCGCCATAAAAACCAGTAAACCCACACCAACAACAGTAACGGCTATATTCATAGTCGATAGTTTGTAAACATTAAAGAATAAAGCCTGAAATTAAAAGCTTTAGGCTGACAAAAATAAACGAAAATCGTTCAATGCCTACAAAATCAAAAAATAAAACAGTCAGACTTACAGTTTTTTGAGGCAGTTACGGGCTTCGCTGCACAGTTGGGCATCGGCACCGATGCAATAACCCCTATACTGACAAACTAGCTTTTGATTGACATCAAAAAGCATGGTCCAGGGTAGTTCGTGTACACCTAATTGCCGTGCCAAAACACCATTTTCATCGATCATAAAATCGATTTCAGGTGCATTTACAGCTACATAATTTCTTGCCAGCACTGCGTTTCCGCTTTTTGGCACGGCTACAGCAACAAACTTCACCTTTTGCCCAACTAGAGAATCTGTATAAATTACTGCCAAATCATCTAAAAAATGGCATGACTTTTCCTCATCAACATCCCAAAACAATAAGATCAAGACTTCTCCTTTGGAGACAAGTGTTGTAGCAGAAATTTGACGATTGTTTTTGTCGCGTAACGTAACATCAGGAAGTGAAAAAGATTGAGTAAACCCACTACTGCCTAACAAAAACAGGCACAGCAGCATGAAAAATAACTGGTGTTTCATAGCAATTGTTTTTTCAGGAAGCAGACTGATTTGGCGGTTGATTGCATCAAAGATAAACGAAAAAATAAAAAGTCAACATTTTTTAAAAAAAATCTGAACATTAAACAAGTCTTTTTTGTTTAACGTTTATATTGTTTTGTTAAACAAACCAATTAAATCTAAAATATGAAAAGAGTAATTATTATTGGTGCTGGTTTTTCAGGGCTTTCTACAGCAGCAGTTCTTGCAAAGGCAGGATTTGATGTACAGGTAATTGAGAAACATGAGATGGCCGGCGGACGTGCCCGTAAATTTTCTGAAGCTGGTTTTACCTTTGATATGGGGCCAAGTTGGTATTGGATGCCTGACGTTTTCGAAGGTTTTTTTGAACTTTTCGACAAGAAAGTTTCTGATTATTACAAATTAATACGCCTGGATCCTTCTTACACGATATTTTTCGGGCCGGGCGACAAAGTCGATCTTCCTGCTGATACACAAGCACTTTATAATTTATTTGAAAGCATTGAAACCGGTAGTGCCAAAAAACTTAGAAAGTTTTTGGATGAAGCTGCTTATAAATATGAAGTTGGCATAAAAACCCTGGTTTTTAAACCCAACAAATCTGCCTTGGAATATTTTGATCTTAAAATCATGCGTTCGGCACTCAAAATGCACCTGATCAATTCGTTTCACAGCTATATCCGCAAGTATTTTACACATCCCAAATTGCTACGCATTTTGGAGTTCCCAATCTTATTTTTGGGTGCCACAGCTGCAAAAACACCAGCTTTGTATAGCCTGATGAATTATGGCGACATGATGCTCGGCACCTGGTATCCCGAAGGCGGCATGTATAAGGTGGTAGCGGGTTTTCAGAAACTGGCCGAAGAGATGGGTGTAAAATTTCGTTTCAACGAAGAGGTGAAAAGCTTTGAATTTACCAATAATCTGGTGTCAGGAGTAGTCACAAACAGCAACAGCTATCAGGCTGATTACGTGATTGCAAGTGCAGACTATCACCACGTTGAGCAAAAAATTCTGCCAGAGCAATACCGCAATTACAAAGCTTCCTACTGGGAATCGCGTACCATGTCGCCCTCATCACTGATTTACTTTCTGGGAATAGATAAAAAGCTCGACGGTATGCAGCACCATGCTTTGATCTTCAATGACGAATTTGAGAAACATGCGGAGCAGATCTACGAAAATCCACAATGGCCCGATAATCCTTCGGTTTATTTAAGTTGTACCTCGCAAACAGATGCTACTGTGGCACCAGCAGGTAAAGAAAACCTACTTATACTTATTCCAGTTGCACCAGGGCTGCATGACACCGACGAAGTCCGTCAGCATTATTTCAATTTCTCGATTCAACGCATTGAAGAAACCCTCGGCAACAGTTTCAAAAACGACATTATTTACCGCAGAGACTATTCCAACCGCGATTTTGCCAAAGACTATCACGCCTTTAAAGGCAATGCATACGGATTAGCCAACACCCTGATGCAGACCGCCATACTAAAACCTTCTATGTTTAACAAAAAACTGAAAAATCTCCTTTATACCGGTCAGTTAACGATACCGGGACCTGGTGTTCCTCCAGCAATTATCTCCGGACAAGTTGCGGCAGATCAGATCATTAAAAAGGAGAAAAAACAATAACCCACAAATTTCATCATCATGAAATCACTCTATCACGACATTTCACAAAAAACAAGCAAACTTACTACGCGCACATACAGCACATCATTTTCGCTTGGCATCAGGCTGTTTCATAAAAAATACCATGACCCTATCTATGCCATATACGGTTTTGTGCGCATGGCCGACGAAATTGTTGATACTTTCCACGAATATGACAAAAAACGGCTGCTCGAAGAGTTTAGACGTGATACCATTTTGGCTATAGAGTACGGCATCAGCCTAAATCCCCTCTTGCAAAGTTTTCAGGACACAGTGCATAAATACAATATTGACTGGTGGTTAATCGATCGTTTTTTAAAAAGCATGGAGATGGATTTAGACGACTTGGAATACGACCAAAAAACCTTTGAAGATTACATCTTAGGCTCGGCAGAAGTGGTTGGCCTGATGTGCCTAAAAGTCTTCACCCAAGGTGACGAAGAAAATTATAAATCCATGGAATACGGCGCTATGCGTTTAGGATCGGCTTTTCAAAAGATCAATTTCCTACGCGATTTATATGCCGACCACCTATATTTGGGACGTACCTATTTCCCGAATCTCAACCTGAATAATTTTGACCAAGCCAGCAAAGTGCGTATTGAAGCTGATATCGAAAAAGACTTCCAGGACGGACTTGCAGGCATCAGAAAATTACCCGCTGGGGTGCGCTATGGCGTTTATGTGGCTTATGTGTATTACCATAATTTATTCCAGAAAATCAAAAGGCTACAGTCAGAAAAACTATTGGAAAACAAACGCATACGTGTTCCAAATCCAGTAAAATACAGCATGTTAGTGAGTTCATACTTGCGTTATCAATTAAATCTTCTTTAAAATATGTACCTGATCTGGTTATTATTGTTAGTTTTACCCACAAATGAATCCGGGTTGTTGACCCAATCCAGGCAGCTGTTTTTCAATTTTAACACTGAAAAATGCACACCTGAAAAGCTCTTTGATTTACTCGAAAAAAATAACACTAACAATCCCGTCTTGTTAGCTTACAAAGGTTCAGCCAAAGCTAGCTCAGCCGATTGTGCCTTTTTGCCGAACACCAAATTAAAACGTTTTAACGAAGGTGTAAAATTAATCAATGAGGCCATCAAGCTTGACAAGTCAAATGCCGAAATCAGATTTTTACGACTTAGCGTGCAGTCCAAAGCACCGGGATTTTTGGGATATAACGACAATATTTCTGAAGATAAAAGTTATGTTTTAAAAGCCTTAAACAATAATTATTATCTCTGGAACGATGAATCGTTTACCCGTAATGTGATAAGTTTTTTGCAGAAAAATGTAGAGTTAACAGATCAAGAGTCGAAATTACTTCAACAGCTCAAATAAAATTGAAAAATCAATGAAAGAACAAGTTATTTTAGTGGATACCAACGACAATCCACAAGGACTAATGGAAAAAATGGAAGCACACGAAAAAGGAATTTTGCATCGTGCTTTCTCAATTTTTATTTTCAACAGTAAAAATGAGCTAATGCTGCAACAGCGTGCCTTTACAAAGTACCATACGCCGGGATTATGGGCCAACACTTGCTGTAGTCACCCACGCGATGGGGAAACATTAGAACAAGCTACTTCGCGCAGGCTGATGGAAGAAATGGGCATGCAATGCGAGATCACCAAAGTGTTTTCGTTCGTATATAAAGGTGATGTGGGCCAGGGACTTATTGAGCATGAGTTTGATCATGTTTTTATTGGCCACTCTGATGCACAACCTATAATAAATAAAGAGGAAGTCGAGACTTGGAAATATGCCAGCATGAAAGACATCAAGGCTGACATGACCAGAAATCCCGAAAAATATACCGTTTGGTTTCGCATCGCCTTTGATGAAGTGAATAATTACCTAAACAAGCAAAAAACAGATTAAAGTGCACTGGACTATAGCAACCCTGCTGGTTTTAGCAGCTTTTTTGTTTATGGAATTTGTGGCCTGGTTTTCGCATAAGTACGTGATGCACGGCTTCTTATGGGTACTTCACAAAGACCATCATATCCGCGATGGCCGCAAGTTTGAATGGAACGACCTTTTTGCCGTAATTTTTGCCATCCCCAGCTTTCTTTTTATCTACACGGGAATGAATGACGGCTTCGACTGGAAATTTTATATCGGTGTCGGCATCGCCTTATATGGATTAGCCTATTTTATGTTTCACGATGTATTTGTGCATGGCCGTCTGCCCTTGCTCCAAAAGCTAAGTAACCGGTATCTGCGGGCTACCATCACGGCGCACCTGGATCACCATAAACCCAACGCATTTTATAATTACGGCTTTCTATTGGCTCCTCGCAAATATTACAGCACCGAATGGAAGAAAACAAGGCCTAAGCGGTAGCTGAATATTTATTATTTCTGGTTTTCGTAAAAGAAGTTGCTTTGGCATTAACTTTGCTCATAGATTCATCCTAAAATTGAGCTTGTTATTCAAAATCAAAAGCCATTAAACCTATGAAACCAAACCAGATTTTTCTGCTTATCGCATTGGCATTCAGCGCAGTTTCAACTGTAAATGCACAGGATAAGATTTTCCCAAAAAAAGATGACGTTATCTTATGCAAAATCAAAGAAGTTGGATTGGAAGAGGTGAAATACCTGCTTTCTGAATACTCCGATGAAGTGTTATTTGCTATCGCGAAAGACGATATTGAAAAAATTGTTTTTGAAAACGGCAAGGAAATGACTTTTGAAAACAGCCTGATCAATCCTGCAAACTACCTCGACAACCGCAAAAACGCAATAAAAATAGAGTTTTTATCACCGCTCACAGGCAATACCACTTTGGGTTACGAAAGGAGTTTAAAGCCTGGTCGTAGTATCGAAGGCGAAATTGGAATTATCGGTCTGGGTATTGATCCGGCTTATGAAAATCCGGGTGGTGTGTTTTTTCGTTTTGGTTATAAATTTATCAAAAGCCCTGATTTTTACTTGAGAGGCATGCGTTATGCACACCTTCTAAAAGGCAGCTATATCAAGCCGATGATCACACTCGGATTCTTCAGCCGTGAAGAAGATTATTACTACGAAAGCTGGAATGAATATGGCTATTGGGATGGCTATTACAGCAGTGGAGAAACCAAATCAACAGTAAGCGGTGCTATTCAATTAGTACTGGGAAAGCAATGGATAGTTGACAATGTTTTCTTAGTTGACTTTTTCGGTGGTGTAGGCTATGGCTTTTCTAACAATTACAATGGCTCAAACTATTATTACAGCCATACTGTTATAGATCAAGATTTTCCGTTAAGTTTATCCGTCGGCCTGAAAATGGGATTTCTTTGGTAACCGAAATGATATTTGAACCTAAAAAAATTAAAAAAGGTCTCGCCGATAATTTTGACGAGACCATTTTTTTATTCACTACAAATCACGAGAAAAAACAGCAGCAACCAAACGCTGCTGATTTCTTGTTTAAGCCAAAAAGCTATTAAAACTTCATGGTTACACCCACATTAAAGATAGCGATACCATATCCAAGTTCGCCATAAACTCCAAAGGTGTTACCAAAATGATAGCGAGCTCCGAAAAAAGCTGAATAGGCTATGCCACCAACCGAGGGAGAAACGGGTGCTGCGCCAGGACCATCATAGGTAACAGTGGCCACATTATAACCCAGCATCAAGCCGGCATAAGTGTCCATATTGTCAACTAAATCAAAGTGGTAAGCTCCACGTGCGCCGACAATAATATAGGTGTATTTCCAGGTAAAACCACCACCCCATGCCGCGAAATCTTCACTTGAAGAGGAATAACCCACATAGCCACCAAGGCTGATGTTATCGTTGATTCCAAAATCGAGTGAAAATGAAACAGGTGGCAAACTAACCGATCCGGTTGCAAATGATGCACCAAATCCGACACCAAGATTGGCATCTACCTGTCCTTTTTCAAACTGCGCATGAGCGCTGTAAGTAAGCCCAATCAGGGCAAAAGCTAAAATAAATACAAACTTTTTCATAAAAAATTAGTTGTTGATAATTTGCCTACTCTTTGTGCTTTTCGGCTTCCGCATTTCATGTTTAGATGAAGCCAAAACAAGAAAATACAAAAACTTAAAGGTTTTGCTCGATGGGTTAGATCGACCTCTGTTTTTGTAATAACTGTTAATTGTGTGCAACTTTTTTTCATTGTTAAAGGCTTTGATAAGGCAAAAATACAATGCGAGAGCCGCCTTTCAACTAAGGTATAGTTCGTAAAGCGATACGTGAAAAATCGTTGATTGGGCCTATTTCAGCACAAAAAGTAAGTCCTGACGCATATCCATCAAAAAAACGCGCTCGTAAAAATCAGTCTGAAATGCAGAGACATCAAAAGTTTCGGGATAAATCACTGTGGCATCACTGCTGATACTTCCGGCAGCAATCAGCAGCCACAGCTCGGCATAGCGCATACGCTGATAGCCGTAGGATTTCTCATCTTTCTGATGAATCAAAGCCATAAGTTGCTCGGGATCAAAACGCTGAAGCGAAGAGATTTCAGATTCCTGATCAATAGTGCTGACATAGCGCACCACCTCCAGGCCTATCTTTTTGCGGCGGTTGACGATTAACTGAAAATCAGGTGATTCATATTGTTTTATACGGGCCTTGGGGAAGTCGCTATACAACAACCGAAATCGATCAAGGATAAGTTTTTCTTGCTTTTTGTGCGCCGGATTAAGATTATCTCTTCGTCCCATCGGACAAATTTAATCCTAATTTGTTTAACAAGAACGCTCCAAAAAGACCTTACTTCAAGGTGTGACGCACATTCAAAAAGCCCGGATAAGCCAATTCGCGTCCACCTACTTTTATATAAGGCTTCACTTTGAGTAGTATTTCGGCAGGATCGCTTTCGTCGCCGGTGAGCTTAAAAGCCAGATTCACCAACGTGCTTTGGGTTTCATCATTTAACACCTTAAACAAATCCAGCTGAATAGCCATTGGAATAGTGGAATTGGTGTTAGCACCCACATTTACAGGCTGGTTCATTTGTCCTGTAAGGATTTGTTTGTTGTCGATAAATAGCTCGTAATCCATGCGATTCATAGCAGCAGGCTTGTCGTTGGGATTGTTGATGTTGAGCAACAAATCGAAATCTACCGGCATTTTTTTCTGAAAAATTGCGGCAGTCAACTGCATCAACTGGGCAGTATTCAAGTCGTCGCGATCCATATTTTCGGCCAGCTCAATACCGGCAATACGCACCTTATCAACGCCATGCACATCAAACTCACAGAGGGAAAGCTGCTTCACCTGACTCATCTGGTTCAGCACATCGCACCCACTCATTGTCAAAATTATTGTCAATAAGGCTAATGGGAAAAGTAAGTTCTTTACCTTGATCATAGTTTTTAATTAGTGGGTTTTACTGGCTCTTTTACGGTCGTTTTCGTCCAAATAAATTTTACGCAGGCGCAAACTTCTTGGCGTTACTTCCAGGTATTCGTCATCGCGGATATATTCCATAAACTCTTCGAGTGAAAAACGTATTGCAGGGATAATCATCACCTTATCATCTGTTCCTGAAGCACGTACGTTGGTAAGCTTTTTGGTTTTATTGATATTCAACACCAAATCGCCAATCCTGTTGTTCTCACCAATCACCTGTCCCATATACACATCTTCGCCAGGAATAGTAAAAAACTTTCCCCTGTCCTGCAATTTCCAGATGGCATAAGGAATTGCTACTCCTGTATCCATTGAGATCAGTGCGCCATTAACTTTGGCATTAATTTCGCCTTTCCAAGGTGCAAAACTTTTAAACCGGTGAGCAATTATGGCCTCACCTTCTGTAGCTGTGAGCAAATTATTGCGCAAGCCAATGATACCGCGCGATGGAATTAAAAATTCCAGCTGCATGCGATCGCCTTTCGGGTTCATTTCCTTGAGTTCACCTTTGCGCATACTTACCTGCTCTATCACCTTTCCTGAGAAGCTCTCCGGCACCTGAATGGTAAGACTTTCTATCGGCTCGTGTTTTATACCGTCGATGGTTTTTATGATTACGCGTGGCTGTCCAAGCTGAAACTCATAGCCTTCGCGCCGCATGGTCTCGATAAGAATACTGAGGTGCAAAATACCTCTTCCAAAAACCAATAAGGAATCCGGTGTTTCTGTTTCTTGCACACGCAAGGCCAGGTTTTTTTCGATTTCCTTCAACAGCCGGTCGCGCAGATGGCGTGAAGTAACATATTTACCCTCTTTGCCATAAAGCGGTGAGTTGTTAACGGTAAACAGCATACTCATCGTAGGCTCGTCAATAGTGATAGGTGGCAATGCTTCAGGTATTTCAGCATCAGCCACGGTATCGCCTATATCAAAATCATCAATCCCCATCAGTGCAATCAAATCGCCGGCATAAACAGGCAGTTTGGTGCGCTCTTTGCCCAAGCCTTCAAAAGTATACAGCTCCTTAATAACTGATCTTGTAAACTTACCATCACGTTTGGCGAGACTTACCGTCATGCCGGCTTGCAACATTCCGCGCGATAGGCGGCCAACAGCAATACGACCTACATAAGAGCTGTAATCCAATGAGGTGATAAGCATCTGTGGCGTACCTTCGACATATTTTGCCGCCGGAATATGCTCTATGATAACATCCAGTAGATAAGACACATCTGTAGTTTCATTTTTCCAATGATCAGACATCCAGCCATTCTTGGAAGAGCCAAAAACTGTCGGGAAATTTAATTGATCTTCCGAAGCGCCCAGGTTAAACATCAGGTCGAAAACAGCTTCCTGCACCTCATCGGGACGGCAGTTGGGCTTATCCACTTTATTGACAACCACAATAGGTTTTAGTCCGAGATCAATAGCTTTTTGCAGCACAAAACGCGTTTGTGGCATCGGCCCCTCAAAGGCATCAACCAGCAACAAAACGCCATCAGCCATATTGAGTACACGCTCCACCTCACCACCAAAATCGGCGTGGCCAGGTGTATCAATGATGTTTATCTTAACATCTTTGTAGCGAACAGAAACGTTTTTCGACAAAATGGTAATGCCCCTTTCTCGCTCTAAATCGTTATTATCGAGGATCAAATCGCCGCTTTCCTGGTTATCTCTAAAGAGTTTTACCTGGTGAAGCATACGATCAACGAGGGTTGTCTTACCGTGGTCAACGTGAGCAATAATGGCAATATTTCTGATATTGTGCATATTATGGTTTAAGCTTATGTATAAATTTTGAGGGGGCAAAATTAGTTGTTTTTAAGCAGCTGGCATTGAAAAAGCTTTATTTTTGCGTAAGTTTAACTTAGCAAAGCTTTTCAACAATGTATTTTTTGGATAAGGCAAGCCGCGATCCCTATTTTAATATTGCCCTGGAAGAGTTTGTTTTAAAGCAAACCAACAAAGATATTTTCATGCTTTGGGAAAATTCGCCCAGCCTGATCGTTGGGAAGCATCAAAACCCTTATCAGGAAGTGAACCCTGCCTGCCTGCTTTCCGAAGAAATAGCTGTGATCCGCAGGATTAGTGGCGGCGGGACAGTCTTTCATGGTGATGGAAACCTCAATTACACCTTTATTACAAGCAGTAAAAACGGCAGCGATAAAGTAAACTTCGGAAGATATACACTCCCAATCATTGAATTTTTGAATAAGGCTGGCGTTCCGGCTGCCATGACCGGAAAGAGTAATCTGACCGTAAATGGCCTGAAATTTTCGGGAAATGCAGCCCATGTTTTTAAAAACAGATCTATCCATCACGGCACTTTGCTTTTTGACGCCGACCTCAAACAGATTAAAAATTACCTGCGTCCCGAAAGCACGCATATACAGTCGCGTGCCGTTTCTTCCATCAGGGCGATAGTTACCAACCTAAAGCCGCTGCTGGCTGGCATGGATGCAAAATACTTTCGCGACGAGCTGCAAAAAGCTGTAATCCAACATTTTGGTGATGACGGAATTTTTGAGCTCAGCACCGATGAGCTTCAACAAATACAAAAGCTGAGTGAACATAAATACAAAAACAGTGAATGGAATTTCGGTTATTCACCCGACTATAGCATTGAAAACAAACTTGAGATGGCTGATTTTAGCGCAAATTTTCAATTAATAGTCAACAAAGGAACAATCTCAACTGTTAAGCTTTCAGCTGCTAGTAAGAATAATTTGAGCAGGGAAATAGAAAGTGCGCTTGCCGGAACATTTCATTATCCAAAAGAACTCAGCAAGACACTTGAACCACTGCTTAACGCGTATCATTATACGAAAACAGAGCAACATAAACTTATCACACAATTTTTTTAACAATCACAACATGAGTAAAGTAAAAACAATTTTCGACAGACTTTGGGCTGATTATACCACCCAAAATCCTTCAGTACAAAAAGTACATGACCTCTTTATTAAAAAAGGTGAAACCGTTGAAAACGACCATATCGCTTTTCGTACTTTTGACGATTCACGTGTAAATATCGATGTGCTGGCACGCGTTTTTGTGGAAGCCGGCTATGCTTGCAAAGGCGATTACCACTTTGAAGCCAAGCGTTTGTATGCCAAACATTTCGAGCTGGAAGGCCAGCCAAGGGTGTTTATATCCCAGTTAAAATCGGCTGATTTCAGTCCATTCCTGCAGGAAACCGTCAAGAAGCTTGTCGATCAGATTCCGGGAAAGCTGCTCAAAACCGACGAGCTGATTTATAGCGGAAGGAGCTGGGAAAAACCTTCTTTCGAGACTTACGAAAAGCTGAGAGAAGAATCTGAATACGCCGCATGGCTATATGTTAATGGCTTCTGCGCCAACCACTTCACGGTAAGCGTGAATGCATTAAAACATTTTGAAAGCCTTGAATCTGTCAATCAATTAATCAAAGATAACGGCTTCCGCATCAATGATTCGGGTGGAGAAATCAAGGGAAATCCATCAGAACTGCTTGAGCAGTCGAGCATCCGCGCCGAGATGATTGAGGTAGATTTTGTGGAAGGTAAAAAGGAAATTCCGGGTTGTTATTATGAGTTCGCCAGACGCTATCCAGATAAAAACGGCAAGTTATACTCCGGTTTTATAGCCAAGTCTGCCGACAAGATATTTGAAAGCACCGACAAAATCTCCTAAAAAACCTCCAGGCAAAACGGCTTTTGATATATCCGCTGCATGTATCAAAAGCCGCTAAAATTACAAAACCGACAAGTAAAAAACGGGAAATAATTATGCGACAATCCAGGATTTATGAGAACTTAGCTGCTTTAAAGTCTGATTTTAAAGGTGAAATTCTTATCGACGATGCCACACGCCTTATTTACGCCACGGATGCCTCCGCCTACCGCGAAAAGCCTTTGGCTGTAGTGCTTCCACGCGATAAGAGTGATATCAAAAAACTGATTGCACTGGCGCATGAAACCAAAACATCGCTTATTCCACGGGCTGCCGGCACCTCATTGGCCGGTCAGGTTGTTGGTAATGGCATCGTGGTGGATATTTCGCGTTATATGACTAAGATTCTCGAACTCAATGTGTCCGAAAAGTGGGTGATGGTTGAGCCTGGTGTAATTCTCAGCGAGCTAAATCAATTTCTGGCACCCAAAGGCTTGTTTTTTGGGCCGGAAACCTCTACCGCAAACCGCTGTATGATGGGCGGAATGCTTGGAAATAATGCCTGTGGAGCGCATTCGCTGGTTTATGGCAGCACCCGCGATCATACCCTCGAAGCGGAAACAATTCTGAGTGATGGCACGGAATGCACTTTTGGGACGTTGACGAAAGATCAGTTCGATCAAAAGCTTAAAATTCAAGGACTTGAAGGGGATATTTATCGCAACATCAATCAAATACTGACCGATCCGATCAATCAGCAGCAAATAAGAGCCGAATATCCTGATCCTTCACTCAAACGCAGAAACACCGGCTATGCCATTGATTTGCTGCTCGAAACAGCACCTTTTACCAATAACAAACCTGATTTTAACTTTGCTAAATTGCTGGCCGGATCTGAAGGCACACTGGCTTTTACCACCGCCATCAAGCTCAACCTGGTGCCGCTGCCACCCAAAGAAAAAGCTTTGATATGCGTGCATTTCGATACCATTAAAGAATCACTGCATGCCAATTTAATTGCCCTGAAATATCAGCCGGTTTCTATCGAGCTGATGGACAAAACGGTATTAGACCTCACCAAAAAAAATATTGAGCAAAGCAAAAACCGCTTCTTCGTTCAGGGTGATCCGGGTGCAATTTTGGTTGTAGAATTTGCTGAAGATAAAAAGGAAGTTCTCGCGCAGAAAGCCGCTGAAATGGAAGCAGAAATACGAGCTGCCGGCTTTGGCTATGCCTTTCCGATGGTTGTAGGTTCTGATATGAGTAAGGTTTGGGATTTGCGAAAAGCCGGTCTAGGTATCATCAACAATATGCCCGGCGATGCTAAGCCAGCTGCGGTGATTGAAGACACCGCCGTAAATCCCGCTGTGCTTCCTGATTATATCGAGGAGTTCGATAAGATACTGGCGAAATATGGCAAGTCCTGTGTATATTATGCGCATATCGCGACAGGCGAGCTGCACCTGCGGCCTATCCTCAACCTTAAAGACGTCAGGGATGTTGAGCTATTCTATGAAATCGCTTTGGAAACCGCCAAATTAGTCAAGAAATACAAGGGTTCGCTGAGCGGTGAACATGGTGATGGCCGCCTGCGTGGAGAATTTATTCCGCTGATGGTAGGCAACCACAACTACAATTTACTGAAAGACATCAAAAGAACCTGGGATCCAAAGCATATTTTCAATCCCAACAAAATTGTGGATACACCGCGCATGAACACCTCATTGCGCTACAAACCCGGCCAGGAAACTCGCCAACCCAACACCGTTTTTGATTGGTCGAAAGACATGGGAATCCTTCGTGCTGCTGAGAAATGCAATGGCACCGCAGTCTGTCGCAAAACAGAAGTTACAGGCGGAACAATGTGTCCTTCCTATATGGCCACCCGCAACGAAAAGCACAGCACACGCGCCAGGGCAAATATTTTGCGTGAGTTTTTAACCAACTCAAACAAGAAAAATCCTTACGACCATCCCGAGATTTACGAAGTGATGGATCTTTGTTTGTCGTGCAAAGCCTGTAAGTCAGAATGCCCCAGCAGCGTAGATGTCACCAAGTTAAAAGCCGAGTTTTTACAGCATTATTACGATGCCAACGGTGCTCCGTTGCGTGCTAAGCTTATCGCCAATATCACCTCAGTGAATAGGCTGGGAAGCAGCTTTCCTGCTTTTACTAACCTGATGATGAACAATCCGTTAAGCCAGAAACTGATCATGCCACTTTTTGGTTTTGCACCCAAACGACGTCTGCCATCGCTCTATAAAACCACCTTAGATAAATGGTTTAAAAAGAATAAACCTGCCGCAACCAATGGTCGAAAAATTTATCTTTTTAATGATGAGTTTACACGTTTTAATGATACACAAATTGGCATTCATGCGATTTTACTGCTCACCAAAATGGGTTATGAAGTGGTTTTACCAAAACATATTGAAAGTGGCAGAACCTTCTTGAGCAAGGGGTTTTTGCGGAAAGCTCAAAAAATCGCCAATGAAAATGTGAAACAACTGGCACCGCTTATCAGTGCCGAGAATCCATTGATAGGGATTGAACCATCTGCCATACTGTGCTTTAGAGATGAATACCCGGAGCTTGTTGATGCTGATTTACGCCCTGCGGCAGCTAGGTTATCGAACAACAGCTTTACGATTGAAGAATTTCTGAATAGTGAATTTGAGAAAGGACACTTTTCCAGTGATTTATTTACCGAAGAAAAACGCGAGATACTCTATCACGGCCATTGCCACCAGAAGTCGCTTGCCTCTACGCGCGATGCTTTAGGCTTGCTAAACATCCCCAAAAACTACACAGCAACTGAAATTAAGGCAGGCTGTTGTGGCATGGCAGGCGCTTTTGGCTATGAAAAAGAGCATTACGATGTTTCGATGAAAGTGGGTGAGCTCGTACTTTTCCCCACCATCAGGAAAGCTGCTGAAAGTATTGTTCTAACTGCTTCCGGCACTTCCTGCCGTCATCAGATTCACGATGGCACCGGAAAAGAAGCGGTGCATCCTGTTGAAGTGCTTTATCATGCGCTGAAATAATAAGTATAAAATTATGGGAAGAAAATCTGTTTTTTTTCAGCGCCTAAATCACCACCTTCAGCCCGTCTACTGCTATTTGAGTATTTGAGAAAATGCTTCTGGCTTCGGCCAATAAAGGATTAAGGTCTTTGTAACGGGATGAAAAATGGCCAATCAGCAGTTGCTTAGCACGTGATTTATTGGCGATGTTTGCTGCATCAACCGTCGTTGAATGTAAAGTTTTTGACGCCAAAACCTGTAAATCTTGCATGAAAGTCGCTTCGTGGTAAAGCAGACTCACTCCTTTAATATAATCCACAATCGGCTCATGGTAAGCCGTATCAGCACAAAAGGCGTAAGCACGCTGATCGCTTGAAAGCTGAATAATCTCCGCATTGCTAATCCTGGCATTTGATGCGTCGATAAAATCTTCTCCTTGTTGAATAGCCTGTAACTGCTGGTGATTCGGATTATATTTCTCAATAAATTCCGGATCAATATTCCTTCTGGGCTTTTCCTTAATCAGGAATCCCCAGGCCGGGATGCGGTGTTTTACAGGGAAGGAAAAATACTGCAGCTGCTCGTCTTCATCAATCTTTTGTTTCTCAAAACCGGCAAGCGGCTTAAAATTGATCGGAAAATTGAGTGAAGTATCGGATGCCTGCAACATCAGCTGGATGATATTGATAAGCTCCGGCGGACCGAAAAGCTTGAGTGGTTTTATGCGACTATTTAGGTGCATGGAGTTGATTAGACCGATAAGGCCAAAATAATGATCGCCATGCAGATGACTGATGAAAATTCGGTCAAGTTTCATAGCACTGATCTTCAATTGCTGCAGACGTATCTGTGTTCCCTCGGCGCAATCAATAAGCATATTTTGACCGTTGTAGTGCAAAAACTGACTGGTAGCACTGCGATGAATGGTGGGCAAGGCCGACCCGGCACCAAGAATTGTGAGTTCAAAAGGAATCATGATTAGTATAACAGCTTACGCTTTAAAAGGTTGAAGTTTCTTGCGGCAAAGTTAATGAAGGGCGGCCTGATCTGGCTTATTTATAAGTATTTTTTGGTTGACGCGTTGACGGGTTCGGCCCTCAAATCCTCATTAAAAAAGGCTGCCTGCAATGCAGACAGCCTTTTTTGGTATAAAAAATAATCTAGCTTATTCTTTCTTTGCTGCTTTCTCTTCGTCTTCCAGGTCTTTTTTCAGGCCAGCCAATACGTCGAGGTCGCCGAGTGTGGTGCGTTCCAGATTTTCGTTGATGATTTTCACGGCACGTTTGGTTGACTTAGCCTCGTTACCTTTGGTTTCTTTTTCAGCGCTGCGCTGAACAAAAGCGAGGTCTTCGTGAATGCGTGAGTGTGATAAAATGATTTTCTTGTTCTCTTTCGAGAATTCAATCACCTTAAAATCAATTGTTTCTTCAACTTTTCCATTGCTGCCATCTTCTTTTTTCAAATGACGGTTTGGCACAAAACCTTCCACGCCATAAGGCAGAGAAACGATTGCTCCTTTGTCATTGGCACTGATAATGGTGCCCTGATGAACTGAACCTACAGTGAAGATACTCTCGAATACATCCCATGGATTTTCTTCCAGCTGTTTGTGGCCGAGGCTCAAGCGACGGTTTTCCTCATCAACATCCAACACGATTACGTCGATGCTTTCGCCTACCTTGGTAAACTCAGCAGGATGTTTGATTTTCTTCGACCAGCTCAGGTCAGAGATATGGATCAGGCCATCAACACCTTCTTCCAGCTCAACAAAGATACCGAAGTTGGTAAAGTTGCGCACGGTAGCGGTATGCTTGGAATTTGCCGGATAGCGGTCTTTGATATTTTCCCATGGATCAGGAATCAACTGTTTCATACCGAGCGACATTTTGCGCTCTTCGCGGTCGAGTGTCAGCACAACAGCTTCGATTTCGTCGCCTACTTTCAGGAAGTCCTGAGCAGTACGCAGGTGTTGTGACCATGACATTTCTGAAACGTGGATGAGGCCTTCAACGCCTGGCGCGATTTCGATAAATGCACCGTAATCAGCAATTACTACAACTTTACCTTTCACTTTGTCACCAATTTTCATGGTTTCATCCAATGCATCCCAAGGATGAGGTGTAAGCTGTTTCAGGCCGAGAGCGATACGTTTTTTGTTATCGTCAAAGTCGAGGATAACCACTTTGATTTTCTGGTCGAGTTCAACAATCTCTTCAGGATGGTTGATACGTCCCCAGGAGAGGTCGGTGATATGGATCAGTCCATCTACGCCGCCCAGGTCGATAAATACACCATAGGAAGTGATATTTTTAACGGTACCTTCGAGTACCTGCCCTTTTTCGAGCTTGCTGATGATCTCGGCTTTTTGTTGTTCGAGTTCGTCTTCGATAAGTGCTTTATGCGATACCACCACGTTTTTATATTCCTGATTGATTTTCACCACCTTGAATTCCATGGTTTTATCTACATAGATATCGTAGTCACGGATGGGTTTCACGTCAATTTGTGAGCCGGGAAGGAAAGCCTCAATACCGAATACGTCAACGATCAAACCACCTTTTGTGCGGCTTTTCACATAGCCATTGATAATTTCTTCTTTGTCGAAGGCATCATTGATGCGGTCCCATGAACGCAGGATACGTGCTTTTTTGTGTGAAAGCATCAACTGGCCGTTTGGCCCTTCCTGATTTTCAACATAAACCTCCACTTTGTCGCCAGCTTTAAGGTTTGGATTGTAGCGGAATTCGTTCACAGGAATAACGCCATCAGATTTGAAGCCAATGTTTACTACCACTTCGCGGCTGTTTTTGCTAACTACAAAGCCGTCAATCACTTCGTGATCTCCGATGGAGCTGAGGGTTTTGTCGTAGAGCTGTTCCAGTTTCTCACGCTCGGATTTAGAATACACTTCCCTTTTTTTGCCAATATTGTCCCAGTCAAAATCTTCTGGTGCAACAGGCTTGTTTTTCTCTCTGGGAGCAGCTTTTTCTTTGGGCTCTTCAGTAGTAGCTTCTGTTTTCTCAACTTCTGCTTCAGGAGCCTCTTCTACTTTCTCAGCAACAGCTTCAACTTGTTCAACTTCTTCAGCTTTTGCTTCTTCTTTTTCGGCTACTACTTCGGGAGTAGTTTCTGCTACTACTTCGGCAGTCTCGGTGGCAGGAGTTTCCTCCTTTTTTGTTTCGTCAGCGGCAACAGGAGTCTGAGGTTGTTCCTGTGTGTTTTCTTCGTTGACGTTTTTTTCGTTTTCAGTCATTTAAAAAACAATTTGTACCTGTATCACGCACCGGATTAGCGTTTGCAGGGAGGTTAAACTTTTTGCATTCTGTAAGGTGCTGAGGATAAAACATCCTGCTCGTCCGGAATCACCTTAAAATGAGGCGGCAAAAGTACAAAATATCCTTTGATTTGTGTATATTTTATTTGAATAAGTTTTGAGGGTTGAGGATTTGTGCGCATTACTTGGTTTATGGGTCTCTTGTCCTGAAATAAGTTTGCAGTAAAAATAAACTTGAAACATGCTTAGGAAAAATAATTAACTCCTGGCTTTAGCCAACGAAAACAATAACAAGCTGATATAAAACCTCAACTCCGCTTATGGACTTTTTTCCGATTATTTTAATGTATGGAATTTACCCTGATAGCAAATTGTTAACGATTTGTTAACGATTTGTTAATTACTTTTTGTAGCTTTACATGCTTGATTTATTTATTAGATTATATTTTTTTAACAAACCAAAATTTTAAACCTATGAAAACTAATCTATTCTTAATCTGTTTTTTAGCTTTATCAACACTTGCGTTGAGGGCACAGGACTTTGTGGATATTAATGCGCCACTACCTAATTTATTATTTTCTGTTGCAGCTTTTGGTGACATTGACAACGATGGCGATCTGGATTTATACCTTTCAGGAGTTGATATGGATTTTAACTTGAAGGGTGGTTTATACCTTTATGAAAACGGTAATTATATGTATTCAACTACAGCAAACTTACCACTAACTTATTTAGGATCAGTTGCCTGGGGAGATGTTGACGGAGATAATTTACTCGACATCATCTTAATGGGAGTTAATGAAGAGTACGAAGATTTCACAGAGATTTACCGAAACAATGGCGATGGAACCTTTACAAGTTTGAATGCCGGCATTATTCCTGCCGAACAAGGAGAAGTTCAACTGATTGACATTGATGGAGATGGCGATCTTGATGTGGCTATCACGGGGATTGGAGTCAACGACAGAATCACGAAACTATATGAAAATGACGGAACTGGAAATTTCACAGAAATGACCAATGTGGTTTTGCCCGGCATGAATTTGGGCAGAATAAAATGGGCTGATTATAACAATGATGGCCATTTAGATTTTGTGCTTACTGGCTTTAATGATAGCGATGGCGGCACACAGGATTTCTATACCAAAATACACACCAATAATGGTGATGGAACTTTTTCCGTTGCTGACATTCCGCTTACCAGGTGCTGGTTAGGCGATGCGGAATGGGGCGATTATAACAATGACGGTTTTCCTGATTTAGTAATCTCAGGAGCAGGTGGAGATGGAGCGGAACGATTCACCATACTCTATAAGAACAATGGTGACGGAACATTCACAGATTTAGACCTTGGATTTCCTGGCGTTTCACACAGCTCAATAGAATGGGCAGATTTTAATGGCGATGGTCAACTTGATCTATTTATAGTAGGAGAAACCGATACGCCTGGCGAGGGCTCAAGTATCTCGAAAATCTATTTTAACAGTGGAAATGATAGTTTTGTGGATAGTGGATTAGATATGTTTAATATTTCCTATTATGGCGATGCAGATGTGGGTGATTTTGATGGTGATGGTAAAATTGATTTGGTAATTACCGGCTACTCTCAACCATACTATTCAGATGCAAGTTCAACAGTATATAAAAATGCCATACCAACCTCTGTTTCTGAACTAAAAAAGGGTTTCACGATTTCACCCATTCCCGCAAAGGATTTTCTTACCATAAAAAGTTCGGCTACAATAGACCGCATGACGATTCACAATATGTCAGGGCAAGTTGTTCTTTCACAACAACTTGACGACTTTAGCCATATAATAAATACTGAAAAACTGCCTGCTGGCTTATACTTAATCACGATTTATACGCCAACAGAAGTTGTAACTGAAAAAATAATTATTGAATAATCATTGACTTCTTTTTAAACAAATAGTAAATCAATACAATTGCTTGAAAAGCATTTGAAAAAAGCCGGGTTGCATTCCCGGCTTTTTTCGTTTTTTTTAGAGATTGATAGATTTACAAGTTGATGAGTTCAGGGGTTGATGGGCTTACGAGTCAACTTCTTGAAAACAATATTACAAGGATATTTCAAAGTTGAAGCTCTGATAATTCAAAGTTGTGATCAAGATATTTCAAAGTTGATGATGATGTTTTTGAAAATAATATTTATCTTTGACATTCATTAACAGCGCTTAAGGCTAAATTAAATGATAATACAAAGAGAAATAATTTCTGCTATTAATCTTTTAGTTGATAAGTATCCTATTATAGCAGTTACAGGTCCTCGACAATCAGGTAAAACTACATTGCTCAAATTTGTGTTTCCTGAATATCGTTAAGTTAATTTGGAAAATCTCGATGTTCGGAGTTTTGCGACTTCTGATCCAAATGGATTTTTAAAAGAATATTCAGAAAAGGTAATTTTTGATGAAGTTCAACGTGTGCCTATCCTCTTTTCCTATCTGCAAACTATTGTAGATGAAAGTAAGTTGATGGGACAGTTTATTTTATCAGGTTCACAAAACTTTCATCTTGCCCAAAATATTACGCAAAGTTTAGCTGGTCGTGTTGCCCTGTTTAAACTGTTTCCATTTGATTTTCAGGAATTAAATTCAGTCGGATTACTAGAAGAAAATTATATCAACAACTTAATAAAGGGATTTTATCCTGCAATCTTCGATCGGGAAATTCCTTCAAGAATATTCTATGCTAATTATGTGCAAACATATATTCAACGCGATGTGAGTGAGTTAATTGCGATAAAAGACATGCGGTTATTTCAAAACTTTCTTGCGCTTTGTGCCACACGAGCAGGACAATTATTAAACCTAAGCTCGCTTGCTAATGAAAGTGGCATTTCGCAACCTACGGCAAAAGCTTGGTTATCAGCACTAGAAAGCAGTTATATCTTATTCTTACTTCCTCCGTATTTCGAGAACTTCTCAAAACGAATTGTAAAGACACCAAAACTATATTTTTACGATACAGGGTTACTTTGTTATTTGCTCAAACTGGATAATACTGAACAAGTTCAATTAACAGATTTCAAAGGCAGCCTTTTTGAAAATATGATGATTGCAGAATATGTAAAAAGAATGCACCATTGCAATCAATTAAACGATATCTGGTTTTGGCGGGATGTTGCTGGAAATGAAGTCGATTTGATTATTAATGCAGGAACAACACAAGAAGCGGTAGAATTTAAAGCTACGCAAACTATTATGCCAAATTTATTCAAAGGTTTAAACTTTTACGAAACGATTTCTAAAAAAACATCTTTACGTAAATACCTGGTTTATGGAGGTGATGAACGGCAAGAGCGAACAGCAGCAACCGTTTTACCCTGGAAAAGTTTTGGAGATAATATGATTTGAATAGTAAATTCAAAGTTTGACGAGAAAACAATAAGGCTTCTGTAGAAAATGGAATGCAAGACGGACGCAGGCTCGAGTGGGACTCCACTTTCGAAATGACTGGAAAAGGTTGAAGACGGACGGCTGAGGAAGAAACGCACAGAATAAAAGTACACTTAAAACAAGATAATGAAAAAAAAAATTCCCACAGAGAATGGATCAGCGGAAATCTAAGGAAATCTGCGGGAAAAAGAAAGTGGCAAGAGCGATGCGATTTCGGGATTAAATCTTTGTATTCTCATTGAATAATTGTCCAAAAAGCTTTCGTGATTGAATCTTTGAATCCCCCCTCAACTCTTCAAAAATATAGCCTACTTTTGCAAACCGAAATTTTTAACTAAAAGCTAAAACAATATGGCTCTCAATTGTGGCATCATTGGTCTTACAAATACCGGAAAAACAACCATTTTCAACTGCATGTCGAATACCAAAGCCGAGGCATCCAACTACGCCTTCAGCGCTACCAAATCTAATATTGGTATGGTGGAAGTGCCCGATCCGCGCCTCGATGCCCTAGACGCGCTCATACATTCAGAAAAGGTGATTCCGGCATTACTAGAGATCGTTGACCTGCCCGGCCTAGCCAAAGGTGCCAGCCAAGGCGAAGGCGTTGGTAATAAGTTTTTGGCCGATATCCAGCTGATGGATACCCTGATTCATGTGTTGCGTTGCTTCGAGGATGAAAACCTGGCCCATGTTGAGGGTTCGATTGACCCGCTGCGTGACAAAGATATCGTCGATTTTGAGTTACAAGTGCGCGACCTGGATCTGGTGAGCCGAAAAATTCTTAGGGTAGAAAAATTGATCAGAGCAGGCGACAAAGAAGCCAAAAAAGCCTTAGACGTATTACTGAAATATAAGGAGCACTTTGAGAATTTTGGTAACGCACGCGAGCTCGACCTAAGCGACGACGATAAAAAACATGTAAACGACCTGCAGCTCCTTACGGCAAAACCAGTAATTTACGTGTGTAATGTAGATGAAAAATCTGCTCTCACTGGAAACACCTATACGAAAGCAGTAACAGATGCACTGGCAAATGAAAATGCCGAAGTGCTGATTATTGCTGGTGCTCTGGAAGCCGAAATTGCTGAGCTGGAAGATCCCGAGGACCGGGAAGTGTTTTTGGCCGATGCTATGCTAGAAGAACCTGGCGTGAATAAATTAATTCGGGCAGCATACAAAACCCTCAATTTACAATCATTTTTTACTGTTGGGGTCAAAGAAGTAAGGGCCTGGACAATCCGCAAAGGAATGACTGCCCCACAAGCTTCCGGCGTGATACATTCCGACCTGGAACGCGGATTTATCCGCGCCGAAGTGATGAAGTATGAGGATTTTATTCACTACAAAACCGAACAGGGCGTTAAAGATGCCGGCAAATTTAAGGTGGAAGGCAAAAACTATATCGTAGGCGATGGCGACATCCTGCATATCCGATTTAATGTGTAAGCGATAGGGTGGTTTTTGTAGCAATTTATTCAAAGCAGGACTTTCTGATCAGATAACGCAAACATCAAAGGAATAATTCATGGCTTTCAATTCGACGTTTTGAAGTCCTAAGGGACGTTCAAAAGTCAATATTCACGATACGTTTAACTTTCCATCGTACACGGCACGAGGATATGGAAAGGTTAAAATAAAACATAAATAATATTTCCTACTGATAACGCAAATTATCGCAGAAAAACATCAGCGGAAATTTGCGCTAGTTTGCAAGCTTGACCTTTATTAATTCATAAGGAGTTATCCAGCTAGTTGATTATTACAAAATCTCTGAAATTTTTTCGATCAATCACTTTACTTTCAGCATTATATGTTTCTGTAAAGGTTGTTGGTAGTTTTACACTTTTCTTATTATCCCATTTAAATTCATATCCAGCGATTTTACCACCGAAGTCCTCTACGAAATCAACTTCTTGTTGTTGCTTCGTACGCCAAAAATAAGTACGGGCAAGACTTTGCTTGTAATCAATTTGCTTTAACCGTTCCGAAATCAGAAAGTTCTCCCATAGCGCACCTTTATCAGCTCTCAATGCTAATGGATTAAAATTGCCAATAATCATATTCCTAATTCCGTTATCATAAAAATAAATTTTCTTGTTTGTTTTTATTTCATGTCTCAGATTCCTACTAAAACTGCCTAGCTTAAAGATGATATATCCCTGTTGTAAAATATCAATATATTTATTAACGGTATTTTTATCAATATGAAGCAGCTGAGCCAGCTCGGTATAGTTCACTTCGTTGCCCAGCTGAAGGGCCAGCGCCTGAACCAATTTTTCAAGCACTTCAGGCTTTCTGATGTCGATATAGGATAAGATATCCTTATACAAATAGCTGTTTACCAAATTTTTTAATCGCGCTATTTCATCCCCCGGATTATTCAAAACATCAGGATAAAACCCATAAAGCAGCCTGTTTTCTATTTGTTGTTCGGCATGAAGATAGCCATGATGCGCTTCAAACTCTTCCCATGAAATGGGAAACAAGTGGTACTCCCACTTTCTACCAGTCAGGGGTTCATTAATTTTATTGGACAGATTAAAAGCTGAAGAACCACTAGCAAAAAGTTGAACCTCTTTAAACCTGTCTGTAATGATTTTCATCGTAGGGCCAATGCCATCAATCCGCTGGGCTTCATCGATGAAAACAGCTTTATGTTTTCCAATAATCATTCTTATTTGCTCCGTATTAGGCTTGGTTAAAAGTGTTCTCGTAGTAGGATCGTCGCCGTCAAGAAGCAAATATTCCTGTGAGCTAAGAATAGACTCAAGCAGTGTTGTTTTTCCCACTTGTCGCGACCCAACAACCACAATTGCTTTACCTGAACCAAGTCTTTTCTTAATTTCAACGCTTAACGTTCTTGCATACATAAGTCTATTATTTCTACAAAGATATAACTTATGGTGATTGTATTCACCAATAGTTATGCTTATTTGTGAATATAGTATGGATTTGAGAGGTATTAATGCCGAGAAAAAATCTGCGGAAATCTGCGAGATCAGCGGGAGAAAAAACAAAAAAGATTTCCCGCGGATGACGCAGATTAACGCGGAAAACGAATCTGAAAAAATTTGCGGGATCTGCGGGGAGATAAACCAAGGTCTACTCTAATACTTCACCAATCTGCTGCTTTCTGTATGGCCGTTTTCAAACTGAGTTACCATCAGGAGAAGGTACTGAAAGTTAAACTAAAACTAAAAGTTTTAATCCGCATCTTTTATACACCTGACTGAATCACCATGTGTAGTATATGCATTACCAGAATGAGAACCACTTTCGTTCCATGAAAAGCCTTTAACCCAAACACCCCACGAAGGCGGAGAAGGAAGTTCAGTAGAGGTAAAGAACCCCGCATAAGCTTTTAATTGTTCAAATGATCCGTCACTCCACCATTTATAGCCTCCCGGTAAAATTGTAAGGCCGGTTGAGTTGGTAGCAAAGGTTCCTTCTATCCAATGACTTGTACCCCTTTCTTTCAGCGTAAAACCCGGATGTACATCCGTTAAATCATTCCATTCATCGATTGAGGTAATATGCCATCCAAGAGGACAAATTCCCTTAGCTCCATCACCTAGCGTATAGTTCATCAGTTCGCCCCATTGATACAAACCTCCATATTCTCTGCAATTGCCAGGATCGTTATCATAGCAATATTTTTCAATGATTCCATTATCTGTCATGGTAGAATCGCTGTGGATTATCGCACCGATATTGAGGTTCTCTTTTAGCCAGCAAACTCCTTCAATTTCCACTGTGGCATATAATTGTCCGCCATGTTTTACTGCTTCTGTTCCCTTGCACGGCATACCTTCTATAATTCCAAAACTCACATGACTATTTAGGTCGGGCGAAGCTTCCAAAACATCGCTAGCTGCTATACCTTCAGGAGATTTGCTATAGCCGATATACCAAAGTGTGTCGGCCCAGTTGTATTTAAAACCTGAAGATTTACTTTTTTTATCTGGCATGGAATGATAAGCTTTACTAGATTGATGTATTATTCTTTTACCAAACGACAGCGGTTCACCCACGTTGATAATTTTTACCTGCCCGATGTTTTTGCCATCAGAAGCCCAAATCAATGAAATCCCTTTGGAAGGTGGATAATATGTAAAATGGTGTTGCCCTCTCTCAAGTCTTTGTTGGATAATTGCAAGTTTTTCCCCTGACACATCCGTTGCGTGTAAAGTCAACAGCCCGGCTTCCGGCATGTTCACATCAAAACTGGTGCTTCCATGTATGACAGGATTGGGATAGTTTGGCGAAACAGAAAAAGCTGTTTCACCCAGTGAATAGTCATTAAGCCCAACTGCATAATCCAACACTAAAACTGTGTCGGGAGCATATAGGCTTGTATCTCGACCTGTGGTGATGTTTCTAATCAGGATACTATCAAGCCCCAAAGCCTGACCATAATAGTGAGATTCAAAGCTGATCTCAAGCTTTTGTTGGGCCATAGAATAAGTTGACAGCAACAGCAAAACGGATGCACAAAGTATGAAGCTGAATAATTTCATGATTATTTATTCCAATAATTAAAAATGAAGAAAACCTGCCAGAGTACTCTCTGACAAACAAATAATGCATCAATAACAAGGAGCAGGATAGGGTCCTTGATTGTAACTTACATACATTGTCCAAGTTGGTGCTTCATAAGTATTGTTTGTAAAATATACATAAACGTCATTAGAAACAGTAAACCCCTGTCCGCCATATCCGCTTTTTGGAAGCATGTGAATTATTCCATCATAGCCATTTGTCCATGTTTTGCAAGTTTGAGTCTCTTTGTAATGTTGAATACCAGGAGAGCCTTTATCGAAATCAATATCCTCTAATTCACAATTACTACTAATTAGCGAGTTAAAGTCGAAAGCATACGGACATCCATGATTTCCATTAAAAGGAAACTCAATAATACCATATTGTGAACATTGTAATTGTTGTTCTTCGCTTTCTTCATACTGTCCAATTGCAGATAATTTTAATGCTAATAATATTGCAGGGATAAGCAGTAAGAAATAAAATCTATAATTTTTCATTTGATATTTTTTGGGTTTAAGCTAAAAGAATTAATAGTTAAGCTGGTTGGCTGTCTGATCATTGACCAGACAGCCCCGGCTTGTCGAATTTATTCTTCCCAAGTTTGAAAATATGTTTGTTCTTTTGACAAACGACTATGCAGTAGTGAATTATTTTCTGCCATCCGGCTGATAACAAGCTCCCTATTCCTGAAAAACTTTCGTCTATCAGGGGGGGGGGTAAGATGTTGTTTATCAGTTATATACATTTTCAGATTTTTTGTTTGATTCACAAATCCTTTTATAAAGACAAAAGGACAGTCAAAACTATTAAAAATAATAGTTGCTTTTGCACTTTCAAAATCAATTATAGCAATTTAGAATGATTTTTAATAAACCTAATACTTCACCAGCTTTGTACTTTCTGTGTTGCCGTTTTCAAACTGGGTTACCATCAGATACAGGCCAGCAGGATGGTTGGCCAGGTCGTAAACCATCACCTGATCAAAAGGCAGCTTTTCTAATTTACCCAGCGGTTTTCCGTTTTGGTTATAGAGGCTGATGCTGCTGATTTTTTGTCCGCGCGGAGACACTACTTTAAAGCTTTGGCCAAAGGGGTTGGGACTAATTTCCAGCCTCGCATTTACCAGCGGGTTTTTGGGCAGACCAACCACCATTTGATTTTCAATAGCACCCATATCAATGCGAATGCCATACACGCGCGGGTTGCCAAGAATATCTGTCTCAGGCAGGTTGAGCTCGGTAATATCTGGTGTACCGGTATTTACACAGGGCGAACTATCCAATAGTGACCAATCGGCTGAGAGCCCGTCGTAATCAGGTCCTGCACCTGCAGTGGGGTTTACAAAAAGGGGGTCATCAGTTATATTTCCTTCACCTGGGTAACCATCCGGGTTACACATATAAGTAAAATCTGCTATTGAACCATCGGTATTATATAATTGAATAGGATCAAAATTCCACTCTGGGATTACATCATTGCCCCAAATAATATTGTTTCTCATTTCTAAAAAAATGCTAGAATACACAATTCCACAGCCTGTGTGAGAATATGCAAGGTTGTTTACAATAGTATTATTTGCATAAGTAGAGGTTGAAAAACCATGTCCATTCATTATACCATTCCCCATATTATTCGCAATTACATTATTATAAATCATACAATTAGATGTGGTTTCATAAAGGCCGCTTCCATTTACTGAGTGATTGTTAAAAAATTTATTATTCACAACCAAAGCGTTACAATTTGTATTAACACGTAAGCCCCCTCCAGAGCCTCTAACTGCAGTTCCTACAGAAGTTTCAAAAGTAACAAATGCCTTATTCAGTTTAAATAGATTATTTGAAATTATGGCGGATGAACAATTTCCGATTGAGGCTCCACCTCCTTGCTGAAAAGTTTGATTCTTAATAAAGCTATTGTTGATCAATTGTAAACTTGAACAATACTTGACCCAAAAAGCTCCTCCTGCAAAGTTAGCTCTATTATTATAAAAGTTGGAGTTACTACAGAACACATTTCCATAGTTTTTTACAAATAATGCCCCTCCCCAGTTTTCTTCATTTAGGTGATCATTAATCGTATGACCAGGATCGATAGCTTTACCATAAGAAAACCTACAAAAACTAAATTCAGAAGTGTCAGTAGGATTATCAAGTAATTTAATGCTACCCCAGCCTCCTGCCAAAGTAGCTGTATCTGCATAAGATGTAGTATCAAATACAGTGAAAACTATAGTATCATTCATTGTTCCTATAGCTTTTATACTTCCCTGTACGTTTATACTATAATTACCCTGAAACTCTACATAAACACCTGGATTTATGGTGAGTGTAGCTGGGTATTGGACAGTAACATCATTGTATATCCTGATGGTATCAGTTGACCAAGTGGTGTCTGCAATAATGTTATTATTGTTTAACACTTGTGATTTTAGAGGAAATGCGCCTAAAAATATTAAAAAGCTTAGTAAGCTAATGTTTTTCATAAGAAATTAATATATAGAGTTTAAGAATCAAATCTTTATAAAGTTATTTATTGACGTTTATCTGGCATAACAACATGTATGAAACAACAGGAATTGGTCAGATTTATGCAAATGACTATTTTATATCCGTAAGTAAATACAATCTCTGATTTAAGAATAAAAAACTAAAAGGTGTATGAGAATGACTCATACACCCTATTCTCCAAATACTAGTCAGTAATTGGAGGTATCCTAACTGGATTACCATACCAAACTTGATAATTATGCTTATAAATATTATCAGGTGGATTTGGATTATTAGTCCACAATTCAAAATATTTAAAATCAAGTCCATCTATACGAACTCCGCTTGGGCTTTCATTAGCTTTATTGTATATTATATAATGACCATCAATCAATAACTGAAGCAATTCATCATGCTCAATGCAAGGAGGTGATGTAGCAAGTTCATGGTAAATCCTATCTTCAAAACCAGATGTTGTATAGTCTAATACATTAGAATTATCTATATTAATCCATCCGGTGGATGTTGTGTCATGATAAACTGGAAAGGGATAAGCTATATACGGATTATTAAATCTTCTTTTTAGCTCCTTGCCTGCATCTGAATCCCATTGAGTATTTTCACATCGTCCTAAATTATTTCCATATCTCCAATTATCAGTAGAATCTATTGCATAATATAATGAAGCTGGTTTTCGTGCTAAAACTCCTTTAAAGCTTATTTTAACTGAATCATTTTTTAAAGCTTCTTTCTTTAAGTCTGCTACAAACAAAAATTTATTGTCAGCATCGATTAAATCGAGCTCGTAATTCAAATCTTCAATCATCTGATCGTTTAAATCTGCGATCTCACTCAAATCTACCATACCATTACTGGATATGCTAAGAGCATAATCTCGCTCATAGGTTTTTGATTCCTCAAAATCATTTCCCACAGCATTTTGCACATTAAACAAGGCTTCGAGATACCAAATAGCACTATCAGGCGAAATAAATTCTTCTGATTTAAGGCCATTCTTAATTTTGAGGTTGAAATTGTTTAATTGATTCCACAAGGCCATTTCATCGGCTGTGTATTCACTTGTGTTGTTATTATCTTCTGGAACAATTTTGCTGTCTTTATTGCAGCTAAATAAAACTGTCAAAGAAAATAGCAAGGTAAAGACTCGAAAAAAAATTCTATTCATATTATTAATTTTTTAAATTAATGAAATTGTTTTATGTCTGGTTAGTGTTCACTAAAATATGTTTTGTTGTTCTTTTAAAGCACTGATAATAAATATTTTATAATTATCACCTCCCGTCAGTATAGCTAATTTACAAACTATCTGTAAACCCAACTAATTATGAATAACAAAGAACCTATTTGCAACCAACTGCCAAAGAGCCTATTCTAACAGAACACTAATGTTAGGCCACAAATAGCACTGAAACGCCACAGACCTTAAGCCTGTGGCATTCGTATAATGAATTTATTCTTCCCAAGGCTGAAAATCTGTTTGTTTTTTTGAGGTACAAGCCGACCGTGGTGTATTATCTTTTGCCAACTGACGGATAATAACAGCTCTAATGCTGAAAAACCATCGGCTATCAGGGGGGGGGTAAGATGCTGCTTATCAGTTATATACATTTTATGCTTTTGGTTGTTCTTCACATATCCTTTTGCAAAGTCTAAAGGACAGTCAAAACTATTAAAAATAATTATTGCTTTGGCACTTTAAATACCAATTATAGCAATTTAGAATGATTTTTAATAAATCCAATAAAAGCCAATATCAAATCACTTTATGTAGGTGTGAAAAAAAACGTAGAAAAAAAAGCCACAAATAGCCGCAGCTACTTATAGCTTTTCTTTTACAAAACACTCAATCAAGCATTCACAAAAGTCAGCTTCGCATCTGCCACATCCACCTGTATCGGTTTTTCCTTGTCAATTTTACCGCTTAGTATGATTTTCGACAGTTCGTTGAGCATCTCGCGTTGCATCACCCGTTTTACCGGACGCGCACCATATTGCGGATCATAGCCCATAGTGGCCAGATGCGCCAAGGCTTCGTCGGTGATGGTAAGCTGCATCTCGTTGTGGGCAAGCATCTTTTTCAACTGCTCAAATTGCAGGCTTACAATCTCCAGAATTTCGGCACGACTCAATGGTTTGAACATGATGACATCGTCAACACGGTTCAAAAACTCAGGTCTCAACTGTGTTTTCAGCACCTGAAAAACTTCCTCCCTGGTTTTTTCAAAAATGGCTGCTGCATTCTCGACTTCGTAAGTGTCAGCGAGCTTTTCCTGGAGAATATGCGCACCGATATTTGAGGTCATAATAACAATGGTATTTTTAAAATCTGCCGTTCTTCCTTTATTGTCGGTAAGGCGGCCATCATCCAGCACTTGCAGCAGGATGTTAAACACATCGGGATGTGCTTTTTCTATCTCATCAAGCAAAATCACCGAATAGGGTTTGCGCCTCACTGCCTCGGTAAGCTGCCCGCTTTCATCGTAGCCAACATATCCGGGAGGTGCTCCGATAAGGCGCGACACGGCATGTCGTTCCTGGTATTCAGACATATCAATGCGTACGATAGCCTGCTCATTGTCAAACAAAAACTCGGCCAATGCTTTGGCCAGTTCTGTTTTGCCCACACCAGTGGTTCCCAGAAAAATAAATGAACCAATCGGACGCTTGGCATCTTGCAAACCGGCCCTGCTTCTTCTGATGGCATCAGCCACGGCAACAATGGCTTCATTTTGACCCACAACCCGCTTGTGCAGCTGGTCTTCGAGAAAAAGTAGTTTCTCACGTTCGCTTTGCAGCATCTTACTCACCGGAATTCCTGTCCAGCGTGCCACAATTTCAGCAATATCCTCTGCCTTCACCTCTTCGTTTATCAGTGGATGATCACCCTGTATTTCATTGAGTTGTTTTTTAGCATTTTCAATAGCTGATTCCGCCTCACCCATTCTTCCATAGCGCAGCTCGGCCACCTTGCCAAAATCGCCATCGCGTTCAGCCTGTTCGGCTTCCAGCTTAAACTGTTCCTGCTGCTTTTTATGCAGCTGTATTGTGTCTACCAGTGCCTTTTCGGCTTGCCAGCGCGAGCGTATTTCATTGCGTTCGTCAGAAAGTTCAGCGATGGCTTTGCCGATGATATCCAACTTTTGCTTATCGCTTTCACGCTTAATGGCCTCGCGTTCAATCTCTAACTGCCTGATACGGCGTTCTACCGTTTCCAGGTTCTCGGGCAGCGAGTTGATTTGCAAACGCAAACGTGCTGCCGCTTCGTCAATCAGATCGATAGCTTTGTCGGGCAAAAAACGATCGCTGATATAGCGCTGCGAAAGTTCAACAGCAGCCAAAATAGCTTCGTCTAAAATCCGTACTTGATGATGGGTTTCATAACGCTCTTTGAGGCCACGCAAGATAGAAACAGCATCTTCGGCATTGGGCTCATCCACCAGCACAAGCTGAAAACGGCGTTCGAGTGCTTTGTCTTTCTCAAAATACTTTTGGTATTCTTTGAGGGTAGTGGCCCCAATGGCACGTAGCTCGCCACGCGCCAAAGCGGGTTTCAGAATATTGGCGGCATCCATCGCGCCTTCGCCTTTTCCGGCTCCCACGAGGGTGTGTATCTCATCAATAAACAAAACCACCTCGCCTTCGCTGCCAATCACTTCGCGCACAACGCTTTTGAGGCGTTCCTCAAACTCGCCTTTATACATAGCTCCGGCAACCAGCGAACCCATATCCAACGAAAAGACCTGCTTAGTTTTCAGATTTTCAGGCACATCGCCATTGATAATGCGGTGCGCAAGGCCTTCGGCGATGGCGGTTTTGCCTACGCCCGGTTCACCAATAAGTATGGGATTATTTTTGGTGCGCCTCGTCAAAATCTGCAGCACACGCCTAATTTCATCGTCACGGCCTATCACCGGATCAAGCTTTCCTGCGGCAGCCATCTGATTCAGGTTGCGGGCATAGCGGTTCAGGGCGTCGTAATTTTGCTCGGCATTGGGGCTGTCCACCTTTTTGCCCTGCCGCAATTGCATGATAGCTTCCTGCAAATCTTTACGCTGGATATTATTGTCTTTGAGCAAGGTCGAAGCTGTTGATTTGGTTTCATAAATGGCTAACAACAAGTGATCGATTGAAACGTAATCGTCACCGAATTCCTTGATCAACTGCTGTGCTTTTTGTAATGTTTTGCTTGCTTCGTTAGTAAAATAAGGCTCACCGCTACCTTCCACACGGGAAAGCGAAGCGATGCTGCTGTCTATTGCCTGCTGAAAAACCTTCACATTCACGTTAAGTTTTTGCAATAGTGCAGGAATCAGGTGATCGTCTGCTTCAATAAGTGCTTTGAGCAGGTGAATATTTTCGATAGCCTGTTGTTTATGCTGCGCTGCAATATGTTGCGCCTGTTGTATGGCTTGCTGTGCTTTTATTGTAAACTGATTCAAATTCATGGTATTAACTTTTGATTAATAGCTAATCAAACTTTCTACCAAGTTTAGTTTATTCCCAAATTCGGAATAAATGTCAGGGTATGGAAAGCGTGTACTGGCATTTTGTCAATAACTTAGTTGCTTGATGAGGAGATGAAGCAGTGGATGAATGGAGTTATGAATAGCGTTTCATTCCAGCACTCCACTACTCCAACACTCCAAAAAATTATGATGTTCATAAAAATAGCTACTTTTACCGCCGCTAAACGCACAAAAATTATCAGTCTGCTAACATTATTTGATTCACAATCAATACTTAATAAAATTTTATGCAACAAATCAGAACTGTTATAAGCGGTACCGGAAGCTATATTCCTAACCGTATCATCAAAAACAGCGACTTTGTTAAACAAGTTTTTTTCGAAAAAGATCAATCTTTAATTGACAGTCCCGGAGAGGAAATTATTCGCAAGTTTAAGGATATCACTGGCATTGGCGAACGCCGCTGGGCCGAAAACAACCAAAATAATTCTGATCTGGCTGCCTTTGCCGCCGAAGCGGCCATAAAAGATGCCGGAATTGACCGCGAAACCATTGACCAAATCATTGTAGCACACAACTACGGTGATGTTACGAAAGGCAGCAATCAATCCGACATGGTGCCTAGCATAGCGGCACGTGTACGTCATAAACTAGGCATAAAAAACAACCAATGTGTGCCCTATGATGTGATTTTTGGATGCCCGGGCTGGATTCAGGGCGTAATTCAAGCCGATGCCTTTATTCGCACGGGTTTGGCTAAACGTTGCCTCGTTATTGGTACTGAAACATTATCACGCATTGTAGATGTTTACGATCGCGACACCATGATCTTTTCTGACGGTGCCGGAGCTGTTATCTTGGAAGCCAATAGTGAAGGGACAGACTCCGGAATAATGGCCACTTCTAATATGTCGCATACAGATGAAGAGCTTGATTACCTTTATTTTGATAAGTCAAATTTGCCCGATAGCAATTCCAACACTAAGTACATCAAGATGTTAGGGCGCAAAGTTTACGAATATTCCTTGAATCACGTTCCGGATGCTATGAAAATAGCTTTGGATCGTTCGGGCGAGCCGATTGAGTCTGTCAAAAAAATCCTGATACACCAAGCCAACGAAAAAATGGATGCCGCCATCGTTCAGCGCTTCTTCCGTAAATATGGCCTTCGCCCAAATATTGAAACCGTGATGCCGATGAGTATAGCCGAGCTGGGGAATAGCTCTGTTGCCACAGTACCAACGCTTTACGATATGATACTCAAAAATCAAGTCCCCAATCATCATATTGAAAAAGGCGATATCCTGCTGTTTGCCTCCGTTGGCGCCGGTATGAATATCAATTCGTTTGTGTATAAGCAATAAGCCTGGGCTGTTTTTTTGCGAGCTTTTAACTCTTTCAAACAATAAAGTGCAGCATTTATGCATTATCTTGTTGTTTTGAAGCGTCTAGGCTAAAGTATTTTTTGAGAAATCACTAAAACGATCGCAATGACATTTTCTAATAAAAAGACACTAGTGATTGGTGCCTCTGAAAACCCCGCCAGATATGCCAACAAAGCCGTTAAGATGCTGCACGATTATGAGCATGAAGTGTATGCGCTGGGCAACAGAACCGGCACAATTACCGATACACCCATCCATAAAAACTGGCCACAAAAATCAGATTTTCATAGCGTTACTCTATATATTGGGCCTACACGTCAAAGTGATGAAGTGATGGATAACATCATCGGCTTAAAGCCAAAACGGGTGATTTTTAATCCCGGGACAGAAAATCCTAAATTTTATCAACGCCTCAAAAATGCCGGTATTGAAGCGTTAAAGGACTATACTCTTGTGATGTTGCAGGACGAACGTTATTAACCTACTGTTTTTAATTTTACTACTTTTGCATCACGCAATACGCAACGTATCTTAACGAACATGATTAAAGGAATTTTAGGTAACAAAAACCGCATCAGGCCTTCTATAAGCTATTATTTGGTTTCATTGATGGCTGTGTTATTCAGCTTTTCGGCCAAGGCCCAACTGGAATGTATTATCACCGCAGATGCCGATATGCCCTTGTGCTACGGCCAACTGGTGAAGCTGACTGTGACTGAGGGTGACAACTACATCTATTCGTGGCAACCTACTGGCGACACCACCTCAAGCATAGAGTTTAAAGCCTTCGAAACCAATGAATTTGTTGTTAACGTTACCGATACGATTACTGGCGAAAGCTGCATGAGTTCACTTACTGTAGAAGTGAGACCAGCTTTTGAGATAAGCCTGGAGCAGATGCAGCTTACCTGCACCAATGGCGACAACGACAACGGCAATACCGCGATGATCAATGCTACCGCCACAGGTGACACAGAACCATTCACCTATCGCTGGGAAGTTTCGCCGGTTCAGATTGCGCCCGGGAATCCCCGGCTTGCCATCGGATTAAAGGCACATCAGTGGGTTTTTATCACTATTGAAAATCAATTTGGTTGCTTCCAACAAGATTCTATTTATACAGAATCCTACCAAAATCCCGTGGTCGAAATTGAAGCTGACCCCGATACCGCCTATATCCAAAATCCCATCATCAACTTTTCCTTCACCAACCTCTCCGCCGACAGCATCGAGATTACCAATCATTTCTGGGAATTTGGAGATGAAAGTCCCAGCTCTGATTTGCTTACTCCCGAGCATTTATATTCAGAAGAAGGCGAATATAGCGTAATCCTTACCGTCGTAAATCCGCAGGGATGCGACACCATCTATCTGAAACAGGTAAAAGTGCTACCGATAAAACTAAAGATTCCCAATGTTATCACACCCAATGGCGATAATATCAACGATCTGTTTGTCATTACGGAAGCTCCTCCAGGCGAGGGGGAAGAAAACGGCGTACTGAAGTCGGCGACCAATAGCAATGCCTACAAACCCCTGAGTGCCTATTACAAAAGCACTACTTTGGTGATTTTTAACCGTCATGGCAGAAAAGTCTATGAATCAACAAATTATCAAAATGATTGGGATGGTGGTGGCCTCAAAGACGGCACTTATTTTTACGTGTTAAAATGTGAAGGCTTTAAAAGCAATGAGGTGTATAAAGGCTCGCTAAGTATTGTGGGCAGTAGCAATTAGCCAGGAAGAAATAATACTGCCAGAGTTGATTACTGCTGTACAAATTAAAAAAGACAATTATCAAAAGCGCTCCAACAGCTAATCTAATGTGCCTCAAAACCACGAAAATGATTACTTTTGCGGCCATGACCGTAAAGATGAACTGTAGTCTTATGAAGTATTTTATTTTATTTTTATTGCTGGCTTTTGCCGCTGTTTCCTGCCAAAACAGTGAACAGAAAATTCCTACAAATGTTGTACATAACGCAAAGAGTGCCAGCAAGAAAGGCAATAAAAATGATATGCCGGTGATTAGCTTCACCAAAACGGAACACGATTTCGGCAAGCTGATACAAGGTGAGCAGGTGAGTGTTATTTTCAAGTTTGAAAACACCGGTAATTTACCTTTACTAATCAGCAAAGTAAGCGCCAGCTGTGGCTGCACGGCCAGCAAGTATCCAACAAAGCCCATCGCGCCCGGCGAGGAAGGCCACCTGGAAGTAACGTTCGACAGCAAAGGACAACGCGGTATGCAAAATAAAACCGTTACGGTGCTTACCAATACGCAACCTCAGTCAACAACCCTGCGCTTAAAGGCGCAAGTTTCAACACCAGATTCTTATTAACTTTATAACTATGAATATTTTAAGCATTTTACTTTTAGGACCTGCCGGTGCCGATGGCGAAACAAGCGGCTTGATGTCATTTCTGCCACTGATTTTAATTATGGTGGTCTTTTATTTCTTTTTCATCCGTCCGCAGATGAAAAAAGCCAAAGACCAGCGCAAATACCGTGAAGCGCTCAAAAAAAATGATAAAATCATTACCATTGGTGGCATCCATGGAAAAATTATCGAAGTGCGCGAAAGTACCTTTATCATCGAAGTAGAAGGTCAAAACCGCCTGGAAATTGAGAAAACTGCTGTCATAATGGACAGCTCGCAAATTGGACAAGGCAAATAATTAAAAAGCCGGTTTTCCGGCTTTTTTTGTGTTATGAATGCGCTAAAATCTTTTGGCAGAAACCTACAATCCGACGAAAGAAAACGGAAACAACTTATGGCGTTTCTGTTTTTTTTAGTGCTGTCGGCATTTTTCTGGCTACTCATCAAGCTGTCTGATAAATATACGGTGACCTACAACTTCAAATTGCAGTTCACCGATGTGCCGGCAGAGTTGTGGATGCCCACTAAAGACACGCACGAAATAAAGGTTTCCATCCATACCACGGGCTATAATATTTTAAAAGTTAAGCTGTTAAAATCGGCCAACCCCAGCATTAGTATCCCACTTAACCAAGTGCCTTACCGGCGTCAAAATGGTAATTTATACAGTATCAGCGCCCAAAGCTTGCGCGAAGAATTATCAGGCAGTTTGAATATTGATGGTGGTGAATTGCTATTTAACGAGAACGAGATATTTTTCAGGCTGGAGAAACTTCAGTCGAAAACCGTTGACGTTAAACTGAATAATGCCCTTCAATTTCGCAAGCAATACGAATTGTATTCTGAGCCGATAATTAAGCCTCAAAGGGTACAGATTTATGGGCCGAAAGCCCTGCTCGATAGCATCACGTTTATTGAAACAGAAAAACTCCATCAGACTGAGGTTTTTGAGAACTTCAGCACCAATCTCAAACTTGCTATGCCATCAAAAGACATCAAAGCTGAGGTGGACAACATTCATGTCGAAGTGGATGTAGCGAGTTTTACAGAAGCCTCAGCAATGGTTGAGATTGAAATACCAGGACAAACACAACTTAGACTTTTCCCGGCTGAGGCACGGGTCTTTTATAACATTGCTCTGCGCGATTTCGATCTTATCAATGAGCAAAATATCAGGCTTCAAATTGACACCAGCATGCTCTCAACACGACCTGCGCTCCTCAAGGTGGTTTTGACCGCCTCGCCAAGTGCTATTAAGATAAAACGCATCGTACCGGACCAGGTGGAATACCTGATTATGAAAAACTAAACTATTGTGATAAAAGTAGGCATCACCGGCAATATGGGCAGCGGGAAATCGCTGGTTTGTTCGCTATTTGAACAACTGGATATTCCGGTTTTTTATGCCGATGATGAAGCGAAAAGCCTCTACAACGAGCCACAGGTAAAGCTTCGGATGAAAAAACAATTCGGCAAATCTATCTATCTCTCTAACGGAAATCTGAACAAGAAAAAACTCTCTCGTCTGATTTTCACGGACGAATTATCCATGCAGTTTATACGCGACTTGATCTATCCCGAGCTTCACAAAAAATTTGATGGCTGGGCAGCCGAAAAGGACTTACAACACTGTAAATATGCACTTTATGAGGCAGCCTTAATTCTTGAAAACGGCTTTCAAAAACACTTTGACAAGCTTATTTTAGTTAGTGCTCCTGAGAAGCTACGCATAGAACGCATCAAAGAACGCGACAAGCTTTCGGAAAAGGCCATACGCGCCCGGATGAATAAGCAGTGGCCCGAAGAAAAAAAGCTGGAGCTGGTGGATTTTGTGATTGTAAATGATGGAAGTCAAATGCTTATTCCACAGGTGATAGCGCTTCATAGAGCACTTATAATGGATGGGGATCCTGAAACAGAAGCTTAAGTTGGAAAAAATTCTATAATTTTTCAGGAGGCACAGGTCTGGAGATCTGCACCAGCGATGCGGGTTAAAACCAAAGCGCGACTGTCTATGTTGCAAGTCAGGGCGCGACTAATGCGGCTACGATAAAATAGTCGCACCCTGACTAATAAACGGGTTAAAGTCAGAGCGCGACTGTCTATGCCGCAAGTCAGGGCGCAACTAATGCGGCTACGATAAAATAGTCGCACCCTGACTAATAAACGGGTTAAAGTCAGAGCGCAACTGTCTATGTTGCAAGTCAGGGCGCGACTAATGCGGCTACGATAAAATAGTCGCACCCTGACTAATAAACGGGTTAAAGTCAGAGCGCAACTGTCTATGTTGCAAGTTAGGGCGCGACTAATGCGGCCACGATAAAATAGTCGCACCCTGACTAATAAACGAGTTAAAGTCAGAGCGCGACTGTTCGAAGTCGCCGTATAGTCGCACCCCGCTCGGCCTAGTCTGCGAATACGTCGCCAGAACTTACTAAAAAATATTAAACTTGAAAACTGAAATTTTGTAAAATAGAACTCTAACCTACTTGTAATCAAATGAATAAACCTTAAAAATGAATAAAGCCGACGTAGTCGCAGACTACGCCGAGCGCGGGCACGACTAATACGGCGATGCTGAAGAAGTCGCACCCTGACTGGCTGTAAAATCTGTAAATCTCAGGATAAACTTTAGAAGTATAAATCAAAAGGATTTGCGCTCTGGCGAAGGGCATCTCGATCCGGAGACCGCACTTGCGGAGTTTAAAAAAATTACAAAGCACAAAAAAAGGGACTCCCACATGGAAGTCCCTTTTTTTAAATGCTATTTGAAAATGACTATTTAATCATAATCTTTTGTGAAGCTGTTCCGTTGGCTGTTTGCACAGTCAGAATATACATGCCGGCATCAAACTTATCAGTAGCAATGCGGGTTTCACGTTGTCCGATTGTGCCTTCATAAACAACCTGTCCGAGACTGTTACTCAGGATAACAGCAGTAATTTCAGTATTACCTTTCAGGAACAATACGTCATTAGCTGGATTTGGATAAGCAGAAACATAAGTTTGTTCGCCTTGCTCATTTACACCCGTTAAAATAGTGATCCAAACGCTGATGTTAACCTGTTGGTTAACAGGGTCATTGCTTCTGATATGCAATCTACCTTTGTAAATGGATAGCGGAGTAAGGCCAGAAGCGTCCAATTCGATAGAAAGCTCATCAGTCCCACCGGCTTCTACTTCGCCTGCATTAGGAGAAACAGACAACCAAACCGATCCTGCTTCACCGGTAAGCTGAGCGCGGATGTTCCAGTTTGCATCAAATTGTGAATCAAGATGACTCCATGCCATGCCAGACTTAATCCAATTGCCATTAGGATTTGCTGGGCCAGCATCAATACCTGCAGGGAAAACACCTTCTGGCTGATCCATCCAGTAACCTACCCATAGATCGCGACCGCTAACATAAACAGGCTGTGTTAACACGACAGTTGTCCAGGTACCAATATTCGGGAAGAAATCTTGTTCGTAAAGCAGTTCACCAGGTCCGGGAAGGTTTACTGAACCCATATCATATACCTGAATTTTATGGTCATCGGCTGGATCGTTTACAAATACATCTACAGCTGTGAGGTACATTCCGTTGTAAGGCACTACCATATCAGCTGTGAAATTAGCTGCTACGCTCCACGTATTTGCAGCTGTAAGACCGATGGCGCTAGCGTTCTCACCACTATAAGTCAGGGTTACATCACGGTTAGCTGGTGCTGCAGAACCGCCTGTGTAGTTAGGTGCTTCAACAGGAACACCAACTGATTTTCCTGCAGGAGTAGTAGAAATCCAAGGTGATGCAGCTTTGTAGCTTGTTGGTTGATTAAATGAAGTAGCGATTTCATACAACAAGGTCGATTCACCTGTATTTCCAAGCGTACGGGTGATGGTTTCACTATCTCCTTCTGGGATAGTCGTTATAATCTGTGCAGCATCAATATCAATGGTAGGGCTCTGTGCGGGAGGAACAAGTGCAACCAATGCCAGATTATCAATAAAATAAGTTGGAGTTTCGCCTGTTTCAGCTCCGGCAAAGAAATTGGCGCCACCTAATTGAAGAATATTGATATCACCCTGAGCTCCAGTGCTAAATTGCCATTCGTGAATTAAAACATCATCAAAATAAACCTCGGCCCAGTCTGTGTCCAGGTCAACAACATTAACGACTTCAATCCATTCATCATGATTATAGGTAAAAGTAGCTGCATTTTCACCACCTGCATTCACTCTACCTGTACCATCTGCTTTAAAGTACGCTTCAAAGGCCCACTCGACGCCAGGCTGCTCATAATGTTGAAGGTTGTAATAAGCACCAAAGCTACTGGGAACATAATAATCAAAAGTGATAAGGAATTTTCCGGATGATTTGTTGCCAATCTTGAAAACTAAGTCAGAAATACCATCAACTTTTATAGAATTACTTGGAGTTTCCGACTGTTCATCAGAAATCAGAGCATCTTCAGTAGTACCAGGTGCATCCCCCCATGTAGTCCACCAGTCAGGATCAACTACTGCAATATAATCACCTGCTGTATATTCGTCAAACTCGTTGTAATACAGTATCTGTTCGATAGCAGCGTCAAAAGAAATATTATCAAAATAATACAGCGGCGTTTCTGTTGATCCTGGCTCTACTCCAGCATAGAAATTGAGGCTTCCTAATTGAAGTGTTCCGGGATCACCAAGAGCCTGAGCGCTAAACTGACCTTCGTGAACTAATATATCATCAAAATAAATTTCTACCACGTCATTATTCAGGTCGATAAAATTTTCAACACTAAACCATACGCCTTGTGTATAGGTAAATGCTACTGAGTTTTCACCACCGGCATTCATAAAACCAGTACCATCAGCTCTGAAAAATACCTCAAAAGCCCATTCTACGCCTGGTGCTTCAAAATGCTGCATATTGTAGTAACCGCCAAAGCCTACAGGAACAAAAAGGTCAAAATCAACCCAATAGGCTCCGTTTGTTTTATTACCAAGTTTCAAAACATTGTCGTTGGTGCCTGAAACTTTAACGGCGTTTAGGCCTGATTCGGCCTCTTCATCTGAAATTACAGCATCTTCTGCTGTACCAGGAGCGTCTGACCAGGTAGTCCACCAATCTGGAATTGTCTCGGCCAAATAATCGCCGACGTTGTAGCTCTCAAAGTCGTCTTCATAAACGACTTCGCGGTTTTGCGCCTGCACACTAAAAGTGGCAAGTACAAAGGCCAGCATTGTAATCATTGAAAAAGTAAATTTTTTCATAGTAATAAATTTAAGTTAAAAAAATTGTTGATTGATACAAAATTAATCTATTTATCGCCTGCAAACAAGCAAATATTTACGCAGCCAAATTACAAAAATCTTTTGTTTAGCAAAAATATTTTCCTTGATAAGTATCCCGGGCTGCCATTTTTTTTTCAATATTTTGCAAAACGGCATCATAACGCATTGAGCCGAAAGGCGCTGACAGCAAATAAGGTGGCGGCACTTCGGAAGCAAAACGCTCTATAATTATGGTGGGATTAAAAATTTCGACAAAGTCGATAATAAAATCTGTATAGGTTTCCAAGTCGAATAACTGTAAAATCGTCGGGTCTTGCTCATATTCTACTGCCAAAGCTGTGTTTTTAAAAAGCTGTAGCTGATGGAACTTCACAGTTGTAAGTGGCAGATCCGAAATTATTGCTGCTGAATCCAACATCATCCGGCGTGTTTCGCCCGGAAGACCAAAAATAAAATGTGCTCCCACAGGAATCCCATAGTAATTGGCACGCGCAATAGCTTGTTGCGCTGTGGCAAAATCATGCCCTCTGTTTACGCGTTTCAGGCTTTGATCATATACGCTTTCCACACCAAATTCAAGCATGATATAATGGGCCTTTCGCAGTTCGGCAAGCATTTCAAACACCTCATCACTAATCACATCAGGCCGTGTGCCAATTACCAAACCCAGAACGCCTTCTACTGAAAGCGCTTCTGCATACATTTCTTGCAGGCTTTGCAAATCGGCATAAGTATTAGAATAGGCCTGAAAATATGCCAGGTAACGGTTTGCCCGTCGATAACGTTTTTGATGAAACACTTTTCCTTCTTCCAATTGCTGCGTGATGGATTTTGAGGGCTGGCAATAAGAAGGATTGAAGGCATCATTTATGCAATAAGTGCATCCTCCCCTACCCTTAGTGCCATCGCGGTTAGGACAGGTGAAGCCGGCGTCGAGGCTTATTTTTTGAACCCTTCCACCAAACTGCCTTTGAAAATAAGTCGTATAGCTGTTAAATCTTCTGGAATCGCCCCAAGGATAAATCATCCGGCAAAATTAGTGAAATGAGGGTAGGTTTTGCTGTGGCCAATAAAAATCTGAACAGCCGTGCTTGTTCAATTCTACAGAATATTTGAAAAATAGTGCTATAGACCTACACCAATATATTTCTATGGGAAACCTCTACGAGGTTTGTTTTAAGCTTGCTTTCTTTGCACCCAGATAAATCTGGGTGTTATGCAAAGGGAAGTCCTACGGACTTATTTTTAGCAAGCTTTTTTATTAATTACATGGGTTTTAAAACCCATGGGATCAATAAAAACACGAAGAATTCACATTAACAGATTAACAAGGATCCATGATCAGACCATTTCAGAAGTGCTCTTATCTTCATCACTGATATCAGTAGTAAGCTGACCATAAATATAGGCTTTTGAACCTATTATGCTCACCATCAATGCGACGACAAGAATAATTACCAGTGGTGACCAGATTCGCATGAGGATGCTTGCAATAATAGCAGCTATCGCATACAGTGCTAGATACCAGAAGAATATCACCCATTTGTATCCATAAGTAGCATTGAGGCTACACTTTAAAGCTTCCGAAGCTCCTTTATTTTTGTCAACTACTAGTAATGTTGACAAACTATAGGCTATTGAAAGCACAATGGCTGGCACAATCAAGAAAGCTGTTGCTGCTAATTGGATAATGCCTTTTAATCCGTTAACAAGGAAATATTCGCCCATATACTTATAATAAGTCTTGTCAAAAATTGTAAGGGGAGAAATTATTTTTCCTTTACTAAGAGCAGCAGGAAGGGTAGCTAGCGCGATGGTCGTACCAACGTTTACATAAGGAATCCAGATTGTAAGCAGCCACAGCACTACACAACCCAAAATCGAAGGCAGGTTTTTCGATCCAATCTCAATAGAATTGGACAAAATTTTACTAAATTCAAGTTTTTTTTCCATGATAATTGATTAATTTGGTTTAAAAGTCCTCAAAGTTATTAAAATTTATGTTTCAAAACCAGCCATTTAAACGTTTTAAATAATGAATGAAACTCTCTTTTTCATGCAAAAAGCCACCGAAAAAATTCCGGTGGCTTTGGATTATATTGACTTAAAAAAGCAGTGAAGGTTTTTAACTCTAAGACACCTTTTCAAGTTTTTTCATCATAGAGAAAATAAAGGCTGCGGCCAGAATCGAGAACACGATAAATATGGCCCAGACCTGCCAGATAGCGATGCGCTCGTAGAAATAACTTCCAACCCACAACATTTGGTTACCCAAAGCAGTAGCCATCAGCCAGCCGCCTTGCATCAACCCCTGGTATTTTGGAGGCGACACCTTCGATACAAATGAAATACCCATCGGACTGAGGAAAAGTTCCGCAATAGTAAGGGTAAAGTAGGTAGAAATCAGCCAGTAAACACTAACTCTTGGTGAATCAGGCATCAATTCTTTAAACGCATCAAGGCCGAACGAACCTACCATCAGAATCACAAAACCTATAGCAGCGATAATCATACCGATACCAATCTTGCGTGGTGCAGATGGTTCCATATTGCGCTTATTAAGCCAGGCGAAAAAGCCAACAATAATAGGCGTAAGCAACACAATCATGGTCGGATTAAAGTGCTGGAAAATTTCTGGTGAAATAGGGTTAGAAGCAGGGTTATTGCTATAGAAATAGTAAACAGCAGCAGCCGAAGTCAAAGCTACAACAGCACCGATGAGTTTTGATTTAGCATTGGAATCACTACTGAAAATCGATCTTAAACCAAAGATACCGATAACGATAGCAAGCAAGGACCAAATATTAAATATCAGGTTAGTAGCCGGCCCTACCGATGTTTCGGTGTAGTCACGCGCAAAGAAGCTCATGGTCAGTCCGTTTTGGTGGAAAGCCATCCAGAAGAAAATAACCACACCAAACACCAGGAACAAAGCGGTAAGGCGTTGTTTGGTTTCGGCTTTGCTCATTTCGATCACTTTTTCGCCTTCTTTAACCACTTTCTTTTTCACATCAGGCAGTTTGTTCTTGAAGACACTAAAAATGATAAAGGATACAACCATGGTAACGGCTGCAGCACCAAAAGCGTAGTTGAAACCGGCACTATATGCCGCCAGGTAATTTGTCGAGAACTCACTAAGCTGATCCACGCCAACTTCAAAACCTGAAACCTCGGTGGCAAGCGTCTGCAAAGGCGTTACATCAGCTAATTGATCTACCTGATATCTGTGGATAAGAGCCGGCAAATCATTATTTCGCGTATATCCTTCTGATTTGATAAACCAGTTGATGATCCCGGCGGCTACACTGGGTGCAAACAATGCACCTATATTAATACCCATGTAGAAAACGCTAAAAGCAGAGTCGCGCAGATGAGAATACTTGGGATCGTCATACAACTGACCGACCACAGCCTGCAGGTTTCCTTTAAAAAGGCCATTACCTAAAGCAATTACAAATAAGGCTGCCAGCGTGAATGGAAGTCCAAAACCAGGAATCGTCATCAACACATACCCACCCAACATGGTGACCAAGCCAACATAAATAGTCCCTTTATAATTCATAGTGCGGTCGGCTATGATACCTCCAACAAGTGCCAAACCATAAATTAGAGCGTAAAACACGCTATAAATCACTCCGGCGTTCGACTCGGTAAGCCCATATTTGGCCGTGAGGTAAAACACCAGAATTCCCATCATGGTATAAAAGCCGAATCGCTCTCCCATGTTTGCGAAAAACGCAACAATCAATCCTTTAGGATGTCCTTTAAACATAGTAAGTTAGGTATTAATTATACATTAGAATATTCATTAAAAAATCAAAAATATTTTGGTAACTTTTTTTTAAAAGGACAAAAATAGCTAAAAAAGTATGCAAAACAACATTTTTCATCGACTTATCTTGGTATCAAGAAAGTTTCTAAACTAGTTCCTAAAAGCACGTCAATAATAGTTTTTAGCAAAACACATGGTCTATCCTATCAGCTCTCAGCTAAAAAAATGTCCTAAATTTAACCGTTTTTTAAGCATCAGATGTAATAAAAACCGCCATGCATCGTCTCAACTAACAGAAACCTCAACTATGACCGCTGAAGAATTTCAAACCACCGTGCTGGGCTTCAAGAACAAGCTTTTCAGGCTGAGCCTGAGGCTGCTTGCTGATGCCGATGAGGCGGCCGACGCGGTACAAGAGGTTTATTTGAAACTCTGGAAAATGCGTAATAAACTGGATCAATATCAAAGCAAAGAAGCCTTGGCGATGACCATGACAAAAAATCTTTGCCTGGATGAGCTAAAAGCCAAAAGACGACAGAATTTACCGCTAAAAGACTACGACCGGGCCTCACAAACCGATACGCCCGACCGCCTAGCCGAGTTACGGGATGCAATAGCAAACGTAAACCTGTTGATGGAAAAACTTTCGCCACAACAAAAAATCGTGATGCAACTGCGTGATATTGAACAATATGAATTGAGTGAAATTGCGGCCATTACCGGAATGAACGAAAATGCCGTGCGGGTAAATTTATCACGTGCCCGAAAGCAAATTCGCGAACAATTGATTAAACACAACAACTATGAATACCAAGTCAGCTGAAACACTACTCAGGCTGTTTTTCGAAGGAAAAACCAGCCTAAAAGAGGAGCAACAGCTCAAAAAATATTTTGAGCAGGAAGATTTGCCGGAGGAGTTAAACGTCCTGAAACCGCTTTTCAGTCTCGCCGACAACAAACCAGAAGTGCTTGACAATGCTTTTGATGAAAAAATGCTTGCTCAAATTAAAGACACACCAAAATTCGGTAAACGAATCACCGCTCATTTTCTGTTCTGGCCTATAGCGGCAGCCTCAATGGCGCTGCTCATTTTCGTCAGCGGACTATTCAGCCTCAACAATGACAGCCGTTTCAAAGATACTTACAACGATCCCGCGCAGGCCTACGCACAGGCCGCTCATGCTTTGCAATTTGTAGGCATAAAGCTTTCCGGCGCAATCGAACCGGCACAAAAAGCCAGCGAGCAATTAGAAAGAGGCATGGATCAGGTTAATAAACTGCAAAAACTATATACAGGCCTCGAACAAACTCAAAAACTCAGCCTCATCGATCAGACATTAAACTACCTACCCATTCAATAATTAAAGAAATCACAAACACCTTAATTAATAAGCCATGAAAAAAATTAAAATTCTTCTCGCGATCGTTTTTCTGCTTCCCATCTTAGGCTTTTCTCAAACCAGTTCCATCGACAAACTCTATGAGAAATATGCCGGCAAAGACTATTTCACTTCGATCAATATTTCTTCAGAAATGTTTAAGCTGGCCGCTGGATTAAGTCAAAACCTGGAGGATGACAGCGCTAAAGAGCTCAATAATATGGTGAATCAAATCAATGGCATGAAAATCTTGATTTTTGAAGACTCACTGCGTCAGAGCAAAATAAATTTTATAGACGAGCTCAATAAATCCGTCAACTTTAAAGACTTTGCCGAGCTGATGAGCGTTCAGGAAAAGAATGGTACTGTGCGTTTCCTAACCAAAAAAGGAGACAAAGGCAAAATCAGTGAAATGCTAATGATTGCCGAAGATGGCGGCGAAGTCGTTGTGATGAGTTTCACGGGATCTATCGAACTGGAAACCATTGGTAAAATGGCTAAAACCATGAATATGAAAGGCATGGAGAAGCTGGAAGCACTTGATAAGAAGCCTTAACTGTATGCCAGTCGGGGTGCGACTATAAGGCGATGCTGAACAGTCGCGCTCTGACTTTAACATATTTCCAGTCAGGGTGCGACTAGTTTAACGAGGTCGTATTAGTCGCGCCCTGACTTCCAGTGTATGCCAGTCGGGGTGCGACTATAAGGCGATGCTGAACAGTCGCGCTCTGACTTTAACATATTTCCAGTCAGGGTGCGACTAGTTTAACGAGGTCGTATTAGTCGCGCCCTGACTTTCCAACCTGCCCGCGCCCTGACTTCAACTTCTTTAATACGCTTTCGCGAAATACACCCGCTGTTCCGAAGGCTCTCCAGAATAGATGCATTTACCAGTTTCTTTTTTGCCTTCCATAGGGATTAGCCTGATGGTGGCTTTTGTCTCTTCCTTTATCTTTTGCTCTGTTTCAGGTGTGCCATCCCAGTGCGCCATTACAAAACCACCTTTTTCGATACGATCTGTAAAAGCTTCCCAGTTATCCACCTTAAAAGTGTTTTCGTTTCTAAAGTCAAGGGCTTTTTGGTATAAGTTTTTCTGAATACGGTCGAGCAGGTTTACCACCTTCTGCTCAATATCCTGTAGTTGAAGAGTTTCCTTTTCGAGCGTGTCGCGTCGGGCAATTTCTACTGTATTACTTTCCAGGTCGCGTGGCCCCATGGCAAGACGGAGCGGAACACCTTTAAGCTCCCACTCGGCAAATTTAAAGCCGGGTTTGTGCGTTTTGCGCGCGTCAAATTTCACGCGCACACCGTGTTTTTCCAGCTTTTCTTTGATTTCTGTTGCTTTCGCGGCAACCTGATCAAACTGCTCATCATTGCGATAAATAGGAACAATGACCACCTGAATAGGCGCTAACTTTGGAGGTAAAACCAAGCCATGATCATCAGAATGTGACATCACTAAAGCACCCATCAAACGGGTGGAAACACCCCAAGAGGTGGCCCAAACATATTCTTGTTTATTTTCTTTACTCAGGAATTTCACATCAAAAGCCTTTGCAAAGTTTTGTCCTAAAAAGTGTGAAGTGCCGGCCTGCAAAGCTTTTCCGTCCTGCATCAGGGCTTCAATACAATAGGTTTCGACAGCACCTGCAAAACGCTCGTTGGCTGATTTCACGCCGCGCAAAACCGGCAATGCCATCCATTCCTCAGCAAAAGTAGCATAAACGTGCAGCATCTGTTCGGCTTCGGCCAATGCTTCATCACGTGTTTCATGCGCCGTATGGCCTTCCTGCCACAAAAATTCAGCAGTTCTCAAAAACAAACGTGTCCGCATTTCCCAGCGTACCACGTTAGCCCACTGGTTGATAAGCAGAGGCAAGTCGCGATAGCTCTGAATCCAGCCGCGATAAGTATCCCAGATAATGGTTTCGGAGGTCGGACGTATAATCAATTCCTCTTCCAGTTTGGCGTCTTCATCCACAATGATGCCTTTTCCATTCGGGTCATTTTTAAGACGATAGTGGGTTACCACCGCACATTCTTTGGCAAAACCTTCCACATGGCTGGCTTCCTTGCTAAAAAAAGATTTTGGAATAAAAAGCGGAAAATAGGCATTCTCGTGTCCCGTATCCTTAAACATCTTATCTAGAGCCTGTTGCATGCGTTCCCAAATCCCATAACCATACGGTTTGATTACCATACAACCCCTTACTGCCGAGTTTTCTGCAAGATCTGCTTTCGTAACAAGGTCGTTGTACCATTGAGAATAATTATCTTCGCGTGTCGTTAATTCTTTAGCCATGAATCTTTGGTATAGTATTTGTATTTTTCTTCACTGAAAATGCAAAATTAGTAAAATCCTTTAGTGGATTGAATATAAAAGTCAGGAGGACCTAAAAATGAAAAAATTAAATCTATTGCTAATCTCCATCACGCTAAGCCTCGCAGCTTGTTCAACAAGCGGTCCGGTGCATGATGATGTTTACTACTCACGCAGCGGCAAAAGCGAGCCGGCACCATCTCCTAGCAGCAATTTAGCGACTGCAGCTCCTGAAAAAAATTACACAGCTGCAACCGTAAAAAGCAGTAATAACTACGATTACGAGACTTATTACGAGGAAGATGCAGCACAAGCTGTTGCCGGTAATAAAGTTGAACCTGTTTATGAAACCTCCGAAACTGTTACAGAAACAGATGGCACAACTTATACCACGACCGAAACCTATTACGACAGCGACTATGCTAGCCGCGTAAAACGTTTTGGTTCGGGCTCGTCATCTAATTTTGGTTATTATGACGATTACAATACCGGCTACAATAATTATGGTGCTTCCAATATATACATAGGAGTTGGTTATCCTTATGGTTGGTCTGCCGGTTTCAGCTATGGCTGGCCTTATTACGGCAGCTATTACCCTTATAGCCGCAGATACTATGACCCATTCTTTTACGATCCTTGGTACGCCTGGGGGCCAAGTTGGGGCTGGGGCTGGGGAGGCTATTATGGCGGCTCCTACTGGAGTGGATACAACCACGGATATTATAATGGATATTACGATGGATATTATGATGGCAGTTGGGGCTACCCAAGCGACAGAAGATCACAACGCTATTACGGACACAGAAGCAGCTTAGCCGGTGGAACTCCAAACAGAAGTGGCAGTGCAAGGGGTGTTCGAAATGACAATAATCAAAAACAGGATACTTATGTTAGCGGTAGAGGAACACGTCCGGGCAGCAGCTCGGGTGGTAGCACTACAACCGAAAGAGCAACTTCTGCCAGAGGCAGCAATGTAAACAGCAGAGGTGATTCGCAGAAATCGCAGGCTTCAGAACGCACGACCAGGCCAACACGCGACAACAGCACACGCATCGAAAGGCCTGAATCGCGCGAGCGTGGCACAACTACATCAAGTTCTACACGCCAAAGCAGACCTGATGCCGATAAGAAAATAAATGAATATCGCCAGCGTTATGACAGGCCTGAAAGTGGTGCTGCAACAGCAAGAGAGCGCAACTCAAGCAGACCCAAGACCTACAGCACTCCCAGCAATCGTCAGCCACGCTCGAGCAACGAATACGTGAGACCACAGCGTGAAACCGGCAGAACCTCAAGTCCGGCCAACTCAACCAGGTCTAATTATCAATCAAGGCCTTCAACCACACGTTCTACACCCGCATACAACAGCCCGAGTAGAAGCAGTAGAAGCTCTTCATCAGGCAGCTACAGCACACCAAGCAGAAGCTCCTCTTCAGGCTCAAGCGTCAGCAGCCCAAGCCGCTCAAGCAGCAGTGGAAGCAGTTCAGGAAGCAGTTCAGGAAGCAGAGGAAGCAGCTCTTCATCAGGTGGCTCACGCGGAGGTAGAAGATAGAGGAAAATTGAAAAGACAAATTATTTTTAACTCAGAAAAGCCCACATCATTGAAAAGCTTCAGGCTATGTGGGTTTTTCATTCAAAAGAGATAGGTATGAAAAAGATAATGATAATAGGGATACTGTTGGTAGGCAGCATATTAGTAAAAGCACAGAATGAAGTGGACGCGTTGATGTTTTCTAAAAGCCACTATCAGGGTACAGCCCGAAGCATGGCTATGGGCGGTGCTTTTGGGGCTTTAGGTGCTGACTTTTCTGCACTGAGCACAAACCCTGCCGGCCTTGGATTATATAGAAGTTCAGAATTTACCTTTACGCCTGAAATTTCAACTGGCAAAACAGCCTCCACCTACAACGGGATGTTTGGCGAAGATTCACGCACCAACTTAGGCATCAGTAATCTGGGATTTGTTATTACCAATCCCGTGAAACCTGGAAGCACCAGTACACCCTGGAAATACTACCAGTTTGCTTTCGGGATGAACCGGAGCAACTCATTCAATAACCGCTCGTATATAAGAGGTGACAATCCCGACAACTCACTCGTTGATGTTTATCTGGACAATGTTTGGGATTATTATCCAGATCAAATTGAAAGCACTTTCCCCTTTGATATTTATCCGGCCTGGTACGTCTATGTGATTGACACTTTTAGCGTTGGAGGTTTATGGGATTACACCAGTCCAGTTCCTCAGGGAGGCATTCGCCAGCAGCAATTGCAAAAAAGCTGGGGCTCGAGCAGCGAATGGCTGTTTTCGGGTGCTGCCAACCTGAATGATCGGGTATTTTTTGGTGCTACCGTCGGCATGCCTTATGTGCGCTATTTTGAAGAAACCCGCTATACCGAGTTTGATGTAGCCGACACCATTCCGTATTTCGACAATTGGAATTACAACGAAACACGCGAAACACGCGGCTGGGGAATTAACCTGAAAGTGGGCGTAATAGCTTGGCCAATCGACTGGCTAAGAGTTGGTGCTGCATTTCACACTCCGACCTATTTTTATGGCCTGAAAGATGTTTGGTACACCAGCACCGATGCACAGCTGGGACCTGATTATAACCGAAAAGACTCGCCAACAGGAGAATACGAATACGAACTCTCAACGCCCTTGAAAGCTATCGGAAGTATCGCTTTTATCATCGGGAAATACGGATCAGTGAGTGCTGACTATGAAATTGTTGACTACAGCAATATGAAGTTGCGGGGAGATCGTAATAGTTTTGACGACGCAAATGATGCCATCAAGGATATATACGGCTCAACAGCAAATCTGAGGTTAGGAACGGAATGGCGCTACAGCAATTTCAATTTCAGAGCTGGCTATTCCATTTATGGCAGCCCTTATGCACAAAAAAACGATGACGAGTACAAGTCTTACTCACTTGGCATAGGTTATAGCGAACGTGATTTTAGCTTAGATTTCGCTTATGTGCATGGCGAACGCAGCCGGAATTATTACCTGTATAGTACAGCAAACTTTTCTACAAATCCTATCAGTCAGACTTTTACAAATAATCAGTTTGCACTTACTGCACGGTTTAGGTTTTAAAAACTGAATTATTAAACATTTTTTGAAGGGACAATATGCAAATATTGTCTCTTTTTTTGTTAGGGTAAGCGCAGCAAACCCGCCCGGGCTTTTTGATGGATGCTATTGCTATAGCTTTCTGGATCAAGCTTTAAGCAGCGGTTGTAAAAATATTTCGCCTGCTTAAAATTACCCTGTTGTTCGTAGAGCTCTCCACTTTTTAGGGCCGCATTGGCAGGGTAATAATACTTGCTTTCTGCACCTAAATCCAGTGTTTGCGCATAACAATCCAAAGCCTTCTGAGAATCACCGCTTTCATCCATAATACGCCCAAGGCGGTAATAATACTCCAGCCGATCGTGAATGTTTAAATTTTCGGGATTCACCTGGCGTAATAATTTAGTAGCAGCATCATAATATCCACCATCAAAAAGCAGGCGTGTTTTCAAAAGTACGGGATGATATACCAGGCTACCTTCTGCCTCGCGCAAGGCATCCTTGTCAGCGCCTACATCGCCAGGCGTTTCCTTTAAAACCTGTTTTATCTGTGCTTTATAGGCCGTTGAATCACCACTTATAAGTGAAATCCAAGCGATTTTTCGAATCGCATCAGTGCGGTAATTTTTTCCTTTAAAATCATTCAAATACTGTTGGTAAAAAGCTTTTGCCTCTGGCGATAACTTCCTGAGAAGAGTTTCGGCTTGCAGATAGTCGAGATAATGAAACCTGTAAACGCTGTGATCTTGACTTCGGCTGGCCAACAGTTGTGCAGCCTGATCATTGCTCCCGTTTTTCATTAAAATATTGACGCGTGCATAAACCATCAGGTTACTTTTGGAGTCGATTTCGTCAAACTTTTCGAGTAATTTAACAGCTGATTCAGGTGAGGCGGCCAGGTTTAACTCAATAAAACTGAGGTAAAACAGGGCTTCTTCTTGCCAGATTTTTAGCTTGGGATTGCTTTGGCTCGCGTGTAATAAATCATAAAGCTGCGCTCTGCCTTTTTCCACAGAACCCTGCATAGAAGCCAGTTGCAAAATCCAGTTGAACTTGGGAGGCACTGCACCAATCAAGGCGTTCAACACACCACTGCCCAATAAATCAGGCGCAAAGCCAGGAAAAAGCTGTCGATTTTCTTCCAGCAAAAGATAGGCCCGTCTGATTTCAAATGCCGCTTTAAAGTATTCTCCAAACTTTAAACGGCTGAAAGCCCATTGCAGGTTGATGGCAGCAAGGCCAAAGTTTTTAAACGGTTCGCCAGCTCCTAATTTTTCAAAACGCTGTAGGCGCTGATTTTTCAGCAACTCACGTCGTTCAAACAGTTGTATATCTTCGCTGATAAAAATTTCCAGAAAATCGCGGTAGTTTTCAACGAAATCAACGCACACATTCGCAGGGTTTTGAGCTTTTTCAATGGTTAGCAGTGAATCAGCAGCATCAAATTTAAGTGATAAAGTGGCGGTGTATGCTTGCTGACAGTTCTTATTAAAATCCCATTCAGCGGCAAAACCACTCCCGAAAAAAAGACTAAAAAGGACAATGAGTAACAGTTTTTTCATGCTCTTGAATTTTTTCGTTGTGATGAAATTAGAAAATATTTTTCTTCTTTCATCGCGTAATCGCGTGTCACAAAAAGCTTTTTAAGCATTAATCACCGTATAATTTAATGAGAATAATCATTTTTTCTCCGCAAATCGGTCTCTGAGTTTTGGCACATTTTTTTTACAAACGTAAAAATACAGAAAAAGGGAACAAGCGTACAGCTGTTCCCTTTATTTTCAGATTTATATATAAGAAGTTTAAGCCGAATATTGCTCAGCAATTTCATGGTCAACCAAAATACGCCCGCAATATTCGCAAACGATAATTTTTTTGTGCATACGGATATCAAGTTGATGCTGTGGTGGGATTTTGTTGAAGCAACCTCCGCACGCGTCGCGCTCAATCTGCACCACGGCCAGGCCATTACGTGCGTTTTTACGGATGCGTTTGTAAGCCACCAAAAGCCTGTCTTCGATCAGTTTTTCGTTAGCTTTTGATTTTTCGGTCAAATTTACTTCATCCTTTTCGGTCTCGTCAATAATAGACTGTAACTCAGATTTTTTAATATCCAAGTCAGCGCTGCGCTCTTTCAGGCGTTCTTTCGCTATTTTAATTTGTCCACCAAGCTCTTCAAGGCTCTCAGTAAACTCTCTGATGCGTTTTTCAGACAACTGGATTTCGAGTGTTTGAAATTCAATTTCTTTGGATAATGAGTCGTACTCTCTGTTGTTACGCACGTTTTGCTGTTGCTCTTCGTAGCGTTTTATAAGCCCTTCACTATCTTTAATGGCTTGTTTTTTTCCAGCAATAGCATCATGAAGTTCTTTACCTTCTTTATCCAGGTTGTCCACACGCGTTTCGAGGCCTACAATCTCATCTTCAAGGTCTTGCACCTCTAAAGGCAGTTCACCTCTGATTATTCTGATACGGTCGACCTGTGAATCAATTTGTTGCAAGGTATAAAGTGCTACCAGTTTTTGCTCAACACTTACCTCACTCAATTCTTCGTCTTGCTGCTGTTTTGCGGCTTTTTGCTTTTCAACTGCCATATTTAGTGGTATTTATTTATTTTGGAAATAGCTGACTGCATTGGTATTCACCTCCGAAATCAGCGCTGCAAATTTAGGAATTTTTTTCTGAATGATATCAGCCATCAATTCTTTAGTAAATTGTTCTGTTTCATAATGTCCTGCATCAACCATCAAAAGCTGGCTATCTGCTTCAAAAAAATCATGATATTTAATATCTCCTGTCACAAAGGCTTGAGCAGCAGCTGCTTTAGCATTTGAAAGCAAAAACACTCCAGAACCACCACAGAGCGCTACTTTATGTATTTTTTTATGTGTGAAAGCCGTATGGCGCAAAGTCGGTGTTCCTAATTTTTCGGAAATCATGCTTAAAAATGCCTGCTCATCCATGGCTTGTTCAAGCTCACCAACCATGCCTGCGCCGGCAGCTAAATTGCTGTTCTCCAACGGAAAAATATCGTAGGCAACTTCTTCATAAGGATGTGCCGCAATCATCGCTTTTAGCGCTTGTGACAATTTGTGGGCTGGCACCACGGTTTCCACTTTCACCTCAGCTTCTTCATGCAATTTTCCCTGCTCGCCAACAAAAGGATTTGTGTGTTCGCCAGCCCTGAAAGTGCCTGTTCCCGCTGTGTTAAAACTACAGCTATCATAAGCACCGATAGCACCTGCTCCAGCATCAAAGAGAGCTTTTCGCAGCGTTTCGGCATGGGCTAAGGGAACAAAAACAACGAGTTTGCGCAGGCCGGATTTTATCGGGCTTAAAATTTTAAGGTTTTTGAGGCCAAGCACCGCGGCCAACTTGGCATTTACACCAAACTGATAGTTATCCAGGTTGGTGTGCATAGCTGCGATGGCAATATTATGTTGAATGGCTTTGATAGCGATGCGCTCCACCGGATTCTTTGGATTGATTGTTTTCAAACCCTTAAATATCAGTGGGTGATGCGCGATAATTAAGCCGCAATTTTTGGTAATAGCCTCTGATACAACTTCTTCTGTAATATCAATTGCCATCAAAACGCGCTCCACTTCAGCCGTTTCATCACCAATCAGTAATCCCGAATTGTCATAAGATTCTTGCAGCGATAAGGCGGCTTCCTCTGTTATTAACTTAAGTATTTCTTTAATCCTCATAGCTTCAATTGTTTGATTTTATACGCTAAAAACTATCCAAGCACTGAACATCAACCCATAAAACTCAACTAACCATCAGTTGAATCTTGACAATTTTAGAGCGGTAATGTAATAATTTGATATTTCGGTAAAATTATGTAATTTTGGTCAACTGTTTATAAGGCTGAAAAATTCGAAGATTTTTCTTTTTTCTGATGTTATTAAACCATTTTTTTATTCCGTATTACGCACAAAAGAATCAACCTGCCAAAACCTATGAGAATAATATTACTCCCACTTGCCTGGATTTATCAATTAATTTTACTGTTCCGGCATTTTCTTTTTGACAGGGGAATAATAAAATCTACTGCCTTTGTCACACCTGTTATTTGTATGGGCAATTTATCGCTTGGCGGCACAGGCAAAACGCCTCATATAGAATATCTGATACGTTTACTTTCAAAAGAATTTAAAACGGCTGTTTTGAGCCGTGGCTACGGGCGCTTGTCAAAGGGTTTTTTAATAGCCGAAAAAGGCATGACTTACCGCGAAATCGGCGACGAACCTATGCAATACCTCACTAAATTCACAAATATAACGGTAGCTGTTGACGAGAGAAGGGTTCGCGGAATTCAAAAACTTAAAGCCTCACAAAACCCGCCGGATTTGATTTTATTAGACGATGCATTTCAACACCGTCATTTAAAAGCGGGCTTAAATGTGTTGCTTACGGATTTCCATAATATGTATCCTAACGACTATTTATTTCCGGTTGGCCGTTTGCGTGATACCGTTTCAGCAGCCAAACGTGCTAATATAATTATTGTAACAAAAACGCCCTTGGTTTTATCTCCTTTTACGCGCCGCCGCATCGAGGAAATTATTAAACCTAAACCGTATCAAAGCCTTTATTATTCTTATATAAGCTACGGTAATCTATCTCCCTTAGGCGAACACAGTTCCATTCCAATACCGCGTAAAGTAAGTAATATCCTTCTTTTTTGCGGAATAGCAAATCCCTATCCTTTGCAGGATTTTTTGAAAAGCCGCTGTTCTGACCTCATTACTATTGACTTTCCGGATCACCATGTTTTTTCAAAAAAAGACATGCAAGGTGTTGTAAATGAATACGAAAACATTTTGGGCAGAAATAAGATTATTGTCACGACAGAAAAAGATGCCATGCGTTTGGTCGATTCTCCGTACTTTCGCATGTTCAAAAATATCCCGCTGTTTTATGTGCCAATCGAAATTAAATTTCATAAAACAGCAGAACTTAACTATGACAAACAGGTTTTAGACTATGTTAGAAAAATTAGAAAAAACAGTTAGCTACATCAAAACGGTAGCGAATTTCGAACCAGAAATTGGTATAATACTCGGTACCGGTCTGGGTGGGTTGGTTGATGAAATGAAAATCACGGCGGCAATTCCTTACGCAGAAATCCCTAACTTCCCAGTTTCTACCGTTCAGGGTCATCAGGGTCGATTAATCTTTGGTGAACTAAGTGGCCGAAGACTTGTTGCCATGCAGGGTCGCTTTCATTATTATGAAGGCTATTCCTCCGAAGAGGTTACCTTTCCGGTACGTATAATGAAACTGCTTGGTGTAAAGCTACTTGTGGTTTCCAATGCCAGCGGCGGTCTCAATGCCGATTTTGCCGTAGGCGATCTGATGTTGATAAACGACCACATCAACCTGATGCCCAACCCTTTGATTGGCAAAAATGACGAGCGATTAGGAACTCGTTTCCCTGACATGAGTGAGGCTTACGACAAAAGGATCTTGCAAAAAGCAGTAGAAGTAGCCAAAAAACTTGATGTCAAGGTTCACCAGGGAGTTTATGCAGCGGTTACCGGGCCTACTTTTGAAACACCAGCCGAATACTATTACATACGTGTTATCGGTGCTGATGCTGTTGGTATGTCAACCGTGCCAGAGGTGATTGTTGCCCGTCACATGAAGCTGCCGGTTTTTGCTGTTTCCGTAATCTCCGATCTGGGTGTAAAAGGTAAAATTCAGGAAATTTCGCACCAGGAAGTTGTTGATGCAGCGGCTACAGCGCAACCACGTATGACCAAGATTATCAAAGCTTTGCTTGCTGAAGATATTTTACAATAAGATATATCCAACGCACAGCAAGCTATGGCCCAAAGCGGTAAACACATCTATTTTCTGTCTGATTTTCACCTCGGCGTTCCCGATTCAAAAAGTAGTTTGATACGCGAACGTAAACTGGTGCACTGGTTAGATAGCATAAAACATCAGGCCGCTGAAATTTTCCTGATGGGAGATGTGTTCGACTTTTGGTTTGAATACAAAACCGTTGTCCCAAAAGGATTTGTGCGGCTGCTGGGTAAGCTGGCCGAGATTTGCGATAACGGAATTCCTGTGCATGTTTTCAAAGGAAACCACGACCTCTGGGCTTTTGATTACCTGGAAAAGGAAGTCGGCGTGCAGCTGTATCGCAAACCCGTTACCAGAACTTTCAACGGAAAAAAGTTTTATCTGGCTCATGGCGATGGCCTGGGACCTGGCGATACAGGCTATAAAATGCTTAAAAAAGTGTTTGAAAACCGGTTTAACCAATGGCTTTTCAAATGGATACATCCCGACATTGGCACGCGTTTGGGGCTGTTTTTTTCGCACAAAAGCAGGATTGCCAATGTGGCCCGCGAGCAGAAAAACGATTTCAAAATAATTCCTGAAAATGAGATGCTGTATCATTACTGCCAGTCGATTTTAGCCAATGACAACAGTTATGACTTCTTTGTTTTTGGCCACCGCCATATTCCGTTGGACTTTCCGCTGAACGAGAAGGCACGACTGATTATACTGGGTGATTGGGTTACTAACTTTTCTTATGCAGTTTTTGATGGTAATGAGCTGGAATTGAAATACTTTTAGGACAATAATTAATCCTCAAAATTATTTTTTCCAAAAACGCAAGGGATTAACCTCAGCGTCTATTTCTTTATCATTCAGGATTAGCTCAAGCAGTTGCTGACTTAGCCAAGGCGCAATCAGCAAGCCACGCGCACCAAGCCCGTTGAGGATAGCCAAGTGTGGAAACTCAGGATGCCAGCCCGCCACAGGCCTGCGATCGGCTACAGCTGGGCGCACGCCGGCACGATGCTCCACCACTTCAACTCCCAGAGGCAAGAAAGCTTTAAGCTTTTCGAGCAAGTCGGTTTTTGCAGCTTCGGTAGGCGTATCCGATAAGTCGCCCCAGTCGTAAGTCGCGCCTAAGCAATAAAACTGATCGCCAATCGGCAGCAAAAAAACGTCTTTATTCAATAAATAATTAGACTTCCAATCCTTGATTTTTAAGGTAAGCAATTCCCCTTTCACCGGCCTGAACGGAATGAAATTGAAAAAGCTGCTATTCACAGCGTTCCAACCTTCGCAGAAGATCAACTTTTTGGCTATAATAGAATTTTCGTACATTATTCCTTCTTCTGACTGCTCCAGTTTAGAAGAATCAAAATAGCCTTCAATTATATTCAAATGTTGACTTAATAATTGCTCAACAGCCAATAAAAACATAGTAGTATCCAACCAATAGCCGTTCACAAAACCCGCGCCCCAGGGCTGTATCAATTTCGGATCATCAGCTACAGCGCCGATACTTTCGACCCAGCGCGAAACTTTTGGAAGCCTTATTTTTCGTTGCCACAAAACCTGATCCTGATCACCAAAAAGCTTGGCGACAGTAATTTCGTGCAGAAATTGCCGACCGCATTCCACTTCGAGTTGCCGGTAAAAAGAAACCGCTTGCGGCAATAAGGTTTCCACTTTCCAAACTGGCGTCAAATACCTAAATACCAATGGATTGATTAATCCAGCGGCGACATCTGTAGAACTTCCGTGAGGAGAAGTTTTTATCCAGCAAACCTTTTGTCCTGCCTTCCACAAGCGATAAGCCATCAGGCTTCCGGCCAGGCCACCTCCAACAACAAGCTGATCAAATTGCTTCAAAATATCAGGCGAATTTTGCGATAAGCTCAACCAAACGGCTGGCATAACCCATCTCATTATCGTACCAGGCCACCACTTTTACCAGCTTATTTTTGTCGCCCAACACCGCCGTCAATCCGGCATCAAATATTGCCGAATGCGTGTTTCCAATAATATCTGCCGACACGATCGGATCTTCGGTATATTCCAAAATTCCTTTCATCTCATTTTCGGCGGCAGCCTTAAAGACCGCATTTATAGCTTCCACACTGGTCGATTTATCAAGCGTACAGGTCAAATCAGTGAGTGAGCCATCAGGCACTGGCACACGGATTCCGGCTCCACCGAGATTCCCGACCAGGTGCGGAAAAATCCGTGTGGCAGCTTTGGCAGCTCCCGTTGTGGTAGGCACAATAGAATAAGCCGCTGCACGGCCTCGTCGCCAGTCTTTGTGCGGGCCATCCACCAAGTTTTGGTCTTTAGTATAGGAGTGCACCGTCGTAATAAAACCTTTTTGCACACCCCAATTATCGTTAAGCAGCTTGATTAACGGTGCCACATTATTGGTAGTGCAGGAAGCGTTGGAAATAACCAGGGCGTTCCTATCAATCAGGTGATCATTCACGCCCAAAACAATATACGGAACGCCTTCCTGCTCATCTTTGGCCGGAGCCGAAATAATAACTTTACGCGCACCGGATTTATGTACATGCAGCAGCGCCTTTTCCGGCTCAATAAATACACCGGTTGCCTCAATTACCACATCAATCTGCAATTGTTTCCAGGGTAATTTAGCGGGATCAGGCTCAGTTAACACGATGATTTCCTGCCCGTTGACAATCATTTTATTATTCTTACAGCTAACGGTGCCATCAAAACTTCCATGCACGGAATCATATTTTAGGAGGTGTGCAAGGTTGGCGCATTCAGCCAAATCATTTATTGCAACAAGCTCCATATCAGACCGCAGCAAAATCCTTCGTAAAGTAACACGACCAATGCGGCCAAATCCGTTGATAGCAATTCTCACAGGCTTCATAGTCAATCTAGTTTAAACGGCAAAGTTATAGTTTTGAGTGGCAGAGGCAAAAAAAAAATACTTTAGCTTGTTAACAACGCTGTATCAGGAGGAAAACGTGAAGAAAACAGTAAAGAAAGGGTATAGAGAGCGTATAGAACGCCTAAAGAAAGCGTAAAGAAAAGCATAAAGGCGTATAGAAAGCGTAAAAGCGTAAAGGCTTAAAGGAAGGCATAAAGGCGCATAGAAAGCGTAAAGAAAAGCATAAAGGCATATAGAAGGCGTAAAGAAAATTCACGAATTTTCTCCCCCACACCCCCCCCACCCCCACACCGCCCCAAAAAACACTACCTTAGCCTCCTGACAGCTAAACAACTAACAAAATAACATCGACGTATGCAAAAGTTTAATGGAAAATACAGAATCCCATCGAACAGATCAAGATATTGGGATTACTCCTGGCCGGGACATTATTACATCACCATCAATGTTGCAGACCGCAAATGCATCTTGGGACAAGTGGTTGATCGTAAAATGATTTTATCGGAATACGGCAAAATCGTTGATGGCGAGATAAAAAAATCCCTGAATACCACAAACGCATAAGCCTGGAAGAGTGGATCGTGATGCCCGATCACCTTCATTTTATATTGACGTTAAACGACTTTGACTTCGAGAACGGCACATCTTCAATTGGCGATGAACCTCAACCACAACCAACAGGCCAACAATGGTGGCATATCTCTGGTTATAAGCCAAGTCTTGACGAAATAAAGCACTACCGCAAACAGCGTCGCAAGATGCTCATCTCGAAAATATTGGGCAAATTCAAGCACCAAACATCGAAACAAATAAATATCCTACGCAGCAGTCCTTCCACGCGAAACTGGCAAAAAGACTACCACGACACCATAATCCGTGATCCCGCATCTTATCAATACATAAAAACCTATATCGCCAACAACCCTGCAAAATGGAAAAAAGACAATAAATAACGAGAGGCACCGAGAGGCAAAGAAAATTCATGAATTTTCTGAACAGCCTCTCAACAGCCTCTCAACAGCCTACTGCAAGGAGAAAATTCATGAATTTTCTCCTTGCTATTAATAAAATCTCGTTCTTCTCTCGACTTGATCAAAACAAAGAGAAAATTCATGCCTCCCCCCTCGGGAATTTTCTATAATTTTGAAAACTAATATCTATTAATCATAAATTATCCATGGAAAAAATTAAAACCTACATCGAATCGAACAAAGACAGATTTTTGGAGGAACTTTTCGGCCTGATCCGGATTCCATCCATCAGCTCGCTGAGTGCCCACAAACCTGATATGCAAAAGGCAGCTGAATATTGGCGCGACCATATCCTGAAAGCCGGAGCTGACAAGGCGGAGGTACTTCCTTCCGACGGTAACCCTGTGGTTTATGGCGAAAAAATTATCGACCCTGCATTACCGACAGTGCTGGTTTACGGCCATTACGACGTGATGCCTGTTGATCCTATCGAGTTGTGGGACAGCCCACCATTTGAGCCGGAGATCAGAGATGGAAAAATTTGGGCCAGAGGCGCAGACGATGATAAAGGCCAGGCTTTTATGCATGCCAAAGCCTTTGAAACTCTGGTAAAAACCGACAGCCTGCCTTGCAATGTGAAGTTTATGATTGAAGGTGAAGAAGAAATTGGATCACCCAGCCTGGGAAAATGGTGCGAGGAAAACAAAGCCATGCTAAAAGCTGATGTTATCTTGGTTTCCGACACCAGCATGATTGCTGCCGATGTGCCGTCAATTACTACAGGATTGCGTGGCTTAGCCTATTGGCAGGTAGAAGTTACCGGTCCCAACCGCGATTTACATTCGGGGCTTTTCGGTGGTGCAGTAGCCAATCCTATCAATGTTTTGGCCGATCTTATCGCTCAAATGACCGATGAAAATAACCGTATCACCATTCCAGGTTTTTATGATGACGTGCTGGAATCTACCAAAGCAGAACGCGAGCTACTCAACAAAGCACCATTTAGCTCCGAGGCTTACAAAAAAGCCATTGATGTGGATGCACTGCAAGGCGAAAAAGGGTACACCACCATAGAACATACCGGGATCCGCCCTACATTTGATGTGTGCGGCATCTGGGGTGGCTACACCGGCGAAGGTGCCAAAACGGTTTTACCTTCAAAGGCTTACGCCAAAATTTCGACCCGTCTAGTTCCCAATCAGCACCACAATAAAATTGAAGTGCTTTTCAAAGAACACTTTGAAAAAATAGCTCCGAAATCAGTAAAAGTAAAGGTAGAATACCTACATGGCGGTCAGGCCTACGTTTGCCCCATCGACCTGCCAGCATACAAAGCTGCCGAAAAAGCTTATAGGGATATATATGGCAAGCAGCCCATCCCGATGCGCAGCGGCGGAAGCATCCCGATCATTTCTACATTTGAAGAAATCCTGGGATTAAAATCGGTGCTGATGGGCTTTGGTCTGGAATCCGACGCTATCCACTCGCCGAACGAAAATTATCCACTCGATAATTTCTACAAAGGCATTGAAACTATTGCCGCCTTCTACAAGCATTTTGCTGAAATGTAAAACAAGGAAACTTGAATTTCTTGATAGTTTAGAAATTCAATCCTACAAAAAGTGCCGGATAAATGAATTGTCCGGCACTTTTTTTGTTTCTATAAAAGCCCTTATTCAGGGATGGTGAATACGGTTTTACCTTTTTTATAGTTCTCAACGCCTTCTTTCAGGAAAGCAATGAACTCATTCACATCCAGGCTGTAGGCCCGTGGCTCGATAACAACATTGTTTTCATGACCCATCAGCACATAAAACGGCTGTGCATTCACACCGAATTTCGATACCTGGAAATCGGCAAACTTACGGCCAATCGTCTTCTTCCATTTGTTATCATAGTCAGAAAGCACCCATTCTTCTTCGGGAAGAGCGGTTTTGTCGTCCACGTACAAAGCGATAATCAAGTATTCATCTCTTAGCAATTGCAGCACCTGCGGATCGCTCCAGACATTGGCTTCCATTTCTCTGCAGTTCACGCATCCGTGGCCCGTAAAGTCGAGGAAGATAGGTTTGTCGAGTGCTTTGGCGCAGGCCAGACCCTGTTCGTAATCAAAATAGCCCTGTAAGCCATGCGGCAAGTTCAGTTTCTCACCAAATTTAGGCGTTTCGCATAAATCGTTATCCGTAAATCTCACTGCTGCGGTAACACCTGAACCTCCACTATTTTTACGAATAATATCAGTCAGATCGAAGTCGTGCGTGTGCATAGGCGGCACATAGCCCGAAAGAGCTTTTAGCGGTGCACCAAACATACCCGGAATCAGGTAAACCACAAAGCTGAAGGTGACGATAGAAAATATCAAACGCGGAACACTCAAAAATTTCACATCCGAGTCGTGTGCAAATTTTATTTTTCCCATCAGGTACAAGCCCATCAGGAAGAAAATTACGATCCAAAACGCCAGGTATGTCTCTCTATCGAGCAAGCCCCAGTGGTACGTTTGATCAGCAATGCTGAGGAATTTAAGTCCGAGAGCCAGCTCCAGGAAGCCCAAAACAACCTTCACCGAGTTGAGCCATCCACCAGACTTTGGCAGGTTGTTGAGCCATGACGGGAAGAACGCAAGGAGCGTGAACGGCAGCGCAAAAGCCAATGAAAAACCAAACATTCCGATAATTGGTTTCAAGACCTGTCCGCCGGCGGACTCAACAAGTATTGTCCCAACGATAGGACCGGTACAGCTAAAAGAAACCAGCACCAGTGTCAAGGCCATGAAAATTGAGCCAACAAAACCGCCACGGTCAGCCGCTGAATCAGACTTGCTAACCAGCCAATGCGGCAGCGTGATGTCGAACATGCCAAAAAACGAGGCGGCGAACACCACAAATATCACGAAAAACAAAATATTGGGCAGCCAGTGTGTGCTAAGCCAGTTGGCAATATCCGGTCCGGCCACAACAGCCAGAATAGAGCCAATCAAGGTATAAATCCCGATAATCGCCAGGCCATAAACAATTGCCTGCAGTCTTCCTTTGAGCTTATCTTCCTCTTTGTCTTTCATGAAAAAGGACACCGTCATCGGAATCATCGGAAACACGCAAGGAGTGACGATTGCCGCCAAACCGCCCAAAAATGCCAAGAAAAAGAAACCCCATAAAGAGGCACCTGAACCCAAAATATCAGCTCTTTTTTGCTTTTCTACAGGCTTTTCAGCAACAACTTGTGCCGATGCAGCTTTGACGGTAGCACCATCATACACCACATCAAAATCGTGATATAAAGCCACACAACCCACATCATTACAAACCATATAAGCTATTTCACCGGCAATATTCACAGGCGCTTTGTCTTTCAGTTTAATCGTCTGCCGAAACTCTGCTTTGTCTTCAAATGACTTGATGTCCATCTCAAAGATTTCGTCATATTTTACAGTACCTTCAAGTGATTCTACAGGAGAACCAACCAGTTCGAGTTTATCATTTTCGTAAAAAGTGAAAACCGTTGGTAAGGGACCATTTTCAGGAATATCTATTGAGTAAAGGTGGAATCCTTTGTCAATTTGCGCTTTAAAAATCAGCTCTATCTGCCTATCGTCCAGCTTATTAACATCATAAGACCAGTTCACCGGCTCTAGCACCTTACTTTCGGTGGCAGCACCCACATTTGTACTAACCGGAACACCACTTGCTGAGCCTTTCAGATTAAAAGAGAAATCAATTTCAGAGGGCGGCAAACAACGCATATCGTCGCAGCTCATAAACTCCAGCACACCTTTAACCGTGCTGTTTTCGGAGCTCAATAATTTCACTTCCTGCTTAAAAACGGCCTGGCCTGAAAAAAACCGCAGCACCATATCAAAGTTAGGATCGTATTGTTCAACAGATTCTGTTTCGGTTACTTTGCCAATAAACTCAACGGCTGCATTATCATTAAAACTAAAGGTTGTAGCCGGTGGCGACATTGGAATATTTTGCGAATAAAGGTGCCATTTCGGCTCAATATCTGCTGTAAAAACAAGATTATAGCGGTCATCAGCCAGCTTTTCGGTTGTAAATTCCCAGGTTACAGGCTCCAATATCTGAGCCTTAGCCAGCGTTGGCATTAAAAAAATGAAAGCCGCAATCAGACGAAATACTGTTCTAAATTTCATAGCTTAATATAATATGAGGTGCAAAAGTACGAATTGTAAACTAGTTCCAATTTCGTAAAAAATAGCTTTATGGTTTTTTAAGTTTAAGTAAGACAACAGATGCCACAATCAGGTTGCGCAGCTTCTGTATTTAGAAAGGTTTCTAATTAGACTTTGTAAGAAAAGGCCAAAAACTGCGTAAAACTACTAGCCGGATTTTTTGGCTACCTTTTTATGCCAAAAATAAATTCCAGCTCTACTTCCCGCTCCAGTTTTTTTTCAATGCGTTGCTTTAGCGAATCAAGCTGCTCAACATCTAAGGGTTCATCTGACACAATTTTTAGTGCAATTCTCAAGGGTTTGGTATGCTGAACCTGAATATCCTTGACATCAAAAATATCGGTGTTAAACGTTTTCATCTCGGCGGTTATTCTATGAACCCTGACCATCTCTCCAAAGCTCAGCGCAAGCGGAATACTTAACAAAGCAACCACAACCAGAGAGATTAACATCCCTTTTGTGGCCAATTTTAAAGGGCTGAATCCAAGTAATAAAAAAGTAACAGAAGCTGCGAAAATCATTCCAGCGAGGTTAGTTACCAACAGCAAAATTGCCCCAAAGAAGATTTCAAAATCGAGCCAGCCCAGACCGATTGCTGCCACAGCCAACGGAGGAATCAAAGCTACTGCAATGGCAACGCCGGCAAGGGCTTTTGCAATTTCTGTGCGGGCGTGAGCATAAGCGCCGGCAATGCCCGAAACCACTGCTATACCTAAGTCCAGCAGGTTTGGTCGGGTACGCGATAATATTTCTTCTCCGGCAGTATTTATAGGAGTAAGCCAAGTTAGTAATACCGCAAAAGCAAGCGCAATCCCAAGTCCCGACAAAATGGTGTAGATGCTCGTCAAAATCAACTTTTTATCCTGACGCAAAGCTCCCATGCTCAACGAAATAATCGGACTCATCAGTGGCGCCAAAATCATAGCACCAATAACTACTGGACTCGAATTGGCAAACAAGCCAAAAGTAGCCAGCAAAGTCGAAAGCACCATCAGCACCAAGTACGAGCTTTTGAGGCTGGCATTGTCGCGCAAAACCAGAAATAAACCTTTAAATTCTTCCGTAGAGGCATGACGTATCAGCGGCAGGGTTTTACCGGTAATTTCTTTGGCTGTAGCCTGATCCGGCAGTGCAGAAGTTTTGAAAATCTCATCAGATCCGGTGGTTTTTTCGGGGATATTAAGATTCTCGCCCGGCACAATATTCACCGCCGTTTCACCTATGTGAATCTTTAGTGAACTTGCTTTGTATAATTTCTTGTCCACAACGTAAACGCGCTCACCTTCCGGAAAAGATAGCTCTCCACCCGTTGTCTTGATGTGCGCAGCAAAACCCGGTAATTTACTTTTTGATTTCAAGCTGGAAAACATATACCGAATCATTTCCATCAGGCTGCGCGGACTGATCAAAAATAAATGGAGTTTTTTGTCGCTAAGCGAGGAGTCTTCCATCATCATGCGCGACAACAACGAGCTTTTGCGGTGTTCGGAAATTGAAATAGATGAAACTGCTGTTTTCAAATTTTTGTCTGATGAAAGCTTGACATCGAGCAAAAATAGCTTAATCGTAAAAAGTCGTTTCAGCTGCCTAAAATTTAATCCAAACAACTTGTTTACAGCACTTAAATCTCCTGTAGTCATGAAATTTTCACCGACTGAAACCTGATCAAAAACGATTTTATCATTGCAATAAAACACATCAGCTTTCAAGCTTTCGGGAGCTGTTTTGAGGTGTTTTACAGCTTTATCAAGCTGGCGCGAAACACCAAATCCAATGCAGGATTCTTTATTCTCAGGATGCGGCAAGACCGTGACCGTCAGCTCCTTTTCAAGGATTACCGAAAAAACGCTTTTAAGCTGTTCGTCAGTAACATAAAACAACAGCTTTTGATTTGGACTAAATCTTTCAATCAGCTCAGTACCAAACATTTCGGCTTTATCAATCAATTCTTCTACTAAAGGAAGCACTTTATCATCAACGGTTTCCTGCGCTTCTTTATCGTAAATCAAACGGTACTTCATAGGCTTTCAAAATAGGTGTTAGGCTGATGAAATGTTAAAAACAGTATGTTTCAATGCTTCTTTTCTAAAGAATAAAAGTACTATAATTTAGGAAGAAACAATAGCTCGCAGCAGCAGTTTAGCGGCTATTTTCAAACTGCTTGACTTAATTTCCTAATTTTGCGCCCTCAAAAGCAAAAGAAACGATTAATCTTATGGAAATCAGTAGCAAATACAATCCTGCCACCACCGAAGACAAATGGTACAAATACTGGACAGAAAAAAAATATTTTCACTCTGAGCCTGACGAGCGTGAACCCTACACCATCGTAATTCCGCCTCCTAACGTTACGGGCGTTTTGCACATGGGCCACATGCTCAACAACACCATTCAGGATGTGCTGATTCGACGCGCCCGCATGCTGGGCAAAAACGCCCTTTGGGTGCCGGGAACCGACCACGCTTCCATCGCTACTGAAGCCAAAGTGGTGAGTAAACTTAAGGAGCAAGGCATCAACAAAAACGAGCTGAGCCGGGTAGATTTCCTCGAACACGCCTGGGAATGGACCCACAAACACGGCGGAATTATCCTCCAACAGCTGAAGAAATTGGGCGCCAGCTGCGATTGGGAACGCACCAAATTTACTATGGATCCGGATATGTCGGAATCTGTTTTGCAGGTTTTCGTTGACCTTTATAATAAAGGACTCATTTATCGCGGTTACCGCATGGTAAATTGGGATCCCGAAGCGAAAACCACCGTTTCTGACGAAGAGGTGATTCACAAAGAATCACAGGGAAAGCTTTATTATTTGCGCTATCAGATAAAAAATGAAAACGACTTTGTAACTATTGCTACCACACGTCCCGAGACCATTTTGGGCGATACCGCGGTCTGCTATAATCCTACTGACCCGCGTTTTCAGCACCTCAAAGGTAAGCGCGTAATTGTGCCGATTGCCAACCGCAGCATCCCACTGATTGAAGATGAATATGTGGATATGGAATTTGGTACCGGTTGTCTGAAAATTACGCCCGCCCACGATCCCAACGATAAAATTATCGGCGACAAACACCAACTCGAATTTATCGATATTTTCAATGACGACGCGAGCTTGAACGAATATGGCCTACACTACAAAGGAATGGATCGTTTTGCCTGTCGCAAAGCGATTGTAAAAGAGTTAGAGCAGCTTAAAAACCTGGTAAAAACCGAAGATTACCAAAATAAAGTCGGCACTTCAGAACGCACTGGTGCTGTGATCGAACCAAAACTTTCTTACCAATGGTTTTTGGCAATGGAAAAGCTGGCCGAGCCTGCGCTAAAAGCAGTGATGGACGACACCGTGAAGCTGGTTCCGGAGAAGTTCAAAAATACCTACCGCCACTGGATGGAAAACGTACGCGACTGGAATATCTCACGCCAGCTTTGGTGGGGACACCGCATTCCGGCTTGGTTTTATGGCGATGGCATGGAAGACTTTGTGGTAGCCATGGACGAAAATGAAGCCCTCGAAAAAGCCCGTAAAAAAACTGCTAATTCACAGCTTCAACTCATTGATTTAAAACAAGATGAAGATGTTCTCGACACTTGGTTTTCGAGCTGGCTTTGGCCTATCTCAGTTTTCGATGGCATCAGAAATCCGGAGAATCCTGAAATAAAATACTACTACCCTACTAATGATTTAGTTACGGCTCCCGAAATCTTATTTTTCTGGGTCGCCAGAATGATTATTGCCGGTTACGAATACCAAAACGAAAAACCTTTTCAATCGGTTTATCTCACTGGAATTGTACGCGATAAACAAGGTCGTAAAATGTCGAAAAGTTTAGGTAACTCACCCGATCCCATCGAGCTGATAAATACTTATGGCGCTGATGGCGTGCGTGTTGGCATGCTATTGACTTCGCCGGCGGGCAACGATTTACCTTTTGACGAAGCACTTTGCGAGCAAGGCAGAAATTTCAGTAATAAAATCTGGAACGCGATGCGCTTAGTCAAAGGCTGGGAAGTAGATTCGAAGGTCAAACAAACCGAAAACGCACAGCTCGCTGTTGATTGGTTCAACGCCCGTTTCAATCAGGCTTTGGCACAATCCGAAGACCTTTACAGCAAATACCGGCTTTCGGAAGCATTGATGACCGCTTATAAACTTACCTGGGATGATTTCTGTTCTTGGTATCTGGAGATGATCAAACCACCAATGAATCAGCCGATTGACAAAGCAACTTATGAGGCAACGATTGGTTTCTTTGAAAATTTGATGAAGTTGCTGCATCCCTTTATGCCTTTTATCACCGAAGAAATATGGCACCTGCTGGCCGATAGAAAAGCTGGTGACGACTTGATAATTGCTTCCATGCCAAAAGCCCAAGAAGTGGATACGAAACTTTTGGAAGGCTTTGATTTTGCTGCCGAAACAATCCTCGGTATCCGTAAAATTCGGGCAGAAAAAAATATCCCTTACCGCGATCCACTTGAGGTGCTGATTATAGATAAAAACAAGACTTACAACCCACAATTTGAAGGTATTATCGCCAGGTTGTGTAACCTAACTTCGATCGCACAGGTCGAAAGTGTTGAAGAAGGAACTTTTGGTTTCCGTGTGCAAGCTACTGAGATATATATCCCTTTAAATGAAGCTATTGACGTGGAAGCCGAGCTTGAAAAATTGCACGAAGAACTGAAATACTACCAGGGCTTTTTAAAATCTGTGGATAAAAAGCTGAGCAATGAACGTTTTGTCAGCGGTGCACCTGCTGCAGTGGTTGAGCTCGAACACAAAAAGAAAGCCGATGCCGAATCAAAAATCACCCTCATTGAGCAACAAATCAAAGCTTTATCTTCCTAAAAAAACCAAGAGAAGAGCAAAACGCTAAAAAGTGTTAAAGTGTTGATTTAGCTGAACATAATCAACATTATCTGGTTCTAACTACTGTATAATTAAACTATGAAACAGGTGCAATTTCTAATCTTTTTCAGTATCGTATTGACTGTTTACGGCCTTGTCAATTTCTATATTTTCAATCGGGGCTTAAAAACTTTTGAGCCGGACACCTCGCTGCGTACGGTCTATATTGTGGCTTTTTGGTTTATCGCCGCGGCATACATCGTGGGTCGCGTACTCGAAAAAGTTTATCTATCCACCTTAAGCGATGCCTTCACTTGGATTGGTTCTTTCTGGCTCGCCGCGATGGTTTATCTGTTTTTGGCCGTGATTGCTATAGATCTGCTACGGTTGGTAAATCATTACGTGCCTTTTTTCTCCAAAATTATTCCGGAAGCAGTCCTGTCAAGGCCTTATTTCATTACCATTGGCCTTGCAACAGCAGTATTTTTGTTGATTTTTGTCGGCCACCTCAACGCCTTGTTGCCGCGCACCAATCGGGTAAATATTTCGCTAACGAAAAGCATTGATTCACGTGATAATTTGCGCATTGCGATGGTTTCTGACATTCACTTGGGAACCATAATTTCCAGCCATCGCCTCAACAAAATCATTGATCATATCAACTCCGTGGAGCCTGATGTTATTCTTATTCCCGGCGATCTGGTGGACGAAGATCTGACGCCTGTAATCAGACAAAATTTAGGTGCTATGTTTAGCAAACTTGCTGCACCGATGGGCGTTTATGCATCAACCGGAAACCACGAATATATTGGCGGAGCCAATGCTGCTGTGCATTACCTGAGAAAACACGGCATAAAAGTGCTGCGTGATACCGCTGTGCAGATTTTGCCAAAGCTGTGGATTATTGGCCGCGATGATGTGGAAAGCAAACGTTTTGCGGGTGAGCAGCGAAAATCATTAAAGGAAATAATGGCAAATATCCCTGATGACGAGGTGAGTATTGTACTCGACCACCAGCCCAGAGCATACGCTGAGGCGCAATCCGAAGGCGTTGATTTAATCCTGAGCGGCCATACCCATCACGGTCAAATGTGGCCGTTTAATTATATCACCCAAGCCCTGTTTCCATTGAGTTGGGGATACAAGAAATTTGGCGAAATGCACGCTTACGTCTCCAGTGGAATTGGTACTTGGGGACCCCCCGTTCGTCTCGGAAATCGCCCTGAAGTAGTAGTGATTAGCCTGAGATTTGACGGAAAATAAAAACAAAAATTTTAACACGAGCTTCTCATCTCTATCGGTTTTATCCTGCTAACTTTTTTAAAAAACTCAGATTTCAAACATTTTAACGGCTGAAATAAATCAGTTTGTGCCAATTAGTCTTCACAAATCAAGGACAGATATTTTAAAAAGTGTTAAAACTTAGGCATCCCTGCTTATTTTATAGCTTATCCTAAAACTCAAAATAATTCGCTTCATTGGATAGATTTTATATCCTAATTTCATTTATTAAGCATTGATACACTGCGATTTACATAATTTTAGAAATGCTTTTTCATGCACAATTATCAATTCATTAAAATCAAAAAAACAATCAATTATAATTACCTGATTTAAAGCAACTTGACAATATAATTTCTCTTTCGTAAAAACCACTTTGCTGACAAATCAGAGCCATCAAGCGTTAACTACTTGTTTTACTGCATCTTACACAATCATTTCAAGAATTGATAATCTAAATTACTCTATAAATTATTCTCAAAAAATTGATGGCACGTCAACCAATTCACTTGCCTATAATGAGGTGCTGAATCACGATTTTTAATACATTTGCACACAATAAAATCCAAATACTATGCCGTTTGATCCAGAAAAACTCGTTGGTGAAGGGCTTACCTACGACGACGTGCTTTTGTTACCCGCCTACAGCGAGGTTTTGCCACGGGAAACCGACCTCACCACCTATTTTTCGCGAAACATCCAGTTGCGCATTCCTGTAGTTTCAGCCGCTATGGACACCGTTACTGAATCTATGATGGCCATCGCTATGGCGCAGGAAGGTGGTATTGGCGTATTGCACAAGAATATGACCATCGAGAAACAAGCCGCAGAAGTGCGCAAAGTAAAACGTGCCGAAAACGGTATGATTATCGATCCGGTGACGATGCGCGATGACGAAACTGTACTCGATGCACTTAAAATAATGGAAGAATTTCATATTGGAGGCATTCCGGTTGTGGACAAAAACAATCGGTTAGCCGGTATCGTAACCAACCGGGATTTACGCTTTGAAAGACGCATCAACAGGCCAATATACGAAGTAATGACGCGTGAAAACCTGGTAACGACCACCGAGTTTACCAATTTCGAAAAGGCTGGTGAAATTTTACACAAACACCGCATCGAGAAGCTTCCGGTAATAGATAACGACAACCGGCTGATTGGCTTAATCACCTACAAAGACATCATCAAAATAAAAGCCCGCCCCAATGCCTGTAAAGACGAGCGTGGACGGCTGCGTGTTGCTGCTGCCGTTGGCATTGCTGCAAACACCATGGAAAGAGTTGAAGCGTTGGTAGAGCAGGGCGTTGATGCCATTGTTGTTGACACGGCTCACGGTCACTCAAAAGGTGTGATTGAGATGGCCAAAAATATCAAGAAAAAATACAGAGATATCGACCTAGTGATTGGCAATGTGGCCACAGCGGAGGCTGCTATGGATTTATTGGCCGCCGGTGCCGATGGTATAAAAGTAGGCATTGGTCCCGGCTCAATCTGCACCACGCGAATCATCGCTGGCGTGGGCGTACCACAGCTTACAGCCGTTTATGATGTTGCCAAATCATTGCGTGGAACCGGCATACCGGTAATAGCCGATGGCGGAATCCGATTTACCGGCGACATCGTGAAAGCCCTGGCAGCAGGGGCATCAAGCATCATGGCCGGATCTTTATTTGCCGGTGTGGACGAATCTCCTGGCGAAACCATCATTTACGAAGGTCGTAAATATAAAACATACCGTGGCATGGGCTCCATTGAAGCCATGCAGGAAGGCTCAAAAGATCGCTATTTCCAAGATACTGAAGACGATGTGAAAAAACTCGTGCCGGAAGGTATTGTGGGCCGTGTGCCTTTTAAAGGAACTCTATCCGAAGTGTTACATCAATTGGTGGGCGGCCTGCGTGCCGGAATGGGCTATACCGGCTCGGCAACTATCCCCGACTTATTAAAGGCCCGATTCGTGCAAATTACAGCTGCCGGCGTTTTCGAAAGTCATCCGCACGACATCACCGTAACACGCGACGCACCTAATTACAGCAGAAAAAACTAAACAGCAATAAAAAATGTTTATCCGATAAATTTTCGGTATCAAGAAATGACAGTATCAAGAATTAAACCCATAAAGCACAATGATTAAAATGAAGACTCTCCGAACAGTTCTATTGACAATATTACTGGGATCGCTTGCAATAGGACAAGCACAAAACAAACTAGACAATAAGGTTTTGATGACCATTGCTGATGAACAAGTTACGGTAAAAGAATTTATGGATGTTTACAGCAAAAATAATGTGAACAACGAAGTCATTGACAAAAAATCACTTGACGAATACCTCGATCTGTACATCAATTTCAAATTGAAAGTAAAAGAAGCTGAATTTTTAAAGATGGACACCTCCAAAGCCTTTAAAAAGGAATTAGAGGGTTATCGCAAGCAATTGGCCAAGCCTTATTTCACGAATGACGAGGTGAGCGAAGCACTTTTGCAGGAAGCCTATAACCGTAAGATGCAAGATGTTCGCGCCAGCCATATCCTGCTCATACTCGACAAAGATGCTGCCCCGGCTGATACGCTCAAGGTATACAATCGGGCAATGGACTTACGCAAAAGGATTCTGGCTGGTGAAGATTTTGCTGTCGTAGCCGAGAAAGAATCCGAAGACCCTTCAGCAAAAGACAGGGAAGAAATTGTGGGCAAGCAATCGTTTCGCCCCGGCAATAAAGGCGATCTAGGCTATTTTTCAGTTTTCGATATGGTTTATCCTTTTGAGAATGGCGCTTACAAAACGCCTGTTGGAGAGGTTTCCTTGCCTGTTAGAAGCGACTTCGGCTATCACCTGATAAAAGTGGAAGACCGCAGCCCGGCTCTTGGAAGCATAGAAGTAGCACATATTTATCTGAGCCTTCCACCGCAAGCCTCAGATTCATTGGTGAATGCTAAAGCAGAAAAAATTGCACTTATTTACGCAGAAATTGAAGGCGGCATGTCATTTGAAGATGCTGTAAAAGCCTACTCCGAAGACCGTGGATCAGCGCAGCGCGACGGAAAACTGAGCAAGTTTACCGTTAATAGAATTGTGCCGGAATTTGTCGCTACCATCAAAAATATGGAGATTGGCGAAATTTCTGAGCCGGTAAAAACACCTTATGGCTATCACATTATCAAGCTGATTGGACTGGAAAAACCAGGAAGCTTTGAGGAAGAAAAAGCAAAGCTTAGCGAACGGCTGGCAAAAGACAGCCGCGCCCAGAAAAGCGAGCAAGCCGTGATTGCACAAATAAAAAAAGATGCTAATTTCAAAGCTTACGATAAAAATGTGCAAGCTTTTGTTGCCCAATTAGACAGCACTTTTACCAGTGGAAATTGGACACCAACTGCCGAAAATACCAAAGCACTCAACTTCTTCAAACTGGGCAAAAAAACCTATACATCAGCTGACTTCACTGCTTATATCCTTGAAAAACAAGCCAAACAGGAAAACATCACTGCTGAACGTTATGCCTACAAACTGTATAACGAATTCGTAAAACAAAGCAGCATGGACTATGAAGACAGCATGTTGGAGAAAAAATATCCTGAGTTTGCTTTGCTTATGGAGGAATATTACGATGGCATTTTATTGTTTGACCTGATGGACAAGGAAGTATGGACAAAAGCCGTGAAAGACACTACAGGCCTGGAAAGTTTTTATACCCGGAACAAGCAAAATTACCTTTGGACCGAACGCGCAGATGCGACCATTTTCACCATCAACGAGGAAGCTGATGTAGCCAAAGTTGCCGAAATACTTAAAAATAATACCGCAGATGAAGATGTTTTGAGAGTACTGGAACAAGACAGCATCCGTTCGGTGAGAATCAAGAAAGGAAAATTTGAGAAAGGCGACAACAATTATGTAGACATGATGAAATGGGAAACCGGACTTTCTGACGCGCTAAAAACCAATGTTGAGAAGGTAACTGTATTTGTGCGCATGCATCAGATTCTTGCTCCGCAACCCAAAGAACTCAAAGAAGCACGCGGCATCATCACCTCGGATTACCAGACCGAGCTCGAGAAAAACTGGGTAAAAAGCCTGCGTGATAAATATCCTGTAAGCGTCAATCGGGAACTTTTTGAAAAAGTTAAAGAAAACTACTAAACCACACAGGCTGATGAGGATATTGCTATTTTTGATTTTGTTGGGATTTGTTTCCTGCACGAATGCTATCGACACCACCAAAGGTGAGCTGGTGGCAAAAGTGTATGGAAACTACCTTTACGAGTCCGATCTTCAAGGACTTGTAATTGCCGGCGTATCAAAGCAAGACAGCCTGATGCTAGTCAACAGTTTTATAGACAATTGGGTTCGCAAGCAGTTGTTGATCCGTCAGGCGGAGAAAAACCTGACGGCGGCACAAACCAATTTCAAACAAAAGCTGGAAGACTACCGCAACTCACTACTGATATACAATTATGAAACCCAACTAATTTCGGAAAAGCTCGACACCCTCGTAACAGAAAAAGAAATAGAGGCCTACTACGAAAATAACAAGCAAAACTTCGAGTTGCGACACAATATGGTAAAAGTGGTTTACGTAATTCTTCCCATTGAATCCGGAAATAAAAAGGTCTTTCGAAGCCTGATGAGTGACAAAGACAATCTGGACTTGGACGTACTTGATTCGCTAGCCGGCAATAACGCCATTTCCTATTATAACGACACCACGAGCTGGATTCGATTTGATGATTTGCTGCTTCAGGTTCCGCTGCAAACTTACAATCAAGAAAATTTTTTAAATAATAACAGCTTTATAGAGATTGATAGTGCACCATACACCTACTTCGTTTCTATCAGCAATTTCTTAACCAGCGAAGGCGTTTCACCACTTGACATTGAGCACGATAACATCAAAAATATTATTTTGAACAAGCGCAAACATAACTTGATCAAAGAAACCCATCAAGGGCTTTATGAAAAAGCCCTACGTGAAAAAGTGATCGAGATTTATTAACAACAGACTTGAAAAGGCTTTTTGTAAAAATCTGATACCCACTATTTTAGTTTTACACAATATGCCCAAAAAAGCAGTGTTATTCATAAAGAAAAAGACATAATGATAAAAAAAAGTATTCTACTCTCTATTTTAGCGCTCATGCTTACCGGGCTGCAGGCACAACAAAAACAGGTGATCGATCAGGTTGCCGCCGTTGTTGGTAAAAATGTTATCCTTCAATCGGATATTGAAAATCAATATATTCAATATCGGCTACAGCGCGGTATCAGTGGTAGTGCCGAGGCTATTCGTTGTCAAATCCTGGAAGACCTGCTGTTTCAAAAGTTAATGCTGAATCAGGCTGAGGTGGACAGTATCACCGTTACCGATGACCAGGTCAAGCAGGAAATGGAACGTCGTTTGCGCTATTTTATCAATGAACTTGGATCACAGGAAAAGCTTGAGGCCTACTATAATAAGTCGCTCATTGAGATAAAAAACGAGCTTAGACGTTTGGTAAAAGACCAAATGCTGGTGCAGGAAGTTCAAAACGATATTATGAAGGATGTTGAAGTTACGCCTTCCGAGATCCGTGCTTTTTACCGTGCTATTCCGGCGGATAGCGTCCCGATGATCAATACCGAATATGAGATTGCGCAAATCGTTAAAAATCCACCCATCAGCATAGACGAAAAGCTTGCCGTAAAGCAACGCCTTTACGACTTACGCCAGCGCATCCTCAACGGAGAACGTTTTTCAACCCTTGCTGTTTTGTATTCTGAAGATCCCGGATCAGCACGAAAAGGCGGCGAGCTGGGCTTCTATGGACGCGGCGAACTCTATCCCGAGTTTGAAGCTGTAGCCTTTAACCTGAAAGACGGTGAAATCTCCGAAATCGTGGAAACAGAAGCCGGTTTTCATATCATACAGATGATTGGACGGCGCGGCGAATACGTGAATGTCAGACATATTTTGCTGGTGGCTAAAGTATCCTTGGAATCGCTCGAGAAAGCCAAGGCAGAACTCGATACCATCGCTGCTGAAATCAGAGAAGGCACCATTACTTTTGATCAAGCAGTTGCAAAATACAGCCAGGCCGCCAATAAAAGCAAGGATGGACTGCTTTTAAATCCTTATACCGGAAGCACTTCTTTTGAAGCCGACGACCTGGATCCGCAAGTTTCTTTCGTGATTGATAAACTCGAAGTTGGCCAAATCAGCGATCCTGTTCCCATGAAAACAGAAGAAGGTAAAGACGCCTACCGCATTTTGATGCTCAAGAAAAAAACTATCCCACATAAAGCAAACCTCAAGGACGACTATAGCCGCATACAAGTATTGGCGCTACAACAAAAAAAACAGCAAAGTATAGACAAGTGGATCCGCAACAAATCAAAATCGGCCTATGTAAGCATAGGTGATAGCTTTGACTCATGTAACTTCGACTTCGATTGGGGAATTAAATAAACTGAATATCAGCACTATGTATAAAACAGATACCGAAGCTGCGCAGGCTTTGATAGAAAAATATAAGCAGGTAAAAGCCGAAATCAGAAAAATTATCGTCGGACAGGACGCGGTTATTCACCAAACTATTGTAGCGATTTTTAGTCAGGGACATGTGTTGCTCGTCGGCGTTCCCGGACTTGCCAAAACATTATTAGTCAATACTATAGGTCAGGTTCTTGGATTGAGCTTTAACCGTATTCAATTCACGCCCGACCTGATGCCGTCGGATATTATCGGTACCGAAATTTTGGATGAAACACGTCATTTTAAGTTTATTAAAGGACCGGTTTTTTCTAATGTTATCCTTGCCGACGAGATAAACCGCACCCCGCCAAAAACGCAGGCTGCACTACTCGAAGCCATGCAAGAAAAACGCATTACCGTGGCCGGACAGACCCACCGGCTTAGTGAGCCATTCTTTGTTTTGGCTACCCAAAATCCCATAGAACAAGAAGGCACCTATCCCCTTCCCGAAGCGCAGCTAGACCGTTTTATGTTTAACCTCTGGCTGGATTATCCTTCATTTGAAGAAGAAATTACAGTTGTAAAAAACACCACCAGCGGAAAAACAAACACCGTCAATCCCATACTCAACGCGGAGGAAATTCTTTATTTCCAGCAGCTGGTAAGGCGCGTTCCGGTAGCTGACAACGTGTATGAATATGCCGTGAGCTTGGTTGCTAAAACAAGGCCGAAAACACCGCAGGCACACGAATGGACGGATAAGTTCATCAGCTGGGGCGCCGGGCCGCGTGCCTCACAATACCTTATCCTGGGAGCCAAAGCCAACGCCCTTTTCAACGGGAAATTCTCACCTGATATCGAAGACGTAAAAGCCGTGGCACTGCCTATCATGCGCCATCGCCTAGTTCGCAATTATACTGCTGAGGCCGAAGGTATTAGCATGGCCAACATTATTGAAAAATTACTGTAATTCTTGCGATATATTTTATTCATATTAAGCCAAATTAAATTATGAAATCCAGGATAAAAATTTACAGCACAATCGGCGTTTTCATAGCGCTCATCCTCATCGTTTGGTACGCCACCAAAACGGATACCCAAAGCAGCACGACGATCACTGCTCCCGTAAAAAAAGGGAATTTCGTGATTAGCGTTTCCACCACGGGTGAACTGGAAGCTAAAAATTCAGAAAAAATCTTTGGCCCCTCACCTTCCGGCCTGCGCGAAGCACGCTTGTGGCAGCTTAAAATAGAAGATATTATTGCCGACGGAACTATTGTTGACAGCGGCGATTTTGTGGCACGACTCGACAGGTCGGAGCTGACAAATAAAATAAAAGACCAGGAAATTGACATCGAGAATTTCCAAAATAATTACACCAAAATACAACTCGATACGACCATGGATTTGCGGGCTGCACGCAACGAGCTGGTAAACCTAAAATACGCTGCTGAAGAAGCTCAAATAGCTGTTGATCAGTCGATTTACGAGCCACCGGCAACACAACGACAGGTTCAGATTGAACTGGATCGAGCCGAACGCTCGCTCGATCAGGCTGTGCGCAACTACTCGCTCAAGTATGAAAAAGCCGTAGCAAATATGAGCGAGGTGGCCAATGCGTTGCGCAAAAAAGAAAGTGAATATGAGAAATTGGTTGACCTGAACAAAGAATTTACAATTTTGGCACCCAAATCAGGAATGGTAATCTATCAGCGCGACTGGGACGGCAAAAAAAGAGGTGTGGGCTCGACCATCAGCGCTTGGGAAAATGTGGTGGCTACCTTACCCAACCTGCGCGAAATGATCACCAAAACGTATGTCAACGAAATCGACATCTCCAAAGTGAAGACCGGTCAGCGTGTTGAAATTGGCGTGGATGCCTTCCCCGAAAAACAGTATTCCGGTGAAGTAATTGAGGTGGCCAATATTGGCGAGCAGATGCGCAACAGCAACGCCAAGGTATTCGAGGTAAAGATTGAAGTCAATGAGTACGATTCTATTCTGCGCCCGGCAATGACCACCAAAAACGTGATCATCACCGATGAAATTGATGACGTGATTTTTATCCCCCTCGAAGGCATTTTCAATACCGACAGCATTCAGTTTGTGTACACTTCCGGAAGGCGACAGCAGGTGATTGTCGGGAAATCCAACGAAAACGAGATCATCATCAAGGCAGGTTTGGAAGAAGGTGAGCTTATCCGTCTGACGGCACCTGAAAGACCTGAAAGCTATAAACTCAATTTACTTGATGCCGATTTGGTTTCAAGTCTAAAAGAAGAAAAAATTAAGGACAAACCACAACAGTTAGAAAGTCCTGCGCAAGTACAAGAACCTTCCAAAAGACAGGGCCAGCGTGGAAAAGGTGGTGGCAAACGCTCTAATTAATTAGCACTATGGCACGTTACTGGGAAATATTACAAGTAGCACTTGAAGCCGTTTTTGCAAACCGCTCCCGCTCTATTCTTACAGCACTCGGCATCATTTTCGGCGTGGCCGCTGTTATTGCTATGATGGCCATTGGCAAAGGCGCACAGAAAGAGATTTTAGACCAGATTAAGCTCGTGGGCGTTAACAACATCATCATTCAGTCGCGCTACGAAAGCCTATCAAACGACAAGAGCGAAGGCGATGAGGGCAAACAGCAAAACAAACAATACTCGCCCGGACTAACACTTATGGATGCCGAAAGTATTCGGGAGATAATTCCTACGGTAAGCAAAATAAGTCCCGAAGTAAGTTACGAAACCAGCATAATAAAAGACGGTAAACGTCTGCAAGCTAAGCTAAATGGTGTAACCCCCGACTTTTTTGAAGTTTTCAACCTCACACTCGCCAGCGGAAATATGTTTTCGGAAAATCAGTTGGAAGCCGGAAGTCCGGTTTGTATCATCGGCCCGGCCATCAAAACCAGGTTTTTTCCAATGAATAACCCGGTCGGACAACAAATCAAATGCGGCAGCATCTGGCTCCGGGTTATTGGCGTTTTGGAAGGTAAGACCGGAAACGTTGAAGCCGTGAAAGACCTCGGCATCAGCGATTTTAACAACCATATCTACGCACCTATTCAAACTGTTTTGCTGCGATTTAAAGACAGAGCACTCATAAACGAAGGCTCGTTAGGAGGTGGTAGCAGCGAATCATTTGTTGTTGCGGGCAGTAGCATGATGGCTTTTTCCTCTGGTACCAGCAGCAGCGAGGACGTGAATTACCACCAACTCGATCGCATCGTGGTGCAGGTAGAAAACAGCGAACTGCTAAACGAAAGCACCAAAATTTTACAACGTATGCTCCAGCGCAAGCATTTGGGTGTCGAGGATTTTGAAATTACAGTACCTGAATTATTGCTCAAACAGGAGCAGCGCACCAAAGATGTGTTTAATATCGTGCTGGGCGCTATCGCCGGCATCTCACTATTGGTGGGCGGTATCGGCATTATGAATATTATGCTGGCTTCGGTGATGGAACGCATTCGCGAGATCGGTGTGCGGCGTTCGGTAGGCGCCAATAAACGGGATATTATTTTTCAGTTTTTGGCCGAAGCAACGCTTATCAGCATCACCGGGGGACTTTTCGGTATTTTACTCGGCGTTATCATGGCCAAAATCATTACCGAATCCACCGAAATACTGACCATTGTTTCCGCCTGGAGCATCGTCCTCAGCTTTGGCGTTGCTGCTACTGTTGGTATTGTTTTTGGTTATTTACCGGCGAGGAAAGCGGCACAGCAAGACCCCGTGACTTCACTCAGACATGATTAATAACAATTTAAAAAAACTAAACCATGGAACACGAACACAATTTGATCGAGATTTTTTCGGGAACAGAAATTCAGGTTCTGGCCTTAAAATATGAATTGGAAGAAGCCGGCATCGAATATATGGTCAGAAATGATCAGGCAGCCGGAAATCTGGTTGGCATTGGCTCCATTCAAGCAGGAGTCAGAATTTTAATCGAAGAAAAGAATATGGAGAAAGTAACTCCAATTTTGGAAGATTTTAAACGCCGAAATAAATTTTAAAACGCTATTGCACAAACCTTTACCAACAAGAAGCCTCTTTCAAAATCGACTTGTTGGTAAAATTTATTCAGATAAAAGCGCAAAGCACAAATATTTAAGCCATTTAAATGATGTCTAAACTTCGTATCATTTTACTATTTTCATTGACATTCTTCCTGGGTATTTCAGCAATAAGTCAGGAAAATAATAGCCAGAACAAAACCTACATCAGCCTCTCGGAAACGATACGGCTGGCACAGGAACGCTCGCCCGATGCGCTTATAAATATCCACCGCTTTCGGCGCAGCTATTGGGAATTTCGCAGTTTCAAAGCCGGTTACCTACCCAATGTCACCCTCAATGCCACGCTTCCCAACTTCACCCGATCCATTGATGCCATCACCCAATCCGATGGTAGCGAAAGTTACCGCGACAGAACACTGGCACGCTACTCAGCCGACATCTCGCTAACCCAAAAAATTGGTCTAACCGGTGGTGAAGTCTTTTTGCAGTCGGGCTTGCAACGCCTCGACAATTATTTTACGGACACCACCACCAATCAGTTTCTTTCGCAGCCCATCAGCATTGGTTTCAGGCAACCAATTTTTGGTTACAACGCTTATAAATGGGACAAACAAATTGAGCCGATGCGTTACGATGAGGCCAAACGAACTTACCTCGAAAGCCAGGAACAGGTTGCCATCACTGCCACCAATCATTTTTTTAATTTACTGATGGCACAAATAGAACGTGGTATTGCGCTAAAGAACCAATCCAATTACGACACCCTTTTTAATATTGCCAAAGGCAGGTATGTGCTGGGCAAAATTGCTGAAAACGAATTACTTCAGCTCGAATTGAACTTGCTACGGGCCAATGCTGCGGTAGAAAATGCTGACCTGGAATATCAAAATGTGCTGTTCAAGTTTAAGTCGTACCTGCGCCTGACTTCCAATGAATCATTGGTGCTGGTGCCGCCAGCCGAAACGTTTCACTTTGACATTCAGGTGGATGAAGCTATCAATGAGGCACATACCAACACTTCTGCCGGATTGGCTTTTGACCGGCGTATGCTGGAAGCTGCCAGCGATGTGAACATGGCCAAATTGCAAGGACGTTTTGATGCCGAACTTTTCGCCTCTTTCGGTCTCACACAAACCGCCAGCAAGATCTCTGAGGTATACAGCAATCCGCTAGATGAAGAGCGCGTCAGCCTTGGGTTAACAATACCAATTCTCGACTGGGGCCAAGCACGGGGCCGCATCCGAATGGCCGAATCGAGCTACGACCTGATAGAAACTTCTATCGAACAGGAAAGGCTGGATTTTGACCAGGATATTTTCCTAAAAGTAATGCAGTTTGGCATGCAGAAAAACCAGCTAAAGATAGCCGCCAAAGCGGATACTGTAGCGCAAAAACGCTTTGATGTAACCCAAAAACGCTATATGATTGGCAAGGTAAACGATGTATTGGAACTCAATAATGCACAAATAGACAATGACAACGCCAAAAAAGGCTATTACAGCGCTCTGAAATCCTATTGGATAAACTATTTTGAACTCAGAAAAACAACCCTGTTTGACTTTAGTCAAAACCAGAAAATCACTTTCGAAACCGAATCACTGATCGAGCGATAAACAGCGGTAAATTATTGAGACAGAGGATTTCTATTGCTTTGTTTTAAGTCCATTACCAAAAATTTGCAACATAATTTGAACTTATCTAAATCATTACCAAACAGTACATTAGAAAGGAATGATAGGCCGTATTTAAAAATTCTCTTTGCTTTTCTACCATGTTTTTTAATCTTGATAGGACAGATTTCATTCAAGTATATGCCTACTTTGTATGCCCAAACAAATGCTGCAATTACTAGAGCGAAAAGCTTGTTTCCCCTTCCATTTCTGATAAATGTGTATCTTCGATGTTGAACCCACTTGATTTTAGAGCCTTAAAAGTAGAGCCTTAAAAGTAAACTCTATCTGCCATCTTTGTTTGTATATTGACTGCGCTTGTTCAGGCATGTTAAAGGAAACAATAATCTGTAATTCAGGAACGCCTTTCTTGTTTTTGACTTTCGAGGCCGATAGATAGCAGAATTGGCCATTAACATATACTATCCCCTTGTGAAAAGTATATCAATTAATGTTTTCGGCATGTACTAAGGGAAGAAAAATGAAAAAAAGTAAACAAAAGAAATCTAGTTGGCTGGGATTCCTAATTTTCGCGATAATGCTTGTTGCAGTTTTGGCTTTTATCTACACCAATGTGATCAAGGATTTTGCCTGATTATTTTCTTGGCTCACTTTTTACTAAGTATCTGTCCCGAAATAACCTACACAGCTTATTCTGAAACAGCGTCAAACCCTAACCATTTCCAGATAACCCGCAGAAAATAACTATCCCGCAGCGCATTCATCCTCTAACTCGGCAAACATTTGAATAGCGAAATCGAAGCCTTTGTTCACTTCACCTGCCCATGCATCTTTTTGAACCTTCCGAACCGATTGAAGCGCTTCCTGCATATCGTCAAAATCGTACATACGGCCTGAGGAGGGAACTGTTTTTTTCATGATCTGACCACCAAACATAATAGCCAGGTAATTCAGATAAATATGTGGCAACAGCTGCTCATAAGTCAAGCTGCTGAGATACTTCACATATTCTTGCGTACTTTTCAGCATCAAATCAGCACGGATTCCCTCGGCAGTCAGTTCATCGATATCTTCTTGTATATGGAGACTTCTTTTTAAACTATCGTGCGGCAGGCCAATGCTTTCAATTGTTTGAAATATTGGCAGTTGCTGTTTCAAATATAATAAATATTGGGCTTTGGTCAGTTGGCCCTTAAACATCCTGTTATTAAAAGGCATTCTTTCTGCCTTATCATGCTTAACTTTTGTTGCTTCCTTCAGTGGTAACATATCGTTTAACTTTAAATTCCGGACAAATTTAGATTAATTCTAAATAGCAGCAGCAGTGAAGAGTCTTTTCCGGAATAAGCTGCGCATTTCTACTGGCTTTTCCATGCTTTTTGGATTCTTCAGAACCAGGTCAATCAATATCAGTCTAAACAGTAAGAGTTGCCTATGATTTCAAAATAATAATTCGATTTACCGTCTGGCTCTAAAATACAAAACACGCATGTTTGTACCTTATAGTAGGTAGTAGGCTAATTTGAGGCACAGCTCTGGAAGCCTACGCCAGCAATGTTTATTTAAAAGTGAGGACGCGACTTATACGGCCTCGCTAAAACAGTCGCACTCTGACTAAAACCGAGAAACAGTCAGGGCGCGACTGTTTATCATCGCAAGATAGTCGCACTCTGACTAACACTGGCAGTCAGGGCGCGACTAATATCACAAGCCAAACCGCAATCAAAGTAAATCATTGATAAAATTTTGTGAAAAACCGTACCTATAGTTTAGTATTTTTGCAATATGGCAGAAAAAGCATACATAACACCAAATGTTCTACAATGGGCTAGAGAATCGGCAAGAATGACCGAAGAAACTGCTGCTGCCAAAGTTTCCGTGACCGTTGAAAGACTTAAACAATGGGAAGAAGGAATCAGCCAACCAACAATCAAACAGGCACAGAAGCTCGCAAAAGCATACAAAAGACCTTTTGCATTATTCTTCTTGCCGGAAGTACCAAGAGATTTCCAACCACTTCAGGACTTTAGAAAAACGGGAGCCAAAGAACTTACAACTTCATCCATATTTATTATTCGCGAGATTCAACAAAAGCAATCATGGATAAGTGATGTTTACGAAGAAAATAAAGAAAATAAATTGCCTTTCGTTGGTAGGTTTTCAATAAAAGACAATCCACAACAAGTAGCAGCTGACATTTTAGAGACTTTAAAAATTATTCCCGCTTCATACAAAACCAATAACCCAATTAAAGAATGGATAGATGCGGCAGAATCAAATGGGGTTTTTGTTTCACGAACAAGTTTTATCCATTCCCGCCTAAAGCTGGATTCCAATGAGTTGCAAGGATTTGCTATTGCAGAACCTTACGCTCCGTTTGTGTTTGTTAATTCGGAAGATTGGAACGCTCCACAACTTTTTACGCTTGTTCATGAACTTGCCCATATTTGGATCGCAGAAACAGGAATTTCAAATGAAATTGAACCTGTAATTAAAAATAAGGATAAATTTCATCCGGTAGAGTTGTTCTGCAATGAAGTTGCCGCAAACGCCTTAATGCCAAAAACTCTCGTATTAAGTCTCGATTCGTCTTTATTCAAGAGCTCAAAAGCTATTTTTCAGACAGCTAAACAGCTTGGAGTGAGTTCATTTGCATTGCTGGTTAGAATATTGAACCTAAATCTTATTTCGATAACGGAATATCAGAAACTTAAAAAACAAGCCGACATTGACTTTGCAGCCTACTTAAAAAAAGAAGACGAAAAAAAAGATAAACAAAAAGAAAAATCAGGTGGCCCGAATTATTTCTTGCTTCAGTTAAATAGAAACAGCAGATTATTCACTCAGACAGTGCTTGATTCGTTTCGTGGTGGTTTTATTGAGCCTACTTTGGCGAGTAATCTTTTAAATGTTCAGGTAAATAAATTTCAGAAATTAGAAGCCCAATTATATCGATGAATGCAATAGCAACCAAATATTGTTTGGATGCAAATGTGCTAATCCAAGCCTGGCAAAAATATTATAATCCTAAATTTTGTCCCGATTATTGGGAAGTTTTAAATGAATTAGGCAAACAAGCTATAATTTTTATTCCAGAACTCGTTTTTGAAGAAATTACAAGAACAGAAGATAATCTTTCGAAATGGCTGAAGTCAAGCAAAATACCAATTGAAAAAATTAGCGAGCCAGTCACCGAATGCCTGAAAACTATTTATCTGTCTAATCCTACGCATAAAAACTTAGTAGATAATACGAAAGCGAGATCTTTGGCTGACCCTTGGGTAATAGCACATGCCATTAATGAAAATGCAATCGTCGTTACAAAAGAAGAAAAAGTTACTGCGTTAAGTTCAAAAAGGATTAAAATACCAAATGTGTGTGATAATATGGGCATAAAGTGGATAAATGACTTTCAATTTATAGACGAAATTGGTATTAAGTTCAACTGCTTTATAGGTGGATAAAGTCAGGAAGCGACCAGCTTTTAAGTCAGGGCGCGACTAATACAAACTCGCTAAAATAGTCGCACTCTGACTAAAACCGAGAAACAGTCAGGGCGCGACTGTTTATCATCGCAAGATAGTCGCACTCTGACTGGAACGAGGTCGAAATTTGATATATTTGTTGTCCTTTCAGACGGCTTTAAAAATGAAAATTGACCAATATATTGACAATATAAACCTCAGGTACCAGCTTGGAAATGCTAGCGAACATACCTTTCGCGGTGATTTGCAACAACTCCTGGAAAGTATAGCACCATCAATCCGGGCGACTAACACACCTAAAAGACAAAGCTGCGGTGCACCTGACTATATTCTGACGAAAAAAGATATTCCTGTCGGGTTTATTGAAGTAAAAGACAATGGCGACAAAGACCTTGACGGCGCTAAAAAAGCCGGAAACAAAGAACAGTTCGACCACTACAAAGCATCGCTTAACAACCTGATTTTTTACCGATTACATCAACTTTCATCTTTACCGCGAAGGCAAATTCACCGCCAAATGCACAAGGAATTACTCGAAACTTTTGATAAAATTTATATCCTGGATTTACACGGAAACTCCAAAAAGAAAGAGGTTTGCTTGGATGGTTCTGCTGACCAGAACGTGTTTGATATTATGCAAGGTGAGAGTATCAATATTTTTGTGAAAAAGAAAAAGTAAAGCTATGGCAAAGATTAACGCACAAAAAACGGATGTAACAATTCTAAAAATAAACGAGGACGATTATATTTCGTTGACTGATATAGCAAAGTACAAAACTTCCGATTCATTCATTGTTGTTTGTAACTGGATGCGAAACCGCAATACCATAGAATACCTGGGAATTTGGGAAACATTGCACAATCCTGATTTTAAACCTATCGAATTCGATAGGTTTAGAAATGAAGCCGGAATGAATGTATTTACTTTGTCGCCGCAAAAATGGATAGACGCGACCAACGCCAAAGGAATAGTTTCAAAATCAGGTAGATATGGAGGTGCTTTTGCTCATAAAGACATTGCTTTCAAGTTTGCGGCCTGGATTTCTATTGAATTTGAACTTTACTTTATCAAAGAATTTCAGCGGCTCAAAGAGGAAGAGCATAAATTGCTTGGTTGGTCGGCAAAACGCGAATTAGCAAAGCTAAATTGTCATATCCACACCGATGCCAAAAAGCAAAATCTTTTACCTAAAGAACTTACAACAAAACAAACTTCAATTATATATGCCAGCGAAGCCGATGTTTTAAATGTGGCTTTGTTTGGGATAACGGCAAAACAATGGCGTGAACAAAAGCCTGATTTAAAAGGGAGTATTCGTGATTATGCTTCCATTAATGAACTGATTTGCTTGTCGAACATGGAAAATTTGAATGCCGCTTTTATCAACGAAAACATGGCGCAAAACCAGCGTTTGATTAAACTTAACCAAATCGCTATACAGCAAATGAGTATTTTGCAAGATGTTGAAGCCCGTAAATTTTTGAAATAAAATGGAAAAACAAAATAAAAAGCTTGCTCAAGTCCTGCATTTCGACCTGTACGAAAAACGCGAAGAGAAATACAATTTTCTGACCAAAAACTCTTTGAAATCAATCGTTTGGAATGAATTGAATCCTGATGAACCGAACTATTATCTTATGAAAAAGAATTTCGATGGAATGACACAATATGTGGAGGGTTTTAGGTTAGATAAGCTATTTGAAATAAATTCACCTGGAATAAAAACACACAGAGATAATTTTGTAATTGATTTTAAAAAAGAAACCTTATTAGAAAGAATATTTGATTTCTTCGATTCGAATACTAATGATGCTGATATTGGTAGGATATTTAATCTAAAAGATAACCGTGACTGGTCAATTTCAACTGCTCGAAAAAATGGATCATATACTCCATCAAAGGTTACATTTATTGGGTATCGGCCTTTTGATAATCAATATTGTTATTATGATAGTAATTTAATAGATTTTGGCCGCGAGAATGTGATGCAGCACTTATTAAAAGGCGATAATATAGGATTAGTTTTTGCGCGGCAATCAACAGATGAATATTGGACTGGAATTCAACTTTCAAAATTTATGATTGATAACCGCTTCCATTTCAGCTATAAAGGAATATCTCAACAGGCTCCCCTCTATCTCTACTCCGAAATCAACACCCAACAAACTATCGACCATTCTCTTAAAAGAACACCCAACCTCAATCCGGAAATCGTAAAAGAAATAGCCAAAAACTTGAGTTTGGGTTTTGTCCCTGAGAAAGAACCGGAAGGAAATGTTTGCTATATCAACAATCCCGAAGTACGCGATGATTACAAAATCACTTTCGCTCCCATTGATTTGCTGGATTACATCTATGCCGTTTTGCATTCGCCAACCTACCGCGAGAAGTACAAAGAATTTCTGAAAATTGACTTCCCGAGAGTACCATACCCAAAAGACAGCCGTACGTTTTGGCAGTTGGTGAAACTTGGTGGCGAAATCAGGCAAATCCATTTATTGGAAAGCCCGACAGTTGAAAAATACATCACCCAATATCCTATTGATGGTAACAATATCGTTGATAAACTCAAATACAAATCCGGTAAGGTTTACATCAATGAAAATCAATACTTTGACAATGTTCCACCAATAGCCTGGGAGTTTTACATTGGCGGTTATCAACCTGCTCAAAAATGGCTCAAAGACCGCAAAAACCGCAAATTGGAGTTTGAAGACGTGCAGCACTATCAAAAAATCATTGTAGCACTTTCAGAAACAGACCGCTTGATGCAGGCGATTGATTTGATTGAAATCGAATGAAACACAGTAATAGCCACTTATAAGCAACTGTTTTCCTGTGTCATATCTGCCAGCCATAGCTTGTAACTGAGTTTGCCGAAATACGCTATAACTTAGCAAATATTCCCTGACTAATAAGTCAGGTAGACTTGAAACCAATTACTTATAAGCGATCTGAGCTATTAACTTCATGTCGAGCTCGGGGTAATATGTTAAATAAAACCAAAAACTTTTTTTGAGCGCTGTTAATTTATATTTTTGCAAGAAATAGAATATCTAATTTAAAATCAATAGAATATGTCAGTATTAGTTGGAAAAAAAGCTCCTTTGTTTGAAGCCGATGCGGTGGTAAACGGAGGCGAATTTGTTGAGAAATTTTCTTTAGAACAGTATATCGGAAAAAAACACGTGGTATTTTTCTTTTACCCTATGGATTTTACCTTTGTTTGCCCTACGGAACTCCTTGCGTTTCAGGAAAAAATTAAAGCCTTCGAAGAGCGTAATGTAGCCGTTGTAGGTTGCTCTGTTGACTCCAAATTTTCGCACTGGGCCTGGCTGAACACACCAAAAAATAATGGTGGAATCCAGGGCGTTAAGTATCCTTTGGTAGCCGATTTCAGCAAAACAATCTCATCTAATTTTGATGTCTTGGCCGGAGAATATGGCTATAACGAAGATGGCGAAATGGAGTTTGAAGGCGAACCAGTAGCATACCGCGGCCTGTTCCTCATCGACAAGCAAGGCATTGTGCGTCATCAGGTTGTAAATGATATGCCGCTTGGTCGTAATGTTGAAGAAGCCCTTCGTATGGTGGATGCGCTGCAATTTTTTGAAGAAAACGGCGAAGTGTGTCCCGCAAACTGGAACCCTGGCGATGAAGCCATGCAAGCTTCCCATGAAGGTGTTGCCAGCTATTTGAGCAAACACTAAAATTATTTTGAAAGTAAAATCAAGCTGCTGCATTCGTGTAGCGGCTTTTTTTGTTTAAAAACGTACTACTAAACCAAGCGAATCAAAACCAATCTGCGGCTCAAACTGAAAAGCACTGCTGCTTTTTGACTTTTTCTTTTTGTGATAATAAAGCACGCCCCGGCCAACAAAATAGCCTAAAGCCGCGCCCGCCACCACATCCGAAGGCCAGTGCTCGCCGCTCAGCAAACGTCCAGAGGCGGTTAAGGCGGCAAGTCCGTAAGCACCAAAACCCACCCAGAAATTATCCGGGAAATAAGCTGAAACCACTGTTGCCACAGCAAAAGCCCGCGCAGTATGCCCTGACGGGAAAGCGTCATTCCCACTGAAAGGGCCTGTCCATAGATAAGGATCATCCGCCGACAAAGGCCTTGCTCTGCCACTGAGCGACTTCACTATATAAGCTGCTCCGGCACTTAACAAAAATGCCTGAAATCCAGCCAAAGCAGCCTCCTGCAATTGGCAGTTATCCTTAGAACGCCCCACCAGATACATGCCGCCAAGCAGCGGCACCGAAAGCAAGCCGCTGCCAAAAGCATCCGTATATTTACTGAATTGTTCGCCCTGGTGCGGGCTCATTTGCCGGTCAAATAAATCAAAAATTATCTGGTCATTAGCGTAAACCAGCGCCGTACTCCCCAGAATTCCACCGGCAATAAGCCAATCAGTACCTTTATAGTGCACCGGCTGAATCACCGTTTCAACGGTGGTATGAAAATAAGAACCGAGATAGGCAAGATCCGGATTTATTTCACAAGTGTTTTGCGCACTGCTAACCAACTGACTTCCAATAATCAGTGTCAGCAGTAACAGCATTTTTTGAAACGATTTTTTCATTTTTGCTATTCCAGCTTTTTGGCTTCGTTCCAGAGTGCATCCATCTCCTCCAGATTCATATCGTGAAGCTTTTTATGCTGTGTATCAGCCCTTTGCTCAATATGTTCAAAACGTCGTTTAAACTTTTTGTTGGTACGCTCCAAGGCATCTTCGGGATTAACTCCGATATACCGGGCGTAATTTACCAGCGCAAACATCAAATCTCCAAACTCATCTTCAACGCGCTCTATAGCTGCATTTTGCGACACTTCTTCTTGCAATTCGCGTAGCTCCTCTTCTACCTTGTCCCACACCTGATCTTTGCGCTCCCATTCAAAACCTACGCCGCCAGCTTTTTCCTGCATGCGATAAGCTTTTAGCAGAGCAGGCAAACTTGTTGGCACACCTTCAAGCACCGATTTCTTACCTTCTTTTAGCTTGATACGCTCCCAATTCTCCGCAACGTTTTCAGCACTTTGAACTTTTGTATCACCATAAATATGGGGATGCCTGACAATTAACTTCTCAGAAATGCTATCCAAAACAGTTTTGATATCGAAAGCGCCCAACTCATCACCTATTTTAGCATAAAAAACCAGATGCAACATCAAGTCGCCCAGCTCCTTACGAATTTCTTCCAAATCATTTTCCAAAATAGCATCGCTCAACTCGTAGGTTTCTTCAATAGTCAGGTGGCGCAAGCTTTCGAGGGTCTGTGCTTGATCCCATGGGCAACCGGCACGCAGCTCGTCCATAATTTTCAGCAATCTTTCAAAGGCTTCCAGTTTTTCTTTCATCGTTTTCTATTTGTTTACAAAAGTAAGGTTTTCAGTATCAATTTTCAGCACAAAACATCAGAAATCACGGAGGCGCCTGCTATAGTTTTGCTACTGATTTGGCTATCTTTGCAGCCCAAATCCAGATGCTGACACGAATGAAAGTTTTTTTTACGGTCTTTTTATTACTGATTTGCTTTTGGCAAACTGGATTTTCGCAAGGCGGCCCTCCTGCTCCTGCTCATAACTTTCAGTTAGAAACCAGGATTCATGGCGGTGTTTTTCTGCAACATCATTTCGAGATGAAGCGCTTCGATGCACACTTTCCGATGATTGAAATTAGCTTACAACGTGCTACTTACGGTCAAAACCAATGGGAAGCCTTGTACCGATATCCTATGATCGGGATAAGTTATATTTATGCGGATCTCGGCAATAACAAAGCGCTTGGCAATGCCCACGCCCTGTTTCCGTTTATCAATTTTCCACTTAACCGGGATTTGGATAACAGCCTGAATCTAAAACTGGGGCTGGGTTTGGCTTATCTCACCAATAAATTTCATCCTACCGAAAACTATCAAAATTTCGCGATTGGCTCCCATCTGAATGCCGTGGTTTCCGTTTATTTTGATTTCAGAAAAAAAATCAACCGCAGAAGTAATCTTATCTTGTCAGCAGGCTTGACCCATTTTTCAAACGGATCGATGAAAACGCCCAATTTTGGCCTGAATATTTTATCTGTCTCAGCCGGTTATGCTTTCTTCTTGAAAAAGCCGAACCCCTACCTCAGCCGAAAATTGCTTCCTGAACTCTATAAATTTGAGTTTGATGGCAAAAAATGGCTCTCTGCTGAAGCACAACTTAGTGCCGGGCTAAAAGATATGAGCCAGGAAACCGGTAAAAGTCATTTTGTTTACAACCTGGCTATCAATGCACTAAAACGCATTTCGATGAAAAGCAAAGTAGGTATCGGACTCGACCTGACGTATGACGCCTCAGATAAAGATATCCTCGCTAAAAAAGGTGTCATCTACGAAAAAGGGTGGGACTTGGTTAAGCCGGGCGTAAATTTAGCTTACGAGATGTTGCTCGACCGCACTTCTTTTCTGTTCAACGTCGGGATGCACCTGGCCGGCGCCGAACGTAGCGAAGGTGATATTTACCAAAAACTAGCTTTAAAACACCTTTTTACTGACCAACTTTTTGGCACTATCGCCCTGACCGTACATTTTGGAAAAGCAGACTATATCGGCTTTGGCATAGGCTATCGCCTTGATTTTAAATACTATTAACGCTATGAAATCAATTTCATTTTTCGCTTTGGCTTTGCTTTCCCTGCTACTGAGCTTTGGTTGCAGCAAAAGTCCGGGCGATTGCTTTACCAGCACTGGCGAGGCTACCACGGTAGAACGTTCGATAGCTGATTTCACAGGGATTTTGATGCTGGATAATATTGACGTTGAGTTGATTAAAGGCAATTTACCAAGGGTTGAAGTAACCGCCGGCGAGCATATTATTGACAATATCCTCACCGAAGTTATTGACTCGGAACTTCAAATAAAAAACTTAAACACCTGCAATTTTGTGCGCAACTACAACAAGCCGATAAAAGTAAAAGTATATTTCCAACAAATTGATAGCCTGGAATACCGCTCTAATGGTAATTTGGTCTGCCAGAATCCCTTAACTACCGATACTTTTAGAATTGATATTTACGAAGGCGCAGGACGCATTGAGCTTGAGTTGAATACAGCCGTTTCTTACTTAAATTTTCATTACGGAACAGCCGAGCTGATTGTCAGTGGATTTTCGCAGGTCAACTATATTTATCAGGCCAGTTATGGCCCGATTGATGCCCGAAATTTGAAGACGGGTTTTAATTACTTAGAAAATAAAAGCACCAACAATTGTTATGTGCAGGCCGAAGTGGTTCTTGGCGTAACCATCAGCAGTATAGGGAATGTATATTATTGGGGCAATCCGCAAATCGATTTGAATGGATCAGGAAGTGGACAGCTTTTGCGCGGACAATAAAGCAATATTCTATTGTAGTTCAATACGATAGATGACTTTTGTTTGTGATGTGATTTTAAAACTATCGTCAATTCTATGGCCAATCAGCCATACAATCTGATCGTCAGCAGTGAGCAGTAAAAAACTGTTTCGCTTCTCCAGCTCACTAAATTTATTATCAATAAAATAATCGCTTAAAAGTTTTGATCCTTTCATTCCCAGTGGTTTAAAACGATCACCTTCCTGCCATTTTCTTATTTTTAATGGAAATTTTAAACGGTCAAAGTCCAATACAGCCAAATCGGAATGCTTTTCAAGCACGAAATTATCATCGCGTTCCAATTTTTTGATTGCTAACGAAATTGGTTTTTCAAGCTGGTTTTGATTTTCTGTTATAAGCCATTCCGAAGGCTCAAAATCTTCAGTTGATTTGGGTAGGATCTCCAGGAAATCTCGTTCTACCAAAAGCTCGTGGCTAAGGCTATAAAACCGCTTCCCGAATTGATTGCAGTTCACAACACCCTGAACCTGAGCTATATTAAAGTTATATGACTTTAAAAACCTATACAATAAAACCTGCGGTTGAGGAAATTCATCCAGCTTTTCTCTATCAATGCGCGTAACTGAATTCGCGTGAGAAACCATGCTTTCAAGTGCCTGATCTTCCAGAAAATGCAGCAAAGATTCTTCACCGGCGAGGATGTTTGTTGATTCGCTGATTTTGTCCAAAAACTGCTTATCAATTTGATTTAAAGCAGGCAACAACTTATGTCTGATGTGATTGCGCAAATATTTGGTTTCACTGTTGGTGTGGTCTTCGCGCCATTGCAGTTGCTGTTTGTTGGCGTAATCATAAATTTGATCCCTTCCCGTGAAAAGCAAAGGTCTGGCATAAATTCCGCTTAGCGGCAACATTCCTTTCAGCCCTGAAAGCCCGGATCCGCGCAGTAAATTGATAAAAAAGGTCTCCACCTGATCGTCGCGGTGCTGCGCCAAAAGCACTTTCTGAAAACCGTGCAGTTCGCTTAACTCCTCAAACCAGTCAAAACGTAATTCCCGTGCAGCCATCTGAATAGAAATTGCATTAGATTGAGCGTATTCAACTGTTTCAAAACGTTTTACATAGATATTCAGCTTGTATTTCAAGGCCAGATTGCGCACAAATTGCTCGTCAGCATCGGCATCAGCTCCTCTGAGTTGGAAGTTGCAGTGTGCCAAAGCGGGTTTCAGCTTCATTTCAAGCAATAGAAATAGGAGGCACACCGAATCGAGTCCACCACTTATGGCAAGTAACAAGCGATCACCTTCGCGAAAAATGCGGTGTTTTGTTATAAATGACTGAAATTGATCAAGCATACACAAAGGTAAAATTCTTAGAGAATCAAAGACAAAAAAACCCGCCAGTCTGCGTAGCGGGTTTTTCTAACACTAATTTAATCAGAATTTATTTAATCTCCCATGTATTGCCACTGTTGAGCAAATCATCCACAGCGCTAATAGCTGATTTCTCTCTTTCACTGGCGATGGTATCTTCCATCTGCTGATCAAAAGTAAAGCCTGCTACTGATCTTATAATACCAAGTGCCACAGGCAGTTCCGGAGGCATCATACGTGCTACCATCATATGGATACCCGGATCTTGAGTATATTGGTCGTGAACGAGCAAATCGCTTTCTTTTACTCCTTCATCGTTAAGATTAACAACCTCTAAATGAGTCCCTTTGAGCACAATACCAAATTCGTTATCTTTTCCAAATCTCATAGGTTTACCATGTTCCAGCCAAAGCTGATATTGGTCTTTGGTTTCACGGCTTGTGATCAATTCGTGTGCTTTATTGCTGAAAATGACACAGTTCTGCAAAATCTCAACAACGGAAGTCCCTTTATGCTTAGCGGCCTCTATAAAGATAGAAGTCATTGCTTTAGGGTTGACATCTATTACACGGGCAAAAAAGTTTCCCTGTGCACCAATTACCAACTCACCCGGATTGAATGGGCGCTCAAAAGATCCCTGAGGGCTTGATTTGGTTTTGCTGCCCTGAGGCGTGGTAGGCGAGTATTGTCCTTTGGTAAGGCCATAGATTTTGTTGTTGAAAAGCAACACATTGATGTCAATATTTCTGCGAACAGCATGGATAAAATGGTTGCCACCAATAGCCATGCTATCACCATCGCCGGTAATCATCCACACACTCAATTTAGGGTTGGCCAACTTTACGCCTGTTGCCATAGGTGCTGCGCGCCCGTGAATCCCGTGAATACCATAAGTGTTCATATAATAAGGGAAACGCGATGAGCATCCAATGCCTGAAACCACCACGAAATCTTCTTTTTTTATACCCAAGTTAGGGAAAACATTTTCTACTGCTTTCAAAATAGCGTGGTCGCCGCAACCGGGGCACCATTTCACCATTTGGTCGCTTGCGAAATCTTCTTTGGTTAACTGCAATAAATCAGTTTCTATCAATTGATTTTCCATGAATTAATCCTTTAAAAGTTCATTAAATTTGTTTTCCAGTTCGGCAACCATAAATGGCAATCCTTGTATCTTATTGTATTGCTGATACTTAAACTGTGGCAGGTTCATGCGCAGGTATTTCACAAACTGGCCATTGTTGATTTCGCAAACCACAATTTTTTTATAGCGTGAAAAAATCTCTTCGGTATTTTTTGGCAGCGGCATGATATGACGGAAATGCGCAAGGGCAATTGATTTTCCTTGTGCAATCATCTCTTCTACCACGGTGAGCATAACGCCGTAAGTGCCGCCCCAGCTTACCACAAGCATATCAGCATCTTTGGCACCAAACACTTCCTGCTCAGCAATATAGTTGGCTACACGTTGCACTTTTTCTTCACGGTAATAAGTCATCTTTTCGTGGTTTAGCGGGTCGTGAGAAACATTACCGATCACATCCTGTTTTTCCAAACCGCCAATACGATGTCTTAAACCTTCCGTGCCGGGAATAGCCCATTGTCTGTTAAGGCGTTCAGGATCACGTTTGTAAGGTTTGTAGTCAGAATCATTTGCCTTAGCAATTGGAGGCGTAATGGCAGGCAGATCAGCTATTACCGGAATTTTAAATACTTCAGAACCGTTAGCTAAGGAGCCATCGGTAAGCAAAATAACGGGTGTCATATGTTCCAACGCCAGCTTTGATGCTTCGAAAGCACTGTAGAAACAGTCGATTGAGCTGCGAGCTGCGATAACAATAACCGGTGCTTCACCGTTGCGGCCATACAAGGCCTGCATCAGGTCGCTTTGTTCAGATTTCGTGGGTAAGCCGGTAGAAGGCCCGCCGCGCTGCACGTCAACAATAACAAGTGGAAGTTCGGTCATAACGGCCAAACCTATTGCTTCGCTTTTTAGTGATAAACCAGGACCGCTGGTTGTCGTAATTGCCAGCGCACCGGTGAAGCTTGCGCCAATAGCTGACACAACACCGGCAATCTCATCTTCGGCCTGAAAGGCTTTTACACCCAGGTTTTTGTGCTTGGCAAGTTCTTGTAGAATCTCAGTAGCCGGGGTTATAGGATAAGAACCCAAAAAAAGTTCCCTGCCCGAGCGTTCAGAAGCAGCCATAAAACCCCAGGCTGTTGCGGTATTTCCGGTAACATTTTTATAACGTCCCTTTTTGAGTGGAGCCGGTTCTACTCTATAAGTATTGGCAAATATCTCCACTGTATCGGCATAGTTAAAGCCTGCTTCCAGCACAGCTTTATTGGCATCAACAATCAGTGGATTAGCCTTGAACTTTTGTTCATAATATTTATTAATCAGCTCAATATCCCTGTTGAACAGGTGCATCAAAATGCCCAACGCAAACATGTTTTTTGTTTTGAGCGTTGATTTCATGTCCATATTCAGGTGTTTCACCGCCTCTTTGGTGAGCGAGGTGATGGGAGCTTTAATCACCTTATATTTTTCTAAAGAACCATCGA
>JALNZT010000031.1 GCA_023229135.1 Bacteroidales bacterium
AACACTTTGATAAAGCCTTCCTGCATAATATCTTCCGCATCGCAGCTGCTTTTAGCATATCTGCGGCAAACCAGCATCATGTGTGGCGCGAATGACTGATAGAGCTCGTTTTGAGCCTGACGGTCATTTTTTAAACATTGACTGATGAGAATTTGCTCATTCATTATCTAAAGTAAAATAGTGCAGTTTAAGCTTTCAAAAAAAGATAGATAAAAATCAAACCCCAAAAAACATACATGACTATGAGAAGTATATTTTGAATTTTCTGACATTTGAATTTCAAGTCTTTGGTTATAATAATTTTAAGGGGCGAAAATAATTTAACATTAGATAGCAAACGCTAAGGATTACCCCTACAAATATACTACAAAGAGACAATATTAAAAGTATTTAGCCTTTTAATAACTCTACAGATATATATTTAACATACTGTAATTCAGTATTAAAATATTTATGATACTACTACAAAAAGTACAGGGATGAACAAAGGCGTCAAAATCAGAATTCCTGCAAAAAATCGATCATATTTTGTTCTTGATTCAGGTTTAGTTTTTTGCGCAGGCGGTACCTACCCATCTCTACAGCCCTGATGGTGCTGTTGTTGAGTGCTGCGATTTCTTTGGATGAAAGGTTTAATTTTAGCATGGTACAGAGGCGTTCTTCGTTTTTTGTCAGGTTTGGAAAGCGTGTCTTGAGTTTTTTTGCAAAATCCTCACTCACCTCGTGCATTGTCTTTTGAAATTCATCCAGATCTTTTTGAATCTGCAAGTTTTGCTGAACGTTAACCATCATTTCTTTTAGTCTATCATCCTTATCTTCTTCTCCAAGCTGCTTGATGGTTTTTAATTCTTTTTTTATGGCTTCCAGAAACTTGGTTTTTTCGCCCAGGTGCAAAGCGAAGTTGGTTAATTCATTAGATTTGCTTTTGAGTTCGGCTTCCATCAGGGCTTCCCTTGCTTTGTTCAGGCTTTCTTTTTGCTGCAGCAATAGGCGGTTTTTCCTGTTACGGCTCTGGAGTTTTCCATAAATCAGTAAGCCAAAAAAAGTAAGCAACACCAAGGAAAGCAAAAGCAGCCACTGTTTAAAATTATTCAACTTTTGTTCGCGCTGCAAAAGTGCGATCTCATTGTCTTTTAGTTCCAACTCTTTTTCTTTAAGATCGAGTGTAAAACGTGTTTGCATTTCGTCGAGTTGCTCCGTTTTATTGATGTTGAAAAGCGAGTCTTTGAAATGCGTGAATTTTTTGAAATGGTTTAGCGCAACGGCTATATTGTTTTTACCTTCGTTGGCGATTGCCAAACCTTCCGAAGCATTCGCAAGCCCTTGTAAGTCATTTATATCATAAGATAAGTTAAGCATTGTGTTGAACGAGGTAATGGCTTTGTCGAATGCGGAAATTCGGTTATAATATTTACCCAGTTCATAAAGTGCAGAAATTTTTCCACTATTGTTTCCGGTTTTTTCGGTGGTTTCAATGCTTTTCAAGAAATACGCAACAGCTTCGGTTGTTTTTCCCTGATCAGAATAGATCAAGCCGATATTACTCAGGTTTATAGCGAGGTTATCTAAATAGTCATGTTTCTTATTGATAGCAACAGCCTTGTCGTAATATTTCAGTGCTTCATCGTAATTTCCCTGAAGCCGGAAAATCTCACCTACATTATTTATGGAAGCAGCAATATCTTTTGGATTCCCGTCTTTTTGTCTGATTATCAGTGCTTCATTAAAATAATGCAATGCCGTTGCATAATCTCGCTGATAATAAAAGACACCACCAATTGAATTTAAAGCCGTAGCTATTTCATCGCTTGAGGCGCTTTTTCTGGCGTGATCGAGCGCCATGCTAAAATGCTTCAGGCCTTGGTCGTAGTCGTAGTTATTGGTGATGTATATTCGGCCCAATTTATTATAAAGACCCGCTAATTCATAATCATTTCCGATTTTTTTGTAATGCTTTATGCTAATGAGGTAGTAATTTATGGTAGGCTGATAATTATGTTGATACTCAAAAAGTTGACCCATAACTTTGTTGGAAAGCGCGCAGGCCTCTACATTTTGGAGCTTATTGGCCAATGAAAGCGCTTTTTTACTGTAGAAAAGTGCTTTTTCAGGATCAGAATCATTGAAGTGCAAAGCTAAGTTATTGAGCGTGTTTACCTTTTCAATGCTTTCGTCGAGTGTCGCAAGGCGGGAAATTAGACTATCCGACACGTAAGGGTTTGCAACGGAATGAAGCATATTCATTAGAAAAAGCAAAGCAATAAGATACCTGAAATACCTCATTTTCTATACATTCGAATGCTGTTAATTTTCTATACTTTGGCTTTGAAAGTGCCTGCTTATGGCCTATTCGTATGGATCAGTAACGGGTATAACATAAAATTCGCCAGTTCGCGGATCTTTATAGAACTTGGCATAGCCATTGATGCTTTCCAGATTGGCATCCACGTTTCCTTTTATATACACTGTATTCATTACGTCAACTTCGCCTTTTACCGTAACGGCTTTGTCGGTATGAACAGCCATGGAAGAAACTTGCGGTATTATGCCGGTATTTTGTAAAACAATAATCCAAATACCTACTGCAATAATTATCAGTAAACTTCTAATAAATGAATAATGTTGATCCATAATGCGCTGTGCTTAAATATTATCGACTGAGATTAATTTATAGTTTTTATTTTTTTAAAAATACAAAACATACCAAAATTAGAAAATTTCAGCCTAAAAGCAATGTTTTAAAATAAAACAGACAGAATAATTTTTTCAGCGGCTTGTCTAAATTCTTTTTTAAAACTCAAAAAGTATAGAAAAACCATACCTACACATCTTCTCAATCTCTTGTTGAAGTTAGTGTAAAGTGAATTAAGTTGCTTAAAACCAGCCAGCTCCAGCGATACGGAAAGGCCATGGTATTGATGCCAAAATTAAAATGAAGCTGACGAGGTAGTAGTAAAATGCTTTTCTGGCACCGGCGATTTCCTGTAACTTGTTTTTTGTTTTGCTGTAGCCGATTGTTAAAACTATGAGGGCAACTATCATCAGGCCGATATGCTCAACCAAATAAAAGCGTAAAACAGTTTCTTTCATGGAAGAAGCGGCAAATACTACTTTTGGACTTTTAAAATATAGCGCAAGCCCGACTAAAAGTTGAACATGTGCCGTAATTAAAGTAAGCAGTACCATTGTTTTAGGATTAAATCTGCATTCAGAAAATCCTTTGCGGGCCAATTGCAATAAGGCTAAAATAAAAAAGGCCAGCAGCAACCAGCGCAGACCCGAATGACTTTTCAGAAGTATAGTATAAAGCATAAGTTTTCTTTGTTAAACAAAATCGGGTAGAGAGTGTTCAATGCGGGTAAAAATTGTTTGGCAAGTCAGGTCGCGCCTAATCAGCGAGGCCATATAGTTGCGCCCTGACTTCCTGTGTTTACTAAAGCTTAAGCTTGTCTTGTGTCTTTTTCGGTAGGCCTTCTTTGTTAATTAAGATGCTGAGGGTTTTGTAGGCCACAAAAGCTTCTGAGGCATAACAATAGCCGCCATATATGTGGTCTTCGTGTCCCCAGGAATTTTTCACTTTGTAATATTTATTGCCCAGCTGATCTTTGGCCGATCCAACAATCAGCATCAGGTGGTCGTCGGTAGTTTCGTAGTTTTCGTAGGCCAATTGCCTAATTTCGGGCGTAATTTCCTGCTCTTGTACAATGGTTTCAAAACTGTAGAAATATTTTGTGCGATCGGCTTTGGTCATGGCTTTCAAGCTGTCGCTCAGCTGTTCAGGTAATTTGCTGAGGTCTTGCTCGGGAACAATGGCTACACCTTTTTTCCAGCCAAAGCCTTTATCGCTAACATCAGCATCCCAGCCTACAGTATATCCTTTTTCCAGGGCATTGTCGATGGTTTCCATCATTTCATTGAGCGGCAGGTTGTAGCTTTCGCTCCACATCCAGTTGTCGGGAATTTGTATCACAAATGGCTTATAATAAGGAACATGAGTGAATGATGCCAGCTCAATATAATCAGAAGATTGAAATTTTGTTTGCTTCAGAAAATCTATAGGAGTCATTGTTTGGCCTTTAAACTCAAACTGATCAGGTGCTTCACCGAGATAGGCATCCAAAATACCGTTCATGCCTTTTTGCCAAACCGGAGTGAGTTTGCCGTTTTTATTCTTAATAACCGCATCAGCGTAAGCTTGCAGCACTGCATCCATCTCGCCGTGAACATGGTTTTCTTCGCCAATCACCAGTCCATCATAAGCTGATTCCGGCACAATACCGAAATTATCAACTACATAAAACATATCGCTAAAGCCACCGCCGGGGCCATAATTGAGCTTGCCATGCAGTCGTACATATTTTCTGGTTTTGGCAGCATAAACATATTTTACTAAAAACATTTCCGACAAATCGTAGGTTTTGTCCGTCATGCGCAACAGCTCGGCTTCTAAAAAACCAAGACCCGCAAAACTCCAGCAGGTTCCTGATCGGTACTGGCTTTTAACCGCCGTGTGTGGCACATCTGTAAGGGTTTCAAGCTGATAGGCTGACTTTTCAGCTTCTTTTTCCTGGGCTACAAGTAAGCCGGAAAGACTCAGTGCTAAAGACAATAACAAGGTATTTTTCATTGATTTTTGGTTTTAATTTGGGTATCAAAAACTTAGATTGTTAAAACAACGGGTCGTGAATCAACAACGACCTCATTAACAACATCCAAAGTTAGAAATTTTACTAAAACCAGAATAACTTTTCAGTAAATGGGCGGATTTAATCCGTAAAAGGAAGATTTGAAGCTTTATAAGAAAAAGAGTGCTACACCACCTACGCTTATCACCGCGCCGATATAGTCCATCAGGCTGACTTTTTGTTTTAAAAAAATCGCGGCAGGCGGAATAATCAGGATAGGCACAATAGCCATCAGCGTGGCTGCAATTCCGGTGGTGGTATATTGAATGGCAAGCAGTGAAAACGAGACACCTAAAAATGGCCCAAAAAATGAGCCTGAGGTGATTCCCCACATCGCTTTGGTGTTTTTGAAGGCGTTTATAATAAGTGGTATTTTGCCGTTTAGGACGACAATCAGTGCAAAGCCAATAAATCCGGCGATAATCCTGATTTGTGTGGCAGCAAAAGGATCGTAATCCTGCATGCCGTATTTGCTCAAAACCAGTCCGCCGGCTTGTCCCAGAACGCCTAAAAATGCATAAAACAAGCCTTTAGCAGGGTATTTTAATTGAATTTTTTGTCCTTTTACTTTGCTAAAAACCGTCAGCACAATACCACCAACGGTCAGCGTCATGCCGATTAGATGCAGAGTACCCATTTTTTCGCCAAGCAAAAACCAGCCAAGCAGCGCTGTAACCGGCGGTACAAACGTCATTATCAGCATGGCGATGCGCGAGCTGATCATGCGATAGCTCTGAAACAAAAAATAATCGCCGAACACAAAACCAATCAAACCTGACAACGCCAGCCAAATCCACTGATGCGAGGAGGCGTCGGTTGGTAGCGCAAGGCCTCTTACCAAAATGCCATAAATAGATAAAAAAATCAACGCAAAGGCAAGCCTGATAATATTGACGGCAAGAGAACCCACACGTTTGGTTGCTACTTCAAAAGAAAGCGCGGTAATCGTCCAGAAAACGGCTACCAGTAAGGCGGCTAATTCGCCTGTGTATGCTTGCATAAGCGGATATTTGGAAAGCGCAAAAGTAGGCGAATTTTAAACTCTAAAAGTTTTGAAAATCTATAGATTTAAAAAAAAATGGCTGCCAGTTTTGGTGGCAGCCACTATCTATAATAAGGTGTTGCTCCGAAAGCTAGGCCGGAAGTCTATAATTCAAACTTAATACCTTGAGCCAGCGGAAGTTCTTCGCTAAAGTTGATGGTGTTGGTTTGTCTGCGCATATACACCTTCCAGGCATCACTACCCGATTCGCGCCCACCACCGGTGTCTTTTTCGCCACCAAAAGCACCGCCGATTTCTGCGCCGGAAGTGCCAATATTTACGTTGGCAATGCCGCAGTCTGAGCCTTCGTGCGACATGAAACGTTCTGTTTCGCGCATATCCGTGCTAAAAATTGCCGACGATAAACCTTGCGGCACGCCATTGTGCAGTGCAATTGCCTCATCCATGGTTTTGTATTTCATCAGGTAAAGGATGGGTGCAAAGGTTTCTTCCTGAACAATATGGAAATGATTCTCGGCTTCGGCAATCACCGGAGTAACATAATTTCCTGATTCATAGCCTTCTCCTTCAAGAAGTTGACCGCCATAAATAATTTTGCCGCCTTCTTTGTTCACTTGTTCCAGCGCATATTTAAAGCCTTCCACAGCAGTTTTATCGATCAATGGCCCTACCAGCACTTCGGGGTCCAGTGGGCAGCCAATGCGGATTTGCTCGTAGGCTTTCACCAACTTTTCCTTGAAAGTTTCGTAAATAGCTTCGTGAATGATAAGTCTTCTGGTGGAAGTACAACGTTGGCCGGCAGTTCCCACGGCACCAAAAACGGTAGCACGCAGCGCCATGTCCAGGTCGGCTTTATCAGAAATTATGATGGCGTTGTTGCCACCCAACTCTAAAAGTGTGCGACCCAGGCGTTCGCCCACGATACGCCCAACGCGACGACCAACAGCGGTGCTGCCGGTGCAAGAAATCAGCGGAATTCTTTTGTCTGCCAAAAAATTATCTCCAATATGTTTGGAGCTGCCAATAATCAGGTTTGTTACGCCTTCCGGCACCTCATTTTTGGTGAGTACATCGGCAATGATATTGTGCACGGCAACGGCGCACAAGGGCACTTTTGAGGAAGGTTTCCAAAGCACCACATTTCCTGCAACCAAAGCCAGCATGGTGTTCCAGGCCCAAACCGCTACCGGAAAGTTAAAAGCGGTAATCACACCCACCACACCCAGCGGATGATATTGGTCGTACATACGATGGCGGGTACGCTCGCTGTGCATGGTGAAACCATAAAGCTGGCGCGACATGCCAACCGCAAAATCGGCGATATCAATCATTTCCTGCACTTCTCCAAGGCCTTCCTGATATACTTTGCCCATCTCGTAGCTCACCAGCATTCCAAGGTCTTCTTTGTGTTTGCGTAATTCAAGGCCCATTTGGCGTACAATTTCACCCCGATGAGGTGCCGGAACCATGCGCCAGCTTTTGAAAGCTTCCTGGGCTTTATCCATAATGATTTGATAATCGTCCCGGCTGCCTTGTTGCACGCTGCCAATCAGTTTGCCATCGCCGGGCGAATAGCTCTCGAGTGTTGTTCCTGTAGTTTCGAGCCAATTAGCACCGGTGCTGGCGCCTTTGTTAAGGTCTTTAATGCCAAGACGTTGCAGCACTCCCTGAATATCCATTTTTTCGTGATTGTGTTTCATGTATTGATGTTTTTTAGTTTATTAAAAAAAGTGTTGTTATGCAGAATTTCTACTGTGAGAATTCTTACTGAGGTATATTTTTAGCTTCTTTAGCCGATGTTTCGGGCGGTTGAAGAGATTTTCCACTTCCGGGAGTTACTGCGTCACCAAATCTAAAGTTTGGAAATATTTTGTGGTGTGAACGCCAGAGTGGAATATACATTGCTATTACTAGAATAGGAGGGCAAAATTACTAATTATTTTTAGAGCTGTAATCTGATAATTTTATGTGTCTTTTGCTTTTTGTTGACAATAAAGAATCTGATCTTTAAAAAATATAAAATATAATCGTTCTAAATAAGGATAATTGTCCGCATTGATTTTTCCTTTTAAATTATTTGCAAGATCATTAAAGTATTGTAAAACAAATAATTAGATATTATTTATAATAAAATTGCAGCCTTTATTTTAGTTATTTAGAACCTTTATAAATTTCAATCAATAAAGAAATTCATCTTTAATGAATGACTTTTTGACTAATTTTGCAGTACAAAAACAAAAAGAGATGATACCGTCAGTTACAGAACATGAAAAAAGGAAATCGGCAGCAGTACCCGAGCCGGCCATCCGTAGGATGCCTTCTTACCTTACTTTGCTCAGAGAATTATCCTCCGAAGGCCAGGAATATATTTCTGCGCCACGGCTTGCGGTTCATTTGGATATTGATCCCACACAGGTTGTTAAAGATTTGGCCTATACCGGAGCTTCCGGCAGACCACGGGTAGGTTATATTGTTGCTGATTTGATTGAGATTTTAGAAGAATTTTTGGGCTTTAACCGTAAACATGAGGCGTTTTTGGTAGGCGCCGGATATTTGGGAGGTGCTTTAATTCAATATCAAGGATTTCGCGAAGCCGGAATGAAAATCGTTGCGGCATTTGATATTGATAAAAAGAAAATCGGCACTGATATTAGTGGTGTTCCCGTTTTTGACCTGGCCAAATTTCGAGATTTGGCAGGCCGTTTACACATTACTATCGGCATCATTACAACACCTTCTTCATCAGCGCAACAAATTGCTGATCTGATGGTTGGCTGGGGCATCAAAGCCATCTGGAATTTCGCCCCCATAGCAATAAAAGTTCCTTCACATGTAATTGTTCAAAACACACATATTTATTCAAATCTGGCAGTGATCCTAAATAAACTGGAACATAGCCGTTAACGTATTGAAATATTATAAATTACTTAAGAAATTAGTAAAATGATAACAGTAACAAACACAAAGCTCAGACAATTTGATCAGGTTATCGAAATTATCGAAAAGAATAATAACGATAAAACACGCCTGATTGCAATTTTGCAGCAAGTACAGGACGTATATCGCTTTCTGCCTCCACAAGTGCTTACCTATGTAGCAACGGCACTCAATATGCCGGTAGCAGAAGTGTATGGTGTGGCAACTTTCTACGCACACTTTTCACTCGAAGCCAAAGGCAAATATGTAATAAAGGTATGCGATGGAACCGCCTGTCACGTAAAAGGCTCCTCCAAACTGCTTGATACGCTGCGCAAAAAGCTTAAGCTAAATGAACAAAAGCATACCTCAGATGATATGTTATTCACTATTGAAGCGGTTAGTTGCTTGGGTGCTTGCGGATTAGCTCCTGTTATGGTTATCAACGAACAGGTTTATGGCGAAATTAACGCAAAGCGTTGTGATGAGGTGATTCAAACCCTTATCAACGAGGAAAATAAAGTTGAAAGTGCATCATAGAAAAATATTAAAACAATGGAAACATTAACAAAAATTGATTTAAAGCAGGTAAAAGAATCCTTCAATAAAGCTGCTTCCCGCGTTCATAAACGCGTTGTAATATGTGCCGGAACAGGTTGTATTGCCAATGGTGCAATGAAAGTTTACGAAGCTTTTGAAAAAGCTGTGAAAGAAGCCGGCATGGATATTTTTGTAGAGCTGGAACTGGATCGTCACGACGACCACAAGACCATACATCTTACAGGCAGTGGTTGCCAGGGCTTTTGCGCCAAAGGACCACTTGTGAATATTCTGCCCGAAGAAACCATGTACACCAAAGTTACCGTGGATGACGTGCAGGAAATTGTAGAACGCTCGCTGATGAACGACGAAGTGATTGAGCGTTTGCTTTATGTAAACCCGGTTGATGGTACCAAAAGCAAAGGGCAAACTGAAATACCTTTCTATAAAAGACAAACCCGGCTCGTTTTAGGCGAGTGTGGCCACGTTGACCCACAAAGCATCCACGAATATATTGCCCACAACGGCTATATGGCTGCCGAAAAAGCTTTCCTGAAAATGACGCCCGAAGAAATCTGTAATACGATGTTAGAATCGGGATTGCGTGGACGCGGCGGCGGCGGATTCCCGGCAGGAAGAAAATGGCTGTTGACACTTAACCAGCCCGGCGAAAAAAAATATGTAATCTGTAACGGCGACGAAGGCGACCCGGGCGCTTTTATGGACAGAAGTCTTATGGAAGGTAACCCACACCGCGTGCTCGAAGGCATGATGATCGCCGCCCGCGCTATTGGTGCTGATGAAGGTTATGTGTATGTTAGGCTCGAATATCCGTTAGCTGTTAAAAGAATGCGTAAAGCCATAGAAGATGCTATGGAAGCAGGTGTTTTGGGTGATGATGTTTTTGGCAGCGGCCACAGTATGCATATCCAGGTTATGGAAGGTGCCGGTGCTTTTGTTTGCGGCGAAGAAACGGCGCTAATGGCTTCTATCGAAGGCAAGCGCGGTATGCCAAATCCAAAGCCTCCTTTCCCGGCACAAAAGGGATTGTTCGAAAAGCCAACGGTTATCAATAACGTGGAAACACTGGCAGCCGTGCCGCTTATCATTCGCAACGGACCATCCTGGTTTAATGTGCATGGCACAGAGCGCTCAAAAGGTACAAAAACTTTCGCCCTGACTGGCCACGTTGCCAATACCGGTCTCATCGAAGTGCCTTTCGGTACTACGCTGCGCGAAATCGTATATAATATTGGTGGCGGTGTAACGAACGATGACGGCACGGTAAGCGGTCAGGTTTTTAAAGCCGTTCAAATTGGAGGCCCTTCCGGCGGATGCCTCACCGAAGAAGACCTCGATATGCCACTCGACTACGATAACCTGATTGCCAGAGGCGCAATGGTTGGATCCGGTGGATTGGTTGTGATGAACCAGCAATCATGCATGGTACAGATAGCCCGTTTCTTTATGAATTTTACCCAGAGTGAAAGCTGCGGTAAATGCGTGCCATGCCGCGAAGGGACGAAACAAATGCTCTCGCTGCTCGACGATATCATCGAAGGAAGAGCCACCGAAGAAACATTTAGTCTGCTAGAAGAAGTTGGCAATGTGGTGAAAAAAGCCTCGCTCTGTGGCCTCGGAAAAACAGCTCCCAGCCCAGTGCTTTCTACCATCGTAAAGTTTAAAGAAGAATATCTTCAGCATATAAACGATAAAAAATGTGCTACAAACAATTGTAAAGCACTTTCTGATATTAGCATCGATCCTGAAAAATGTACCGGCTGTACAGTCTGTGCCAGAAAATGCCCTGTTAACGCGATCTCCGGTGAGAGAAAACAAACCCACTATATTGATCCCGAAATATGTACCAAATGCGGTATATGCAACCAGGTCTGTAAGTTTGATGCAATCATTGGCTTTAACTAAAAAAACAAGTAAATCATGGAAACTAAAGGAACTATTATAGTTGACGGAATCACAATTCCAATTGAAAACGAAAAGAACGTTCTCGAACTGATACGTAAAGCAGATATCGAATTGCCTACCTTCTGCTATCACTCTCACCTGAGCACTTATGGCGCTTGCCGCCTTTGCATCAGTGATGTTGACGGCATGGGCATTCAGGCTACCTGCTCCTTACCTCCACGGGATGGCATGGTGGTAAAAACCAATACACAAGAAGTGCGTCAGATCCGTAAAGTAAACCTGGAACTGCTACTTGCAAACCACGATATTAGCTGCCCAAGTTGCTCAAGATCAAATAACTGTAAACTACAGGACTTGACACGCAGATTAGGTGTTGACAAAATACGTTTCAAAAAAACAGATAAAGTTGCTCCTATTGATAACCACTCCTGGAGTATTATCCACGACCCAAACAAATGCGTGCTATGTGGCGATTGCGTGCGTGTTTGCAAGGAGATACAGTCAGTTGGTGCTATCGACTTCGTTGGTCGCGGCGCTAAAACAACTGTTGCTCCGGCTTTCTTGAAAAGCCTCAACGACGTGGAATGTGTGTATTGTGGGCAGTGTGTATCGGTTTGTCCGGTAGGTGCACTCGTGCCAAAACCCGAAACAGAACAAGTGTGGGATGCCATTAACGATCCTGATAAATACGTTGTAGCTCAAATGGCTCCTGCAGTTAGAGTAGCTTTGGGCGAAGGCTTTGGCATGGAGCCTGGAAGTATTTCTACCGGTCATATCGTTGCTGCCCTCAAACGTATTGGAATCGATCAGGTTTATGATACTTCGTTTGCCGCCGACCTCACCGTTTTTGAAGAAGCTACTGAGTTTATCCAACGCAAAATAAACGGTGAAAATCTGCCTCAGTTTACTTCATGCTGCCCAAGCTGGGTGAAGTTTACCGAACAATATTATCCCGAACTCCTGCCAAACCTTTCAACGTGTAAATCACCTCAGCAAATGTTTGGTAGCGTAGCACGTGAAATCCTTCCTAAAATATTGGGTATCAGACCTGACCAATTGGTTATCGTATCTATCATGCCTTGCACGGCTAAAAAATTCGAAGCCAAACGCGAAGAGTTTATCCATGATGGCATAGCCGATGTAGATCACGTGCTTACCACTGAAGGTCTTGGCCGTATGATTCACGAAACAGGTATCAACTTTAGAAAACTCACCCCGGAATCTTTTGACTTACCAATGGGTTTCAAAACCGGTGCTGGAGTAATCTTTGGCAACACCGGTGGTGTAAGCGAGGCCGTGCTCAGGTTTGCTTATGAAAAACTGACGGGCGAACAACTGCTTCAGAATGACTTCAAAGAAGTACGTGGCATGGAAGGTATCCGCACCGTTGCAATTGAACTTGCCGGAGTTAAAATCAAGCTTGGTATAGCTCACGGACTGGCCAACGCACGCGCTTTATGCGAACAAATAATCGCCGGAAAATCTGATTACGACCTAATCGAAGTGATGTCGTGCCCTGGTGGTTGTATTGCTGGTGGTGGTCAGCCGGTGAGCTTTGAGCCTAATTTCCGTGAAAAACGTATCGCGGCTCTTTACAGTGTTGACAAACAGCTTCAGTTGCACAAAGCACAAGAAAATCCGTATGTGAAAGAGCTGTATCAGACAACCTTAGGCGAAATTGGTAGCCCAAAAGCTCACGAATTGTTGCACACCCATTATCGTGGCCGCAAGCGCATCACCGATCAGCAGATTACCATCCGCAATACCGAACATCCAAAGATTGAGGTTTGCGTATGTGTAGGAACCAACTGCTTTGTAAAAGGTTCGCAGGAACTCTTGCGCCAGCTTATCAAATATGTTTCTGATAACAAACTCTCAGATATCGTTGGCTTTGAAGGTCAGGAAGAAATGGTGGACGTAAAAGCTACCTTCTGTTTCGAACGTTGCGACCGCGGACCGGTAGCACGCGTGAACCAACAAGTGATTGAAAAGGCTAGCTATGATAAAGTGGTAGCCGTGCTCGACAAAGAAATTGCACGTATCGGCTCAGCCATCAATGCTATGAAAGTGTAAGTTGTAATTTGCGGTCTCGTCAGAAATTTTTTCTGACGAGACCGTTTTAATTTTTTAGCGCATGAACATCAATAATGTTTACCCGGAAAAGCACGCTATTGTTTATACCAACAAAGCAAAATGTCGCGACTGTTACCGCTGTGTTAGGGTTTGCCCGGTTCATGCTATTAAAATGGAGGGTGGTCAGGCACAGGTTATTCAGGAAAACTGTATCGCTTGTGGCACCTGTATTGCCGAGTGTCCGCAGCACGCCAAAGCCTATCGCACCGATGCCGGATTAGTTCTGCAATGGATTGGCAGCGAAACACCTATGGTAATTAGTATAGCACCTTCGTTTGCTACTTCCTATTCCGAGTGGGAACAAAAAAGACTTCCTTCGGCTTTGCGGTCGATGGGGTTTATGCATATTAGCGAAACTGCTGTTGGTGCCTACTATACGGCACAGGCAACGGCAGCATATATCAACGAAAATCCCAATCAAAATCATATCTGCACGGCTTGTCCGGCAGCGGTTAGTTATGTACGCCAATACGCACCCAAGCATGTGCGCGAACTGGTTCCTGTGGCATCGCCTATGCTGATTCATGCCAGGCTGCTAAAGAAAAAATTCCGGAGAGCAAAAGTAGTTTTTCTGGGGCCTTGCGTAGCGAAAAAGGCGGAAGCTATAAACGAAAATAACAGCGATTATATCGATGCTGTACTCACTTTTGAAGAGCTTGATGAGATATTTCTACAAAAAGGAATCAATCTCGATAACTGCGAAGAGAGCGGCTTTGATGAGCTGGTAGTCGGCGATTCAAGGCTTTTTCCGCTGGAAGGCGGCTTGCTGAAAACGGCAAGTTTAAACACCGACTTGCTTGGTGAAACACATATCGCACTGAGCGGCCACGAATCCTTAAAAGAAGTACTGGAAGCCTTGCCAAAAAATCCACAAAAACCCTGGATTATTGAGCCTTTATTTTGCCGTCACGGTTGCATCAACGGGCCGGGCGCGCGTAAAAAAACGGCTGTCTACTCACAGCGCAAAGCCGTATTGGATTATGCCGAAAAGCATCCCGGCACAGATCAAATTCAAGCGCTCACAGCCGATGATGTTGTGGCCATTTATCCGCCAATAAAAAATACTGAAAAAGAGTTTTCCGAACAGGAAATACAAGCTGTTTTGGAATCTATAGGAAAACACGGTCCCGAAGACGAGCTCAACTGCATGGCCTGTGGCTACGATACCTGCCGCGAAAAAGCGAATGCAGTACTCAACGGCCTGGCCGAGAGAGAGATGTGCATGCCGTATATGCGGCAAATGGCCGAACAGAAGTTTGAAACGATGATTGCCCTCGACCCCAACGGAATCGTTATGCTCAACGATAAGCTGGAAATTATTCATATGAATCCGGCTTTCCAGAAAATGTTCTCCTGCTCTGATGCCCTTTCCGGACGACCTATTGCATACCTCATCGATCCCGACGATTTTGAAGAGCTAGCTACAGGTAATTCAGACCTGATCCGAAAAACCGTTACTTACAGCAATTACAACCTGATTTGTCACCTGATGTGCTACGCCATGCCCGAACAAAAACAGTATGTGGGAATTTTTATGGACGTTACAGCATTGCAAACTAACACAGAAAAGCTACAGGAGGTAAAAGTTGAAACAGTTTTTCAGGCGCAGTCGCTACTTGATCATCAGGTAGCTATGGCACAAGATTTAGCCCGATTTTTGGGTGAGCATGCCGCCAAAGGAGAGGTGTTGCTGAATAAACTTATTGATTCCATTCAGAAATAAGAAAGCATAAAAGTGGCAAAACAGTTCTATATACATACAGATGTTTTTGCGGCACAAACTTCAAAAAGACCGGGTCAGCCATGTGGCGATCAATGGGGTGTTCATCGCGACAGGCAAGCGACGACAATTGTTTTGTCAGATGGCTTGGGGTCAGGAATAAAAGCACATATTGCTGCAACGATGTGCGTAGCACGCATCAAAGCTATGTTGGAAGCCGGATCTAGTTTAAGAGAGACCTTTAATGCCTTAACACGTACCATGGACAAGGCCTGGGGTACTTCGGAACCCTTTGCGGTATTTACGGTAGCCAGGATTTTAAATAACGGCCAAACGACTGTTTTGAGTTACGAAATGCCACCGCCGATATTCATAAACCGAGTAAGTGTGCAACTGCTCAATAAGCATGTTTATACCCGCAATAAAGCCATAATCACGGAATCTGTTTGCTCAATCGGAAAAGATGAAGGCCTCTTGATAATGTCCGACGGCATAACCCAAGCCGGCATTGGCAGGCTTTTCCCGTTGGGATGGGAGTCGGATGGCGTGAAACGTTTTTTGCAAGCCAAATTACCTCTTAAAAAGCTGGATGTTGAAATGCTTGCCATTGATGTGCATGCGCAGGCCCGCGCTTATTGGCCAGCCGCAACAGGCGACGACTGCACTGTGGTAGCTATGGTGAACCGCAGAGGAATTATTGTAAACTGGCTTAGCGGACCGCCAATAAACAAAGTCGATGATGAAAACTGGGTGAAAGCATTTTTAAACACACCCGGCATACATGTCGTAAGCGGAGGCACAACGGCTAACCTTGTTTCGCGCATAACCGGCAATCCGTTACAAGTGATTGATACCTATAGCGCAATCACACCGCCAGCGTATGAATTGCCTGATATAGAAATGGTTACTGAAGGCGTGGTCACCCTAAATCAGGTTTTTAATTTACTTGACGAAGATCCTGATGCTTATCCCGAAAACTCTCCCGTTTCTGATTTGGCTTGGCAGCTAAGAATGGCCGATCGCATCAATTTGTGGCAAGGCATGGCCGAGAACAAAGGAGAATCCTTTATTGCCTTCAAGCAGCAAGGCTTGATGTCGCGCTCGAAAGTGCTCACCGCAATAAGCGAGCGACTAAGACAAATGGGAAAGCTGGTGGTTTGCCAAAACTGCTGATAAAATTGCGAAAACTAACACGTTGATTTAAGTCAGCCTTTCTGCGCTTCTAGGTTTTGATAAGTTCCTGACACCTCATCTTTTATTTCACTCAATATTATGTATTTATAATTGTGCTTTGCAAAATATTTTGCTATCTGCAACTTATTTGTTTACATTAGCTGTCAGAAAATTATTTTGAATCAGCGTTAAAATACTAAATATCAATTATATAAATAAAGAAATCTAATTAGTGATATAAATATTCTTTGCTGAATGAACAGGTCTTTAGAGCATTTTCAGTTGCAAAGAAAATTATTTCATGAAATGAAAAGCTAACTGCTACAATGATTCAATACTTATTTCTGAGACCTTTTTAGTTGAAGATACGATCAATCATACATGATACAATAGCATGTTTAATAGGCTGTAAATTAAAAGAAAAGGTTTTTTGGTTAATTGATTAAGGTATTAATCGTGAAAAATTTCCGCTTACTATGTCATCCGCACTTAAAATTCTGTTTGCTGAAGATCTAAAACTGGATTATGAGCTTGCCCTCAAAATTTTGGAGAAAGAGTTTAAGGTTGAAAGTGTATTGGTAAAAACCGCCGCTGATTTTAAAAAACAATTGATTGATTTTAAGCCCGATCTGGTTATTTCTGATTATCGCATGTCTAAGTTTAACGGCCTGGAAGCCTTGAAATTAACCAAAGAATTTGATCAGATTTTACCTTTTATAGTCTTGACAGCCTCGCGCGATGAGGAAATAGCTGTGGAATGCATGCGCCTGGGAGCCAGTGATTATGTGCTGAAAGAAAATATTCAGCGACTGCCTTCAGCTGTGCGCGAAGCCCATCATAAATGTCATGAGCTGCGCGAAAAAGAAGCGCACTTTAACACACTGCTGACCTACGAAGAGCGCTTTAAGGTTATTACTGAGAGCAGCCGTGATGTGCTATTTATTTCCGATTTGAATCTGAACTACAACTTTGTTAGCCCGGGAATAGAATACCTGACAGGTTATTCCGTTGAGGAATCTTTGAAACGGCAAATCTTGAATAACCTACCAGACGAAGACCAGAAAAAACTTCTTGGCATGCTGAAGGAAGAGCTGGAAAATGAGCTGGCCGGCAAAAACCCGAAAGATCATTTTCGAAAAGTTCAATTTCGGCAATACCACAAGGAAGGCCATTTGATTTGGGTTGAGGCAGTTGTGCGCTTTTTGCACGATGAACAGGGAAAGCCCAAGGAGGTTTTCGGAGTAGCTCGCGACATCACGGAACAAAAAGCACTGCAAAATAAAATTGCTGAAAGTGAATCATTCCTGAACTTTTCACAGGAGATTGCCGGCATGGGCGGCTGGGATTACGACCTGAAAAGAGAGAAACTATATTGGTCAGAGAATAATTACCGCTTGCTTGGTCTCGAACCATTTAGCATAGAACCCGATAATGAGTATTTCCACGCTAGAATTCATAGCGAGGACCTTGAAAGTGTTAGAAACATAACGAATAACTTAGCATCAGATTCCACGAAACTTAGCTATGAGTTTAGGGTCTGGATGCCTGATGGCAGTCTCCGTTATTTTTTAAGTAATGCGATACCCGTTTTTGAACAGGGAGAATTGGTACGCTTAAAAGGGATAAACCTCGACATCACCGACCGAAAAAAACAGGAACAAGCACTTATTGATAGCAATTTCAGGCTCAAACTTTCGCTGGATGCTACCAATCAGGGCATTTATGATCACAACCTGGAAACCGAAGAAATAATTGTAAGCGAGAATTACGCGCGTATGTTAGGCTTTGATCCTGATAATTTTGTGGAAACACACCAGACCTTGATCGCCCGCATACATCCTGAAGATATTGAGTCGGTTTTAAAGATTTATTCTGATTACCTGGAAGGAAAAATAGCTGAATACAGGACTGAATTTCGGCAAAAAACCAATAGTGGTGCTTATAAATGGTTCCTATCGCTGGGCAGGCTAATTGATAAAGACGACCCCAACAAACCCACACGGATGTTAGGTTCGCACATTGACATTGATTTCCAAAAGCTCAATGAAGAAAAACTGATTGAATCGGAAGAGCGCTTCAAACTGATTTTTGAAAATGCCCCCATTGGCCTGCTTCGTTTTGACGAAAATGCCATTATCGAAAACTGCAATGAACACTTTGTGCAAATAATAGGCAGTCCTATTAAAAAGCTTATCGGCTTGGATATGAGAGCTTTAGATGATCCTAATTTACCGGGTATCCTGCGGGAAGTGCTTCAGGGAAAAACAAAACCTTACTCGGGGCTTTACCCAAACACCACCAACGACAAAAAAATCCAGATTAAAGCCTTGTTTGCGCCAGTCTTTGATAACAAAAAAGTAGTTATTGGTGGCATCGGCATAGTGGAAGATGTTTCATCACAGCTAAAAGCACAGCAAAAGCTCTTGGAATCTGAAGAACGTTTCTCCAGAACCTTCTATTCCAGTCCGATACCCAAAGCAATTTTGAAATTTAACAGCCTCGAATTTTTTGAAGTTAACAATGCCTTCTGTCGTTTTTCGGGCTACAGGGCCTCAACTATAAAAGGCAATAGCGTCAATGATCTTGGGCTTATTGAACCGGAAATTTTAAGCAATTTGAAGGAAAAACTTGAAAAAAACCAAGCTATAAATCAGCTGGAAGTCAAGTTTAAACCACGAAAAGAAGGTGCGCAAACTGGGCTTGTTTCCATTGATTCATATATCCAGAATGACGAAAAGTTCCTAATTGTTGCGGTGCTTGATATCACCGAGCGTAAAAGATCAGAAGAAGAACTGCTAAAACTAACGCGTGCTGTTGAGCAATCGCCGATATCTATTTTAATCACCGATCTTAATGGCAATATCGAATATGTGAATCCTTGGATTTCAGAAATTACCGGATATCTTCCCGGAGAGCTTATCGGGAAAAATCCCCGTGTTTTTTCGTCAGGACATACTCCGGCTGAAACCTATGTTCAAATGTATCAAAACCTTAAAAAAGGACTGGTTTGGCAAGGCGAGTTTCTCAACAAGAAAAAAAATGGCAGCCTTTTCTGGGAAAAAGTTATTATAGGCCCTGTAATCAGTGATATGGGAGTGATAACACATTATCTTGCTGTGAAAGAGGATATTAGCTTGGTGAAAGAACTTAGTGAAAGCTTGAAGGAAAATGAAAAACGGTATAAAAATCTTTTTCAAAACAACCCGCTTCCTATGTTTATCTATGATAATGACACGCTGGGTTTGGTAGAAGTGAATAATGTAGCTATCGAAAAGTATGGGTATAGTATCGAAGAATTTCAACAGATTACAATTAAAGATCTACACCCGCCAGCACAACTTGCTAGGCTGGAAGAACACATCAAAAACACTTCAGAGAAATACCGCTATAGTGCTGATTGGCAACATAAAAGCAAATCGGGTGAGATTTTTGATGTTGAAATAGTTTCTCACGTGATCCCCTCAAAGGAACACCAACAATTGCGGCTGGTGTTGGTAAATGATATCACTGAAAAGTTAAAGGCTGAGAATACTTTAATTCAGGCCAAAGCGATGGCCGAAGCCAGCGACAGGTTGAAAACCAATTTCTTGAATAATATTTCGCACGAAGTACGAACACCGCTCAATGGTATTATGGGCGCTTCATCACTACTCGACGATATGCAGAGTGATAGTGATTTTACTGAACTGGTCGAAATAATTCATGAAAGTAGCGACCGGCTTATCCAGACAATTACCGACTTTATGGATATTTCGCTGCTTACTTCGGGCAATATGGAAGTGTATCGTAAGCCCTTTGATTTCAGGGAGATGTTTGAGTTTTTGATGTTGAAATTTAAAAACAGACTGTCAGAAAAAGCTATAGAATTAGAACACTTTATACCCGAAACGAACGCGCCAATTAAGCTAAATACTGACCAGGAACTGTTGTCAAAAGCTATAGGTCATCTACTTCTGAATGCCTTTAAGTTTACAAATCAAGGCAAAATATTTGCGGCCTATAAGTTGCGCAACAATCAGCTGGAAATTGAGGTGCGCGACACAGGAATCGGTATTGCAAAAGAGAATTTTGATAAGATATTTGAGTATTTTACACAAGAAGATCAAAGTAGTATTCGGCGTTTTGAAGGCAGTGGTTTAGGGCTGAGCATTGTGAGTGGTATTATGAAATTGCTGGACGGAAAAGTAAAAATGGAATCTGAAATGGGTGTTGGCTCCTGCTTTACCCTTATATTGCCGCTTGCTGAATTAGCTGAGATAAATGTCGAAGCCGACTCCGATGCACTACCCATTGAAAATCCCACGGTGCTGGTGGCCGAGGATGAAGACTCAAACTTTTTGGTGCTCGAAATGCTGATGCGGAAGATGGCCGTTAAAAAAGTGATGCGGGCTTATAATGGAAAGCAAGCTGTTGATATGTGCGCCAATAATGAGGCAATCAGTCTGGTGTTGATGGATATAAAAATGCCAGTAATGGATGGCTTGGAAGCAACCCGTATCATTAAGAAAAACAGGCCTGAATTGCCTGTCATTGCTATAACAGCCTATGCAATGAGTGGTGATGAAACAACTATTCTTGAATCGGGCTGCGATGATTATGTTTCCAAACCAATCTCAATAAAAGTGATGATGGGAAAAATGAAAAAATTTGGCCTATAAAAAGTAACTAAATAGTTTTGATTGGCAGCAACAGGCTGATTATTAAGGTAATATTTGTGAAAAAAGGAAAGTTGAACATGGATGCAACAAATAAAAATCAAGAAGTAAATGATTATAATACAAAGCTTTTAAGGGCTTTGTTCGATGCTAGTCCCGATGGTTTTTTGTTTGTTAGTGAGGATAAGATTATCCGATTTTTTAATAAAAAGGCAAGACAGTTAAGCTTTGGGTTCTACAACATCCGTATGAAAAATGGTAGTAGTATTTACGATTATTTACTCGAAAAAGACCATGAGGCATTTGATAAGCATTTTCAGGCTGCCCTCGATGGTGTAATTGACGTAAATTTTAAGCCCTTCAGGTTCAGTAAAGACGGGAAATACCTCGAGTTTCATTTTCAGCTTCTCACTAATTTTCCTGAAGTGAAAGGAGTTGTTTTGATCGTCCGCGAGATTACCCGCGAACAAATGTTGACCAAGGCGTATAAGCGATCCGTTGAGGCACTCCGCGAAAGCGAACAAAAATATAAAATGCTGGTAGAGAATGCCTTCGATGCTATCTATCTGATCCGAAATTTTGGTTTTGAATATGTGAACAAACGCTATGAAGAGCTTACCGGCTACAGCTCAGAAGAAGTATGCTCGCCCGGTTTTGATCTCAATCGCACCCTCACTGCCAAAAGCAAAGCCATAATGGAGCAGCGTTTCGAGGCCCGTAAAAAAGGCGAGAAAGTACCTTCACAATATGATTTTCAGATAAAAAGAAAAGATGGCGAAATCATTGACGTCGAAATCACTACAGCCTCTATCTCACAAACTGGCGATATAATGGTGTTGGGCATCATGCGTGACACTTCAGACCGCATGCTAGCCCGTGCAGCCATTGAAAAGGAAAAGGCTTATTTTAAACACTTGTTCGAAAGCCTTCCTTTTGGCGTGGTGGTGATTAACGCGCAGGATTTAATACTCGACTGTAATACGGCTTTCCTAAAAATGTTTAAATTCGAGAAAGCAGCCGTTGTCAAACACAAAATAAACCAACTTATCGTGCCTGACTTCTTAAAAGATGAGGGTAATGCGCTCAACACAGATGTCGTTTCCGGGAAAATTATTAATAAAGAAACCACCCGGATCACCAGCGATGGCACACTGCTGCAAGTGGCTATTAGCGGGCAACCCATCACCTTGCCCGATGGAAGTAAAATTGTTTTTGGCACCTACCAGGACATTAGCGGTCGCAAAAAAACAGAACAAGCCCTGCATCAGGAACGTGATCTGATGAATGCACTTATGGATAATATTCCCGACACGATTTATTTTAAAGATACGGCAAGTAATTTTACGCGTATCAACAAGGCACAACAAAAGACATTGGGTGTAGAAACTGCCGAAGAAGCTATAGGGAAATCTGATTTTGACTTTTTTGATCAGGCCCACGCTCAAAAAGCTTTTGAAGAAGAGCGTAGCGTGATGGCTCGAAATAAGCCGTTGATTAACGTGATTGAAAAAGTGCAAACCCATGAAGGCTGGAAGTGGTTTTCAGCAACCAAAGTACCACTCAAAAATGATGCTGACGAGATCGTTGGTCTGGCCGGTATTTCCCGCGATATTACAGAGCTCAAGCAGATGGAAGAAGCTTTGAGACAAAATGAGCAGTACCTCAAAAGCATGAATGCCGAAAAAGACAAGCTGTTTTCTATCATCGCGCACGACCTTCGAAGTCCGTTCAACTCCTTCATCATGCTCACCAATATGTTTTTTGATAAAGAGTATGGAATAACACCCGATGATATGAAAAGCACTGCTCTTTTGATGCAAAAGGCAGCTTCAAATTTATCTGACCTACTCGATAACCTGCTCGATTGGTCACGCATACAACGTGGCTTAATTGAAGTGGATGTGGTTGAAATGGAGCTGCTTCCATTGGTGCAAAATGTGATAGAAGCATTAAGCGAAATGATTCATGCGAAAAAGATCACTATCGACAATAAGATCAGTTCAGAATACCAGCTAAAGGCCGACCGTAATATGCTCAATAGCATTATCAGAAATTTACTGGCCAACGCCATAAAATTTACTTCTAAAGAAGGCGAAATCAATATTGAAGCGGGTATCAAAAATGACTATTATACGATTAGCATTGCCGACAATGGTATTGGAATGCCCCAAAAAATTAAAAATAACCTTTTTAAAATTGATGGTAAAACCGGACGAAAAGGCACCGAAGATGAGGCGACTTCCGGTCTGGGCCTGATCCTCGTAAAAGAGTTTCTGGAAAAACAAAAGGGCTTTATAGAAGTACAAAGTGAGGAAAATAAAGGAAGCATTTTTACAGCTTATTTACCCATAAAAACAACCGACATGAACTAAATGTAAAGCTGAACTCAGTAATTTGTGAGCTGTTCCTTGTTTTTTTATGAATGGCTCAGTCACCTAAACAACGCCATGTAATGTTGAGACATACAATCGTCAAAATAGTGTTTACTATTTTAATACTTAGTTTCTTTCAATCAGGCTTTTGTGATAGTTTGCAACTAAAAAACACAACCAAGAAAAAGCTAATTGTTAAAGGAGATCAATATTATCCCCCATTTGAATTTTTGAATGAGAAGGGTGAGCCGGATGGCTTTAATGTGGCCCTTTTTAAAATTATTGCTGCGGATTTGCGATTAGATTATAGCATTGAGCTGGGGCCTTGGTATGAAGTGAGAAATGAATTGGCCGAGGCGAAAATAGATTTATTGCTCGGTGTTCTCGTTTCAAAAGAAAGAGCCAGGCATTTTGAATTTGGTTTGCCGCACAGCATGATGAGCTTTAAGGTTATCACGCGTAAGGGATTCAAAGTAAACAATCTAGAAAGCCTAGAAGGTAAAAGTATCGTGGTGCAGAAAGCGGATTTGATGAACGATTTTATCACAACTCAAAACATTGCAAAAGACTTGATATTGGCTCAAGATCAGCTTGAAGCGTTGCGTATGATCCAAAGCGGAAAGTTTGAAGCTGCCATACTTGGCGGTTATCAAGCAGAGCATTTGATTGAAAAATTCAAAATCAAAGGCTTAGTTATCCACACTATTGATATTGAACCGGCGCCTTATGCCATGGCTACTTATAAAGGAAATGAGGAACTGATGTGGAAAATTAACGCAGCCTTGTTCAACCTGAAAGAAAATGGCACCTACGATAAACTTTTTAATGAGTGGTTTCAAGTTTATGAGCAGCGGAACTTTATGGATAAATACGGTCTTGTAATATTGATTTCGGCTATTGTTTTCGTTTTATTATTGTTGTTTTTGTTGCTGCTAAACCTGCGAATAAAAGTAGTGAAATCACGCCTTAGACAAAGCGAGGGCTTGTATAAACTGCTTGTCCAAAGTCAGCGTGATGTCGTATTGAAGCTTACCCAGCGCGGCACAATACTATACGCAAGCCCGAGTTTTTGCAATTTAGTCGATAAAAGACCGGAGCAATTGTACCAAAGCTCATTAAGCCAATTAGTTAATTCAGGAGCATATACATTATTTCGAAATGAGATTCAGCAGCTTTCTGTGGAAAAACCCAACGCCAATCTGGAGCAATCCATGCTAATTAATCACAAATTCTTTTGGGTTAGCTGGAGTATTTCAATGATAAAATACGGAAAAGCAGTTGAAACAGAAATTCTAGCTGTTGGCCGTGATATAACGGATTACAAAAAAGCGGAACAAAAACTTGCCTCCAGCGAGGCACGCTTCAGGAAATTGTTACAAAACATCCCTAATGTAGCAGTGCAGGGCTACGATGCAGAAGGAAAAGTGCAGTATTGGAATACCGCCAGCGAAATGCTTTATGGTTACTCAAAAGAGGAAGCAGTTGGCAAAAAGCTCTATGATTTGATCATCTTTCCTGAAGAATTGACAGAAGTTAAAGCTAACTTAAAACGTATGATTAGCACCGGGAAAAATATACCCTCGGGCGAGCTGCTGCGCAAACATAAAAACGGAAGCGAGGTAGAAGTTTATTCCAGCCATGTGCTTATCAACCTGCTATCTGGTGAGCGCGAGTTGTTCTGTGTAGATGTGGATATCTCTGACATCAAACAGGCGCAACTCATTCAACAGGTGTTGTTTAACATCACCAATGCGGTACACCTGAACAGAAAGCTCGAAGATTTATTCAGTATTATTACACAGGAAATCAATAGCTTAATGGAGTGCAGCCATTTGTATATAGCTTTCTACGACAAGGAAAAGGATATTTTCACTTCGATGGGTGAGCTTAATGAGCTGGAAAATGTTTCGGAATGGCCCGCGGCAGGTTCACTCACGGGGAAGGTGGTAAAGGAAAAACGTTCTCTGCTTATTAAGCAAGCTGATTTTAATACGCTGGTAGAAAAGGGGGAACTTAAGCTTATCGGTGAACCATCGGCGGTATGGCTTGGCGTACCGCTATTTGCTGATGGTGAGGTGTTTGGAGCAGTAGTTGCACAAAGCTATACCAATCCGGATGCTTATGACCAAAAATCAGTGGATTTGATGGAATTTGTCTCACGACAGATAAGCCTGGCCATCCAAAGGCAACAAAACCTCATCAGTTTGATAGAGGCAAAGAAAAAAGCCGAAGAAAGCGACCGGCTTAAAACAGCTTTCCTCAACAACCTTTCGCACGAAATTCGTACTCCGCTCAACGGTATAGTGGGGCTCACATCCTTATTTGATGAAGCAGATACCTCACCGCAAGACCGCAAAGCGTTCAGCGAGATGATTGCGGAAAACAGTCGCCAGCTAACCGTTATTGTTGACGACATTCTTAACACAGCCGCCCTCGAAGCAGGCCAAGAAATTGTGCGGCTGAAAGTTTTTGATTTGCACGAAATGCTCCGGGAATTATTTGCAAGATATAAGCACCGAAATTCAAATGAAAAGCTGGAACTGAAAGCTGATATTAGCCTTGGTATTGAATTTTCGGCCTTTGAAACAGATAAAGAAAAACTATCGAGAATAGTAGAAGCGATGCTTGACAACGCGCTTAAATTTACCAATGAAGGGCGTATTGTTATGGCTTGTTATTCAATAGATCAGCAGCTTCACATCAGCGTTGAGGATACCGGTATAGGTATTGCACCCGAAGATCAGGAGCGTGTTTTCGAGCGTTTTCAAAAAGTTGAAACCGAGCAAGGCGCAGTTTTCAGAGGTAATGGGCTTGGGTTATCACTCTCTAAAGCTTATGTTGAGCTTTTGGAGGGTGCTATAAAACTTACATCTGCGTACGGCTTTGGCACAGCCATTCACATTATATTACCAGCCAAAACAGCCTATAAGTCAAACTATAAAACAAAAATCATGGATGAAACTCTACCCACCAAAAAGAAATTAAAAATCCTGATCGTTGAAGATGAATATACCAATATGTTCTTCCTTAAATCAGCGTTCAAAGGGCATCAGTTTGAATTAGTTGCGACTGCTGATGGCGAAGAAGCCGTTACTGCTTTTGAGGAGTCGCCCGATTTCGACTTTGTATTGATGGACTTGAAGTTGCCGCTTATGAACGGCTTTGAGGCCACCAAAAAAATTAAAGCTATTCGACCTGATGTACCCATAATCGCCGTAACAGCTTATGCATTACGTGGCGATAGAGAGAAAGCACTCGCTTCGGGATGTGATGATTATCTTGCCAAACCATTCCTGAAAACTGAGCTTGTAGCGCTTATCGGTAAATATGTTAAACTGCCAGGGGATAGCTGATGTTAGTTAATTACCTAAGAGACAGGACGCAGTATGTTGCAAGTCAGGGCGCGGCTGAGTGGCGATACTGGATTAGTCACAACTGCACTGGAAAGCAGATTTTTATTCAAAATATTTTGTTTAAACATTCTTTATAACTAATTTAGTACCAACTTTAAACAGGAATATGTGAAGCTTTATAAAAGCGTGTTTTATATATTAGCGAAAATCATGCAGGCTTTTCATTTTTGTTTTTTGAAAGGTATAAGAATTTAAACGGCAGATTTATAGTATTTTATATAAAAAGATATTTCATGGAAGAGGATATATTTAACGAACGGTTCTCCAAAATTGATGAAGTTGATCGGCCATCTGAAGGAGGCAATGCCACCATTGACAACAATGAAATTGTTCCAGTATTTATGCAGCTCTGTGAGCACCTCGAGCAGCAAAATACGCGTTTAGAAGCAATACACCAGGAACTCGAGCAATCCCGCAACGATTTTGAATCCCTGTTTGAAAATGCACCATTTGCTTATGTTGTTGTTAATCGCGCCGGCGAAACCCTGAGCTGCAACGTCGCAGCGAAAAAATTGCTTTATTGTGCGCAAGATAACACTGGAGGCTTAGAGTTTTTTCGGGAAGTTGTTTTGCCCGAAAAGCAAAGTGAATTTGATGCCTTTATGCTGGAGCTGAAAAGCACCAAAACTCCTGCAAAACTAGTGAGTGTATTGATAAACAGAAAAACGAAAAAGCAACTTGAGGTAATCATTCATGGCGCATTAAACAAACCATTTGAAAGCGGAAATATTCTTTTATCCGTTGAGGATTTAACCGAAAAAAATAAGGCTGTTCGCGAACTTAAACAAAATGAAAATGCTATTTCAACAATTGGAGAACATATTACTGACTTACTGTTGCTGAGTGATTTAGAAGGTAATGTGGAATATGCTTCGCCCGCCTGTAAGATGCTCGAATACACAGAAGCCGAGATGCTGCAATTGCAATTGTTTGATTTTGTGCACCCTGACGACTTGCCCGAATTGGCAGAGAATTTCACACATACAATGGCACATGAAAGAACCGGTTTTGCCAGTTATAGGGTCGTTACAAAAACCGGTAATTCCTTTTGGGTTGAAGCCAACGGCAGCGTGGTTTATGACGAACATGATAAAGCTGAAAAAGCTGTTTTTGTGGTTCGGGATATAAACAAACAAAAAGAAACTGAAAACGCATTGGTCGAAAGTGAAAATCGGTTTCGAAGCCTTTTTGGAAACAAGCACACTCCAATGCTTTTGATTGATTTAAAGAAATTAAGATTTGTTGACGTTAATCCGGCCGGTGTTGATTTTTTTGGCTTCCCTAAGGAAGAGTTGCTAAATATGGATCTTGCAAAACATACGATGTTTAGTGCAGAAGAGCTGGCAGAAAAAATTGAGTTGGCGTATAAATTTGAAAAAGTACAATTTGAAATGCAGGTTAAAAGAGCTGATGGTAAAACGATTGAGGTAGAAATCTTAGGAGGTCTTACTGAACTGCGGGATGAAGAGGTTTTTTATGCAGTACTTCAGGATGTGAGCGAGCGCTTGCAAGCGAAAAAGCAGCTGTTAGAAAATGCCGAAGAGCTTCATAACCTGAATATTACTAAGGATAAATTATTCGGCGTGATTGCCCACGATCTGCGAAATCCCATTGGATCAATAATGACTTTAACAGAATTGATTAGCAAACAGCCCATAAGTTTGAGCCCTAAAGAAGTTGAAAAAGTTACAGATGTAATCAGTAAAACTGCAAAAAACACTTTTGAGTTGCTCGAGAATTTGCTCGATTGGTCCAAAATTCAGCGTGGAATCATAAAGCCACAGCTGCAAATCAAGTCAATAGCAACTTTTATTGACGAAGTCTTTGAGAAAGCAAATATCAGTGCATTTACAAAAAAAATCAAGCTAATACGCGAAGTTGAACCGGAAATGAAAGTGAAAATTGATAGTGATATTTTAGAAACTATACTCAGAAATCTGCTAACCAATGCCATAAAGTTTTCACCTCGAAATTCCACTGTTTGGGTGCATGCAAGGCTCAACAAGCAAAAGAGATTGGTGATTGAAGTGCGTGATGAAGGTATTGGCATGGACGACGAAATGATGTCTCAATTATTTAAACTTGATACAGCTATTGGCAGACCTGGCCTTGAAGGAGAAAAGAGTTCAGGTCTCGGCCTAATAATCTGTAAAGATTATGCGGCCTTGTTGAAAGGAAATATTTATGTAAACAGCTTGCCAAATAAGGGAAGCAGCTTCTTTGTGGAATTGCCGCAATAGATTTTTAAGCGAAAAAGAATAACCGAAACTAAACCCAGTAAAAATTATTTCAATGATAAAAACCGCTTTGAGTGTTCTGCAATTTTCATCCACTGATGTGCAGGAGTTTCTAAATAACGCACTCATGCAAACAATGCAATATACGGAAAGTGAAATGGGGTACATCTATTTCAGAAGGCCTCCTGAAGATTTTTCTATACTTTGCTCCTCGTGCGATAAAATCTTGAAAATAAAGCCGGTAAAACCGCTTCAAAACTACCTCGAAATTCAGAAAACGCTCCTATGGCGACAGTTTATTCAAAATCGAAAGGTGTTCATCAATAACGCTTTAGCTGCTGATGATGGATTGAATAAGGTGTTGGCGCAACAGCCGGGGACATTAAAAAAAATTGCAGCTATTCCTGTTTTTGAAAAAGAAAATCTTGTGCTGGTCTTGGTGTTGGCCAATGCCAAAACAGGCTATCTGAGCGAAACAGCAGAACAGCTTACTTTGCTTATGGAAGCAGCCTGGGATAAACAAAAAAATCTGGAATCCTTATCCCGGGAAGAAAAGCTGGAAACGGTTTTGACCGGTATCAGAAGTGTAAATCAGCTGATTGTGAAAGAGTCTGATCCCGCTAAGTTGATCCGTCAAAGCTGCGAAAAAATTGTCCGCTCTTTTGGCTACCTCAATGCCTGGATTTTATTGTTGGATGAGCAAGGTAATTATACAGATTTTGCATACGCCGGAGATATTGACTATGGCGCCAAACTCCAAATACAGCTTGAAAACAAGCAAATTCCGAGCTGCGTAGGGCAGGTGGTTAAAAGCGAAAACCTGGTTTTGTTCGACCAGGAAGGCTCTGTTTGCACGCTATGTAGCATGGCTACTGACACCGAGAACAGTGCTGCTATGGGTTTTGCCCTAAGGTCTGAAGGTAAACTTTTAGGAATGATGACGGCTTGGGTGCCAGTTGCTTATATTAGCCGGCCCCGCGAACAGGAGTTGTTTATAGAACTGGCCAATGATATCGCTTTCGCGCTCTATAAAATTAAAACTGAAGCAGAACGTAAACAATTGTCGCAAAAGCTTTCAGAACGTATCAAAGAGATGAAATGTACGCTGGCCGTTAGCCACGAAATTCAAAAAGATCATTCCGAAGCTGTGCTTTTTAAATCACTGGTTGACAGCATCAAGCTTGGCTTTATGTATCCTGATGAGCTCGTGGTGAAGATAGAAGTGGATTGTAAAATTTATGGAGATGAGCTGCCTAATTCTAATAAAGTCAGCCTTTTGGCAGCTTTAACAGAAGCTGATCGGCAAATTGGACAGCTTGAAGTGGCCTATGCGCAGGAGTTGGAGTTTATTTTACCAGAGGAACAAAAGCTGCTCGATAATATCGCTATGATGGTGTCGCGCTGGATAGAAAAAAAGCGAACCATCGGACGCCTCATACAAAGTGAGGAAAACCTTTCAATCACACTTCAATCTATTGGTGATGGTGTTCTGGCAACAGATAGCAGCGGTAGGGTGAGGCGCATGAACAAAGTAGCTGAAAGCCTTACTGGTTTTAAGTTAGAAGAGGTTTGGAACAAGCCAGTCTCAGAAGTGTTTAATATCGTAAATGCCAGCAGTCGTGAAACCGTGACGAACCCTTTGGAGAAGATCTTAAAAACAGGAAAAAAAGTGGGTTTATCCAATCACACAGTATTAATTTCCGCCAACGGCAAAGAGTATCATATCAGTGATTCTGCTGCACCCATCAGAAACAAAAAGAATGAGATCGAAGGCATGATCTTGGTGTTTTCGGATGTCACCGCTCAATATAAACAACAAGCTTCTATAGCCGAAAGCGAACGGAAGTTTAAGGCGTTTTTTAATGCCGTGCCGGGAGCTGTCAGTATTACCGAAATCACTACCGGGAAATATATTGATGTTAACGGGGCATTCGAGTCCATGTCTGAATATCAGCACAGTGAGCTGATTGGTAAAACTTCTTTGGAAATAAACATCTGGGCCAACTCCAACGATCGAAAAGAGTTTGTGAAAAAGCTAATCAAGGAAAAACAAGTAACTAATTACGAAACAAATTTCAGAACCAAAAGCGGAAGAATACTCCATGGATTAATGACGGGTGTTATCACCGAAATTGATGGCAAAGAGTACATAATGTTGATAGTAGCTGATATTTCCGAGCTGTTTTATACACGGATGAACCTGCTTAAATCTAATACTGCCTTATCCCAGCTGCCCACCGGTGTGATCATAACCGATCTCGATTTCAATATCGAGTATGTTAACCCTATTGTTAGTGTCTTAACGGCTTATAAATCTGATCAACTCATTGGCAAACAGCTAAAAATGTTGATTGCGCACGACTATTTTGAAAGATGCCGCCACGAAATAAAGCAGCAATTACTGGCCGGGAAACTGTGGGTGGATGAGTTTCAGAACAAACGTAGCGATGGGAGTTTGTTTTGGGTAAACGCAAGTATTTCAGGTGTTTATAATGATAAAGGCGAGCTGATGAATTTCACGGTGGTAGAGCAAGACATCACCAAAGACAAAGCGCTGCACGATCAGCTGGTCAGAGCCAAGGAAAAAGCCGAGGCCAGCGACGAGCTCAAAACGGCTTTTATGAATAATATTTCGCACGAAATTAGAACACCACTCAATAGTATTCTGGGTTTTGGCGAGTTGCTACTGAATATCTCTGATTATAGTAATAAGGACAGGCAACATTTTCTATCACTCCTGAATAAAAGCAGCCGGCGCCTCACCGATACTATTACCGATTATATGGATATATCGCTGATTTCAAGTGGCAATATGGAGGTCAGGAAAAAAGCCGTGAAGCTAAACGACCTGCTACAGGAAGTTTATGATTATATGGTTTCTGAACACGAGCCGGAAGAGTTGGAGTTTAAGCTTACCATGCCCCAAGGTGTTTCTGTTGTAGTAGACTCAGATGCGGAGCTTTTGAAAAAAATCCTTCTGCATCTTACACACAATGCTTTTAAATTTACAACGAAAGGCAGCATAGAAATCGGTTTTGAACAGGAAGATGAGGCTGTCAGGATTTTTGTTAAAGATACCGGTATTGGCATTGACGAATCCAAACAGCAGGAAGTATTTGGATTTTTTCAGCAGGAAAATACGACCCTCACGCGCGGTCACGAAGGCAGTGGGCTGGGATTGTCAATCGTAAAAGGACTGGCAGATTTACTGGGTTTTTCAATTCAATTACACTCTAAAAAGCATCAGGGAACAAAAATTACATTAATTTTACCTTTTCAAAAGCAGCTTGCCACATCAATAATAAAAGAAACTGAAACCATGGAGAATCCAGTTCTGGAAAAAGTGTGTATTCTGATAGCAGAAGATGAAGACACTAACTTTTTTGTGCTTGATTTGTTTTTACGCAAAACGTTCTCTGCTGAAACCATTCGGGCTTTCAATGGTTTAGAGGCGGTAAAGGCTTGTCAGGAAAATCCGAATATTTCATTGGTGCTTATGGATATAAAAATGCCTGTCATGGATGGCATTGAGGCTACCAAACAAATTAAAGTCTTCAGGCCGGACCTTCCCATTATTGCCATTACAGCTTATGCCCTTTCTGGTGATGAGCAAAAATTATTGGCAGCAGGCTGCGACGATTATATTGCCAAGCCAGTGCGTAAAGAAACTTTGATAAATAAGGTAAGTCAGTATATTAAAGTTTATTAGGTTATTTTGGCTGCCTGTAATGGTGTCAGCTTTGCAAAAGAGAATGTGAATAACTTGGTTCAGCGCTATTTTTATTTAGCAAACAATAAAACAAATGGCTTTACAATTTAATTATTTCTCTATAAGTCTTGTATTCTCAACGATTTTGAGTTTATTGCTGGCTTTTGAGGCCATGAAGCCCAAATATGCTGCCCGCGCTAAATTTTTTGCATTGCTGATGTTTTTGGTAGCTGCCTGGTCGGCTACTTATGCACTAGAGCTGGCTTCCAGCGATTTTTCCAGCATGGTCTTTTGGTTGAAAGCGGAGTATTTATTTATCCCCTTTGTGCCTGTATTCTTGTATCTGGTAGTGCGTCAATATGCCGGGCTTAAATACGATTTCAAGTGGCGATACCTTTTTTATTTATTGCCAATCCCCCTTCTCACGCTTCTTTTGAACCTGACCAATGAAAGCAATAATTTATTTTACACGCATGTAAGCCTTGATAACAGCGGAAATATCCCTTTACTAAAGCTGGAAATCGGCCCTTGGTATGTGGTGCATCAGTTGTATTCCTTTTCGCTAATTATTGCAGCAGTTGTCATTTTGATCCGTAAGCTGTTTTTTGAACGTTCTTTGTTTCGTAACCAATTGATATATATGCTCATAGCGGTTCTAATCCCAGCTGTTTCACTGGTAATGTACCTCACGGGATTTTTCCCGTTCAAAAATATTGACCCCACACCGTTTGCACTTACTTTTTCTGGTTTAGCCATGTCTATCAGCATTTTGCGTTATCGCATGCTCGATTTAATGCCCATTGCCCGTGAGCATGTTTTCACGAGTACGCCTGATGGCCTGGTAGTTCTCGATAACAAAATGCGTATCGTGGACGCCAATCCCGGAAGTATGAAAATATTTGGCTGGAGCAAAATTCCGTTAGGTCTTTCTGCACAGCAAGTCTGGAAAGCGTATCCGCCGCTCGTCAAAATGTCGCAGGCTACTGATATAGAGAATTTTGAGTTAGAAATTCTTCAGGAGAATAAACGATTTTATTACCAGATTTCCAGCTCTGAAATTCTTAACTACAAAAAGGCGAAGGTAGGTTGTTTGCTGATTATCCATGATATCACTATGCAGCAGGCGATGCAGGAAACCATCCGCCAAAGCGAGGAAAAGTTAAAAAAGCTCAACGCTGAGAAGGATAAACTGTTTTCAGTTATTGCGCACGATTTGCGTGGGCCACTTGGTGCTTTTACGGGCCTCACCGAGATGGCCATGCAACAAACTGACGAAATGCAGCCCGAAGAAATGCGTCAACTGGCAGCCGACATGCATAAATCTGCTCTGGCTTTACAAAACCTGCTCGAGAACCTTTTGTTTTGGTCGCGTATGCAGCGCGAAGATGTAAAAATCAATATCGAAAAGCTGGAGGTAAAGGCTTTGCTTGAAGAAATCTTGAATTTGTTTCAAAATACCATCAAAACTAAGGAATTGGAAATCAGGACAGCTTTTAGAGAAGAGGTGAAGGTGTTGGCCGACAGGCAAATGTTGATGTCGATTTTGCGTAATTTACTTTCGAATGCCTTGAAATTTACGCCACGCAAAGGAACGATAAATTTAGTGATTCAATTAGCCAGACCCGGAATCGTTCAGATTCAAGTAGCTGATTCGGGAATTGGGATGGACGATGCTATGCTGCAAAAGCTGTTTGATATCGAAGGCAAAACAGGAAGGCCGGGTACGGAAGGTGAGGCCAGCTCAGGACTGGGGCTTATTTTGAGCCATGAATTTGTTGAAAAGATGGGCGGTACTATCCAGGTGAAAAGCAGTATGGGAGTAGGAAGCACCTTTATCATTGAACTTCCATTGGCATAACTATTTATGTTCTAATCGCTTAATCCAAACTTTTTAAATAGGCTGCTATCAATTTTGAAAGTGATTTTTCGGCCAATGCCGCATTGCCTAATATTTCACTTAGCTCAGTTTTTTGCAAATTGTCGGGATCACACAAATCAGTGATTACTGAGATGGCAGCCACAGGCAGTTTCGCATGGTTAGCAACTATTACTTCAGGCACCGTTGACATGCCTACCACATCGGCGCCGGCCATTTTCAAAAAGCGATATTCGGCACGGGTTTCCAGGTTGGGGCCAATCCAGGAAGCATACACGCCTTCTTCTAGCGGGATGTTGAGCTGCTGAGCAATCGCTTTCAGCTTCGCGTTGATATGAACATCATAAGGTCGGCTCATATCCGGAAAACGTGGCCCTAATTTATTGTTATTTGGGCCAACCAAAGGATTGCCTGGCAAAAAATTAATATGGTCGTCAATCAACATCAGCGAGGCCGTTTTGTATTTTAAATTGACCGCTCCACAAGCATTGGAAATCAGCAATCGCTCTATGCCAAGCATTTTCATAACACGCACCGGAAAGGTGATTTCCTGCATGCTGTAGCCTTCGTAGAAATGAAAACGGCCTTGCATCATCACCACAGGATGCGATTCGATATGGCCAAAAAGCAATTTCCCTTCGTGGGTTTCAACTGTAGCATCCACAAAATGAGGGATATCCCGATAGGAGATTTGATGTTCGATAGCAGCTGATTTGGCCAGGGCAGAAAGGCCGGTTCCTAAGATGATTCCTGTGTGCGCCTGGTGCTTGGTTCTGGAACGGATATAGGCAACGGCTTCCTCAATTTGTGGTAACATAGTTTGTCGATTTTTAGGCTAAATTAACAGTTTTTAGGTTAAAGTTACAACTAATTTTAGCCTGTTTCCAGTAATTCAATAGGGTGCTGATCAAAACATTTTGCACCTTCTATTTGTTTACCTGAAAATGAAACTGATGAAATACATCTTTGTAATACTAATTCTGGCATCAAGTTTCGGTTCTATGGTTCATGCACAAAAGGCGGAACAAAAACCGGAAGATGCCACCTATCAAGCACCTGACAATATGATAAAAAAAATAGAACAGAAAACAGAAGCTGAATGGTTAGAAGAGCTTGGCCCCGAGAAGTATAAGATTTTGAGACAATGCAGCACCGAGCCGCCTTTCACGGGCAAATACAACAATTTCAAAGGCGTGGGCAACTATGTGTGTGCGGCATGTGGCAATGTGTTGTTTAGCTCAGAAACCAAATTTGATTCCGGATCAGGCTGGCCAAGCTTTTTTGCCGCCGTGGAAAAGGGAAAAATCAAGGAAATACTTGATACCAGTTTTGGGATGACGCGTACCGAGATAAAATGTGCGCAGTGCGACGGACATTTGGGGCATGTGTTTACGGATGGCCCAAAGCCAACTGGATTACGCTACTGCGTTAATTCTGCTTCACTTGATTTTGTGCCGAAAGAATAAATAATTGATTTTTTTTCGGGTAACCGGGCGTTGCTTTTATGCCAAAAAAGCAAATAGTCAATTTTTTATGCCAAAAAATCTTAGTTTTCTGCCTAAAATTTTTTGTTTCGAATTTCCTTAAGCCTAATCAGGTTGAAACGAATTATTTCCAGCTTATTTATTTCCGAGAACGGCATCCCGAAAAAGGATGCGTTTCTGTAAAAGTGGTTTTTGTTTTTGGCGTCAGTTCCTGTGATGCAGTGCTCTTGCGCAATACAATTGGCTGCTAAAAAAGCCATTTCGCGGCTTTCAATACTAAGCTCTGCGTTCTGCCAGTCAATTTCATACAGGTCATACTGAATTGAAAACTGCGCCAGAGAATCCCATTCTGCTACCTTTCCCTGCAAGCTGATGCTACAACCTACTTTATTAGCAGCCGGAAAGCTGTTGTTAAACAGGTCGCTAATTTCATTGATTAACGCCACTTTTTCGAGGCTGCTGTTAATGGTTTGTGCGTAACTGTTTCTTGTGAAAAGTACACAAGCTAAAAGCAAGAAAATAAAGGCTGTTGTTGAGCGGAATGGTTTAGGCATTTTTCTTAACGGTCTCCATGTGTTTGAAGTATTTTTTCGTTTCGCTAACCACCACAGGAGCCAACAATAGCAAGGCAATCAGGTTAGGTATAGTCATAAAAGTGATTACCATATCCACGAAATGCCAAACGATTTCCAACCCCCAAACTGAACCAAAAAATACAAATAATCCGTACAGATAAAGGTAAGGTTTCACTGCTTTTTCACCGATGAGATAAATGGCGGCGCGCGATCCGTAATAAGACCAGCTGATGATGGTTGAAAAGGCGAACAGCAATAAACCTAAAGCGATAATATGGCCGCCTAATCCGTCGATGCCAAAATGATGTAAGCCCGTGTTCATGGCACCTACCGTCATGGCAACGCCCGGTACATCGAGCTTCCAGGCACCGGTAACCACTATCATCAAAGCTGTCATTGTACAGATAATAAGGGTGTCGATTAGGGGTTCCAGCAAAGCCACAATGCCTTCGCGCGCCGGAAATCCTGTGCGGGCTGCGGCATGTGCTATAGGCGCCGAACCCTGCCCCGCCTCATTGCTGAAAAGTCCGCGGCGCACACCCCAGATCAAGGTCATAATAAAGGTGCTGCCAACAAAACCGCCTACTGCTGCTGTTCCGGTGAAGGCGTCACTTATAATCATTGAAAAAGCAGTCGGGATTTGATCGTGCATGCCAACCAGTACAGCTACGGTTGCTAAAAGATAAATGACGGCCATAAGGGGAACCAGCCGTGAGGTGACGTCAGCAATGCGTTTTATGCCGCCGATAACAACCAATAAAACCAAAAAGGTGATGGCGAGACCAGAAATCCAGGTGGGAATTTGATAGCTGGTGAACATGGCATCCGACATGGAATTTGACTGGGCCATATTGCCTGTCCCCAATGAGCAAAGTATTGTGGCAGAGGCGAATATAACGGCCAGCACTTTTGCCCATTTCCCTATTTTATCTTTTAGCCCGAACTCCATATAATACATGGGGCCGCCAGATACTGTTCCATCACTGTTAAACTTACGATATTTATGCGCCAGCGTTACCTCGGCGTATTTGAGCATCATACCTAAAAAGCCGGTAACCCAAATCCAAAATACAGCACCGGGGCCGCCCAAATAGATGGCCAGCGCCACACCCACAATATTTCCGGTGCCTACTGTGGCAGATAAAGCCGTGGTAAGTGCTTTAAAATGATTTACATCGCCTTCAGCACCCTTGCCGTCATATTTGCCGCGAATCACATTAATGGAATGACCCACTTTGGTGATATTGAGAAATCCCAACTTATAAGTGAAATAAATCCCCGTTGGGATAAGCATGAAAAGAATTAGATAGCCACCAATATAATTGTTGTAAGCCTGTATGAGGTTGTCTATGATCGTCAGCAGATTATCCATGAAACTGGTGTTGATTTATTTTAAGTAATTGATAACGTGATATTTATAAAAATAATAGCTGTTTTCGCCTTGACAAATTTTAAAAAATTGTTGGCCAATCACAAATAAAAAATATAAATCAATAGAAATAGGAAATTCAAGTAATTATAAATCAGTTCTTTGAGTGTTTTTTTTGTTTTAATTTTTATTAGAAGCTTTTCATCAACACATGACCTACCCGGCACTCTAAACAGCGTTTAGGTTTGCAATAATTCTGGTGCATATAAATCAGTGACTGGGTGTGCAGGGCGTTGGCCGGAATCAGTCCAGCACTTTCAAATTTATGTATCAAACTGTTGTTTTCGGGCTCTAATTCTTCGAGCAACAGCAAGGCTTTTTCTTGCATAGTCACATCTTCATGTAATTTACCATACGCAAAAATCGACTGAACCACTGTATTGATCAATATCAGTTGAATGGCGTCATCGCCCAGCTTTTTAGTTTTGCCTGCCGATTCTTTGTCAAACTGAAAATGATTGTTCCAGTATGCGGAGGCTTCAACTTTCAGGAGTTGAGTGATTTGGGCGCTGTTTTCTGCAAAACGGATTTTTGAGAAAAGATTTCCATGCTTGTGAGTGAGTGCAGCGAGTTGTGCAATTCTGATAGTGGGGAAGTTCACCGGACGCATCCGCATAAACCGCCACTGACTGGCATTCATAGCTTTGAGTTGGTATTTTTTAGCTAAAAACTGAAATTCTTTTTGTAGGCGTTTTGGATAGTCGTCCTTAAAATCTGCTTCGAGCAGGCCTGCTACGCCATAAAGCAATGCTTCAAGCTGAAAGAGCTGGTCGCGGTGTTTGAGTAATATTTTAAGAGGAAGCATGCGTGCCAGCTGTTCAAAAGCCTGCTGATTGACTTTGAAACCAAAATTTTTAACCAAAAGCTGATAAAAACAATCCTCCCAATCGTTAGCAGAGGCTTTCAGAAAGTCAAAAATAAGTTCGGTTTTTATTTCAAGCCGTTCGGCTATCAGCCTGTCGAGCCACGAAAGCCAGGTAAAACGCTGTACTTTATCCAACATAGCTTCGCAGGCAATCCAGCGGCGGCTGTCGATAAAAGAGCGGTAACGCAATAAAATCGAAGTGTCGAAAGCATTTTTTATTTCCAGCGTGGGAATGGCTTTTTGGGTGCCGTCATATATCTGTTTATCAGCTTCATACACTACGTGTAAAACTACATTGTCGTACGCTTTATCGGTATCGTGCCGGTGTTTATACCAATCTGAAGCATTCACGTGTATTTCTACATTACCGGCCCATAAAGTGTCGCCAATTTTCAGACGAGCATTTAAGAAATCCGGGCCTGCATCGTGGTTAGAAGTGCCGGGGTGAAGTATTGTAATGGGCTGCTTATCAGTTGTAAATAATTCCGGGAGCAGTAATTTATTTTCCCACAGGTATAAAATAAAAACCTCTTTCATGGCGGTAGTTTAATCGGTTTTATGGGGCAAGTGTTTTAAAAACAGCACGCAAGATACAAATAGTTTGTTTTTTTTTAACAATATGCCTTCAAAGTGAATTATTTATCTGCCTTTATACAGAGGAAGCTTGTCTGGCTTAGCCACTAAAAAATTGATATTCTCTGTTTAGGACACAATCTTATAAATATAAATTACAGTCTCCCAATGTTTTGACATAGATTAGTTTGGGTCGGCATCGAATTTGTGTTTTAACACTTGCGCTTGCATTGCGAAAATATGTACTTTTGTGAAAAGATCAGAAAACTCAACCGTAAATCATGGCTGAAACCAGTGTGCTTATTTCAGGTATTGAATACAAGCTTCAAAAGCTGATTGCACACAACAAACGGCTGCGCGCACGAGTAGAAGATTTGGAAAGCGAGAATGAAACACTTCAGGCAGTGCTTGCTGAGCTTCAGGAATCGCATGGTCAATTAACAGATCAATTAAATAAAAAAGTTATTGTAAACGCGCTCGAAAGTGAGATGGAAATAGAAGAAGGAAGGAAGCTTATCAAAGCACTCGTGCGAGAGATAGACCAATGTGTTGCAATGCTGAATAAAGAATAATAACAGTGTGAGAAATCATGAATGAAATTACGATTAATATATTGGTAGCCGAAAGAACCTACAAATTAAAGATAGATAGGGAAGGGGAGGAGCGTGTTCGTAAAGCTGCCAATATTATAAATGATCGGATTAAGTTGTACGCTCAAGCTTATGCATACAAGGATAATCAGGATTTACTGGCGATGACAGCCCTTCATTTGGCCACATCAGAAGCAAGTCTTGAAGCAGAGTTAGGGTTTAAAAATCAGGAATTGGATCAAAAGCTGCAACAACTTGATAAACTGCTGTCTGACAATATTCAGGAATAAAGCAACAAAACGTTCTTTGAAGAAATAATGCCCGCTTAGTTCAAACCGTGATTGTAAACTCAACATTACTTTCATAAGGGTTAGCTCATTATATTCAAAAACAGGCCTCACTCCTTTTAGGAGATTTGCTTCGGCAATACAGTGGAAGTTTGCGCGTATAGGCTGCCCTAAACGTGTTTATTTGGGGTTTACTAACTCCTTTGAATTAATGCGGGCATTTTTATTTCCACTTTTCGGGCTTTTTTAAAAGCTAACAAACTATGGGAGAGATTTTTATTTACCTGCTACTGGTTATTGCCGGTAGTACAATCGGAGGGCTGATTACAGCCACCGCTTTGAGAAAGGCCGTTACAAAAAAGAGTGAGTTGCTACTCGAAGAAGCAAAAGAGAAAGCTGAAGTGATTAAAAAAGAAAAAATTCTTCAAGCCAAAGAAAAATTTATTCATCTTAAATCTGATCACGAGAAGATGATCTCTGAGAAAAACAGGGAGATTCAAAAAGCAGAGGGCAGGCTGCAAAGTAAGGAACAACAGTTTTCCCAAAAGATGGATGATTATCAACGTAAACAACGTGAACTGAATGTTTTACGTCAAAATTTGAGCACCCAACAAGATATTCTGAACAAGCGTCAGAGCGAGCTGGATAAAGTGCAGGACGAACAGGCGAAGTTGCTTGAAAAAGTCTCCGGATTTTCAGCACAGGAAGCCAAGATGGAACTGATTGAGCTTATTCGTGATGAAGCCAATTCCGAGGCAATGATTTTAGTAAAAGACATTACCGAGGAAGCAAAATTGACAGCTAATATGGCTGCCAAAAAGATTATTGTTGAAACAATACAACGTACTGCTGCCGAGCACGCTATCGAAAATACCGTGACGGTTTTTAACATCGAAAGCGATGAAATAAAAGGCCGCATCATTGGCCGCGAAGGTCGTAACATCCGTGCTCTGGAAGCACTTACCGGCGTAGAAATTATTATCGACGATAGTCCCGATGCTATCTTACTTTCCGGTTTTGATCCTGTAAGACGTGAAATAGCCCGTCTTTCCTTGCAAAAGTTGGTCACAGATGGCCGTATTCACCCAGCCCGTATCGAAGAGGTGGTGAAAAAAACCGAGAAACAAATTGAGCAGGAAATTCTGGAAACAGGAAAGCGTACAGTAATCGATTTAGGTATTCATAACGTTCATGCTGAGCTAATTAAGATGATCGGCCGTATGAAATATCGCTCTTCTTACGGACAAAACTTGCTACAGCACTCCATGGAAGTGGCCAGGCTTTGCGCCACCATGGCCTCCGAACTTGGCCTGAATGCTAAAGTGGCCAAGCGTGCAGGCTTATTACACGATATTGGAAAAATAGCCGAAAATGCAGAGGAATTACCTCACGCCATATTAGGCATGAAGATTGCTGAGAAGTACAAAGAAAAGCCAGATGTGTGTAATGCAATAGGAGCTCACCACGATGAAATAGAGATGGAAACCCTTATTGCACCTATTGTTCAGGTGTGCGATGCTATTTCCGGAGCGAGACCGGGAGCCCGTCGCGAAGTTGTGGAAGCTTATATCCAACGTCTAAAAAAACTAGAAGAAATGGCCCTGACCTATCCGGGAGTGGTAAAAACTTATGCCATACAGGCCGGCCGTGAATTGCGTGTTATCGTTGGCGCTGATAAAGTTACTGATGCCGACGCTGATAAACTCGCATTTGATTTGAGTCGTAAGATTCAAACAGAGATGACCTATCCAGGTCAAATTAAAATAACTGTGATCCGCGAAACACGCGCGGTGAGTTATGCTAAATAATTAAAAACCTCAAATGTTGAATTATGAAAAAATCAATCTTATTTCTTGTGTTGGTCGTTGCCACCACAGGATTATTCGCTCAAAGCCCCATAGGCGAAAGGGGCAAACAAATAAACTTCGGAACAGGATTCTCCTCTTATGGAATTCCTCTCTATTTTGGGATGGATTTTGGTGTGCATCCTGATATTACCGTTGGGTTTAATGGTTCTTTCCGCTCTTATAGTGATAATTGGGACGGAGATAGCTACAACCACAGTGTAATTGGTCTATTTGCCAATGGAAATTATCATTTCAACACCATTTTAAACATTCCACGCGATTGGGATTTTTATGCCGGTTTGAGTTTGGGATATTATATATGGAACAATGATTCTAAATATGGTGGTTCAAACACCTCAGGTTTGGGCTTCGATGCACAAATCGGTGGACGCTACTACTGGAGCAGTCACTGGGGCGTAAACCTTGAATTTGGTGGTGGCAATGCCACATCAGGCGGAAGGATTGGCTTGAGTTATATTTTGTAAATCATACCGTTTTAAATAACAAAAAGCCTTGCCCAGCGATGAGTAAGGCTTTTTTTGACGTAGTCTTTGTAGGCGAACGAAGGTGCTTGATTTCCATAATTCTAAGGTGTTTTGGAAATAAATGTCCATACCTACCTGGGTGTTTTGAAATTTTTGGGCCTAAAATTGTTTTGTAGATTTGGTTTACTATTTGCCGATTGGGAACTACCCATTAATTCCCCACTACGTGGATTATCTTCAACACACTTTCGCTATTGCACGATTTTCTTCGGATGATTGCGAGCCTTTATGTTTTGAGAAGTAATCTTTCTGTTTGTTAGCACGATCTCTTCCCGTTATTTTCATCCCGCGGGGGTAAAACTCTTTAGAAGTAAAAAAAGTAATGACTTTGAGCAATAGTTTTGCATGGATATCTGAAAATTTTGCAGCGGCACAAACAAAATCCCTTTAGTCAAACAGAAAACGAAAAAAAGCCACCTCCTTTTCTGGAAGTAGGCAATGCTATCATTATTGGTGGTGAAGTAGGTTTGAACTATTTCATGGCCAAAAAAAAACAGCTTGACCGTTAAAGTCTAAATATTTAATTTTAAGCATATTATTACAGTTTTTAAGTTTCGGGAGCTAAGTTAATAAAGTACGCGAAACTCTTTTAAACTACAAACATAGCTGCTAATTAGCTGTCTCAAATTCTCTAATAAGCTCCTCCGGTGATTTTCCTAAGTATTTTAGTGCTGCCTGTGCATCATCCACGAAGTCGTGATCGGGATATTGCGCCAAAAACTGTTCGTAATATTGTTTGGCATACGCTAAATCACCCAGCTGTTGATCGTACAAAAAGGCCTTGAAGAAAAGTGCTGTACCTGCTCGTGAATCCTTTGGATAAAGCGCTATATAACTGTCGATTAGCTTAAGGGTTTTATATGGCTGAGGCAAGTTGAGCGAAATATCGATGGCATTAAAAAGGTATTCGGCAGCAATACTATCTTCTGGATATTTTACGGAATAGTTGCTGTATAAACTGATTAATTTTTTTGCAGAATCGGCCAGCAAAGTGCCGTCGTGTAATATAAGCCCGTTTTCAAGTGATGAAATTTTTTGCTGTAAATTTTGTCTGTTTTCGGGCTGCATTTCGGAAGTACATGACATTACAAACAGCAAACCAATAATCACCGAAATACTTGATAAATATCTCATCTTATTGTAAATTAGGTTTTTATCTTATTTTTTTACGTAGTCTCGGAAAAATCATGCGATAGTCAACATCCACCTTTCCTTCGCTGATGTCGCGAAGTTTTCCCTTTAGTAGCATCTTTTTCAGCACCGGAAGCCTGTCCACGTACAAAATTCCTTCAATATGATCGTATTCATGCTGGATGATGCGCGCCAGAATGCCTTTGTAATGCTCTTCGTGCGCTTGAAAGTTCTCATCTAAGTAGCGTATGGTGATTTCAGGCTGGCGGCTCACTTCCTCGTTCATGCCGGGCAAGCTCAGACAACCTTCTCCCATCGGCCATTCCTCACCTTTTTCTTCTAATATGCGCGCGTTGATAAACACTTTCTTAAAGTCTTTTGTTTCCGGATGGTCTTCTTCAAAAGGAGTGGCGTCGATTACAAATAGACGTATAGATTTATTGATTTGGGGTGCAGCCAGTCCCACACCAACAGCGGCATACATGGTCTCAAACATGTTTTCGATAAGCGATTGAAGTTCAGGATAATCGGCTTCAATATCCACGGCTACTTTTCTTAAAGTAGGATGTCCGTATGCTGTAATAGGTAAAATCATCGTCTTTTTTGTTCTAAAGCACCCATATAGGATTGTAAAATCAATGTCGCACTGATGGTATCAACCAGCGCTTTGTCTTGGCGTTTTTTTTTGCCCAAGCCGGCGTCAATCATGGTTTGAAAGGCCATCGCCGAGGTAAAACGCTCATCGAAACGCTGTATGTCGAGGGTCGGAAAGGCTTTGCGCAGCCTGTTCACGAAAGGCTCGATAAAGCGCGTTGAATCTGAGGGATTGTTCTGCAAATCACGTGGTTCGCCAATCACTATGGTACTTACATCTTCTCTGGCGAGGTAAGCCTTTACAAAATCAAACGCATCGTGGCTTCTCACGGTTTCCAGTCCGTTGGCAATCAGTCGCAGTGGATCAGTAACTGCAATGCCACAGCGCTTTTGCCCGAAATCAATAGCCATTATACGTCCCATTCAGTTTGAAATTTGTGCCTGCAAAATTACAAAAAGATTTCCGACCTGATGGCATTGCTGCACAGGCTACAAGCGGTGTTTTTTGTAATTTAGCCAATTCAAAATATTTTGGAGATATGGAACAGCTAAAAAGAACTATTGAAACGGCCTGGGATGATCGGTCGCTGTTGGAGGACGCAGTGACTATCACTGCTATTGAAAAGGTGATTGCACTGCTTGATGCAGGCGAATTGCGGGTTGCAGAACCTTTTGAAGGCGGCTGGAAGGTAAATGAATGGGTGAAGAAGGCGGTGATTCTGTATTTCCCCACGCGCCAAATGGTAACCTTGGAAGTGGGCATGTTGGAGTTTCACGATAAAATTCCGTTGAAGAAAAACTATGCCTCGCTGGGTGTTCGCGTTGTTCCTCATGCCATCGCACGCTATGGCGCCTATTTGGCCAAAGGCGTAATTATGATGCCTTCCTATGTAAATATTGGTGCTTATGTAGGTTCGGGAACGATGGTAGATACCTGGGCTACAGTTGGTTCCTGTGCTCAGATTGGTACGAACGTGCATTTGAGCGGCGGAGTAGGAATTGGCGGCGTGCTGGAACCGGTGCAGGCGGCTCCTGTAATTATTGAGGACGACTGCTTTATCGGTTCGCGTGCCATTGTGGTTGAAGGTGTTCATATTGAGTACGAAGCGGTGCTCGGCGCAAATGTGGTACTTACCAAATCAACACGTATTATTGACGTAAGCGGCAGCCAGCCCAAAGAATATAAAGGTTTTGTGCCAGCGCGATCGGTGGTTATCCCGGGTAGCTTGCCTAAGGAATTCCCGGCTGGAATATATCAAGTTCCCTGCGCACTAATAATTGGAAAACGCAAAGCATCAACAGATCGTAAGACTTCATTAAATGAAGCCTTGCGCGAATATGATGTAGTAATATAAGCTGAAAAATATGTCATTCTGGAGAGTAATATTATGTATCATATTTCCGCCATTAGCGGTGATAGATAAAGGTTGTGGCTCAATTCTTATTGTGATACTGCTTACCTTGGCAGGTTGGATACCTGGCGTTATTGGTGCTTTGATTATCAATAATAAGTAACAAGGTGTTGGTATTTGGCACGGCTCTGGAGACTTGCGCCAGCGGTGAAGTGTTGAGCTTCTTGGTTTTTTGTTATGGGTGATAAACTTCGGGTAATGTGTTTTTTATTTTGTCTAATAACTCAATAGCTGAAGTCTTTTTTGCTGAAAAATAAATTTTCTTTCCGTCGGTTTTGGTGATGAGAAGGTAGGGTTTGTTGTCAGCATTCAAAATCAATTTAAGGCTTGTGCCTTCTTTGGTTTTAAAATAGCCTTTACGAATAGGGCCAATAGCAAAACCATTTGATTTATAGCGAATTGTAGGTATTTTTTCCACTATTTTGATGCTTTCAATTTCCTCCGGATGTATAGTTTCGCCATAAAACCCTGTGATTTCAATAGCCTTAGTGTTGACAATAAGCTTGTTTTCCTGATAACCATAGCCTAAAAGTCCAATAACAAACAAAAGCGTTGCCGCAAGAATGATCCCGACGATTTTATTGGTTTTTGTGTTAATCCCTTTAGAATAGCGCGAACTGACGATAGCAAAGTAGATATAGGCTGCGAGCGGGTAAATTCCAATTAATAGTCCTCCAGCGCTTTCGCTGATTATGTAGTTTATCGGCAAACCGATAAGCATTAAAGAAGTGCCTAAAAAAAGGTGAAACTTACGAAAAAATGTCAAATAAGCTGTAAGATTAAATTGTTGCCTTGCTGCATCGCTCATTGTGTTATAGCCTGAAAGCAGGTATTTGGCGTTTTCTTCGGTAATAATAAACCCAATCGCAATAAACAGCAAACCCATACCGATAATTACATAAAGCATAGTGTTATGATTAAGCGACAAAAATAATGTTTTTGATTCAGCAAAAACGACTATTTTTGACCCAAAAATTAAATATATGTTGTGTCTTCGTTCACGAACAAACAGTCCGGCCTTTAATTTGGCCACAGAAGAGTATCTGTTGAATAACAAATCGGAAGATTGTTTCTATTTATATATCAATAATCCATCTATTATTATTGGTAAACACCAAAATGCTTTGGCAGAAATCAATGTTGATTATGTGAAAGCACATAATATTGATGTTATCAGGCGCTTATCTGGCGGTGGAGCTGTTTTCCATGATCCTGGGAATTTGAATTTTAGTTTTATCATGACAGAACAGGAAGACAAAACCGGTGATTTCAGAAAATACACGCAACCAATCTTAGATGTACTAAAATCACTGGGCGTTGATGCGAAATTTGAAGGTAGAAATGATATGACGATTCATGGTAAGAAGTTCTCTGGCAATGCCAAATGCTTTTACAATGGAAAAGTGTTGCAACATGGCACAATTTTATTCAGTGCCAAATTGCCCGATTTGTCGCAAGCCTTAAAGCTTAATCCCCTAAAATACAGAGATAAAGCGGTAAAATCTATCAGTAGCCGCGTAACCAATATTTCGGAGCATCTCCAAAGTAAAATTAGTTTAGAAGCCTTTGAAGAACGCATTATAAATCATGTGCGTACGATGTACGAAGATTCGGAAATGTATGAGCTAACAGTGATTGATATCGAAGCGATTGATAAATTAGTGGCAGACAAGTATAGCACCTGGGATTGGAATTTTGGACATTCGCCAAAATATAATTTGCAAAAAGGCATAAAAACAAATGGCGGCCATATTGAAGTAAATCTGGATGTTAATAAAGGTATAATAAAAAAGGTGAAAATATTTGGTGATTTCTTCCATATCAGAGAAGTTAGCGAGTTGGAAAAGCTTTTAATTGGACAGCCTCACGAACGAAATCAAATAGAAAAGCTCCTTACAACCATCGGAATAGAAAATTACCTGACAAATGTTTCGGTGGAAGCGTTTATGGATGCTTTATTTTAGAGGTTCTGCTGAGTTTTCTGATGTGTAGGTGGTAGCCAATTTTTTTCAGCAAAGTCTTTTGTTTTTTTTGTTAGATTAGCTGTACCTTTGTTATGTGAAAATATTTTCACAACTGCCCCGTCATTTGCGGGAAATAAATACGAAAAATATGTTCAAAATAAGAAGTCAATTCACCTCATTATTAATGCTTTTTATAGCAATTTTAATTTTGCCGATGAGCGCGTGTAAAAAAGATGACGACCCGGCACGCCAAAAAACCTACGACCTAAAAGTACAAGATGTTTTGGGTGTATCGGGTGTGGTAACTTTTATTGAGACAAGTGCAACCGCTACAACGATAAAAGTTGAACTTTTTGGTGCACCATCCGGAAGCCATCCTGTCGCTTTGTATAGTAACACCATTGCTGAAGGAGGAAATGTAATTGAACAGCTAAATCCTGTTGATGCTTCGGGTGTGAGTACGACTTTAACGACTTCTTTGAATTACAGTGAATTAATTGCTTACAATGGATTTATTCGGGTGGTAAAAAGCAGTAACGAGCCTCATGTGATTTTGGCACAAGGCGATATTGGCGGCAATGTGCTTACTGATGTTAAGAAAACATACACATTAAAGACTGTTGATAATTTTGGTGTTTCAGGCACCGCAGTTTTCCAGAAACGCTTAAACGGCAGCACGCTTGTAACCATCAGCCTCACCGGAACTATTCAAGGCGAAACTTATCCTGCAAGTATAAATCTCAGTACTATTGAAACTATTGGCGGTGGTCCGGTCACTAAAACTTTGAGTAGCGTAAACGGCACAACAGGAAAGAGTTACACTACAATCCGTAAGCTGGACTCAGGATTAGATATTACCTATGAAGGCTGGCTACTTTACAATGGTTATATCAATATTTATCAAACGTCTGTTGCTTTGGAGAATGTTATTTGCCATGGGAATATTGGTTCCAGCGTAAAATAACATTAATTTTTTCGAGAGATTATATTTATGGCCATGAGCTTTTTAAAAGCTTATGGCCATAATTTTTAAAAGAGGTTTTGATCTGAAAAGTTGAAGACTTTCTTGTAAAATTAAGTTTCCACAGAAAGCCATAAAATTCTTGTGATCTACTGCGCTGCTTCATGTGAAAGCGGAACAAAACGCGCACTTAAATCCGGGTCGGCCATATCTTTATCCAGCGGATACATTGGCCGGTCGATTCTTTTGTAAGGCAGTCGATGCAAGTCCTGATCCACACCACCGGGTGTAAGTGCCATAATCCAATCCCCACGCATTTCATACAATTCCGGGACCAGATAACCGATTTTTACAACCAGGATATCTGCCTGGCGCGGATTCAATCCTAAGTTTGTGAAGTCAGCTTCGTAGTGGTAAGGTTTGCGTTTTTTGGTAACAATAACCTGTACGCTACCCACACGAACCACTACCTCGGTTTCCGCGTTTTTGTCGCCATGACGGATAGCCTCCACAACACCTTTCAGTTTTACAGGGCCTTCGTATCTGTTGTCGATATCCGCTCCGGCAAAGGCTTCTACCTTGCCACCTACGCCAGCCTCTATAGCTTTTTCAATAAATGCTGGGCCGGGAATTGAGGCGTAAATCAAGGAAGGACCATCTTGTTTTTGGAAAGCCTTATTTTCCAGAATCCGCTTTAATGTCCAGGTAACATCACCTGCGCCACCGGCTGTGGGATTGTCGCCCATATCGCTGATGATAAAAGGTTTTTTATCACTACTGATTGCCATTTCTAAGCTTTCATCCAAGCTGGCTACGGGCGCTACAAACTCAAATTTTTCACGCACATCCCAAAAATGTTGTGCCAGGGTTTCTGCCGACTGTTTTACTTGTTGCTTATCATCGCCGGTTACCATGACCACCGCTTTGTTTCGGGGTTCATCCGCCCAGGCGTAGCCCACCCAAATAGCAGCATCCAGCACGCCTTCTTGTTTTGTAATCGGGTCAACCATAGCGTATAAGCTTTTTGCCGGCTCAATACGTGTGCTGGTTTTTTCACCCGGCAGCAGGATGGGAACCGGAATCCAAGCTTTGTACGTGGGCTTGCCTTTTCCGGATTCTAAACGGTCGAGCAGGTTTACCAAAGTCCGTTTTTTCGATTCAATGGCATCTTCGTGAGGCGCCAGGCGGTAGCAGGTAATCAGGTCCGATTGATGTGCCAGCCGCCAGGATACGTTTCCATGCAAATCCATGGAGGTGGAAATCAGGGCATCTTTGCCGACTACTGCTCTAACGCGCTGAATCATATCGCCTTCAGGGTCGTCAAGTCCTACCACGCTCATGGCGCCGTGTATGTCGAAGAAAACGCCATCGTAGGGCAGGTTTTCTTTGAGCAAGTGTAGCATTTCTGTCATCAGTGCTTCATAGGCTTCGTGGGTAACAATTCCGCCGGGGATGGCATGGCCACGCATAGCCGGGAAGTACTGCGCCCGTTGCAATGTGGCAGAATCCGCGTGTAAAAACGGGTAATACGAGAATACTTCTTCGCCACGGCGCGTACGGAAGGCATCGGCATGGCTTTGTGCAGGCGAAAAGGTGCTGCTCTCAATGGCCAGTCCGGCAATAGCAATGCGCGGTTTCTGTAATGATTTTTCTTTTGGCGATTGACAAGACAATAAGCCGGTCAGGATAAGGGATGTGATGAGTAATTGACTTAATTTCATACTATTTAATTCGGTTTTGTATCTTTAAGGAGTGCTATTTTTTGAATTTTTAAATTGATTAAGCTTTTATTTTCTGCTAATAATTTTATTCGATTAAAATGGCAAATTAAATACAATTAAAAACAAACCTATAAACTAAACGCTACAATTTAGGCTTTTCTCACAAATTCCGATTTCAAAGCCATAGAACCAAAGCCATCAATTTTGCAGTCTATATTGTGATCGCCATCTACTAAACGAATATTTTTCACCTTCGTACCAGCTTTAATGGGTTTTGGCGCACCTTTTACCGGCAGACTTTTAATGATGATGACCGCATCGCCATTCGCTAATTCATTTCCATTGGCGTCGAGCACTTTTGTGCCTTCTTCTTCTGTTTTTTCATTGGGATTCCATTCGTTTCCGCATTCCGGACAGGCATATAATTCGTTTCCAATTGAATAGCCATAAGGGGAAGAGCATTGGGGACAGGGTTTCATTTCGTCTGACATACTTATAAATTATCAAGTGCTTAATATTATGTTTGTGGCAAATGTCAAAATACTTATTTAACAATCTAAAATAGTGTTTAAACCTTTAACAGGCCTCAAATATACGCCTTTTATCTTTAATACGCTTTTGCCTTAAAATAGAAGGAAGAAATCTCTATGAAAACATGAATTTAAAAGTCAATATTCGCGTTTAATTATTTAACTATTTTAGTACGAATATTAAGACGATTGTCCTTTATAATTTCTGTAGAAATTTTTAAGCATTTGCAAGATGCCCGTTTCCGAAGGGTTACTATTATTCAAGTAAAATGTTTCCTGTAGAATCTTTCTTTGGCTCGAGAAGCCCGTAGTTTGGAAACATTTTGCTCCCTAAATAAAATGAAAGGCCACTGATTGCTAAAACTATCAGCCGGTCAATTATTCCATAAATACCGGATGTTTCAATAGTGTTTAGGCTTTTCTTTGTCATGGGACTAAAGGTTAAGAATAGTTGTTAAAGGTTTAATTTTGGTACGTTTGGCATTCAAATGTTCTAATCTCTCAACTTACTACTATTTTCCTTTGTAGCTAACATTTTTAAGTCTTTCAACTCTATGGAATTCAATAGGGAAAACTCAAAACCTTTGATAAGTATATAGGACTGAATTTCAATAGTTGTGCCGGGATGTGGGGTCAACGGATGGTGTATGTGGCGTTGGGCATTTCGAAGCACTGCACTTTCAAACCGCTGATATGTTTAAAAAATGTATTCATATTTCAATTTACCGCTTACAGCCCATTGACATATAACACTTTGTTAGCGTTTCGTGCTTTATCTTCCAGTCGTCCGTGTGCAAGGGCAGGCAAGCTCTTTGGCTGGTTTTGGTTGTGTGATGGCTTGTGCGACCAGACAATGTGCTTGAATGTGAAGGGCGGGCAATTTGAATAAATCATGTTTGAGTCCATATTGAATCATTTATGAGCCAATTGAGCCAATTATGAGCCAATCAATTTATAAGATGTTCCTGCTCCAATTTCGCCCGACCTTTCCAATATTTTATTTCTTTCAGTTTCGGACATTTATTGGACATTATTCCATTTTATCAGATATTTATCCGACTTTACGCAATCTTTGCGCAATTACGCAATCATTACGCAATTATTTTAAAACATAGTAAGCCCCGGCTCCTTTTGCTCCCGAAGAAGATAAAATATTCATTTCTACAAGCTTTCTTAAATCAATTGTTGACATTTCTCTTGAAATATTATTCAGGTCTTGGTAATCCTTATTTGTGATACTACCTTTTTGTTTCACAAATTCAATAGCCTTTATTTGTCTCTCGTTCAGTTTTTTAAATTTAGATTCAATAGTTTTACTTCTGGTATTTTTAGAAATTGTCACACTAATTCCACCAGAGGAATATTCAATAATTGGCTCGGGTAGTCCAGCCTTTTTACATTCATTGATAATTTTGATTATTCCTCGTCCCCAAGCTTCAATTAATCCACCTTTAAAGCATGTGCTCGCAAGGAAAAGAGATTTGTATAAGTCGATATTTTGGATTGAATTAGTCACATTGCAAATATAGGGAATCTTGTTAGTAGGCGTTAATAAATAGCTCTTTTGCAATTTTTGACTGTGTGTTGGCTTGTGCGAATTGCAAATGTGCTATTTGTGCGTTGGCTCTCTTTTTCAGTATGCCGCACAACGTATCGGGCATATGATTAGTAAAAGGGTTTCTAAAAAACTAAGATTGCGAATATGAAAAAATTTATCTCATTTTCTGGTGGAGTCGAAAGCAGTGCAATGTGTGTTTTGTATGGCAATAAAGCAGATGCAATTTTCGCAGATACAAAATATGAACATCAAAAGCTTTATGATAGAATTGAAAAAGTAGAAAAAGCAGTAAGAGAATTTCATGGTAACGATTTTAAAATAATTAAAGTGCAAAAGGATGAGGGAGGACTACCAGCTTATATTAAAGCAAAAAAGTTTTACCCAAACTTTCAAGCAAGATTTTGCACTCGAATGTTTAAAATTGAACCGATTGACAATTATCTTAAACAATTTGAAAACGAAGGTGCTGAAATAATGATTGGATTAAATGCTGATGAAATAGGTGATGAAACAGAAGACCCGAGAACTGGTAATCACGGACTTTTGCCTTTTGTAAAATACAGCTATCCACTTGCAGATAATGGAATAACGCGGGAAATATGTATAAAAATTTTAGAAAGCCTTGATTTAGCCACTAAATTTCCACCATTTATGAAAAGGGGAGGCTGTATTGGATGCTATTATAAAAGCCGAAAAGAATACGAAGCAATGGCATTACTTAATCCAGAAGAATTTAAAATAGTGCAAGACCTTGAAGAAGAAATACAAGATAAAAGAGATAAATTTTTTAGCATATTACCAAATAAACCAATGAGGCAAATTAAAGCAGACGTGAGTAATTTACTTTTTAAACCAGAAGAAATATATTCAACAATTAATAATGCAACAAAATGTGGAGTATTTTGCAATCGCTAAAACTAAAACTTCTAAACCCTTTTATTAATTATATGCCCTGTTGTGTGTCTGGCATTGTCAGGCAAGTGTGCGGGGCTTGCACACAACTTATTTTTAAACCAACCTTTTGCCCGTTTACTAATCTATATAAACCTCAATAAACCGACATCCTGTCTTTTATTTGCTACAAATTTAATCATATTTCCAAATCAAAAAGATTTACGAGCCAGGGTCGTGTTTTTTAAACCCATTGAGCAAGCCTACGCTGTAAATTAATTTTGAATAGTCATAATCCTCACCAGGCTCAAAGTCGGTCGATAAATCCAGGGCGTATTCAAGGGTTTCTTGCCTGTTATTTGGAGGGGTTGACCAATAATCAAGATGATCCACAAAGTTGGGAATGCACCTCCGATGCTACATCTTCATGCGCAAGCTTATCTTATCCGAATATTCAATGCTTTCCGCAAGTTACAGGAAATATTCAGAAAGTGTTTTGTCTAAAGACAAGTGCCCTTCTTTAATTAATTTTCCTTACCACCTTACAAAATTGCTTATTTCCACACTTTTCCGTTCGTCTCATTGCGCTGCTTATCTTTGCGGTCGATTTTAAAAATAATTGGCATGATTTCAATAGATGGATTGGGCGTTGAGTTTGGGGGAACCACACTTTTCAAGGATATTTCGTTTGTGGTAAACGAGAAAGACCGCATCGCGCTGATGGGGAAAAACGGCGCGGGAAAGTCAACCTTGCTCAAGATTTTGGCCGGTGCTAAAACGCCTTCACAAGGCAAGGTCTCGGCGCCGGATGATGCCATAATTGCCTATTTGCCACAGCATTTATTGAGCGAGAATAACAGAACGGTTTTCGAGGAGGCTTCGCAGGCCTTCGTGGAGCTGATTGCCATGCAGCAAGAGATGGAAGAGATGAACTTGCAGCTGAGCAGCCGAACCGACTACGAATCGCCTGAATATTACGATATTATCGAAAAGGTCTCCACGCTGAGTGAAAAGGTATATAGCCGTGGCGATATTAATTTCGATAGCGAAGTGGAGAAAATCCTGCTGGGGCTTGGTTTTGAGCGTGCTGACTTTCAGCATTCAACGAGCGAATTTAGTGGAGGCTGGCGGATGCGTATCGAGCTGGCCAAAATACTGCTCCAAAAGCCCGACCTGATTCTGCTGGACGAACCCACCAACCACTTAGATATTGAATCGGTACAATGGTTAGAAGATTTTTTGATCAACCAGGCCAAAGCGGTCATCGTGATTTCGCACGACCGCGCTTTTATCGACAATATTACCACCCGTACTATTGAAATTACAATGGGTCGGATTTATGATTATAAGGTTAACTACTCTCAATATTTAGTGCTGCGCGACGACCGCCGACGTCAACAGCAGAAAGCCTATGACGAACAACAAAAAATGATTGCTGATAACCAGGAGTTTATCGAGCGGTTCAGGGGCACTTATTCTAAAACCAATCAGGTGCAGTCGCGGGTAAGGATGCTCGAAAAGCTCAAGATTCTGGAAATCGACGAGGTGGATACTTCCCATATTCGGTTGCGTTTTCCAGCTGCACCACGCTCAGGAAACTATCCGGTTATTGCCAATGATGTCTCCAAATCTTACGGCGATCAGCTGGTTTTTTCGGATGTTTCGTTTACGGTGGAGCGGGGCGAAAAAATTGCCTTTGTAGGTAAAAACGGCGAAGGAAAGTCAACCCTCGTAAAAGCCATCATGGAGCAGCTTGAGCATGACGGCACTTTAAACCTCGGACACAACACCCTGATTGGTTATTTCGCCCAAAACGAGGCCTCGCTCTTAGATGAATCGCTCACTGTTTTTCAAACCATTGATGATATAGCCAAGGGCGACATCCGCACCAAAATCAAGGATTTATTGGGTGCTTTTATGTTTAGTGGCGACGATCTGGATAAAAAAGTGAAAACGCTCTCCGGCGGTGAACGTACGCGCCTGGCGATGATCAAGCTGCTGTTAGAACCTTATAATTTACTTATCCTCGACGAGCCAACCAACCACCTCGATATGCGTACAAAGGATATACTGAAGCAAGCATTATTGAAATATGACGGCACGCTGATTCTGGTTTCTCACGATCGTGATTTCTTAGATGGGCTGGTGACTAAAATTTACGAATTTGGTAACAAACAGGTGAAGCAATATCAGGAAGGAATTCAGGAGTTTTTGGCACGCAAAAAGATGGAGAACTTGCGTGAGTTAGAGGCTAAGAGTTCGTAGGGAGGGGAGTTTGGGAAAAGATTTTTGTATTTAACTTCCTTCAAGCCCGAAAACAGAAGCCAGCAACTGGTATGATCTCAACCTTGCCCGGTGATCCGTCATCATATCCTGCACAATAATTTCATCAACAAAAAGGTCTTTTTGCAATTGGGTTAACTGCTCGAAAACCTGATCCGATGTGCCGGCAATAAACTTTGGAGGGATTCCTGTTCCTGCTACGTATTTTTCAAGTTTTGGCAAGCTTCCTAATTGCTTCACTGCTTCATCGGGTGTGGGAAGCCGGACATCTAAAATTCCTTTTGAAAGTAAATTGTACATCACCTTGACCGGTGCAATTTGTTTTCGCGCTTCTTCTTCGGTATCGGCGCACACCACATGAACGGCAAGGCTTGCCAGTGGCGATTTTATACCACTTACCCCGCTTGAAGCTTGAAAATTGGTGCGGTATGATTGCAGGATTTCCTGAGTGCCTTTTTGATTGATAAAGCCGGCAAAAACATAGCGTAAGCCCAGATTTGCCGCTGCATTAGCGCTCCAGGCGCTGGAACCCAGCAGATGGAGTTCGGGCATGCTTTCGATGGTGTGGATAGGAGTTTGACTGAAAGGATGGTCTTTCGGGAAACCGTTGTCCAGCCAGGCCACCAATTCAAGTATTTGCTGGTTTGAATCGCTTTGGAACTGTTTGCTCCGATCTTGCTGCAAGGCAAAATCTAATACAGCACCCGTTGTTGCCCTTCCCGCACCTAAATCTATACGATTGGGATAGAGTTCATTGAGTGTGCAAAAAACTTCTGCCACCTTAAAAGGGCTATAATGATTGAGCAATACCGAGCCGGAACCCACTCTAATTGTTGTCGTGTTTGCTGCGATGGCTGCTATCAAAACTTCTGGCGCACGGCCTGCGATAGCACTTGAACCGTGGTGCTCGGCAAGCCATATCCGCGCGAAACCTAATTTCTCAATATATTTGGCAACTTCTATACTGTTCATTAAAGCGTCGTGCCTTGTCTCTCCCGGAATCACTGTTGCTAAATCTACGATAGATAATTTCATTTTTTTCATGGTGGTTTTCATTTTATGCTTACCAAAAATAATATTCAAATATCACGAAAATAAATCAATTGCAATTATCGTCCATGCAAATCTTTGACACCACTCCAATACGCCAAGAAATCAAGAAATGAAGAAATGCTACCAAGTCTGCAAGACTCAAATAATCACAAAGTACTGGTTATTAAGATTAAAACCTTAGTGAAACTTTTGTGACTTAGCGTCTTCGTAGCAAAATATTACTTTTTGGAATGGGATAATTATTTAATTTCACTGTCAGGATCGTTAAGAATTTGTCTGTCTGTAAAACTCAAAGCAAGATCATTGATTAATTTTGCCTTTGTTGGAATATAAGTAGTAAATATAATTATCAATAATCCTGCAGCTATTAATATTATGAGTTCTCCGGTCAATAAATAGGATAAAATCAGGATAAGAGTAGTGACGTCCATTACTGCGAATTTGAGTATTAAAGCTGATCTGTATTCAGTTAGTTTTGCATTCAAATGCTGTTTTGCCCTGCATTGATTTAGTTTTCTTTGGCGGTGTTCTAAATAATATATGTATATTCGCATGAATATTTTAAGCAAAGTATTATGAATAAATTAGCAGAGATAACAACAAAGTTCAATTCACTTAGTGCCACTCATCAGGAATTGATTATTA
>JALNZT010000068.1 GCA_023229135.1 Bacteroidales bacterium
CCGATGTAGTGATTTATCGCGTTCATTTCGACCAGGCAGTCGGCTCCTTCGTTGGTAGCCAGTTCTTCTCTTTCCTTTACGCCTTCGCATCCGTTGTACACGCCATTAAATTTAAAGTTAACGCGAATACCTTTAGGATACATGGATTTAGGATATTGAATACTCTGTAAGGAAACTCCCCAAATGGGTGTAAAATAAGTTATACCAACCAGTATTACACCAATGATTGCGAAAATGAGATACGATTTTGATTTCATGATAAAGTAATTTTCTTAAACAATTATTTTACTGGTTTTACGCCGGCTTTGTCCATCATATAACTGATGGCATCAAACATGTCCTGCTCGCTGCAGTCCATACAGGTACCTTTTTCCGGCATCACACCATATTTTCCGGTATAACCCGACATGGCACTTTGTGTAAGCGTCGCCATACCTTTGGCAGCATTCTCTTCCCAGCGTGGCTTATCGGTAAGCGCAGCAGCACCGGCAACACCAGTCATGTGACAGGCTATACATGCTTTTTTATAAATTGCTTCACCATTAGCGAGATTGGCCGTCATGGCGTCTCCGCCCCCACCACCGCCTCCGCAGCTGCTAAGCAGAATCCCAAAAAGTAGTCCTCCAAATAAGGAAATGAATGTTCTTTTAATCATTTAATAAATTGTTTGAGTTAATGATAGTGTTTATTAATCACTGCCAAAGTTACAATTTTATCTGGGAGCTAAGCTTGGCTCCCAGATAAAGTTTAAGTTTATTGCGCGTTAAGGAATTGGGTGGTGCGAATCTTCATATAAGTGATGATTTTCGCGACATCTTCCTCCGAAACGTTCTGATTCGGCATGGCCAGCTTATAACGTTGGCGCATGGCTTCAATATCAGCTTCACTAAAGTGGCCTTCTGGGTTCATGATCCATGACTTGAGCCATTCATCGCTACGACGTTTGTCAACCATCAGCAGGTCGGGTCCGTTGAAGTCTTCACCAAATTTATGACAGGCATTACATCCATAATTCAAGAATTCCATTTCGCCTTCAAGCAGGTTTTTCATTTCTATTGCAGAGGGCTGGAAAGACTGCATCTGCATATCGGTCTGCACCCGTTTTGAATAGGCCAGCAGGCGTTCGCTTTCGGCTGCTTCATTATGTTTCACGGTGAGGTAACCCTGTAGTTTACGGCTATCGGCATTGTGATAGTTATCCAGTAGCAAAGGATACATACCTGCACGTGAGGCTTTAAATGCCAAAGTAGCTGTTTCGCCGGGGCGCCAGCGATACATCTGGTCGTATGCTGTAATCTCATACACATAATGATCCAGCTTGGTGTCGCCCAGATTGGTGATATGGATTTCCACATCTTGGCCTTGATTTACTGTAATATTGCCTGGTTTTACAACACCATTATCAATCGTTGCAAAAACATGGATGGTTTTTCCCCGGGTTTCTATTCTTTCAGCACCTGCTTGGGTATAATAAGGTGATTTTTTCATCTTGTAAATATCCGTTCCAACAGGATAAGTTTCAACCGACTCGAAATTGTCTTTAGAGATCAAAACGGTGTAGTGAGGCTCGCCCATCGGCAGTGGCAAGTCATACAGGATTGACATCTTATCGCCTTCAATATCTATTAATTGGTGATTTTGAGGATGCAATGGGCCAACCGGATTAAAACGGTCGATGGACAATTTGTTGAGCGAAATAAGGTATTTCCCGTGAGGGTTGATTGCATCGCCATGAGCTGCCACCAGGTGACCCACATTATAGTGCGACGAAACATAGTCTAACACTTTCAGGTTGATATAATCCCATTTAGTAATTCTGGAATCCACGTAAACTGAAGTATAAATTACGCCAGGTTCTTTGTCATACTGATTGTGCAAAGGTCCTAAGCCAACTTCTACGCTACCATGAAGTGCGGTCTCGAGTGCGATAACAGGGATACCAAACTCGTCAGTGCTTTCGAAGTTTTTATCTTTGATGGCTTGTGTAATTTTCTCCCAGGAATAAACCCAGGCATGAGAATCGAGCTTACCGGCCACCACGATATATTTTCCATCAGGGCTAACATCAACACCATGAGGTGATTTTGGCTCGGGAATCAGGAAAAAGATACCGTTTTCAACAGCCACATCAATAGGAATAACTTTATGTCCGTTTATTACTTTATACTTTCCTTGTTTTATAAGCTCTTCAGCTTGCTTCCAATTTACCACATGCAGGTAATCCACGTCGCGTGAGGAGCAGCCGGCTTCAAAGGGAGGGCGGCCACTTTCAATACCACCAATATACATCTCCGTGCAGAAGGAGTTGGTAAATGACCAGCCATAGCTTGCCAACTTACCCATATCGGTAAGGTCTTGGGTGTAAGGAGGAAACTCCATTGTAAAAGAGTTTGCCTCATCAATTTTCCCGATCTCGTTATCGAATTTCCAGTAGGTGATTCCACCACGCCAGTATTTCTTGAAGTTGGATTCCGTCAGTGGGTAATACTTACGATCTAAGGGAGCGGGATATTGTGCTGCTTCGCCAATATACTCAGAATTGGGCGTAAAGAAACAGCCACCATGGTTACTTCTGTAGATGGGGTTATTTACGGTTTGTTTAAGCTCCCAGTCTTTCAGCGAAACCACGAAAATCCTCGGGTTGGCTTTGTCGTTGACTACAGCCCATTTTCCGTTATAATCCCCATCGGTTTCAGAAAATCCCGGGTGGTGGGTGTCGCCCCAGTCAATCACTTGACCGTCGATATAGCCAGATTGCAGCACTTCTTCGCTTTCTTTGCTATAGCCAAAGCCGTTTACAGGCTGACGCGAACTGGTAGGCACATATTTTACCATACGCATGGATGGAACGGTGTACATGATCATGTTGCCGGCTTGACCGCCCGAGTTGAGTGCCACATATTCGTCTTTGAGGTTATCGGGCGTATAGGTTTTTGCTGCTGCCAGCACATCATCGGCATTCAGGCCACGACGTTTTACTACTTCGCCAAACGATTCCTTTCCATAAGGAGCTCCTGAAACTCCGGCCTTTGATTTGCCTCCTTTGTCGCCGCATGAAGTCATTAGCGCCATTGCCACAATGACCATTGCAGCCATCAGAAGACCAGGACTGGTGTATTGATTATATTTTTTCATAACACATTATTTCTTGATGATTAACTTAATGATTACATGTTGATTTGTTCGGACAACAATTTCTTGGCGCGCAGGCCTACGTCAGCAGTTTTTATCTGATACTGGAAATACTGTTCAGCCCACAGGAATGCGTCTTTCCATTGTCCTTCAGCGGCATAGCGTTCGTAATTGGCTTTGGAAGTTTTGGCCAGCTCCATTTGGTCGAGCGCGTCAACTACCAAGGCTTCAACGTAAGGATATTTTTGATAATCATTTTCTTTAAGATAAGCTACCACACTATTGATAACATCTTGTGTTTCATTAATAACCTTTATTTTATCATCAAAATTCTTTTTGTATTCAGCCAGTTGATCAGCCGACAGTACAACACCTGCTTCATCTTCAGCTTTTGACACATAACCTTTTGGTCTTACCATCAAAATTCCTTCCATCTCTAAGTGAAGCGCTGAACAGAACTCCGTACAATAATAAGGGAAGGCACCTGATCTATCTGCTGTAAAAGTGAGTGAAGCTGTTTTTCCGGGCTCAAAACTGCCGTGAACGCCATAAGTGGAAACGGTGAAACCGTGGGTTTCATCTTCTGCTCTTTCGAGGTTGGTAAGGTGGAAAGTAACCACGTCGCCTTCTTCCACTTCAACAATTTCGGGGGTGATATGTGACCGGATTAAAGTGCCAAAAATGTGCACCCGATTGCCTTCACGTTCAATTTTTTCTTGCCCGGCAACAGTTTTAAACCTTGAGATTTCACCTGTGCGCGTATTGGTTCCCAATGGATAACGAATGATAGGCTTGATGACTGTGCGCAGCACACTTACCGAACCGTACATATTGGCTTGTGGAATCGACATGGTATAAATATCACGCATTACATCTGATGAAATATCAATCAAGTGGTTATAACTTGGGCGTGTGGGACCGGTGTTGATCATATTATCGAACAAGCCTTCTTTATTCACTACAGTAAGATAATTGGAGTGTGGCTCGTTTGAATTGCCCTGAGGCGTCATCAAATGACCTGGTTTAAAAGTTAGTTCTAATGCCTGTTCAACGGCAAGGGTTTGGTAGTTCCAGCGCACGATTTTTTTATCGTTATAAACAGAAGCATAAACTACATTAGGACGATAATCAAAGGCCAGGTCAATCACCTTATCTCCAAGATTTAAAGAGCCATGCAGCACACTTTCTGAACTTATTTGAGGAATTCCAAGGAGGTCTTTCTCATACGTTTTTTGTTCGAGTATAGTTTTCAGCTTGGCGAAGTCGAAAACCTGTGCTGTATTGGCTGCCGTAATAAAATACTTATCACTTGGATCAACTTTTATGCTCATTGCAGCCTGATCAACTGGAATTAAAGCAAAAACACCTGCTTCAATGGCCGTTTCAAAAGGAATAACTTCAAACTCATTAATGGTTTTTGTTTGGAGCGATCGGGCCTTTAGATAGTCATATACGTAAACGAAATTTTGATCTTCGAAAGATGCCAATCCAACCAGCAGTCCGTCATTGGCACCACGCCCTACATCAAAATAGCCGAGAGTAATTGGAGGCAATTCAAGGGTAAAGGACTTTTCTTTAAGCATACGTCCAACGTGGTGGCCACTGCCTGCCTCATCATCTGTATCTTCAAATTTCCATGCTGTGATACCCGATTTGAACTTTTCTAAGTATTCAGTTTCGGGGTTGGCTTCGCGATGGTCCCAGGGTGTGGGATACTCGCTGGTTTGAAACACGTAATCATTGTTTTGCGAAACCGCAACGCCGGGAAAGGCATTGATAAAGAGCGGGTGCATGAGTACCTGTTTGGTTTCGAAGTCGTCGAGGCCAAGCAGCGCGATGCGTGAGTTGGCTCCGTCAGAATAAAACAGGTATTTTCCGTTGTATTTGCCATCGGTTTCGCTCAGAGCCGGAAAGCGCATATCACCATATTTAAGTAAGGTGTTGTCGAGCGATCCTTTTTTGAGCATCAAAGTGCTTTCATCATCAAATCCGTAGCCCTGCCAGGGTTCGGGAGAAAAAACACCTACATACTTATAAATACGCATCGAAGGCAATCCATAAACAATCATAGTTCCTGAATTGCCGGAGCCTACAAAGGCAAAATACTCATCACGTCCGCCGCGAGGCATAAATGTTTTGGCAGCTGCCAGAACATCCTCGTCATTCAGACCACGGGTTTTCTTAACGTCTGCAAGTGTTTTTTGCTGTGCCACTGCATCAGACATCACCACAAACGCCAATAACAGGCTTACGAGAGCAACTGTTAAAGCTTTAAAAAAATGCTTCATGATTTTGGGATTTGGTTAAAATTCAAATTTTCGTTCTTACAAAAAGAAAATGATTCCATTTTTTAAGGATTTATACCCTTTTTGCACAAACAAAATTAACAAGCCCAATGCCGGTAAAAAAATATAAGGTGTTCCAAAACCTGAATCCAAACCATTTTCCTTGTTTTAGAACATTCTTAAAGTGCGTTTCCATATCATTTAATCGGAATTTCAATACTTCTTTTCATGTTTTTTACAATTAATAATCAATTACATACACTCTTTGACCATTTTTATTTTGTTCAATAACAAGAATTTTATGCTATATTTGTGATGTTTTAGCTGAGCCACTGTTTAAAGCTGGTTTTGAAACAAAATAACAGTAGAAAAGACAGTTAAAGCACAAAAAATGCAGGTTAAAATCCTGCCAATTACAAACCGAGATGGAAGTTTTAAATCATTCATTGTGGTTGATGCTGAGTTATCAATCGGTGGGTTTTTCACTGTATGGTTTTTATCAGTTTTTTCAGGAAAAGAGTGTCTCCAAATTACTTTTCGGATTATTTATGTTAGTCCTGGGGATCTCGAGCTTTTTGATTCATATACATCTATTTGCGCACAACGCCTCACTTTTTATTCTTTTCCCATTGGTGTTTTGCTTTGGGCTAACATTGGTACCTCTATTTTATTTACATCACAAATCGCTTTTGGTCAAAGACTTTAAGCTCAGGGCTATTGATCATAAGCACTTCATTCCATTTTTCGTGATGTTACTTTTGCTGATGCCTTTTTGGCTTCTTTTATCCATAAATCATCCGGAAAATCTCGACGCTGTTTATGGTGTGTTTTTATTGAAAAGTATGCCCGGAAGACAAACATGGCTTATTGAAATCATTATAAAATCCGTGATAGGCATACAACTACTGATCTATTTGGGTTTTGGCATAAAGCTTTATAAAGATTTCTTTCGCGAAATGTCCTCTGAGATATACGGCGAACTAAAGTTGTATATCAATGGCATTCAAATATTTGCCATTAGTTTTGTAATTTTAATATTGTTGCTTATCAGTCACCGTTTTATACACGAAACCGGGGATAGCGTGAGTAGTACCTTATTTGTTTTAGCCCTACTAATATTGAATATCGGCCTGGCCTATTTTGGGATTCGCTTTGATGATAATGAGTTATATATAAGTAATTTAACACCTACTCAACAAGCTTTTGAAAAACAAAATAAGGTGATGGCAGAAGCCGCAATAAAAACCGCTGTACCGGAAAAAAAATACCAATCATCCTGTTTGTGCGATGATTTAAAAGAGGAGCTGATTGCTTCCTTACTTTTTTTAATGAAAGAGCAGGAACCCTTTACCAATTCAAAGGTACGCATTGAAGATATTGCAGAATTAGCAGGTACAAACACCAAATATTTATCGCAATTGATCAACGAACATTTCGGCAAGAACTTCCATGCTTTTTTAAACGATTACCGCTGCGCGAAAGTGGTAAAACTGTTTCACGATCCTAATTTTGATGATTACAGCATAGAAGGAATAGCTGAGACTTGCGGCTTTAACTCGCGGTCAACTTTCGTGGCATCTTTTAAAAAATATAGCGGAAAGCTTCCCTCGGAATACCGCAGCGCGATTCATGCAAAAAGCAAAAGGCAAGTTGGCTTTGATAAGAAAAGGTAAAAAACTGTGGTTTGGCAAGATTAATGCCGTTAAACATTAACATAGTAAATATGAATTTTAGAGCGTCATTTTGTGACCCATTTAAAAAAGACATTATTGAAATGGGTGAAATTGAGAAAGACAAGATAATGGAATCCTTTGAAAGAATTCCTTGGACTAAATTTCTTGAGGAAATGAAGTTGAAAAATGAAAATAAAATATATTATTCACCTTCATTAGAAATTGAGAATAAAGATAATAAAAACGGACTTACAGTTTCCGCTGTTGATGAAAAGGAGTGGTATATATTTTTCAAAAGACCGAAATTGGTGAAAAAGTTCTTCGGTTTGACTGAAAAAATGGACGACGACTATTTGACTGACATAACTGGACAAACTGAATCGGATGTAAGAGATTGTCTGACTGCATTAATTAATAATGATTTGACATTTTTAGAAAAAAAAATAAAATAAAAAGCTATAATACACGACATACAACATTGGATATTAGTTGATTAATTAAGCATTCTACAACGCATCAAGTTCTATGTAACTGCACAGGAAAGCAGCCCGCAAACCCCAACGATTTCATACCGCCAACATTTGCGTTTATTGTAAAATGAACCCGTTTATGGCAAAAAAAGATAAAAAACTCTCCTTCCTTTGAACGAAAAATAACAACGTGGCAAAACAGATAAAGTTAAAATTATGAGTAAGGCGAAAATATCCATACGTTTTTTTGACGACCGCGAATTGCGGGCCATTTAGGAAGAACAAAACGCTAAGTGGTGGTTTAGTGTTTTGGATATTGTAGCTTTGCTTACCGATCAAGACTACACAAAAACCCGTAACTATTGGAAATACCTTAAAGCCAAATTGAAAAAAGAAAACAGCGAGTTGGTTAGTGCCACTATCCAACTGAGACTTTTAGCAAGTGACGGTAAACGATATTTAACCGATATGTTAGATTACGCTGGCGTTATAGCCCTAGGCAAAGAATTTCCGAGTAAAAAGGCAAACCGATTTATAGAATGGCTTACTTTCAGTGATGAAAGCATAGATGGCAAAAGCAAAACAAAAGCGTATTTGCTATTTGAAAGTTCTTTCATCAATAGCATAGAAGTTGGCACATCCAGAGGTTTGCTACAGATACACGCTTATTTGTTAGGAGGATTGTATGATTTTGCGGGACAAATCAGACAAAAAAATATTTCAAAAGGCGGTTTTCAATTTGCCACCTCACACTTTTTAGGCGACACATTAAAACAAAAAGACGCCATGCCAGAAGCTACCGATGACGAAATCGTCAACAAATAGGTAGAAATGAACATTGCACACCCATTTATGGAAGGCAATGGCAGAAGCACCCGAATATGGTTGGATCTGATATTGAAAAAACAACTCAAAAAATGCATGGATTGGAGCAAAATAAGCAAGCGAGATTATATGAACGCAATGATGCTTAGTCCAACAAAAAGTAGTGTTCTAAAAACTCTTGTGAAAAATGCGCTCACCAGCAAAATAAACGATCGCGAAATGTTTAGGAAAGGAATTGACCACTCCTACTTACTACGAAGAAAATGACTAATGGAATAACGGCAAAAAGGGACAGCAAAAAACGAAAACGTCAACCAAGGCCTATCTAATAAGGGTTTCAGTAAAAAACCAATCTAATCCAACTCCGGTGAAAGGGAATAACCTAACAATCCTCAATTCCTAACTAAACATAGCCTCAGCCGTTTACCAACTTCCACCGGCTCCACCACCGCCAAAGCTTCCGCCACCAAAACCTCCAAAGCTGCTACCGCCTCCGCCAAAACCACCCGAGCCTCCTGAGAAGTTTTGCCAGCTTCCACTATGTGAGCGACCACTTTGACTGGCCAAAAAAAGCATAGTCCAAAAAGGCAAATTACTTCCTTTACCTCCAATATGATTGGTCGATCTACTGGCACGCATAATTATAAACACAATAAATAAAACCAGAATAACCACGAACCAGCCGGATCCTTGCTGCTGGTCATATTTGTCAGCAGTGTATAAACCCGAGGCAAGTCCAATAATAGCATCTGTTCCGAGCCACAAACCTTTAAAATAATCATTGTTCTTGAAGGCCGGAATCATTTCCTTATCCACAATTCTGTTTGCTAAAGCATCGGGAATCACTCCCTCCAAGCCATAACCGGTGGCAATAAATGCCTTTCCTCGTTCTCGATCTGTTTTTGGTTTTACCAAAATAACCGCACCATTATTACTCCCTTTTTGACCCACACCCCATTGTTCGCCAAGGCGAAAGGCAAAGTCGGCCTCATCATAACCGGCTAAGTCGGATACCAAAACCACCAAAATTTGTGTGGAAGTGGTATCGTTATAGTTAACCAATTTCCGCTCCAGCTGCATTTGCTCGTCAGCCGATAGCGTATTGGTGAAATCATTGACAAGCCGCGGTGGCTTTGGCTGCCCGGGAATTTGTGCAAACAAAAGATTCCCGCAAAAAAGCAGTGTTAAAGTAAAGAAAATATAGATTGAAAATCGGCTACTGTTTTTCATTCTCCATAGGATATTTCATCGCTTAACTCATTAATATCATCCCGGTGGTACGGGAAATGCTTTTTCAATTTCCGACCGGCCAGCTCGACACCTTTTTCGAGCCCGGTTACAAAGTCACCGGTTTTAAAGTACTCCGCCATCAGCTCTTTCACATCTTCCCAAAAGTGTTCTTCAACCACGAGGTTGATTCCGCTGTCTCCAATTATAGCGAACTTTTTATCTTTCACTGCCAGATAGAACAACACACCATTGCGCTGCTCTGTTTGGTTCATCTGCAATTTATTAAATAAAAAGGCGGCATGATCAAGTGCTTCATTTTTACAATAATTTTCGATATGAACCCTGATCTCCCCTGAAGTATCTAACTCTGCCTTTAAAACAGCTGATCTAATTCGATCCTTTTCTTCCTGAGTGAAAAATGATTGCGCATTCTGCATGTTACTATATTTTTTGATTTATACGTTTTTAAAATTCCACTTGTGGCACCTGATCTGCCCCCTGCGCTGCCTCAAAATAGGGTTTACTACCAAAGCCAAACATGCCGGCAAGCATGGTTTGTGGGAACGATTTGATATAGGTGTTATAGGTTCGTGTGGTTTCATTAAACTTCATGCGCTCTACTGTAATTCTGTTCTCGGTTCCTTCAAGTTGTGCTTGAAGTTCTAAGAAATTCTGGTTCGATTTCAATTCCGGATAACGCTCAACCACCACCATAAGGCGCGAAAGTGCGCCCGAAAGACCATCCTGTGCTTTTTGAAAGGCCTGAAGATTGGCTTCCGTCAAATTGTCGGCATTCACGTTTACGCTTGTAGCTTTGGCGCGGGCTTCCACTACGCCGGTAAGCACTTCCTGCTCTTGCTTAGCAAAACCTTTCACGGTATTCACCAGATTGGGAATAAGGTCGGCCCGGCGCTGATAAACATTTTCTACCTGAGCCCATTGCGCATCAACCTGCTCATTGTTCAAAACCATGGTGTTATATGTGTTCTTAAAAAATGCATAAAACATTACGATCACCAAAAGGATGACACCAATAATAATTAAGGTTTTCTTCATAGCTGTAATTTATTACGTTGTTTAACCGTCAAATTTCGGAATTTTTAATGCACCGTAACAGCAAAGCGTTGTTTTTTTTTTAACTCACACTACGCAAACTATAGCCATTATGTTCATTCACAATAAATTACAACAAGTAAAAATAAAAGATATCGCTGAGCGAGTGTACACGGAAAACGAAACATCAATACCCAACAATTTTTGTAATTTTGCATTCAGAAACATTCTAAATAATAAAATCTCAGCAAATGAAATATGATGTGATTGTTATAGGCAGCGGCCCGGGTGGTTATGTAGCTGCTATTCGTGCCTCACAACTAGGCAAAAAGGTAGCTGTTGTAGAAAAAGCTGAAATTGGCGGTATCTGCCTCAACTGGGGCTGCATCCCTACAAAAGCCTTGCTAAAAAGTGCGCAGGTGTTCAATTATATGAAGCATGCCGCCGACTATGGCATCACCCTGGAAAGCGAACCCAAGCCGGATTTCGAGAATATCGTGAGCCG
>JALNZT010000032.1 GCA_023229135.1 Bacteroidales bacterium
TTTCTGGGACTACAAATGAGTTTTCAAAATGCTACTGCTGATTATCAAGTGTTTATGCATGAAAATAGTTGAAAATTGATTGATTTTGATGTTTTTTGGGGGAAAATTGCTCAACTTGGGTTAAGCACAAAGAAAAGCAAGGCCAGAAGCTGAGAAATCCCGTATATTTGCTTAAAAGTAAACGTTTGACCGCTCAAAAATCAATTTTAATTTGTCCCTTGGATTGGGGTCTTGGTCATGCCAGCCGGATGGTTCCTATTATCAAAAGGCTTGATGCATGTGGCCATCGTGTAGTAGTAGCAGCCGATGGTACAGGATTCAAATTTTTGCAAGACTATTTTTCCCATATAGAATTTATAAGATTTCCGGGCTTTAAGCCACAGTATAGCCGCAGCAACTCACAGGTTTTTCAGATGCTCCGCAGTGTGCCCAAAGCACTAAAATCCTTTAAAGAAGACCATCACTTTGTAGAAAAGATCATCATCAATCAAAAAATTGATGGTTTGATTTCCGACAACCGCTTTGGCGCCTACACCAATCAAGTTCCGTCAGTTTTTATTACGCATCAGTTGCATATACGCGTTCCGTCTTTTTGGCTTTTTTTAAAACCACTCGTGGATGCAATTAACAAGCACTATATCAAGCGTTTTGATCAGCTTTGGATTCCGGATAGCTTGAACGAACCCAGGCTTTCAGGTAAATTGTCGTTCCCGGCTTTTCAGAATTTAAACACCTATTATATAGGCTTGCAAAGTCGGTTTTCGCTTCCCGATCAAAATCACGAAAAAGATATTGATATGCTGTTTCTGCTTTCGGGCCCCGAACCTCAACGCAGTTTGTTGGAAGAAAAAATAATGACACAAAGCGCAAAAATACCAGCAAGCTTCTGTCTGCTCCGAGGTGTACCAGGCAAGAAATCAGCTGCTTATCAGCTCAATAAAAACTTGTTGGCTTACGACCATGCAGATGACCAAACTTTTTTGAACTTGATTCAGCGTGCCAAAATCATCGTTGCACGGGCTGGCTATTCCAGCATAATGGATCTGATAGCTTTAGACCGATCTGCCTGGCTTGTACCAACGCCCGGTCAGACGGAGCAAGAATACCTTGCGGCTTACCTGAACAAAAAACAATGGTTCAAGACAATAAATCAGCAGCAACTTGATCTATATAAGATCTTGAATTTCAGCCATTCTAAGAATCCAAATTTTTCATTCACCCCAAAACCAACCAATTTTGAAGTGATTGATAACTGGGCTGCTTCGTTATAAATTGGTTACTTTTGTAGCAGTATTTTTAATTTATAACTTGTATTTATTTTGCGATTAAACTCAGAAATACAAGTTTTATTAAACTTTAATAACCACTTATGCGCATCAATAAAGATATGAAAATGGCGGAGGTCATTCACCTGAATCACCACCTGTTACCCGTTTTAAACCGTTTTGATATTCACCTGGGTTTTGGTGAGCGATCAGTGGAAACCGTTTGCCGGGATCATGCGCTGAATATTGACTTTTTCTTGGAGATTGTCAATACTTTTCACGACCCGTCCTACTTTCCGGTGCGGCATCTCCAAAGTTTTAAAGCCAGCATGCTAATCGATTACCTCCAAAAAACCCACGCCTATTATCTAGACTTTAAAATCCCGGAAATCAGGCAGAATATTCGTCAAATTACGCAGGAAGGAAGCCTGCAAAATTCACACAAAAAACTACTTGAAGACTTTTTCGACAGCTACCAGCATGAGCTTACGACCCACATCAACAAGGAAGAGCAGCGTGTCTATCCTTATGTTATTTCGCTAGAAAACACCCTTGACAATCCTGCATCAACCGTGAAAGAGTTGCAAGAAATTGGTAGATATTCCATTCTGGAATACGAAGAAGACCACGATGATGTAGAAGCCAAGCTTTTTGATCTTAAAAACATCATCATCAAGTATTTACCTACTTCCAAGAACAATAAACTGCTCAATGTTATTTTGCACGATATTTTTGAGCTGGAACGCGACCTGAACAACCACGGTCATATTGAGGATTTAATTTTGGTACCCATCGTTGAAAATATGGAAAAAGCACTTCGCGCTCGACTTAACAAGCTATCCGCCAATGTATAACAGATTGTGCATTTTATTGATTGAGCCTTCTTTTTTGATTCGTGAAGGACTAAAAACCATGCTAAGCAACTTGGGAAATCCTTATCGGTTAGAGGAAATCGACACACCCCTTGACGACCTGGAAAAGCTTATCAATAGGCTTCATCCTACGCTGATTATGATAAACCCCTTGTTGATTCCAAAAATGATTACCCTGCCTCGAGATCCCGAAAGTAACTTCAATCCGATTTATATTGGCCTGATTTCCAATGGGGTTTCAACCAAGACCAAAAGCAAATTCGATAACTTGCTCAACCTGGACGGCGATCGGCATGAATTATTCAAAACCATGGAAAAGGTGATGCAGCAACTTGGCACTTCACAGACTGAAACTGACAATTATACGCTAAGCGAGAGGGAGTTAAGTATTTTAAAATTGGTAGCATTGGGCAATACAAACAATGAAATTGCTGACCGGCTTTTTATCAGCACACATACTGTAATGACTCACCGTAAAAATATCACACGTAAACTCGGCATCAAAACTGTTTCGGGGCTAACGGTTTATGCTATTTTGAACCAGCATATTAAAATGGAGGAAATTCAAGGTTCCTGATTAACAGCTGACTTGCTAAGTCGAGGCTCATGGGTTTTATTTTTTATTTGATCCTTTACGCAATGGTTTGCAAAGGATATCACAGCCTGTCTAAACTTTTTTCACTTGTAATTGTTAAACTATGCAGTAAATTTGCAGTAAATTTATATTTAATCTAAATAACATTTAGCAGCACAGTTATCGCCTAAAATCGGGCGTTTTAATAGAAAATAATCAATAAAGTAAATATGAAACCAGTAGGAATTTTTTACGGATCTACCGGAGGATCAACACTATCTATCGCAGAAAAAATTAAAAAAGCACTCGGTAAAGAGGCACACCTGCACGATATCAGCGAAACTGATGTGGCAACAATACAGAAGTATGACAACTTGATTTTTGGCACATCGGCCTGGGGAATTGGTGATATGCAGGACGATTGGGAAGATTTCATTGACAGCCTGAATGAAGTAAAGTACGAAGGCAAAAAAATAGCTATTTTCGGACTTGGAGATCAGGAAGAGTATCCGGAAAGCTTTGTCGATGGCCTCGGAACGCTCTATTGTCGCCTTCCTGATAAGTCTGTTGTTGTAGGCGAATGGCCTAAAGAAGGTTATGATTTTTACTTCTCAACCGCAGAAAAAGACGGCAAATTTGTAGGCCTTGTCATTGACGAACACCATCAAGCTGATAAATCCGACGAAAGAATAAAAAAATGGGCCGAACAGCTAAAAAAAGCTTTTAACTAAAGTACAGAAAGCTCCCTCCGTCGACTGTTCTAAATTTTAATGATTTAGATCAACTGCATAAGGTGAAAAAATCACTTAGACTCGTTCTTTACAAAATATTCACATTGTAAAGCCGGTCTTTTTATTTTAACTACTTTTGCAAAGCTATTTAATCAAACTAATGCCAGAAAAAAGAGCTTCCAAATTCATCGAAATGCTGATGGCCTTTGCCATCTTTTGGATGGTTATTGGAGATTTGATAACCTACCATCAACAAGTGATTTTTGGCGTTAATTATTTTGATACGCACAATCCCTTTACCAAACCCAAATCCAAAGATGACGGTAAAACGATCAGCTTTAAGCAATTCAAAGTTGCTGATAAGTCTGATAGTGGTTTTTCTACTGTTCATGCCGGAATTTTACACAAAGAAGCGCAAAAACACCTTTTAAACTCCCATTACGTTTCTGTGCTGCGTTTTATTTCGAGATATAAAGTCCTGCAAATGAGCTTATCAGGTACTTTACGCGGCCCTCCTACCATATTTTATGCTTTCTTATCTTAAGTTTCCTTTTTTTTACTGATTTCAATTGAATAGCTATTTGGCTGTAGCCTGCTATTCTACCAAACAGGATACGATAACTCAATAAATTTATACTTCAAACAAAATTTTAACATCATGAAATTCAATTATTTACTTCTTTTATCATTTATTCTAACTTCCTCCTTTGCCTATAGCAATCCGGAAGCCGATAGTGTAAGTATGGGCACTGGCTATGCCAACGATGTTTTTTACAGCTTAGAAAATGGCGTGGTGAAAACGGCCGAACGCAACACCTGGGACATTGGATTTTACACCACAAAATGGAGTGCCGGCATTGTCATCAATGGCGGAACAGGCACAAAATTAGTTACTTATGAAAATGGTGACACTGCAAGTTGGAACGCCATCGACACTACGGGTATGGCCACCTGGAAACAGCTCAACAATTCAGATATTTTCTGGGAAGAAGGTGCTTTTAACCGCAATTCACTCGACCACCCTGATTACGGTTGGGGCGTTTATAATATGGTTACTCATGACGTCGTTGGCGACTCAATCTATATTCTCACACTTTCTAATGGCGTCGTGAAAAAACTATGGATTAAAAACAAAAACTCAGTAAATAACACCTACACTTTTGTTTTCTCCGATCTTTTTGGTGTGAGAGACCAACGCGAAGTGCTTGATGTAACACCTTATGAGGATAAGCTTTTCGTCTATTATAATTTCACTACCAAAGAGATTATTGACCGTGAGCCGGCACAAAACAGCTGGGACCTACTTTTTAGCCGTTATTCAGCTACGGTTTACGACCTGGAAGGCAATCCGTCTCCGTATCCTGTGGTAGGTGTGCTTAGCAATGAGGGCGTACTGGCCAATAAGCACTATCCGGTAGGAGAAAATTACAGAGACTGGAGCTCAAAACTTTTAGAAGATGTTAAATCACAGATAGGCCACGACTGGAAGTATTTTGATATGAATACTTTCAGCTATAGTATTGAAGATTCTACCGTTTACTTTGTCCAAAATTTAAAAGGCGACGTCTATAAATTTGTTCCTACTTATTTTAGTGGCACTAGTGAAGGCAAAACAGTATTTACCAAAGAATTGATTTCGCTGGTTTCGATAGAAGAAACGCTAACTTCTGACAACAAAATGTCTATCGTTCCCAATCCGGCAACAAATCAAATTCGTATTACTGTTAGTGGTTTATCCTCTTCACCAACTGAAGTTCATATTTATGATTTGGCTGGAAAAGAAGTGTTTAACACCAAAAAAGCTATAGCTGACGGTCAATTAGAGTTGAAACTTGATCATTTCCAATCCGGACTTTACCTTGTTCGACTAGCCACTGAAGGGCAAATATTTACCCAAAAGCTGATCATCAGGTAACAGATGCTTATTTCTAAAAAGACTATTCTACTTTTTGCTGCGCTTTTTGGCTTCTTCCTTCACGGATTTAGCCAAAAAGCGGGCATTACTATTAAAGATAGCCGCAACGGTGAAACGATTGCTTTTGCGCACGTACTTTTCGAGTCATTCAATAAACAATCACAAATTTCAGGTATTACAGATATCAACGGTTTTGTTGAGAATCCTTTGAAGGAAAAAGGAGTTTTTACAATCAGTTATGTAGGTTATCAGAAACTTTATGATACGATTTCCCCCGGGAAACACCTTCAAATAAAGCTAAAGCCACTCACCTATAACATTGACGAAGTGGTAGTTACGGGACAATATACACCGCAGGCTGTTGATAAATCTATTTTTAGGATAAAGGTAATTGGCGCCAAACAAATTGACCAACGCGCTTCAAGTAACCTGAGCGAATTAATGGCTGGCGAGTTGAATATCCGAACGTCAAATGATGGCGCATTGGGTTCCTCAATTACACTGCAAGGCCTTAGTGGTGAACACATTAAATTCTTAGTTGATGGCGTTCCTGTTATCGGTCGGATGAATGGGAATATTGATCTGAATCAGCTCAATCTCTACAATGTGGCACATATTGAAATCATTGAGGGGCCTATGTCGGTTATATACGGAAGCAACGCTTTGGCTGGTGTGATTAATATCATCACCAAAGAAAATAATTATGCCAGCTATCAAACCAATGCTAATGCTTATGTGGAATCGGTTGGCGTTTATAACTTTAGCGCGGATGCTTCTGTAAGAAAAGGCAGGTGGAGTGGAAGTCTGGCCGGTGCGCGTAACTTTTTTGATGGCTACAGTGCTCAAAATACCGGACGCTCAAACAAGTGGAAACCCAAAAGACAATACAATGCTGATGGCAGCTTGCAATATGCACACAAAGAACTAAAAGCCAGGCTTAGTGCTTCGTATTTTAACGAACTCTTGATGGACAAAGGAAACTTGTTGAGTCCCTATTTTGAAACTGCTTTCGACAACCACTTCAAAACAAATAGGTTCACCACAAAAGCGGATATAAACACCCGACTTTTTAAAGATCGCTATCTAAACGTAATAGCTTCTTATGCTTATTATGATCGCGTAAAAAATAATTATTTTGTCGACCTCACCACACTCGATAAATCATTGACTTTAAGCCCGGAAGACCAAGACACCTCTAAATTTAATCAATATTTGTTGCGGGCTGAATTTAGTAAAAGCACCGAGAAAAGCCCTTTCAATTATCAGCTTGGTATTGATCTGAATCACGAAAGCGGAACTGGAAAGCGTATTTTAAACAAGAGACAAGAACTCGGAGATTACGCAGCATTTTTAAGCATAAAACTAAAACCTTCGGTACGTCTGATGTTGCAGCCTGGCTTACGCTACAGCTACAACACTAAATATAAGGCGCCATTGGTTTATTCTTTAAATCTAAAGTACGATTTCAGCCCCGAAACAAGTTTTCGTGCTTCTTATGGTAAGGGTTTTAGATCGCCTTCGCTAAAGGAGCTCTACCTGGAATTTGTTGACGTTAACCACAATATCATCGGTAACGAACATCTGGAAGCAGAGTATTCGCAAAATGTTAACCTGGCCTTGCGCTATTCACACGAAAAAGACACTTATGATTATGGTGCTGAATTAAGTCTTTTTTATAACAATATCGACAACAGTATCAGTCTTTTATCACTTGATTCTGAATCTTCAATTTACACCTATATCAATGTTGACAAAATGATAACACAAGGTTATCAACTGAATTTCAACAACAGGATTTATCCTTGGCTGGAGATAAAACTTGGACTTGGCCAAACCGGTCGTAAACACGTTTTTAAACAGACGAATGAGAACGACATGATTTATTCAACTGATGTAATTTCACAGCTGAATTACCTGTGGCGGCTCACTGATTTGCGATTTAATGTATATTACAAATATAGTGGTGACTATCCTGAAGTGTTTTTGGATGATGAAAATCAAGTTTATCGATCGATAATTTCGGCATACAACACCTTAGATATAAGCGTGAGCAAGCAACTTTGGAAAAATAGAATTACGCTGCAAATAGGCGCAAAAAACCTGTTCGACAACACTAACGTTAGTATTAAAGGCGATAGCGGAAGCGGTGGAATTCACGCTTCTGGCGGTAGTTCGAGCCCTGTTGGCTGGGGTCGCACGTATTTTGTCCGGATGAATATTTCACTCAAAAAATTCTAAGTGATGCAAAAAATCCAAAAGCTTATTTTACTAATCATCCTATCGGCCACCTTTACGAGTTGTTTTAAAGATGACGAACGCATTACACCTTTTGAGAGAGGTGATCGGATTACTGATACAATTCCTATGACAAATATTACACCAAGCGGATTAGTTCAAGCCTATGCAAATCAGGTGTATTACAGTCTTAACGATTCAACAATTGTAAGCATTAACGAAAAAAAATCATTTGACCTGGCTTTTGATGCCACTGAAGATGGATCGCGGATTTGGCTTAACACAACCAATTTTATGTTGGCCGGAAAAAGTGATAAAACAGATCTTGAAGAAGTTAACTCTGCTGCCGGTCTTGATATGATTTACGATCCGTCGAGCGGCAACCCCGACTCAACGGCTATTGGAGACTGGTTTGAAGTGCAGGAAGCCGACACCGTTTATTCAAAGCTTGTTTATGTACTAGACAGAGGTTATGACGAAGCCGGGAATTTATTGGGAAAAAAGAAAATACGCTTTGACAGTTTGGTTGGCGACACCTACTATTTCAGCTATTCTAACTTGAATAATACCAACCTGGTTCAGGCAAGCGCAACCAAAAAAGCCGGCTTTAACAAAGTCTATTTTTCCTTCGAGGATGACGGAGAACAACTACAGCCTGAACCACTAAAAAACACTTACGACTTGCTGTTTACACAATATACCACCCTGCTTTTTACTGATGTGGGCGATCCCTATCCGTATTTAGTTACCGGCGTTTTGCTCAATCCGTATGAAACCACAGTAGCTTTTGACAGCACCATGTCTTTTGAAGAAATTGATATGGCTACCGCCATGAACCTCAGCTATACCGAACAGGCCGACCGCATTGGCTACACCTGGAAAGACGTTAGAGGCGATGTGGAAAGCGGTATCGTAAATTATATCGTGAAACCTGAATTCAATTTTATTATTCAAAATAATAATGGTTGGTATTTCAAGCTTAGGTTTGTTGGTTTTTACAACCGTCAAGGTGTGAAGGGCTTTCCTGTCATTGAATTTCAGCGCTTATAAAGCGATAAATTTCATATTTCTGGTATCACAGCCACAATAAGGTGAGGCTTTCCGACAAATCCTTACTTTTGTAAAAAAAATACAGATGATATTACAGTTCATTGTTTGGGATGTTTCCCCGGAAATATTCACTTTTCCAGATTGGCTGCCATTGATTGGTGATCGCGGCGTTCGCTGGTATGGCGCACTTTTCGCGGCTTCTTTTGTGATAGGTTATTACATTATGGAGAAGGTATTGAAGCGTGATAATATGGGCATCAAAGTGCTTGACGAACTGTCAACATATATGCTGGTTGCCACGGTTATAGGCGCCAGGTTAGGACATTGTTTGTTTTATGAGCCGGCTTATTACCTGGCCAATCCCATCGAAATCCTTTACGTGTGGGAAGGCGGTCTTGCCAGCCATGGTGCAGGAGTCGGGATTATTATCGCGCTTTACTTCTTTTCACGAAAACACCATAAAAGCTTAATTTGGACTTTGGACAGGGTTGTCATTGTGGTAGCTCTGGCTGGATTTCTGATCCGGATGGGAAACCTGATGAATTCTGAAATTTTTGGACATATCACCAGCTTACCTTGGGGGTTTGAGTTTGTACAATCTTCCGATCCAGCTTTGCGTACCGACCCACGCCATCCCACACAAATTTATGAAGGACTGGTTTATCTCGCTAGCTTTTTCTTTTTACTTCATCGCTTTTTCAAACACGATATAGCGCATAAACAGCCAGGCTTTATCTTTGGCATATTCCTTATGGCAATCTTTGGCTCCCGCTTTTTTATTGAATTTCTGAAAGAACCTCAGGTAGGATTTGAAACTGGCATGATCATCAATATGGGTCAAATCTTGAGTATCCCATTTATGATTGCCGGCTTTTATATTTGGTATAACGGTTGGAAAAAACGACAGCATTAGCCTGCAATAGTGGTGCTTCCACAAAAATTAATCTATAAAAAGCCCTGCCTAAAATATTTTAAGCAGGGCTTTTTGTTTGATATAACAGCACTTACTACCTGTAACCCATCAATTGCATCTGTTGCATAAACGCCTCATCAAGTTCGGCTGCCAGTTCTTTTTCTCCATTTTCAGAAGCCATTTGCGAAAGGCGTTGCAAGACCGCAAGCGCTTCCTGGGTCGATTGCTCGTAGTAGGAAGCAAATTTATCAGGCAAATTGCTGTAATAAGCCAAGTCTTCCAAATAACGTTCAGACAAGGTACGCACCATTTTAACGGCTTTTTCTCTGGCTCCGGCTTCAAAATAAATCTCGGCCCAAGGCAGCATAAAGTAATCAAAAGTTATTTTTTCGTGCGGGAAAAACGCTATGCTTTTATCCAAAACAGTTACTGCTGAATCGGCTTTACCTTCGTTTATTAAAGCCTGAGCCAAACGCATATAACTTTGTTTAACCATAGTAGAATTGCGGTAGCTTTCGCGATCAACAGTAACATCAGGATCGTGCAAATTTCCCCATTTTGCTTTGTTTACCAGCAAATCATAAGAGCCTTCTGAATAAACACCGCCCAGATTTTTGTAGTATTCTTTGGCCTTTACAGGCATAAAGCGATACACAACACCCTCCATATGGCAATATTCATCCACATTAAACACCTTGCTCACACTGTTTGGATTAGCAAAATAAATCGGGCGTTCCCAATTATTTGAAGCAATCAAATCCAGCAGCATCAAGTCGTTTTTATACAAAGCCGACTGGCTGATATCCCAGGTTATTTCATCCACGATAAGGTGGTGCATACTTTCCGGAACCGTCCCGCTTCTTATCACAGCTTCCTTATCGATAGTGAGTTTCAGCTTCTTGGTGGGAATATAATTTATCCGGTCGCCCGATTGTAAGGGAAGTTGTGTCTGGGTGCTTTCGTTGGCAACAAAATCTATCACTTCTTTCAACTCTCTACGACCTTGAATTCGCTCAACTACAGGCACATAGTCATTCACGCCCTTGTTGTATTGTTCTGGCGTAAGCGTTAGCGGAAGTCTCTCAGAATCATATACTTTTTTACCCAATTGATGTACATACCAATCACCAGATGACAGCATATAATTTACCACCCGCATATCCGTTCTAAAACCCTCAACCTCTTGTACATACCAAAGTGGGAAAGTATCATTATCACCATTTGTAAACAAGACCGCTCCCGGTTTGCATTGCGCCATATAGTTCATCGCAAAATCTCTGGCAGGCGTTTTCCCCGAACGGTTATGTCCTTCCCAGCCTTCTTTAGCCATAAGAGCCGGAACGAGCAAGAGCGCGATCAAGCTCACAGAAATAGCGGTCAATTGCTTGTTTTTTATGAACTTAGAGAAAAGATCGAATAAGAATAACACCCCAAAGCCAATCCAAATCGCAAAAGCATAAAAAGAGCCTGCATAGGCATAGTCTCGCTCACGGGGCTGATAGGGCGTTTGGTTGAGATAGACAATAATGGCCAGACCCGTCATAATAAATAGAAGAAATACCACCCAACTATCGCGTGGATGTTTGCTTACATGGTAAAACAAACCAGCTAAACCAAGCAAAAGTGGTAAAAAGTAAAACCGAGTCCTCGCCGGATTTTTCATGCTTTTTGGCAGGTCAGACTGGTCGCCTATGCGAAATGCGTCAATAAAGCTAATACCACTGATCCAGTTGCCATTTTCAACTTCGCCCTGGCTTTCGATATCATTTTGTCTGCCCACAAAGTTCCAGAAGAAATAACGCAGATACATATGAGAAACCTGGTAACTGATAAAAAATTTCAGGTTCTGAGCAAAAGTAGGTCTGTAAAGCACCTCATTGCTGCCATCGGGTTTGGTAACTCGGATAGGAATACCGCCACGCCCAGCCACCGACTGGTAAGCCCTGATATGACTGGGTTTTTGGTTGCTCCACATACGTGGGAAAACGGTCATAAAACGATCATCAAAAACTGGCTGAGTACCTGTTCTTTTATCAGTAATTACATATTTTCCTTTGTTTTCATCCCGGATATAAATCGGCTTTCCATCACCGTAATCCACCACCGGCGCGTTATAATATTGTCCATAGAGCAAAGGCCAGGTGCCGTATTGTTCTCTATTGAGGTAAGACAACATGGTGATGGCATCATCCGGATTATTCTCGTTGATCGGCGTATTGGCATTGGCCCGAATCACCAGCATAAAGAAAGAGGAATAGCCGATAAGGATAAACATAAACGACAAAATAACCGTATTCAAAACCACTTTTCCTTTTTTGATTGAATAATAAAGTCCGAAAACAATACCGCCAATCAACAGCAGGAAGTAAATTAATGTACCGGAAGAAAATGGCAACCCAATGCCATTGATAAAGAACAGCTCGAAATTGCCTGCCAACTGTACGATGAGCGGAATAATCACACTCATAATGAAACCTAGAATAAACAAGGATACAAATCCGGCAATGACAAAGCCTTTGGTGTTGACATTGTATTTTTTATAATAATAAACATATACGATAGCCGGGATAGCCAGCAAATTCAACATATGTACGCCAATGGAAAGCCCGATAAGATAAGCGATAAATAGCAGCCAGCGGAAGTTGTGCGGCTCATCAGCCACGCGCTCCCATTTCAGGATTGCCCAGAAGGTAACCGCCGTAAAAAACGACGACATGGCGTAAACCTCACCTTCCACAGCCGAAAACCAAAAGGAATCGCTAAAGGTATAAGCCAACGCGCCAACTACAGCAGCACCCAGAACGGCATACTGATGGGCTTTGGGGCTTGCCTCGCCTTCTTGCATCATAATCTTTCGGGCAAGCATACTGATTGTCCAAAACAGGAACAAAATAGTAAAACTGCTTGACAAGGCCGACATAACATTTATCATCAAGGCTACACGGGTTACATCACCCAAAGCAAATAATGAAAAAAACCGGCCAAGCATCTGAAAAAGCGGTGCTCCCGGTGGATGACCTACCTGAAGTTTGTATGCCGTGGCAATATACTCGCCACAATCCCACCAACTTGCAGTGGTCTCAAGGGTCAGGAAATAAACCACAGTGGCGATTAAAAAAACCAACCAGCCTACCAGGTTGTTCAACTTGTTAAAATTCATTCTTTTTGGAATTTTTTAAGGTTACCAATTTTCACCAAGCGAAAGTACATAATTACCCCAAATTTGCACCAGAAAAATAATAAATTAGTTGTTTTTAACACTCTTGGCATGACTTAACACCACCAAAAATCGCAAGCAAAAATTGTATTTCGCATCATATAAATGTGATTAAAGCTGCTTTGATCCTTAATTCAGAGCTACTTACAATCATTACCAGTAAATTTTTCAGGATTAATTTTGGACAATCCAAAAATTTTCTAATTTTGCAATCCGTTTCGTACGGTATTGTCCGATGGTGTAATGGTAGCACTGCAGATTTTGGTTCTGCCTGTCAAGGTTCGAATCCTTGTCGGACAACACGTTCAGGAAAGCCTGCTACTTTTTAGTGACAGGTTTTTTTGTAACTGCTGAAAACGCTTGCCAATAGCGCTAAAGCGTTCAGCCTCAGAAAATCTAAGGCAGAATTTTGTTAAAATTATTCAGCCAAAAGAAAGTTAAGCTACTTTTGCAGTGGCATTAGACGGGAAAGACTTGTTGAGGGGGCGTAAGTCCCCTCTTTTTATACAAAGAAAATGATACGTAAAGAAGAAATAATTGAGTTGGCCGAAGAAGCCCTGGAAGGCACAGACCGTTTTGTGGTTGATGTTTTGGTGAAAATAGACAACCGCATTTTGGTTTTTATCGACTCCGACACCTCGGTTACTATTGCCCACTGTGTTGAATTGAGTCGTTTTATCGAACAGCATTTCGACCGCGAGGAAGAAGATTTTGAGCTGCGCGTTTCCTCTGCCGGCATAGATCAGCCACTGCGCATGTTTCGGCAATACAAAAAAGCCATTGGACGCCAAGTTGAAGTAAAAACAACCGACGATCAGGTTTTAACGGGTGTGCTTCTTACAGTTAGCGAGGAAGCCCTCGAGCTGGAAGAACGCATTATTAAACAATACAACAAATTAAAGAAAGAGGTTAAAGGTGAGCGTTTCACCATTGCCGTTGATCAAATAGAAGAAATAAAAGAAATCATTGATTTTCATTAAAATTCATCCATATTTAGATTATATATCATGGACAATATCAATCTAGTAGAAAGTTTTTCAGAGTTTAAAGAGTTCAAGAACATCGACCGCGAAATGATGATGCGCATTTTGGAAGATGTATTCAGAGCGATGCTTATTAAAAAATACGGTTCAGACGAAAATTTTGATGTCATTGTTAATATTGACAAAGGCGATTTGGAGATTTGGCATAACCGCGAAATCGTTGAAGACGAAGATGTTGAAGATCCATCAACACAGATTGCGCTATCTAAAGCCATCAAAATTGAACCCGACTTTGAAGTTGGCGAAGAAGTTTCGGAACCTATCAAAATAATGGATTTTGGTCGGCGCGAAATACTTTCTATCCGCCAAAATCTGGTCGCAAAAATTCTGGAATACGAAAAGGATAACGTCTATCAGAAATACAAAGAAAAAGTTGGTGAAATCGTTACCGGAGAGGTTTATCAAGCCTGGCGCAGAGAAATTCTGGTGCTTGACGACGAAGGTATCGAGTTGATTCTGCCCAAAGGCGAGATGATTCCTACCGACTTTTACAAAAAAGGTGACACCTTACGTGCTGTTGTTTTAAAAGTAGAGATGCGTAACGGCACACCCTATATAATACTTTCGCGCACTTCCGAAATTTTCCTGCAACGCTTGTTCGAAGGCGAAGTGCCTGAGGTCTACGACGGACTGATTACCATCCGACGCATTGTTCGCGAGCCTGGACAACGGGCTAAAATAGCTGTAGAATCCTACGATGACCGTATTGATCCTGTTGGCGCCTGCGTTGGTATGAAAGGTTCACGTATACACGGTATTGTACGCGAATTGCGCAACGAAAATATTGACGTGATCAATTATACCACAAATCCAACACTGTTTATCAGTCGTTCGCTGAGTCCTGCAAAGATCAGTTCGATACAGTTAGACGAAACAAACAAACGCGCCGAGGTTTTTATGAAACCCGATCAGGTAAGCTTAGCCATCGGCAAGGGCGGCTTCAACATTAAACTCGCTGGCCGATTAACAGGCTATGAGATAGATGTTTACCGCGATTCTGATATCGATTCGGAAGATGTTGACCTACTCGAATTCACTGATGAAATCGAGAAATGGGTCATTGTTCAGCTTCACAATATCGGCTGCGATACTGCCAAAAGCGTTTTAGCACTAAGTCCTGAGGAAATTGCTTCCAGAGCAGATTTGGAAATGGAAACAGTGCTGGATGTAGTACGCATTCTTAAAGCAGAGTTCGAATAAAAACCCTACTTTTGCAAATTCATTAAATCATTCAAAATCCGAAAGCTTGAATATGTCCGAAGGTTCAAAAACATCTGTACGTCTGAGCAAAGCAGCCCGGGAATTTAACGTGGGGTTATCTACTATTGTAGAATACCTATCGAAAAAAGGACACCAGGTTGATCCTAGCCCGAATACTAAACTCAGTCCTGCGATGTATGATCTCCTTATCAAAGAGTATCAATCCGAGAAGCAGGTAAAGGAGGTCTCCAAAAAGCTGGGCATCGAATACTCAGATCGTAAAACCATTACTGCTGACGAAGTAATTAATGATCAGTTTGATGAAGACGAAGACGACTTTGATGCTGAGGAATTGATTATAAAAAATGTTTCCGGGGGATTCAAAGAAACCATCCAGACTAAATTTAGGGAGGAAAAGAAGCCCGAAGCTCCTAAAGCGAAGGAAACACCTGTAGTAGCTAAAAAAGAAGAGGCTCCTGTTGCCAAAGAAAAAGTGAAGGAAGAAATTCCTCCTGTAGAACCCGAAATACCTAAAAGCGAAAAGCCTGCAGAAGCACCAAAAGACGCTGTTAAAACAGAACTAAAAGCTGAGGTCACTTCCGAGACAAAAGAGGAAGTTAAACCCAAAGCTGAAGAGAAAGCTGAAACTAAAGCTCCTATAGATGTAGCTGAAACAGTTAAAGCTGAAAAAGCGAAAGAAGCTACCGAAAAGCCAGCAGAAGAAAAGTTGACCCAAAAGGAATCCGTCAAGGAGGAAATTTCAGCCGAAACACCTGCTAAAGAAACAGAAAAACCGGTTGAAAAAGAAGTAGCTGCGGAAGAAAAAACCACCACTGTGGAAGCTCCGCTACAACCCAAAGATGGTGAGCTGAAAATTTTGGGAAAAATAGACCTTTCGGCTATGAACATGCGTACCAAACCCGATCGCAAAACCAAGGCCCAAAAGAAAAAAGAAGCAGACGAAAAACGTCTTAAAGAAAAAGGAACTCGGGCAGATAAAAAATCTACAACAGAAGCATCTGCAGAAAAAGTAGCTAAAAAACCTATTGTACAAACTGAAGAAAAAACTCAGGAAGCAACACCTGAAGCTGAAACCTCAGCTGAACAGGAAAGACCCGTCAACTTCATGCCTACTGAGGTACGTAAACTTGAGGGACCTAAGATTCTTGATAAAATTGAGCTTCCCCAGACCCGCAGGCCCAAGCCAAAACCCGTTGCTTCCTCTTCAGAGGATAAGCTATCTGCAAGCCAGAAGAAAAAGAAACGTAAACGGATTAAAACCAAACCTACCGAAGGTTTGGGAGGACCCGGACGTCCAGATATTTCGCCAACATTAAAAACGAAAGATCAGGTTAAAAAAGGAGGTAGCAAGCCAGCAAGACGCGACGAGAAAAAAGAATTGACAGACGAAGATATCCAACGTCAGATTAAAGAAACGTTGGCCAGATTATCTCCTGCCGGAAAATCGAAAGCATCTAAACACCGCAGGCAAAAACGCGACCATGTCTCCACGTCTCATGCAGAAGAAATGGCACAACAGGAGATCGATAAATCTATCCTGAAAGTTACAGAATTTGTTACAGCCAACGAACTGGCCACCATGATGAATATCCCTGTAACACAGGTTATTGCAACATGTATGAGCCTTGGCATGTTTGTTTCTATCAACCAAAGGCTTGATGCAGAAACGCTGACACTTGTTGCGGAGGAATTTGGTTTCGAGCTCGAATTTATCAGTGCCGACGTTCAGGAAGCACTGGCAGAATTTGAAGAAGAAGACAGGCCGGAAGATATGAGAGAAAGAGCTCCTATTGTAACTGTGATGGGTCACGTGGATCATGGTAAAACGCTCTTACTCGACTTTATCCGTAAAGCCAACGTTACCTCAGGTGAGGCTGGTGGAATCACACAGCATATTGGTGCCTACGAAGTTTCTACCGAAAGCGGCAGAAAAGTAACCTTCCTGGATACTCCTGGTCACGAGGCATTTACTGCTATGCGTGCTCGTGGAGCAAAAATTACTGACGTCGCCATTATTGTAATTGCAGCTGACGACAGCGTGATGCCTCAAACTATTGAAGCAGTAAATCACGCGCAGGCAGCCGGTGTTCCAATTGTTTTTGCCTTCAATAAAATGGATAAGCCTACCGCCAATGCTGATCGCATCCGTGAGCAGCTCGCTAATATGAATGTATTGGTAGAAGAGTGGGGCGGCAAATTCCAGACACAAGAAATTTCGGCTAAAACCGGCCAGGGCATCGAATCGCTTCTAGAAAAAGTATTGCTGGAATCTGAAATCCTTGACCTGAAAGGTAATCCTGTCAAGAATTCTAAAGGAACAGTAATTGAGTCGTCGTTGGATAAGGGCCGTGGATATGTTGCCAAAGTTTTGGTTCAGGATGGCACATTGAAAGTTGGTGATATTATTTTGGCCGGATCTACTTTTGGTAGGGTAAAAGCCATGTTCAACGAACGTAACCAAGCCATTAAAGAAGCCGGCCCATCAACTCCGTTGTTGTTGCTTGGCTTAAATGGCGCACCGCAAGCCGGTGACGTATTCAACGTGATGCAAGACGAACGCGAAGCCAAAAACATTGCACAAAAACGTCAGCAATTACAACGCGAACAAGGTTTGCGTACTCAGAAACATATTACACTCGACGAAATTGGCCGCCGTATTGCAATTGGCGACTTTAAAGAGCTCAACCTCATCGTGAAAGGTGATGTGGACGGCTCCGTAGAAGCACTCTCCGATTCTATGCTTAACCTGTCAACTGAAGAAGTTCAGGTAAATGTAATTCACAAATCAGTGGGTGCTATCAGCGAATCGGACATCATGTTGGCTTCGGCATCCAATGCTATCGTGATAGGTTTCCAGGTTCGTCCGACTTTACAGGCCAGAAAATTAGCAGAAAACGAAGAAATCGACATCAGGCTATACTCCATCATTTATACTGCCATTGAAGAAATAAAAGCGGCGATTGAAGGAATGTTAGCACCTGATATTGAGGAGGTAATCACCAGTAATATTGAGATTAGAGAAGTGTTTAAGATCACTAAAGTAGGCACAATTGCCGGCTGTATGGTGCTTGATGGAAAAATCACCAGAAACTCTAAAATCCGTATCATACGCGATGGAATTGTTATCCATACCGGAACGCTGGGATCGCTGAAACGCTTTAAAGACGACGTGAAAGAAGTGTCGGCCGGCTATGAATGCGGCCTAAATATCGACAACTTCAACGATATAAAAGTAGGCGACATTATCGAAGGATATACCGAGAAAGAAGTTTCAAGAAAACTTTAATCTCGCAGATAAAGCACAAAAAAAAAGGAAAATCAGTAGTGATTTTCCTTTTTTTGTGCTTTGTAAATCCGGAGCTGCTGGTTTGTTGGGTTTATGGGTTCACGAAATTTTGGGGTTTGATTGGCGGATGATTTTTTCTCCCGCTGATATCGCTGATTTTCGCTGATTGCAATTCTCTGCGTTAATCTGCGTAACCTACGGGAAACTTTCCTCATTCAGAAGTTCTGAAAATCCCCTTTACTTTTTCCGTCTGATAAGCTGCGACCGATCGGGTCCTGTGGAAACAATACGAATCGGCACTTTTACATAATCTTCAATAAAACGGATAAAATTTACAAGCTCGATAGGCATCGCGGCTTCTTCCCGATTATTTACCAGGGAAGTTTTCCAGCCTTTTAAGCTTTTCAAAACAGGTGTTAGATTCTGTGTACAGGCATCAAAAGGAAGGTGATTGATTTCTTTACCTTCGTAAATATAGGCTGTGGCCACTTTTATCGTATCGAAGGCATCAAGCACGTCGGCTTTCATCATGATGAGTTCGGTAACTCCATTGAGCATAATCGCATAGCGCAAAGCAGGAAGATCGAGCCAACCGCAACGACGCGGTCTGCCGGTTGTTGAGCCAAATTCATTGCCTTGTTTACGCATCAAATCGCCGTCAGCATCAAAAAGCTCGGTCGTAAACGGTCCGCTGCCAACCCGTGTGCAATAAGCTTTAAAAATCCCAAACACCTCGCCTATCGTGTTTGGCGCAACGCCCAAACCAGCGCAAACGCCGGCAGCAGTGGTATTTGAAGAGGTTACAAATGGATAACTTCCAAAATCAACATCAAGCAATGTTCCCTGCGCACCTTCAGCTAAAATACGTTTCCCGGCTGTCAGCTCATCATTGATAAAATATTCGCTGTCAACAAGTTGAAGCTTTTTGATTACTTCAAGCGCTTCAAACCAAGCTTTTTCATAGGTATCAAAATCTTGACCATCAATTAAATAGTTGGAATAATAGAAATCGAGGTTTTCAATCAATTTCAGGTGACGTTCACGCTGTTTTTGATATTGATTGCTGAAATTTTCCAAACAGCTGTCGCCAATGCGTATGCCGTTACGTGCAGACTTATCGGTATATGCCGGCCCAATTCCTTTCAGCGTTGAGCCAATTTTATCAGCACCTTTTGCAGCTTCCTGTGCAGCATCAAGCAAGCGATGTGTAGGTAAAATCAGATGTGCCTTACGTGAGATATATAACTGTTTGGTTATATCAACACCGCCCTTTTTGAGTTTATTGATCTCGCCAAGTAAAATAAGCGGATCGATAATAACACCATTTCCGATCAGGTTTTTAGTGTTTGGGTTGAAAACACCAGACGGAATCGTGTGAAGCACAAATTTCTTACCGTGGAACTCTATGGTATGGCCTGCGTTAGGGCCGCCCTGAAAACGGGCAACAACATCGTAATCGGGAGTAAGTACATCAACAATCTTACCTTTACCTTCGTCGCCCCACTGAAGGCCCAATAGCACATCAATTTTCATTACTGGTTTTCGTTAGATTATATAAAATAGCATTAGGCAGCTTCACAAAACACCACAAATTATTTCTCAAAGCTTTTAACCAGTGGACAAAGTTAAGCTATATTTAAGTAAAAAAACCGGTAAAAATTAAATTCCACTGGTTCCTTAAAAATACAGTTACTTTGTTGATCTACAACTTTTTCAATGAATTAAATTTCTAAGCATCCTCCTTTTTTGCTGCCTCTTTATCTTTTATTTTTCCGAAAAAGGTGAGTGAGTGATGCGAAATTTCAACGCCAAGCAGTTCCTCTACTGATTTTTGAATTTCCTGCAAACGCGGATCGCAATACTCCAGTACTGTTCCATCTTCAATACTTACAAAATGGTCATGCTGTTTAAACTTAAAAGACCGTTCAAACTGCGCACAATTATTACCAAACTGGTGCTTAGTCACCAAGTTGCAATCGAGCAATAATTCAATGGTATTGTAAAGTGTTGCGCGGCTTACGCGGTACTTATTATTTTTCATCCTGATATAAAGTGTTTCAATATCAAAATGACCATCTGTTGCATAAATTTCTTTGAGAATCGTATAGCGTTCGGGGGTTTTGCGATGGCCCCTTTGCTCCAGATAATCCGTAAAAATTTTCTTTACGGTCTCATAGGTATCGTTCATGTTTTCTTTCATCACCATAGGAAATCTGTGTAAACCATATTCAAGGTGTAAAATTACACTATTTTTATGTTCTAATTAGAATGAATTTAAATAAAACTTACCCAGCGGATGGGACTAACTACAGTTGAAGCTGTTATCCTTCAATATCATCTATTCTATCCAGACGGCTTACCTTTTTTATCTCTTTAACTTTCTTGAGTTTTTCGATTAAATCTTTCAGGTTTTGCGCATTATGCACATAAACAGTTACGGTGGCTTCTACGACACCTTTACTGCTTACGAGATGAAGCGAACGGATATTGAGCTTTAACTGCCCCGAGATCACTTCAGTAACGCGCTGCAAAAAACCCATACTGTCGATTCCTACAATTTTCAGGCCGGCCAAAAAGGCAATATCTTCTTTTTGTTTCCATTTGGCTTTAACAATATTATTACCAAACTGCGACATCAGGTTGATTGCCTTGGGGCAATTAACGCGGTGTATGTGCATAGGTTCGTTGGGAAAAACCAGTGCCACCACCTCGTCGCCGGGAATGGGATTGCAACAACGCGAAACCGTATAATTAAATTCGCTGGTTTGTTCGTTTATCAAAGAAGGATTAAGCTTCTCAGGCGTTTTTGAGTCTTCTGTTTCTGCTGATTGAGTTCTTGACCAGCTAAATGGATTCGTTAAATAGCGCATGATCCCGCCACTGCTTTTCTCTTTAAAAGCATTCTTTACGCGTTGAAAATTGATTTTATCTTTTGCAATGTAATAGTACAAATCTACCAAGCCACTCAAATCTTCATAATCTATGATGCGACTGATATTAACTTTTGAAGGTTCCAGCTTGAGCTGTTTCAAATAATTCTCGAGCTTTTCACGCCCTTCGTCCCTAAACCGCTTTCGAAATTCGCGAATACCTTCCTTCAGCCTGGATTTTGCCCTGGCAGTTTCCACAAGTTCAAACCATTCTTCCCGGGGATATTGTACTTTGGAAGTGATAATCTCCACCTGATCACCGGTTTTTAGCGTATGATCGAGTTGCACCAGTTTATGGTTGACATTGGCACCTATACAATGATTACCAAGCTGTGTATGAATATTATAGGCAAAATCAAGTGCAGTAGAACCGTTGGGCATCGAAATCATTTCGCCTTTGGGTGTAAACACAAATATTTCGTCGGAAAACAGGTTGAGTTTAAAGTTATTTAGAAAATCCAAGGCCGAAGCAGCTTCCGTGGTAATCAGCTCTCTCACTTTTGTGAGCCATTCGTCGAGGCCGCTTTCAGAGAGATCAGAATCTTTGTATTTCCAGTAGGCCGCATAGCCCTTTTCAGCAATTTCATCCATGCGCTCGGTACGAATCTGAACCTCAATCCATTTGCCAGTTTTGCTCATCACCGTAGCATGAAGCGATTCGTAGCCATTGGCTTTAGGCAAAGAAATCCAGTCGCGTAAACGTTCATTATTTGGTCTGTAAAACCCTGTTATAGTGGCATATACGCGCCAACACTCTACCTTTTCGAGTTCTATCGGGCAATCAACTATAAAACGAACTACATAGGTATCATAAACTTCCTCAAAAGGAATCTCCTTCTCTTTCATCCGCTGCCAGATAGAAGAGGCCGACTTTTCAGCAATATGGGTTCGGAAGTTAAGGCCTAACTTAGTCAGTGTTGTTTCTATCGGTTCTACAAACTCTGCCACTTTGATGTTGCGTTGCTCCCTGGTTTGATCCAGTTTCAAATGTATGGCTTGATATACGCCGGGCTCAGTATATTTCAGTGCCAGATCTTCCAGCTCACTTTTGATGGCATACAACCCCAAACGATAGGCCAAAGGAGCAAAAAGATAAGAGGTTTCGGAAGCGATTTTCCACTGTTTTACAGCAGGCATAGCATCAAGGGTGCGCATATTGTGCAGCCTGTCTGCCAGCTTAATTAAAATTACCCGCACGTCGTAAGACAAGGTTAATAGCACTTTCCTGAAGTTTTCGGCCTGCATACTCTCCACGTCGGAGCCTTCCACCATGTCATCAATTTTGGTGAGGCCGTCAATAATGAGGGCCACCTGCTCTCCAAACATCGCCTGAATATCTGTCAGCTTATACTCTGTATCTTCGACAACGTCGTGTAATAGCGCACAGATGATGGAGGTGCGTCCCAAACCAATTTCACCTGCTGCAATAGTTGCTACCTCTAAGGGATGATAAATATAGGGTTCACCGGTCTTGCGGCGCATATCTTTGTGCGCGTCGGCAGCCAAACGGAAAGCTTTGCGCACAACCCACCTGTCCGAAGTGTCTTTGCGCGTATGCCACACTTCGATAAGATTACGATAGCGTCGCAAAATTTCTAAGCGTTCAGCCGGTGAATAAGTCTCTAACATATTGAATATAAAAAAGCTTGAAAGCCTACAAAATTAAACAATTCAGCTGTTAAAGTACAGGAAGTTTGCTTAATTATTTTGATAAAAAAGATTTTGACTGTAGCAATATCCAGAAAGTCAACTGATTCCCATTGCTTTGAAGACAATTTATACAACAGAACCATAGAGCTACATAAGATTTTAAATTATACAACATGCTGTATATCAACATGAAACTTATGCAAACAAATCCCTTCCATCGGAGTCCATCTCAGAAATAGACGAATAGACATTTTGAAAAAAATTCATGTACATTTGCATACTACTAAGCAGTCTATCATTTTTTGCCCATGCTAAAACGACTGGGAATTATAATCCTTATAGCCTTTTTAGGCCTTACCGAGCTTTTTGCAACACATCAGCGTGCTGCCGAAATTACCTATAAATGGTTGGGAGGTTTCACCTACGAAATCACCATTACCATGTATACCTACACGCCCAGCCCAGCCGATGATGACAGAACTTTTTTACCTATTAAATTCGGCGACAATACGATAGGTGATATCCCGCGTATTGTTTTCCAAAATCTACCTAACAATTACACCTTAAACATCTATCGGATGAACCATACTTTTCCGGCAGCGGGCAATTACACCCTGGCGGTAGAAGATCCAAACAGGAATTTTGGTGTAGTGAATATCCCCAACTCGGTGAATGTACCAATTTACGTTGAAAGCGAGCTGATTATAAATCCTTTTTTAGGCAACAACAACTCCGTTCAGCTCCTCAATCCTCCGATTGATCAGGGCTGTGTGGGGAAATTATACCTGCATAATCCTTCGGCCTACGATCCTGATGGCGACAGCCTTAGCTTTAAACTCGTCAATTGCAAAGGGGCCGACGGCCTCGAAATTCCGGGCTATACTTTGCCGCGCGCGAGTGAGTTTTTTGGCATCGATGAAATTACCGGCGAGCTGCGCTGGGAAACGCCGCTGCTGCAAGGCGAGTATAATGTAGCTTTTATGGTTGAAGAATGGCGTCAGGGCGTAAAAGTGGGTTCTGTAGTGCGCGATATGCAGATTTTAATTGGTGCCTGTAGCAATAACCCGCCCGAAATAAACACCATAACAGATACCTGCGTTGTTGCCGGAACAACACTAACTTTTGATGTCGTGGCCGTTGATCCTGACGGCAATAAGCTAAGCCTCACAGCTACCGGCGCGCCTTTTGAGCTGCCCTTGAATCCGGCATCTATCATTCCTGATCCGGCGGTTGGACAGCCTCAGGCACAAACAAGTTTTTTCTGGGATGTTGAATGCCGTAACATCCGTCTAAACCCTTACCAGGTGCTTTTCAAAGCCCGCGATGTACATCCTGAAGTGAGCCTTACCAACTTCAAAACCGTGTCGATTCGCGTGATTGCGCCTCCGGTAGAAAACCTGACTGCCGAAGCACTCGGAAATGGTATTGAACTCAATTGGGACAATGCAGCCTGCGAAAATGCCGTTGAATACCGCTTATACCGACGCAATGGTTTTTACGGTTTTGAACCCGGCTATTGTGAAACTGGCGTTCCGGCATACACCGGCTATCAGCTTATTCAGCGCATAGAAGATATTAACGCGATTACTTTTAGAGATGATAACAACGGCAACGGACTGGTTCCAGGCGTAGATTATTGTTACTTAATTACTTCCGTTTTCCAGGATGGATCCGAGAGCCTTGCCAGCAACGAAGCCTGCGCCAGCCTAAAACGCGACCTACCCGTAATCACACATGTTAGCAACGACAGCCTGGACTTGCTGACAGGAAAAGTTTTAACCGCCTGGAGTCCGCCCACCGAACTCGATACAATACAATATCCTCCACCCTACCGCTATAATCTGGTTCGATATCTGGGCAACGAAACAAGCGTTGTCTTCACCGGAACAGGGCTCTTGGATACGCTTTTTACAGATAACTCTATTAACATCAACGAAATAAATCATCCATTGGCTTATGCTGTTGAATTAGAAAACGACCGGGATGGCGCTATCGGAAGCAGCCCTCAGGCAGATGCACTGTCACTCGATATTTCGCCTACGGATGAATCCTTGCTGTTGCGCTGGAACGCCAATGTGCCTTGGACAAATGACAGCTTTGATATCTATCGACAAACGACTGCAAGTGCTGATTTTGAATTTATTAATCGTGTCTATTCACGCGAGTTTAAGGATGATAGCCTGACAAACGGCAGCACTTATTGCTATTACATTAAATCGTACGGCGGCTATTCTACCAGCGGAATTATTCATCCAATCATTAATTTTTCGCCCATCGTTTGTGCCGTTCCAATCGATAATATCCCGCCTTGTCCGCCCATATTAAGTGTGGAAACCAATTGCGAAACCATTGATAATACACTAATCTGGCAAAATCCGGTAGCGGATAGCTGTAAAAATGATGCGGTAACTTATCTGATTTATTTTACGCCAATGGCTTCAGAGAGTTTTGTGCTGATTGACTCTGTCAACAACCCAACCGACAGCAGCTGGGTTCATGAAAACCTGGATGTGGTAATTGGTTGCTACTACCTAAAAGCCCGCGATGAAAACGGTAATATTTCAGCAGCTTCCAATATTGTTTGCGTGGATTATGATACCTGTCCGCTCTACGAACTGCCGAATGTTTTCACGCCAAATGCCGACCTTTTCAACGACTTATGGATTCCGTTGAATTACCCTACGAGCAATCCGAAAGCTACTGTCGAAAGCATCAAACTAGTTGTTTTTAACCGCTGGGGAAATACGGTGTTTGAAACCTCCAACCCTGAAATTGAATGGGATGGCAAAAACCAGGAAAACGGCAAAGATTGCGCCGATGGCACTTATTTTTATGTGTGTGAGGTGTTTATAAAAACCATCGACGGGCCGGTAAAACAAAGGCTGCAAGGCTCGGTTACGATAATTAGGTAGGGTTTGTTGGGAATAAACTAGGTCTTACTATTTCGTGTTATCGTAATAAAATATAAATAAATATCTCGACTATCGTCTGTTAAAAAGCTATCAACTTTATTCCAAGCAGATTAACTCTTACAAGGTTTCAGGTTTCTAATTTAATGTTTCTATTTAGCACTTAGCGAGCCGCAGACTACAATCTGTAATAGCTAAACACAAAAAGCCGCCTCAACGAGACGGCTTTTTGTCATTATTTCAGAAATTAAATCAGTCAAAAAACCGATTATTTTTCTACAGATTAAATTTGTCAACCAAATCAACAACGCGGCAGCTATAGCCCCATTCGTTGTCGTACCAAGCAAGTACTTTAATGGTTTTTCCCATTGACATGGTGCTTTTCGCATCAAAAATCGCGGAATGTGAGTTGTGTACGATATCAATCGAAACAATCTCATCTTCAGTATATTCCAGGATTCCTTTCATCGGGCCATCTGCGGCTTCTTTCATAGCGGCATTGATTTCCTCTTTGGTGGCTTCTGTTTTCAGGTTTACAACCAAATCCACCAGCGAGCCGGTTGGTGTGGGAATACGAACTGCCAGGCCGTCCAATTTTCCTGAAAGATCAGGGATAACCAAACCTACTGCTTTTGCAGCACCGGTTGTGGTAGGAATTTGCGATAAAGCCGCTGAACGCGCACGACGTAAATCGCTGTGAGGTGCATCCAAAATAACCTGGTCGTTGGTGTAGGCGTGAATCGTAGTCATATAACCACTTTCGATGCCAAAACGATCGTTCAATACCTTAGCAACGGGTGCCAGGCAGTTGGTGGTGCAAGAGGCGTTTGAAACACATTGATCACTGTCTTTCAAGTCGTTGTCATTAACACCGAGAACAATAGTAGCATCAATCTGGTCTTTAGAAGGCACACATAAAATGACTTTTTTAGCACCGTTTTTCAGGTGATCGCCATAGCCGCCTTTGGTACTTTCGCGCGATCTGAAAACACCGGTTGCCTCAACCACTACGTCAGGTGTAACGGCCCATTTAATGTCGATTGGGCTGCGCTCGGCAGTAACCACGATGCGGTTGCCATTCACGATAATCGCGTTTTCGTCGTAAGTAATCGTTCCGTCAAATTTTCCTTGTGTCGAATCATATTTCAACAAGTGAGCCAATACCCTGGTATCTGTAAGATCATTGATACCAACAACTTCCATATTTTTGCGTTCCATTGCAATTTTGAACACATTACGGCCAATGCGTCCAAAACCATTAATTCCAATTTTAATTTTTGTCATATTTATAAATTTTTATAGTGTTTGCAAAACTTTTAATGCTGATCGTTGAATATTCTTCATAAATTCTTTTGCACAAATTTACTAATAATCTCTATCTTCGAGGGTTAAATTGACAGATCATGGCTATACAATTCACCTCAAAAGCACTCGAAGCAAACCTTGCAGAAACCAGATACAGAGATATATACATCCCCGAAATACACCAAGAGTTTATACGGCTTGCTGAAGGATATTTTGGTATAAAAAAACGCGCAACCGATTGCATTACAGAGTTTCATCACCCTTTATCCAACCGAAAGTTTGTGATAGAAGAACTGCGCGAGATATTAATCACCGATTTTTGGTTTTATGCCAAAGATGAAATGCCCAAAAATGCGTTGGAAGTACCCCTTGAGATGATGCAGGAATTGCTCAATGACAAAACCAGCTGCGAACTGCGCATGTTGATAGCACGTACACTACTCGAATTGATCAGCTTAATCACCGGCAAGAGAAACAGCCTGGAAGACATGGCCCTAAAATCACTTGCTATTCTTGACGATGGCTTTGCTGAAAACAAGAACTGCTTTATCAATAGCAGCAACCATTTTAGCAAACATCTAAACAAGCTTTCGGAAAATAAAGCCTTGAAAATGAATGCTTTCAACCTTTTAAAAAAAATAAAGACCGAGACTTATAAGTTCTGGCAAACGAGTACAACAGCTGAAAAATGGACAAAAAAAGAGGACGGACTTCTAAGTCCGAAAGAAGTTGATGCACTGAAACAACGCATCGGGAAACCCTATTTTCAAGAATTAACCAAAAAATTAGCCGCTGCCAAAAGCTGGGACAGATTGAACGAACTGCCGGTTTATGATGAAATTGCAGATTATTTTGGTGGCGGAGGCGATATTTTAGACAGCTTCCTGAAAAAATTTCATTACATTTTCTACCTGCTGCAACTACCCGGCATGAGCAGTCAACAGGAAAGGCTGATCTGGAACCTGGACAAGATGATTCGTCAGGCGGTTGACGAATTATCTCAAGAGGAGGTGATCCCTTTTATTGATCAGATATTTGAAGTCTCCAGGGAGCTCCAAAAATCGCATACCGCAGCAGTGCTTGATTTCCAACTCACTTTGGGTTTAAAAGTAATCGATATCGACAAAACCGAATACAAAGAAATCATCAATCATTTTGAGAAAAAATTGATCGAATTTGGTTTTGTTACCCCCGGAATGGTGTTTGTGGACGAGGACTGGCAGCTGAGTGTGAATGAGAATCACATCAAAAACATCCGCATCTGGCTACAGCTCATAGAATATTCGCAGTCACTGATGGAAAAACTACTCTCGGCACTCATCGTGAACCTGCGTCTTGGTGGCATTTTTATCAGCGACACAGACCTTTTCCAACGCGAAATCACGAAAATCCTCAACTCGAATATTTCCCCTTATTATAAGAAGGTGAAACAGCTCACGCGTATTTTCCCTGTTTACTTTAGCGAAATTGGTGCTGAAGGTGAGATCAGAAAAGTAACCACTACGATGGATGAAATCTGCGGCAGACGCGATAAGCTCATTCATTTTTTGCGCAAACAGGTGCATACCGAAAGCAATAACACGCTGATCGAGCTAACGCGGCGTATCTTTCAGTTTTGGCATGACGGCGATCTCATAAAACTGCGTAACGCATTGCCCGACAATGTTTACCAAAATATCGACATCCAAAGTGAATATTTTGTCACCGTGAATCAGCTTTGTAAAACAATGGCGCAGCTCAATAATTCCGGGCCTGACGGGCTTTTAGCGATCAGCCTCGCCAGTTTTGAGAAATTGCTTGAAAAAGCCGGAAAGCAAAGCAAAGCTCCGACGGATATTATCCAGCGCGACAGCGAACGACTGCACGATATTCGGGAGCTGTATGATCACTTGCGCGAAAAATATTCGTTCGAAACTGTCAATATTATCAGCCTGTTGCGGCGATATCCATTCATTCCCGACGAGGAAATAGAACAGCTGCAACATGCATTAGACAAAACAAATTTCGAACAGTCGTTGAAGCTCATTTATTCCTTTATGGATCGGCTGAAAAAAATAATTTTCAATCCCGAAGAGAGCGAAAGCTGGGAAAATATTTACCACAAACGGCATATCGCCATCGGTATCCCGTCGATGTATGGCGTATATCGCGAGAATAAATTTGAAGCTTTAGGCCTCACTTTCCGCCTAGAAAAGGTGGCAACGCGGCTGATGGAAAAAGTGGTTTCAAACCTTAACCTCGATTATATCTCGGCCCGCACACTTGAGGAGATAAATGTTATCCTGGAATATTTTCGCGAAGGCCTTGAGCTGGACGGCATTACCAATCAAAGCTATGATTCAAACCTGCAAATGCTGCGTTACAGCCTCACTTCCAGAAGTTTTTCCTTCGACCAGTATATCAATATCTTTCAGTTTATTGCCGGAGATATAAAACGGATCATCATAAAATATTTCCTGCGTTCGTATGAGTATCCGCTTAAAAAAATTATCCCACAACTCTTTGACCCTGAATTAAAACTTACCGAAAAAGAGTTACAGCAACTGATTAACAAACAATCGGAAATGTTTCACCGTGATGTAATTGCGGAAGCATTTTTAGTTCAGCCGCTCGATAATTTTATCAGCCGCATATTGCAGTCGCTGCGCAGCATGGCCGACCGCCTCGACACCAAGCTTATCAGCGATATAATGTCGTATAATTCAGAGCTGGTAATCAGTACATTCAACAGGGAAAAACCAAAAACCGATAACCAGGTCTTCTTGGGAAGCAAGGCCTTTCATTTAAAAAAACTATACCTGGCCGGACTTCCAGTGCCTCCCGGTTTTGTGATTACTACGGAAGTTTTCAGGCGGCATCAAACTATTTTAAGCCTAAAAGAACTTAAAAAGGAGCTGCACGACATGATTTTCAAAAACCTGAAACAACTCGAAAAGCTTAGCGGTGAGCGTTTTGGTGACAGCACAAATCCACTTTTGCTTTCGGTGCGTTCAGGCACAGCCATTTCTATGCCGGGAGCCATGGATACCTTCCTGAATGTGGGTTTGAATGATAAGCTGGTGGAGGAAATCAGCCAAAATCCGAAGATGAGCTGGTCAATCTGGGATTCCTATCGCCGCCTCATTCAAAGCTGGGGCATGGCGCATGGCATTGACCGCGATGTGTTTGACTCGGTTATCTCAGCTTTTAAACAAAAATACAAGATACATCAAAAGTTAGATTTCGACCCTTCAGATATGCGACAGATAGCCTTAGCCTATAAGGAAGTGCTAAAGACCCATAAAGTTCGCTTTGAAGATAAACTGACCGACCAAATGATCCAAACGATTGACATGGTTTTTGCTTCCTGGTCGTCGGAGCGCGCCTTTGCTTATAGAAAACATCTTCAAATTTCCGACAATTGGGGAACCGCCGTTATCGTTCAAAAAATGATTTATGGAAACCTTACCGACAAATCGGGTACTGGAGTTGTTTTCACTCAAAATCCACATCGCGAGCGGCCGGGCGTACATCTTTACGGCGACTTCTCGATGCGATCTCAGGGCGAAGATATTGTGGCTGGCCTTGTGAAACCATCTCCGGTTGGCGAAACACAGCGTAAGCAGGGCAATATCGCTCAAGCCTCATTGCAAACTACTTATCCTGCAATTTACAAGCGAATTCACGACCTCGCTACAGAGCTTACAGAGAATTTAGGCTATAGCCCACAGGAAATCGAGTTTACCTTTGAGTCGGAAAAAGCGGAGGATTTATATATCCTTCAAACCAGGGATCAGGATTTGATGATTGATTCAGAAGTCAATGCCTTTGTTAGCAATCCGCAAGAAATGGAATTGATAGGCAGAGGAATTGGTATCGGTGGTGGTGCACTAAACGGCCTTGCAGCTTTTGACGAAGACGACCTGGCCGACTTAAAGGAAAAATACCCGGAACACGAAGTCATACTTATTCGTCCCGATACTGCACCTGACGATATCAGCATGATTTTTAACTGCGACGGGCTCGTAACAGCGCGTGGTGGTGCCACTTCTCATGCGGCAGTAACAGCAGTGAGGTTAGGAAAAACCTGTGTTGTAAACTGCAACAGCCTCATCGTAAACGAAAACGATAGAAGCTGCGAACTCAATGGAAACATCATACGCTCCGGCGATAAAATTGCTATTGATGCCAATCTGGGCAATATTTACCTGAATCATTATCCCATTGAAAAATCAACTTTTGTGCGTGGTTATTATTATTGATTCTGGTTCAGACGGTAGATTTTATTGGGTCTATATGAAATCGAGTGGAAAATTGAATTTCAACTTAACAAGCAATTAGAAAATGTACTTTTATTTTAATGTGCTAGGAATTATACCGCAATTTGAAGTAAGTGCTTTTCACAATTTAGCGTTAACTTATATTTTATCCAGCATATTAAAATAAATTACAGCCTTTTTTTCCTTGGCCCTCTTGGGATAACCATTATATTGTAATTTTGCACACAATGAAGAATACGCGCAATTTTTGCATCATAGCACACATCGACCATGGCAAAAGCACTTTGGCCGACAGACTTTTACAATTAACGGAAACTGTTTCTGAGCGCGACCGCAAGGAACAGGTACTCGACAGCATGGATTTGGAACGTGAGCGGGGAATCACCATAAAAAGCCACGCCATCCAAATGAAATACATGAACGAAGGTGAGGAATATACACTAAACCTGATTGACACGCCCGGACACGTTGACTTTTCTTACGAAGTTTCGCGCTCCATTGCAGCCTGCGAAGGTGCTTTGCTGATTGTAGATGCCACGCAAGGTATTCAGGCTCAGACGATTTCTAACCTTTATCTGGCATTGGAACACGACCTGGAAATTATTCCCGTATTGAATAAAATTGACATGGAAAGTGCCATGCCCGACGAGGTCGAAGATCAAATTATTGAGCTTATCGGCTGCAAGCGCGATAATATTTTACGTGCCAGTGCCAAAACCGGCCAAGGTGTTTCAGAAATTCTGGAAGCCATCGTGAAACGTGTCCCTGCTCCTACCGGTGATCCGGATGCACCACTACAAGCATTGATTTTCGACTCGGTTTTTAATTCTTTCCGCGGTATTATTGCCTACATAAGGATTATGAATGGCACCTTGCAAAAGGGCGATTTGGTTAAGTTTGTGGCCACCGGAAAAGAATACAATGCCGATGAGATCGGTGTTCTGCTCCTCAAACAATCTCCGAAGCAAAAAATGAGTGCCGGAGATGTTGGTTATATTATTTCGGGCATCAAAAGTTCCAAAGAAGTTAAGGTTGGCGACACCATCACGCATATCGCACGCCCCTGCGCCAAAGCTATCGAAGGTTTTGAAAACGTTAAACCGATGGTTTTTGCCGGTATCTATCCCGTTGACGCAGATGATTACGAAGAGTTGCGTGCCTCCATCGAAAAACTTCAGCTTAATGATGCCTCGCTGGTGTTTGAACCAGAATCGTCGGCGGCACTTGGTTTTGGATTCCGTTGTGGCTTTTTAGGGCTTTTGCATATGGAAATTGTGCAGGAACGGCTCGACAGAGAATTTAATATGGACGTCATTACAACCGTTCCTAACGTGAGTTTTAAAGCTTATCTTAAAGATGGCGAAATGCATGAAGTACACAACCCAAGCGGTCTTCCTGACGCCAATTATTTGGATTATATTGAGGAGCCTTATATTTCAGCACAGATCATTTCTAAAACAGAATATCTTGGCAACATTATGACACTTGCCATCGAGAAGCGCGGCGTACTTAAAAATCAGATCTATCTCACTTCCGATAGGGTTGAGCTGAGTTTTGAAATGCCTTTAAGTGAGATTGTTTTTGATTTTTACGACAAACTCAAGTCGATTTCACGGGGATATGCTTCTTTCGATTACCACATCCAAGGTTATCAACGGGCAAGCCTTGTAAAGCTGGATATATTGCTTAATGGCGATTCCGTGGATGCACTTTCTACCCTTATTCACCGCGATCATGCCTATAGCTTTGGGCGTCGTATCTGCGAAAAACTCAAGGAACTCATTCCACGTCAGCAGTATGATGTGGCAATTCAGGCTGCCATCAGCTCAAAAATTATTGCCCGCGAAACCATCAAAGCCCTGCGCAAAGACGTAACAGCCAAATGTTATGGCGGTGATATTTCGCGGAAACGCAAACTGCTCGAAAAGCAGAAAAAAGGTAAAAAACGGATGCGCCAGGTAGGTAATGTGGAAGTGCCTCAATCGGCTTTCCTTGCCGTGCTAAAGCTGGATTAATCGTCTTTTCGCACCTCTTTTTAACCTGCCTTATTAAAATAGGAAACCCCGCTGGGATAGTTTGACGCGTTTTACTCATTTCGCCCGGATAAATCCGGGCATTATGCACAGGAAAGCCTTACAGACTTTTCTTGCCGGGAGTTTTAACGTAATACAAAGTAAGCGTTTCCCATCGCGGTATAGCTCGCACTTTTTCTGATATAAGCTTGCTCGATTGTTTTAAGGGATGCCAGACAATACCGGTGTAAGAATAATTAAATCTTAGGATCATAGCTTGTTATCTAAAGGCCGGAGGTTCGATCGTCAGTAATGGAGGCTCGTTCGTTAGTGATGGAGGTTGAAATATTAAGGAAATGTTAAAAGGTATCTGAGAAAAAGGAATGTCGCCTTTGGAATGGATGCGTGAGGGAGAATGAAGCTGAGATGGATTAGTTTTTAGTTCATCCCGAATCACTTCGTTCTCGGGACTAAAGCGGATGACGCGGATTTATCGGATTTTATTGAGGTGGGAGATTCGAGTGGTGGTGAATTGGTCTTTGGATTGAAGTGTGTGGGTTTGGGATTGTTGGATTTGAAGAAACGGTCGGCAGGGCTAAAGCCCAGTGCGCGGGGCGTTGCTAATCCCCGGCATAAATGCCGGGGTTAGTGAAGAGGCGTTGACTGCTGTTTTTTATTGATGATTTATATTAGCTGTTTTTTTAAGCCTCAGAGAGGCGAAAGTATGGTAGAAATGATGTGGCCCTGACGATAAAAAGCTCCGGAGGAGCGGCAGATTATAGCGAAAAAAAATATCAGGAAGTTTTTTTTGTCCACGGATTACGCAGATTTAAAGGATTTTTTTGAGGTGGGGGGTTGGAGGTGGTGATGAATTGGTTTTTGGATTGAGGTGTTTGGGTTTGGGGTCGTTTGGATTTATGGGAAGCGGTGCGCTCGGCTTACCGAGGATGTTGATACATATATAATTTCTTTTTTTCGCTTTTTCTTGATAAAAAGCTGGCAAAAATCAAGTGCGAGCGAAGCTATCCACCCGCGACGATGGAAAACAGCGAAATACTATGTGGGGTTGGGTATAGCACAATGCCATGATGTTCTGATCTTTGTAAAACATTAGCGGGTGTTACGTTTCTTCTCAAACTTTATGTGGGCATTGAACTATACTAACAGCCTTTTGGGCTGCCCCACAAGTTTTTCTGCTGTTTTCCATCGTCCTTGCCGAGCGCTTAGAGTCCTATTTATTATGGGGCGTAATTATCTATTTTCTATCATTTCAATAAATTCTTGTTGCTTCTTTTCAAATTCATCCTCTTTTCCATAAACCTTTAATCTTCCAATCCCGGGTACTGGAACAAAAAATGGACCTGACCAGTCACCATCTTTCGGTTTTGACTTAAATTCATTTGGATGTATAACAAACCAACAATCATTATTAATAAAAAAGTCATAAGCCTCCATTGGATTTTTATTAACATATTTCCAAAATTTATCGTTCCCCTTTTTTATCATGAAGTAGAGAAATATAACAGCAATTCCAATAATTATAAACCATTTCATTTTTCTAAGTTTTAAAAGTCCGTATTATCTAACATTTCCGTGAATAATTGTGCAGCTTCTTGGTCAATTGATTTAATTTTTTCCACTTTTTTTCTGAATGCTTTTTTATAAAGTGGTCTATACGGGATTGGGATAATTGTCGCGAGAATAAAACCGATTACTAAAAGGCCAATGGCAAGTTTCCAATCAAGCACTATTAATATTGCAACTAATAATCCATATTTTGCAATTCTAACAATCCATGTCAACGGATACCAATTTGGTAATAATTGCTCCCCTATTCCTCTCCATTCCACGTTATTGTGTCTTGAGATACTTAAAGAAGCTCGTTGCATTCCAAATAAGTAAAACTCAATAATCCATGAAATGATAAAAACAATTACTAAAGGATGTGATAAATTTTCCATTTCTATCTATTTAATTGTAGGTTTATTTTAGGCTCCATAACGGTATGCGGTTATGGTACGTGCCGCATTTTTACTACTGTGTTTCTTGATTGTTATCATTTATTATTTTAGTAATCATTTTCTAAAAATACACTACCTGCGGCATGCACTATAAGCTGCTGTTGGCGTTTCGTGGTTTATTTAATAATGTCATTTGGATAATATCTTCTGTAATATCCAGCATCGTGTCCTTCATAGACAGATGCATCCAAAACAATCGCAACAATACCAGCTTCAAATAACACCCAAACATTACCATAATTATAATGAGGGTGTCGTCCATAAACTCGTTGTGGTGTATCGTCTATTGCTCTTGGTTGTCCACATACTTTAATTACTTCTTTCGGCGTCATCCCAATTCTAACATTTGCCTTTGCATCAATAGTAGACTTACTAATTAGGTATTCAATCTTTTGTAGATCAGTAAGGATTTGCTGTTCTTGAGCTTGATAGGATGCAAGTTGTTGTTTTGCTTTAAGTAATTGTTGATTTAATGAATTCAATTTGGTTTGCTTTGAGTTAACTTCACTTTGTTGTGTTGCTAATTGTCGTTTAACTAAATTTAGTTCTTCGTTTTTATATTCAAGTTCATTATTTGAGCTTTTCAGCAAAATATTTAAACTATCAATCACTTCACTACTTCTTCTTTTAGAAAGGGTTTGATTTATTCTTCGCAAAACTTCTTCAGGGTCTGCCACTATTTCAGCTTTAACATAGTATTCGTATCCATCCCAATTTTCTTCAATTATTTTAGTTTCTGTTGTTCCTGCACTTAGTGTTTTAATTTCATTCGTAAAAAAGTCTTTTGTGATTCTGTTGTTTTCTTCGGTGACTTCATAATTTACATAACTTTCAACATAAGTACCTAATTCCTCAAGCAAAAGAGCTTTGACCTCTGTTAATGCTTTTTGTCGGGAACTTACTTTGCTATCTGTTTCGCTGGCCTTATAAAAATATTCCCTAATGAATGTCTTATTTTGTGCAAATAATACAAATGGAATAATTATGAAATAGGAAATAATTAGAGTTTTCCTCATGATATTATTTTGAAAGTAATTTATATCTTTTCTGAAAGTCTTTTTTTAATTTGTCTTTTAATTTTGGAAATTCATCAATAACAAACTCATCATATAATTCCTGCTTATCTGAAATTGCTTTAAGCCAAACGTCTGTTCCTCTCGAATCTTCAAAAATATTAGCCAAGTTTTGTGATTTTTTTGACTCCTTGATTTTTTTAAGGATTTGTCCCATTATATCAACTGTATAATCGTCAAAAATGATTTCGTTGAATTCATAATACTCAATGAAATCATTAATCACTTTTACAGTTTCTTCCTTGAACTTGGCTTTTTCAAAATCATCACTTGGTTCTCTCTGGCTCATAAATGTGTCAAGGGCTTTTTCCATCAGAACTAATTTCTTGTATAGTATTCTAATAATTTCAAGTTTGTCTGAGTACAATTTTGAAAATCTAAACAATTGTTTATTAAGTCGGTGTTTGAAAAGCTCTTGTGTGACAAATGTTCCAACTCCAGAACCGATCACTATATAAGCTGATAATTCTAATACCTCTGTTAATGGCATGATATTATGCTTCTTTACAATGAACGCCAACGTATGTATATATTCACAATTAAACATATTTCTCCATTACTTTTTCAAAATTTCTCCATACACTCCCTATTTGGTGGTGCAAAATAATCTCCGGCAAGCACACATATATATATGCTCACCTACCAAAATTATCCGCAGTAGCCAATACCCTCATCAGGTATCAAGCCTCCTACTTTCCAATAAATTTTCCTTCTTCTTATAAATATGCCTAGATCCAAGCATTACATTCAATCCGACAAGCGACTGTTCAGAACTGTAAAATTATATAATCATTCTATACAAACCAAACTTTCAAAATAATTACTGATGTTTCGCACCTATTCTATAATCTTGTAATAATGAATATCATAAAAAACAACACATTCCTTATATTGCTGATTACCAATAGTATAAAATTTCCATTATAAACGGATTTCCTTCGTGAAACTCTGTGCCTTCTTTGCGAAACTCTGTGTAAGAGCCCCGATAGTTTTCGGGGTCACGAAGTGACTCAAAGGAACCACAAAGATGACACAGAGAATTATTTCTCATGCAAGATGCTGTTTTTCTGTTATTTACATTATTTATAGAATAGGTGCGAAACATCAGTTATTAAAAACAATCCATGCAAGCTTATAACTTTCCTACATCGCAAAAAAAATCACCCCAGTATGAATCCTTTGTTTAGTGTGCCACAATCCCATCCTTTTCAAAAATTTTCGTCATTATGAAACCATTAAATAATTTTGCTCTCCCTCTTTCAGAATGCAAAAAAACCAATCAATTCAGTCATTCGACCTTTAACTTTAGCATTTTCAATAATTCTTCGCTTTTCACTTTTCAATCCTCCGTTGCAGCTGAGCAAGCTTCTAGCTTATTTGATGCCGGAATGAAACGCTGAATTTTTGTTTGCTTAGTCAGAGAATGACAAGTTTGAGACTTGTGATGTGCTGAATAACAATAAGTTTACTTTGGGAAATAATTATTTCAAGCACACGCATAACGAGGAAATCGGCATTTTCCGGCAATCACTATTTAACGGACTCCTAAATAAGCTACACTTCTACAAAAGAATATTTTTAATTAAAGCTGTAACTTTACCGTTCAGTATCCGTTTCACCAATTGAAACCATAATTAGAGGATGACCCCGAAGGAATACAATCTTTGTGTTGATCAATTTGCCGATGGGCTTTTTCGCTTCATCATCAAAAATATACGTGATGAAGAAAAAGCCAGGGATATTGTGCAGGAAACTTTCGTGAAAGTTTGGCAGAAGGTAGATGATATTCCCTACGAAAAAGGCAAATCTTACCTGTTTACTACCGCGTATCACACCATGATTGACGAGATACGAAAAAGCGAGAAAATGCAACGCATGGAAGCACAGCATCAAAACCTACAAAGCAGTCACAACAGCTATTCCGACTTAAAGGAAATACTTGATGACGCTTTGAGAACGCTCTCTGAAATTCAGCGTTCGGTGGTGCTTTTACGCGATTACGAAGGCTATTCCTACTCAGAAATTGGTGCCATCACCGGCTTAACAGAGGCGCAGGTAAAGGTGTATATTTTCAGGGCCAGAATGCAGTTGAAAAAATATTTACAAAGTGTCGAAAACGTTTTAGAAATACCCGCATAATGAATATCAACAGCCATACTTATGAAGCATTCCTGCTCGATTTTGCAGAAGGCCGGCTTGATGCGGAAGAAATAATCTTGCTTGAAGCATATATCCAGGCGCATCCAGAGTTGGGCAGCTGGGAGGAGCTTACCGAAGACCTGCCGGTTTTGATAGAGGAAGAACTCCTGTTTGTAAATAAATCGCGTTTGAAAGCCCCTTTTTTGCCTGAACAAGTGCTATCAATACATGCCGAAAATTTTGACAGCTTTGCTATCGCTTACCTTGAAAATGAATTAAACATAACTGAAAAGCAGGCATTTGAGCGTTTTCTTGAAACTGACAAAACGCATCAGAAAGCCTTCTTGATTTTGCAGAAAACAATTCTTCAGCCGGATAAAAGCATCCAATTTGAAGGCAAAGAGGAATTAAAAATAAAATCCGGTCGCAAAGCCGTTTTATTTATGCCCTGGATTGGTGTTGCCGCCGGCTTACTTTTGCTAATCAGCCTGGGTTGGTGGTTTGCCCGCGAAGACACCAAACCTTCTGCCCTGCACGAAGCCATTTACACCATGAGCAGCATAAAGCCTACACAAATTTATATGCCACAAACCGCTGAAAAGGCGGTAAGGCTTGTAAGACCTGAAATAAAAAATCCCGGAAACCAGATTCCTGAGATAAATTTCACGCAACAAAATGCAATTCCTGCCGAAATGACTTTCGCACAGGCAACACCTTTTTCGTGGACACCGGTAGCCAGTCTGTTTTATACTGACGACAGCAAGACCCTATTTTATTTTTATGATGGAGCATCCATTTTAGCTGAATTGAACGAACGTACCGTCCAAAATCAAAAATCGCTTGCAGGACTAATTTTATCCAATGCTGCAAGTAAATTCCTACAAAGCTTCCGTAGTACAGAAACCATGCAAAAGCCTGTAATAGTGGAATCTACAGCTAATAATCCTGCAAAATATTCACTGATAAAATTGGCTGAAGCAGGCATTAAAACCTTTAATACCATGACGGATAATGAGCTTGCTTTGGAGAAAACCTTAAATACAAAAGGTGAAATTAGCAGCCTCAGGTTTCGGTCAGAATCTATTTCGTTTAGTCGGCAATATCAACCCCAAAAAGCAGAATAAAGCTGATGCATTGATAGCTTAGAAAGCTTCTGTTTCAGAAGAATTTAGGAATTAGATTATCACAGTTTACAAACTCACGAAATACGGAACCCCTAATCTATCTTTATCTATTAAGGTCACATAACCAATTTTCCGGCAGGTGCCACGAAAGAATATTCCGCGAGTTTCATGGGATAAAAAAACACAATCGTTAGGCAACGCCCCTGGTGTGTACCTCCAATCTCTTGAATCCTCAAATTTTCAAATTTCACACTAAACGAAGTCGAAGTGCATCAAATCATTTCAAATCTTCGAATCCCTTAACCCGTAAAATAGCTACAACCCTATTCGAATCCTGAGCCTCCTCCGAAAATTAATATTTTGCCACAAAGGCACGAAAACACAAAGATTTCATGAAGTCTATAATGTTGACCTACAACGCCTTGTGATTCTTAGAGTCTTGGAGACTTTATTGCATTCTTCATTTCTTGACTTTTCGGAGTGGGGTCAATCTTTGAATTCCTGAATCCTTAAATCTTTGAATTTACGGCACAGACAGCGTCCTTTCAATTGATTAAATCGTTGAGGCTTTTAGTTTCAAAACGCAGTTTGCTATTTTCAATTTCACCGGAAGGATAAAAAATAACGCGCTTGGTTCTGCCTGCCGGCAGATCAAAATAGTTTGTTTGCCAGCGTCCATTCGCATCATTGGAGTTTAATTGCAGGTTTTTTAAAAATACCGGCGAATTCAGCACGATCTCAATTTTATCTGTGTCGGGCATCAAATACATAGAAATTTCATGTGGTGGCAGCAGTAGGTTTTTTGGGTTTACGAAAAAATGGAATTTCTCGGCCAGGATTTCATTTTCATACATATACCGCAGTCGAAGCCAAACTTTTTGGCGGTTGATATTTTGTAAAATATCAGCGGCAAAACCTCCATCCAAACATGCAACTTCGCCAGGTTTCAGTACCAAAAGCTGCGAACTCGACTGCAAGACATTCCCTTCAAAATCGAGTAAATCAAAAATTGCCCTTCCGTTAAGGGTTTTTTGTGTTTCATTTAAAAACAGCCCGACAGCTTTATTTTCATGTGTTTCAACTCCGATAAGCGTGTTATTGTACAGCCTTTGCAAGTGGTAATAGGCTGCTTTTGGGCGACCAAAATAGTCTATCACCGACCATGAAATGGATGGCCAGGCATCGTTGAGTTGCCAAAACAAGGTTCCCATGCTGTGCGGGCGCGACAATCGCTGGCCTTCTATCGCCATCTCAAGCCCGTAAAGCTGAACCAGTTGACTCATATAAGTATAATCTTCGATTGACTTTGGAACAGGAAAATCGCGCTGCATATAGTCGGCTATAAGTGCCGTTCCGCGCGGGTGTTTCTGGAAATATTCGATTTCGGGAGAGCCGGGCCACAGCAGGTCTTTTTTGGCCATATTGGTTAATGTCGCCATATCCGGCATAGCCTGAAAACCAAATTCACTGTTGAAGCGGCCAATTTTTTGTTGATACAACTCAAATGGCTCTTCGCCCCACCAAACGCCCCAATAATGTACATCGCCGCTGAGGTAGCTTTCGTCGTGACCCCATCCGCCCGAGGGCGAGCTGGGCCAATAAGCTGTATTTGGATCGTAAGAATTAATCAACTCGGGAATAAGCTGCTCAAAAAGCTGTTCATAGTTGTTCCAAAGGCTATCTGATTGCTTCTTAGTCCAGTTGAACTGCTTTTGCCAACCCCAATTCACAAAGCCTTCATCAATTTCGTTGTTGCCGCACCACAACGCCAGCGATGTGCGTCCACGCAGCCGCTTCACTTGCTGAGAAACTTCTGTTTTTACATTTTGCAAAAAAGAAGAATCGACCGGATACAAAGCGTTTGCGAACATAAAATCCTGCCATACCAGCAAGCCCAAGCTGTCGCATAAATCATAGAAATAGTCTTCGGGATAAATACCTCCACCCCAAATCCGTAACATGTTTATGTTCGCGTTTTTGGTATCAATCAATAATTCCCGTGTTTTCTCGCGGCTCATTCTGGTCGGAAACATATCCTCAGGCACATAATTGGCGCCTTTAGCGTACATAGGTATGCCATTCATTTGAAAATAAAAAGACTTGCCAATACTATCTGCTTCCTGTATCAATTGAATAGCGCGGAATCCAAGGAATTTATTTTGCTCAAAAATAATTTCGTTCCCATCAAAAAGCTTTATGTCAAATTCTGTTAAAGGCTGTTTGCCCATCCCGTTTGGCCACCATAAATCCGGATTTTCGATCTCGAAGGGGACACTCAATTCATTCGCGCCTTTCTGAAGGTTTATTGACTTATCAAGCAGTTTTCTACCATTGGCAAAAAGCTGTAGTTTATAGGCTCTAACTTGCTCTGAATCTATTGATAGCACAAGATTAATTAGGGCATTTTCTTCATTAACTTCTTGCTGCAAAAAAGAAATCTGATCAACCTTTAGCCGGCTCCACGATTCCAGTTTTATATTTTTCCACAAACCCAATGTGCGGTATTCCGGCGCCCAGTCCCAGCCAGACTGGTAGGCAGCTTTACGGATATAAGCGCGGTCATCAGGCAATTTTACAGATGCAGCCTGCTTCAGGCTATCAATAATTTGCGGTGAAGGCGGGAAAACAATTTTTAATTGATTCGTCGTTTTAAGCAATTTTTCTTTGACTGGGATGCGCCATTTTCTGAACATATTATTGGCAGTAAAAAGCGGCTCGTCATTGAGAAAAACATGGGCATAAGTGTCGATTCCATCAAAAACCAAGTCAATGAAATCAAAATTCAACAGCGCTGCATCAACCGTAAACTCGCTTTCCCAAACCCATTGTTGCCGAGAAATCCATTGCAGATCCTTTTCAACTCCAGCCTTAAAGGGATCAGGAATATATCCGGCCTCGGCCAATGCCAGGTGTAGCTCGGCAGGAAGAGTAATGGAATCTATAGTGATGGAACTTCCCGAAACACGCCAATGTGCACTAAGCATTTGATCCTGCATCTTGGTAGTCTTTTGACAAGAGCTTACCAATGTTACCAAAAAAAACGCACAAATGAGGCAAACGATAAAAGTCATCGTCTTGTAAAAAGTACTGAAGAAGTGGCTAAATTGAGCCATTGATAGACGTTGTTTTATATTTTCAAAGTGCGAATTTATTCAATTCCAATGAAAGGCTGTTCATAATTGGTGTTTTATTTATTTCATGCTCTCTTACAGTTGCGAAGTTGCCTAACCAAAAGAAGAAAAAGCTAAATTGCAGTCTTTTTTAATCAAAAATACATCATCTATGAAGAAAAAAATCGTGTTTTTAGGCTTGATTTTCTGCTTATTTTCGGTGAGTTTGTTTTCACAAGAAACCTATCCCTTGAAAATCAGCGATATAACTATCCAACAAAAAAGAGAAGTAATTGCCAGTCCTTCTGATATTGAAGGAACGCTAAGGCAAAACTTGGCACAAAGTTTCACGCTTTTTGAGCAAGACGGACTCAAAGCCTGGGTTGAATTCACACCGAGATTTAAAGGCCGCAGGATGAAGTTGGTGCGCAACATTTATGTTAAAGCATCCGATGGAAACATAAAAAAATTCAAGCAGAAAAAGGCTGTTCAACTGCTAAAAGTCTCTGTAACAGGCGTTATGAAAGGCAGGGATGCAGCCGAAATATTGTATGATCGTAAAATGAGAAAATCTTTATTTGTTAAATATAATTATGAACTCACCTATTAAAAATCCACTTATGAAAAAACAGATTCTTATTATCGCCCTGGCTTTGATTGCCTTTAGTAGTTTATTGTACAGCTTTAACACGCCCGCACCACAAGAGGGCAAGGTGAAATGGCTTCAAATTACTGTAGTTGAATCTGTTGTACCGGGAGGCGCCGGTAGATCGCGCATGATTACTATTGACGAAAACGGAAAAACCGATGAAGTGAAAATCAACAACTTTTTCAGTTTGGCCGGTATCAACTTTGGCAATATTCGCGAAAACGACCAAACGGTAACCAATGAAATCCAAGAACTTACCAATATGGGCTGGACACTCGAGCATATATCTTCTGGCGTTTTTTCGGGCAACCAAAACAACTCGAACGGCATTTTCCTGACCCGCTATTTGCTTAAGAAAACGGAGTAGTATTTCACGTCATTTCTGAGGGTTTGCTCTGCTATATCTCCCGGGTTTCTAATCTTATGGTTTTTATGGGAAACCTCTCTGAGGTTTGCGTTACGATGGTTTGCTTTGCATCCGGATAAATACGGTTGTTATTATTGGGTAAGTCCTACGGACTTTTTTTATGTTGGTTTATTTTTTACACCCAAGGGTTTTACATACCCTTGGGTGTAAAAAATAAACCCATAATGTTCGTGACAACAATCAACTAATCCGCCTGAACGCCTCTTATAATAGCCTTCACCAGCTCAGCATCTGTCGCACTAAAAGTCATATCAGCTTCCGTTACGTCAATTCCCTGTGGGTATATTTCCTGAAGCTGCATTTTAGTTTTCGCGCTAAAATGTAATGCTTTTACGCCTGTCTCTTCAGCAATTGTGCGGGCATTTTGGGCATTGATGCCGCCTCCCGCCATGATTCTGATTTGATTTCCATACCCTTGCTGCATCTCTTGCAATAGCTCAACACCTTGTAAGGCAGTGGGTTCTGCGCCGGAAGTAAGCACGGTATCAAAGCCCAATTCCACCAATATTCCAAGGCTCGAAAGCGGGTCACAGGCCGCATCAATCGCCCGGTGAAAGGTCAAATGAAGTCCTGAACTCAGTTTTTTTACTTCCTTCAAATAATCCATATCAATGCCGCCATCCTCCAGCAAAGCACCTACTACGACACCCTCGAAACCCAAACTTTTGACCAGCTTTATATCTTCGAGCATTTGCAATTTTTCCAAATTGGAATAAACATAATGGCCTGCCCTGCAACGGATTAAAACATGTACAGGGATAGTTTTTTGAGCTGCTGCAAGTTTCAGGCAGGCATAAGAAGGCGTCAATCCACCAATTTCGATAGCTTGGCACAATTCGGCACGCGTAGCTCCGGCTTTTTGCGCCGACAGCAAAGAAGTAAGACCATTGGCACACACTTCAAAAATAAATTCGTTCGTTTTTTGCATAAGACTGCAAATATCCTGATAAATCTTGAAAAGGAAATTATTTTTGTCCGGTTTTTACAGCTTGTCCGGCGAGTTTTCAATCGTTTGCGATAAATAAAATCAAATTGGAAGAATTTTCAATTCAAAGATTTAGATTTTAAGCTTATATTTGGGTTCAAATCTCAGCTTAATAATGAATATTTATCAGCTTTTTCCACGTCATTTTGGTAATAAAAATCAGCAAACAAAAGTTTTCGGAACAATAGAAGAAAATGGCTGTGGCAAGCTGAACGACATCAATGAAATGGCAATCAGTTCGTTAAAAAATTTTGGGATAAGCCATATCTGGCTTACGGGAGTTTTGCGACATGCCAAAGTCACGGATTACACTAAATATGGTGTTCCGCCCAGCCATCCGCAAACGGTAAAAGGCAGGGCGGGATCGCCTTATGCTATCAGTGATTATTTTGATATCGATCCCGATTTGGCCATAAGCCCGGAAAATCGTTTCAAAGAATTTAAGCAGACACTTGACCGCATTCACAAGCAGCATTTGGGCGTGATTATCGACTTTGTTCCCAATCATGTAGCACGCCAGTATAAGTCGATTGCCAAACCGGAAAAGCTGAAAGGTTTTGGCGAAACAGACGATAAAAGCTTGGCTTTCAGCCCGCAAAACAATTTCTATTACCTGCCAGATCAAAAGCTGACACTTCCTGAAAAAGCAGGCTTTCCGTTTAATTATGAACAGCCCTACCAAGAAATTCCGGCCAAAGTAACCGGCAACGACTGTTTTAGCGCAGCTCCCGCTATCACAGACTGGTACGAAACCGTAAAATTGAATTACGGCACCGATTTTGAAAACCTCAGCCAGACCACCGAACCCATTCCCAACACCTGGAAGAAGATGTTTGAAATACTTGATTTCTGGGCTTCACAGGGCGTAGATGGTTTCCGGGTTGATATGGCGGCGATGGTTCCAATCCCGTTTTGGGCTTGGATTCTTCCAAAAATGAAAGCCAATTATCCAAATCTTATTTTTATAGCCGAGATATACGAAAGTACTTTATATCAGGACTTTATTGATGCCGGTTTTGATTATTTATATGATAAGGTCGGCTTATATAATCGGCTGGAAGATGTGCTGCGGCATGGCCATCCTGCCGAATCTATTAGTATCTGCTGGAAAATGCTCAATGGCTTAGATGATAAGATGTTACGTTTTATGGAAAATCACGATGAGGTTCGGCTGGCATCAGATAAATTTGTGGGCAATGCCTTTAAAGCCTTGCCGGCTGTTAGCTTGAGTGCCTTGATGCATCGGGGCCCATTTATGATCTATAACGGCCAGGAAACCGGTGAAGAAGCCAAAGGAAGTCCCGGCTTTAGTGGCGACGATGGCAGAAGCACTTTGTTTGACTACGACCATCTTCCAGCGCACCAAAACTGGATGAATGAAGGCAAATTTGATGGTGAAAAGCTGACTGAAAAACAAAAGGAATTGCATCATTTCTACCAAAACATTTTAGCACTTCGCCTCAACAGCAAAGCCATTTCCAAAGGTAATTTTTACGATTTGATGTGGGCCAATCCCTGGCACAGCAATTTCGACCCCCGCTTTATTTATGCTTTTTTACGCTATTTTGAAGACGAGATTTTGCTGATTCTTGTTAATTTTCATGGCTCAGAAAGCAGGAATATCAGCCTGAAAATCCCTGAGGATGCCCAAAAGCTTGCAGCAATCAAGCCTTCAGAAAACGGCAGATGCTGGATAGCTGAAAACCTGTTTGAAGGCTCAGACAAACAAACTTTTAAACCTCAAAAACTTCATAAAGAAGGACTGGCACTCCACATAGAACCTTCACAAACACTTATTTATAAACTTCAACCAATCCCCGCGAACTATGACAAGCCAACTCATGAAAATTGTTAAAAAAGACCCCTGGTTAGAACCCGTAAGCCAGGCTGTTACTGACAGGTACCTGCGTTACAAAAACCGACTAAATCAGCTTGAAAATGAGTATGGCAGTCTGAAATCTTTTGCCACAGGCGACAAGCTTTTCGGGTTTAATTATGATAAAACGCGCAAAGGCTGGTGGTACCGCGAATGGGCACCGGCAGCATCGCAATTATTTGTTATGGGCGATTTTAACCATTGGAATAAATACAGCCATCCGCTGGATAACAATGGTCGCGGAATTTGGGAGATTTTTCTGGATGACAAGACTTATGCCGACAAACTCACCCACAAAAGTTTGTTGAAGGTTATCGTACAATCTCAAATGGGTGAAAATGAACGCATTCCGGTTTATGCTAAAAGACTGGTGCAGGATGAAAATTCCAAAGATTACAGTATGCAATTCTGGCATCCTGAAAAGCCTTATACGTTTAAAAACAAGCCTGTTAAGCTCAAAAAAAATGAGCCAATGCTGATTTATGAGACACATATCGGCATGGCCCAGGAAGAGAAAGGCGTTGGCTCCTACCTGGAATTTCGAGATAAAATTATTCCAAAAATCGTGAAGGCAGGCTACAATACCATTCAATTGATGGCCATTGCCGAACATCCTTATTATGGGTCGTTTGGCTACCATGTTTCTAATTTCTTCGCGCCAAGTTCGCGCTTTGGAACTCCCGAAGAGCTGAAGTCGCTGATCGATACGGCCCACGAAGCCGGTCTGCTGGTAATTATGGATATTGTTCATTCTCACACGGTTAAGAACACGCGCGAAGGCTTAAATCTTTTCGATGGTTCTGACTATCAATACACACATCACGGTGAGCGCGGTAATCATCCACAGTGGGATTCAAAACTATTCAATTATGGAAAAGAGGAGGTTTTACAGTTTTTGCTCTCTAATGTACGTTATTGGTTAGAGGAATTTCAGTTTGACGGCTTCCGCTTCGATGGCGTAACTTCCATGCTATATTTTCATCACGGCATGGGCGTAACTTTCGACAGCCCGGAGAAATTCTTTACCGAAGGCCCTGAATTTGATGCCATTACCTATCTTCAACTGGCTAACAAACTGATTCACGATATCCGCGAGGAAGCCATTTCCATTGCAGAAGATGTGAGTGGCATGCCCGGGCTTTGCGAGCCAATAGAAGATGGCGGAATCGGTTTCGATTATCGCCTGGGTATGGGCTTGCCCGATTTCTGGATAAAACTACTTAAAGATCAGACAGATGAGCAGTGGAACATTCATGAAATGTATAATACCATGACCAACCGGCATTTCGATATCAAGACGATTGCTTATGCCGAATCGCACGACCAGGCTTTGGTGGGCGACAAAACTATCGCTTTCAGGCTGATGGACAAAGACATGTATTATAGCATGGCTAAAAACACGGAAAGCTTGGTGGTTGATCGCGGCATTGCGCTACACAAAATGATTCGGCTTTTTACCATTTCGCTGGGCGGTGAGGCCTGGCTGAACTTTATGGGCAACGAATTTGGTCATCCTGAATGGATTGATTTTCCGCGCGAAGGCAATATATGGAGCTACAAACACGCCCGCAGGCAATGGTCGCTCATCGAGAAAGATTACCTCAAATACCATTGGCTGTCGGACTTTGACAAGGCGATGATCGCGCTCGTGAAACAACACAATATCATGCAGGCCATGCCACCTTTTCTGCTTTTAGCCGACGAAGCCCACAAAACCATCGTATTTGAAAGAAATCACCTTGTTTTTATATTCAACTGGCATCCAAGCGATTCAATTCCAGATTTTGAAATTCCTTTGCGGGAAACCGGCGATTATGAAATAGTACTTTCAACCGATGAAAAGCGTTTTGGCGGCTACGAAAGGATGAACCAGAAACAGCCTTACCCAAGTTATACCCGTGATGGTAAGGCGTTTATGAAAATTTACAATACTAACCGAACTGCAACGGTGTTGAAGCCTGTGGGGTTGAAGTAGTTAGGAAGGAATTGGTTCTTAATGATCCAACTAATTTGATGGCAAATACTATTTATAATTAAGTTTGTAAAATCTATTTTAAAATTATAAAAATTGAAGACACAGCACACTATAATCAATGGAGACAGCAGAAAAATGAATCTTATTGCTGATAAGTCTGTCCACTTAGTCATTACTTCACCGCCTTATTGGCAATTAAAAGATTATGGTACTGAAAATCAAATTGGTTATCACGAAGATTATGAAACATACATCAACAACTTGAATCTTGTTTGGAAAGAAAGTTATAGGGTTCTTGAAGATGGATGCCGGTTGTGTGTAAATATCTCTATTTCAATTCTTAACGCAGCATAAAAGATGAAAGAAAGTTTAGTTCAATGGACTTTATTACATAATTTAGAATTCTTATCCAATAACCTAGATTTTCCAATTGCTATAAAGAAAGGACAAGAAATAACAACAGATTTTGGAAGAATAGATTTTATCCTTGAAAACTATCATAAAGACCAACTTATAGTTGAATTAGAGACAATTCTTGATACAAAAAGCGAAAGAGACTATTGTTTCTATCAAATTTTGAACTATAAAAATGTAAAGTTTACAGATAATACAAGTTACTGTATTTTGTTTGCCAATGAAACTAATCAAAAATCTAAAAAAATAATATCTGATTTTGGAAATACAAATAATGTATTAATAAAAACTTATTCGATAAATGAAGTAAAAAAACTATACGCTTCTACTGTCGACAGGTTAAGTTTAAGTTTTGGTTTAGCGATGCCTAAGCCTGCTAATTATACTATTTGTTTTTTGAGATGGTTGAATAAAATTTTAAAGCCCTATAGAGATTTTGGGAAAACTTTTCTTACTGAAAAAGAATTATCTTATTATTTCACGTCTGCCAATACAACTAATTTTAAATGCTACTTACGCCTTGCTTTAGATTTTGAAATGATTTATCAAAATAAAAATGGTTTTACCATTTCAAATAACGGCATTGACTATATTGAAAATTTTAATCCAGAAATTGATTACGCAACAAACCTATCTGCTATTGATTTAACCAAAGAGCAAATGAAAGTTTTATTAAGGGTGATAACAAATGGGAATTGGACAGCACACAAGGTTAATATATTTTGGTTTCTGAGATTTTTAGAAGTAACAGGTGGAGAATGGTTGCCAAATATTAAAAATTTTGAAAGACATAAACTTGATTTAGTTAATGGCCTATTTGGTGTTAACTATCGTTCTCGCACAATGTATGAATTTTTAAATTTCGCTTGTAATTGGTGTATTGAGCTAGGCTTAGTTGATAAAATAAAAACATCAACAACTTATGACATAGTATATTTAACTCCTTTAGGTATAGAAATCAATAATATTTTTAGCTTGGATTTACAATTAAAGAAAAATAGGCTAAACCTTAATTTTAAATATATAGACTAATGGAAATCACAGAATTCTTGTCAAAAAACTATTTGTGTTATGATAGATTTACGTTTGATAAAATTTTTCGTAAATTGCTTCTAAATGATTATTCACATGAAGAAGCTAAAGATATAATTCTGAATAATTGTTCATTATCTTCATTAGTTTTGCAAGAAAGAGTATATAACAGTTATTATGAACAAATAAATGTTGAAGAAGAAATTTCTGCAGACCTTTTAAATTTGAAAAATGAAATATTTAATCAAAAAATGCCTAAATATTTTTTTAATTAAATTTTATACAAAATAATCGCTCAACAGACCAAATCGTTAAGACAGGAAATTAAATTGCCTAAAAGTAATTGATGAAAACAAGAAATAAAACGGCTTGAACAATTATGAAGCTTTTCGCAACTAACAAACCTACAAACAGCACTTATTTTTCCAATGCTAATTTCATAAAAGTACTGTTCCAAAGGAATAATTTTTAGGCTTTTCTGTTTATTCTTGCACGACCAGTTTGATAAGCCTTCCCGGCCCTTCGGTAAGTACATATAAAAATCCATCAGGTCCTTGCCGAATATCCCGGAAACGGGAATAATCCTGGAATAGTTTTTCTATTTCAACAACTTTATCGCCTTCAAAAACCAGGCGTTGAATGTGCTGACCAGCTAAGGAAGTAACCAGTAAGTTGTTATGCCAGTTTGGATATTTGTCGCTGCTTACAAAACACATTCCGCAGGGCGCGATTGATGGCACCCAGTAATGAATGGGATTGGTGATGCCGGGAAGTGTGGTATCCGGAGTAAGAATTGAACCGTCGTAATTGATGCCAAAACTCACAATGGGCCAGCCATAATTGGCAGCGGGCTGCTCAATATTAATTTCGTCGCCACCTTTTGGGCCGTGCTCGTGCGTCCATATCTGCTTGGTTTCCGGGTGGATAGCCATGCCCTGGATATTCCGGTGACCAAAGTTATAAATCTCGGGCAAAGCATCTGACTGACCTACATAAGGATTGTCAGCCGGAACGCTGCCATCGTCATGGATGCGCATCAGTTTGCCATTGTGGTTACTGAGTTTTTGTGCGTTGTGCATTTCGCCGCGGTCGCCAATGGGAAAATAGAGCCGGTTTTGATCATCAAAAACAATACGACTGCCAAAGTGATAGTTCGTACCGGTGAGCGGGTTTCCTCTGAAAATCTGCTCGAAGTCAACAAGTTTGTTTCCTTGTAAACGGCCTCTTCCAATCGCCGTATTTCCACTTTCTCCGTCATCAGATGATGCGTAAGCCAAATAAATCAAGCCATTTTGGTCGTAATCAGGATGTAATGCCACCTCCAGCAAACCGCCCTGGCCGTTGACCCAAATTGGTGGCAAGCCCTGAACGGGATCGCTGAGTTGGCCATCGGCAAAAACGCGCAAATTGCCGGGTCTTTCGGTTATCAACATACGGCCATCAGGCAGAAAAGCTATGCTCCAGGGATTCACCAGGCCTTCGGCCAAAATTTCCATTTTGATGTTGTGTGTTTGGCCCTTGTTATGGGTTTCATCCACATCAGAAGCTGAACAGCCGAAGCTGAATAGCAGGAAAAGATTCAATAATAAGGCTAAAGATTTCATGCTGAAAAAAATTGGTTAAAGCGTGAAATTACAAAAAACGGACAAAACAAGCTGTTTTCTAAAGTTGAGGGATATTCTAGTGATGTTTCTGGGCCAGGTGAAATCCAATCCATAATAGGATGAAGTTAGAGCTTCATCCAACCCGGAAAAATCGTCTTTTAAGCCAATATTTTATCTAATTCTTTATACACCAATGCGCTGGCTCCCACAATGGCTGCATCGCCCATTTTCAGTTGCGAGGGCAACACTTTTACCCTGTTTTTAAAGATAGGGAGCAAATTATGCTCCATGCTTTCGATTGCAGGACTGAATAGATAACTTCCGGCAGCTGTTGGTCCGCCAAACAAGAAGATCGCCTCGGGACTCAGGTGATGAACCGTATTTGCAAGTCCGATTCCGAGCCATTTCCCAGTGAGTTCAAAAACTTCCAGTGCCACTTTATCGCCTTTTTCGGCTGCTTCAAAAATCATTTTTGAATTAACTTCATTAAAAGATGCTTGAGCAAGCAGGCTGTTTCTTGCATTGTATTTTGCTAAAAGTTCAAAAGCAGTGCGTTTCATTCCTGATGCCGAACAATAAGCTTCCAGATGGCCTGTTCCACCGCATCCGCAATGGCGGCCATCAGGTATCAAAACGGTATGTCCGCACTCGCCTGCAAAGCCATCGTGGCCGTAGACAATATCGCCATTTACTACAATACCACTGCCAACGCCGGTTCCAAGGGTGTAAACAACGAAATTCTTCATGCTTTGTGCTCCTCCAAAAACCATCTCGCCTATAGCGGCTGCATTGGCATCATTGGTGATAGCAATGGCCTTCATCTCCGGGAAGTTTTTTTCCAGCAATTGCACCATCGGCACAACGCCTTTAAACGAAAGATTCGGTGCAAACTCAATATTTCCAGTATAATAATTCGCGTTGGGTGCTCCAATTCCCAATCCTAAAATTTCAATCTTAGGATTGAGGGTTGCCACTGAGTTTGCCAGCTCGCGCACAGACTTGGTAATTTCATCAATAAACAGGCCGATATTGCCATGAGTCGGTGTTTTAATACTATCTTTTACAAGCACTTTCCCTTCGCGGTCAACAACGCCAATCGCGGTATTTGTGCCTCCTACATCAATGCCAATAGATACATTCTTCATGAATCACGGTGTGTTTAATAAATTGATTTACTGCGTTTTAAATAAGTATTTCTCGAAAATAACTTTGAATAAATCAATTTCAGTTAATTAAAGTTTTTCTGGCAGGCGTCTAATTTTAGACCCACTTACCGCATAATAAAAGATAAATAAATAGCTGACCGCCGGAACGAGAAAAGCGTAGGTATAGCCTACCGTATCAGCAATTGCGCCCATTAATGGCGGCAAGATGGCACCACCCAAAATCAAGGCGTTTATCAAGCCCGAAGCACCGCTTAGTTCGGCATTATCAAGGTCTTTAACCGCCAATGAGAAGATATTGGGGAACATAATGGAGTTAAATAATCCAATAGAAATAATCGTCCAAAGCGCGATATTTCCGGAGGTGAAGGTGGTGGCAATATCCAGGATAGCTGCAAACAGTGCAAAAGTCGCCAAGGTTCGGGCGGCATTTCCACGGCCAAACTGCATAATGATAAAGTTAACCGCAGCAATGCCCATAAATATAAGTCCGATATTCCAGCTCCATTCCGTTACAAATGCACCCGAAACCAATGCCAATACTAAGACCGGAAGGGCAAAAGTGAATTTTTTGGAAGTTTTCATATCCGAGAACATAAACGAACCAAAGAATCTACCCACCATGGCACCGCCCCAATAAATGGCGGCATAGGTAGAAGCCATTTCAGCTTCCATGCCGAGGCTGTGTTTTAAATAATTCACGATAAGCCCGGCGTTGCCCACCTCGGCACCTACGTACATAAAGATAGCAAGGCCGCCCAGGACCACGTGCGGATATTTGAAAATGCTTTTTTTCTCTTTTTTCTCTGACTGTAGCTTTGGTAGTTTAATGGTGAAAATTGCAATAGCAACCAATAGCACCGCTATACCCATCACGATAAAAGGCAAAGGAACCCGCTCAGCTGCAATTAATTTATCAGCCGGAAACTGAAGCCCTTTAAAAATGGCCACAGAAATCAACCAGGGCGCAATCATGGTAGCAATAGAATTGAGTGCTTGGGTAAAATTCAAGCGGCTTGATGCGGTATCAGGCGAGCCAATGGCCGTAACATAAGGGTTAGCCGCAACCTGAAGAAAAACAACACCTGTAGCCAAAATAAAGGTTGCCATTAAAAAAATCGGAAAGCTGGGAATACGCGCTGCGGGCACATAAATAAAACTACCTAATGCAATCAAAATTAAGCCGGCAATCACAGTCTTCTTGTATCCGATGCGGTCTATTAAGCGCCCTGTAGGCATCGACATCAGCGGATAAGCAATAAAAAAAGCAGAAGACAAAAGCTGTGCTTGAAATTCAGATAAGCTGAAAATTTCTTTAACTGGCGCACTCAGCGTTACAATAAATGTGGTAGCAAATCCAAAGATGAAGAAAATGGCACCAAATACTGACATGCCTATAAATACCTGATTGGATGACTGTTTTTCCATGAGATTGTGATTATATTAAACGATTTTATGGCGGCTTAGCTACTTTTAGCGCAATAGCTGCCGTCAAGGGGAACAAAATTAGAAAATTAGTTGGATTTAATAGAAAAAGCTGTCCGATATGCTGCAATATCTTTTCTCTTCATGCAATTTGAAGCTTATGCTGCATAATTCAAGCGTATTGCCTGCCTTCAAGATATTACAAGATACGAGGCGTCGAACTTCGCTGACATAGCAGCCAATTTCAAGGAATTCGCAACTTGGCTAAGGCAGACAGGCGATGCAGATGCGCTAAACCTGAAGGCAGGATAATTGCTCTCGTACACACGGAAATTGATAAAAAGCTTTATTGATATCTTTTTATTAGATTTAGGAAAACAGGTTTGCTTTTGGCATGACAAATCAACATTTTGCCGTATTCTTTATAATAGCAAGCCTTAACTTATTAGCTTTGTTTAGAGGGTTATTATTAAAGGGTCTATGTGAAAGTGTGTGGAAAATTGAATTTTAACTTACCAGCGATAAAGTATATCATATTGATAAAATTGTTAATATTTCGGTATCCTCTGGCTCTTCGTTTTGCTAATTGAATTTTGTTG
>JALNZT010000069.1 GCA_023229135.1 Bacteroidales bacterium
CAGACTTTTGAACGTCCGGCAGGACTTCAAAACGTCGAATAGGTAAACGAAAATAAAGTTTGAATTATCTCAAATACAGAAGTCTGCAACTATCTTGCGACGATTTACAGTCTGGCCCTGACTTTCAACACAGAAAACAATTCCCACTAATTGGTTTTAAGTATTATCGGTTTATTTTTATACCAAATTTACACGCAAAATGTATTTTTTTTGCTTATTTTTGGATGGTCAAATCTGTAAGAGAGACAGCAATGAAACCAAACCATTTCCTCACTTCCGTGTTTTTTATACTATTAAGCACAGCAATATTTGCACAGGACAAGCCACAACATTTCCAACAGGAAAAAATCTTTTTAAACAGGCATCAGCAAATACCCGATGCAAACCACGATTTCAATAGGACTACAACAGATAATTTTGGGGTTTTTGACGAATATCACAATCACCACGCGGTTCAAAATACTTTTTTACCAGAAGGTGAATTCTGGAAAAACGGACGAATTACAGATGAAGTAATGTATGCTTGCGATAGTGCTTTTAGCTACAATACCAGCGGCGAAAAAACAAAAACAATTTATACGCGTGATGCTGCAGGGAGAGAGTTACTTATGTTTTCTCAAACTTGGGATTCTGGAAATGCAATATGGATAGATAGACAACAAGTCTTGTTCTCAACCGATGCTTTTGGAAACTTACTTTCATTCTTAGTTCAGAATTGGGAAACCGAAACCGGAGTATGGGTAAATAGCATTAAATTTAGCTACACTTATGATAATTTGGGAAATAGGCTTTCAGAGCAATATCAGATTTGGGACTCCGAAAACGATGAATGGATAAATGAATGGAATTATAGCTACACTTACGATGCATCCAACAATATACTTTCAGAGCTATATCGGGGATGGGAACCAGGAATGGAAGATTGGCTACGCACCTATTCCTACGATGATTCGGGAAACAGGATTTCATACGTAAATCAGTATTGGAAAATTAGATTAGACGATTGGGTAAATTCGTTTAAGCACAGCTATGCATACGATGCTTCAGGAAATAAACTTTCGGATTTGCGTCAATATTGGATTCCCGAAATCGATGAATGGGAAATTTCTTATGAAGACATATACACATACAATGATTCGGGAAATAAGCTTTCGGAGTTTCGCAAGCATTGGGTCTCCGAAAATAGCGATTGGATAAATTCTTATAAACACAGTTATACATACGATGCCTCGGGTAATATGCTTACCTTTTTAAAACAAATTTGGGACTTTGGAATCGATGATTGGATAAACGATTATACTATCAACTACACTTATGATGCTTCGGGAAACAGGCTTTCAGTACAGAGGCAGGATTGGAAAGTAGAAATCAATAATTGGGTTAATTGGTTTAGATACAGCCTCGCGTTCGACCCTATGGGAAACTTGCTTTTCGAGCAGTTTCAGCTTTGGGATTCCGAAACTGGCCAATGGGTAAACGAGTATAAAATTGACAACGAATATGACTATAATTCCAAAAAAGTTACCGCTATTTATTATGAATGGACAGATACATGGATGCAAGTTAACAATAGCTTTTCCCTTTATATCTTTAATAATCACCTGTTTTTTGCAGATTATAGCTACAAAGCAGAAGCTTATTACTCCTCTTATCCGCTTGGTATTGAAGATAAAGAAGGCCAATCTAATGACATTACCTCCTTTTGTAGCCCAAACCCGGCAAAAAACATGGTAAATGTTACCAAACTTTTTGAAAAAGAAGCACAGCTTAAAATCTATAATATGAATGGACAGCTGGTAAAAGCAATGCAACTCGGTTTAGTCCAAAACCAGATTTCCGTTCAAAATTTCTCGCCGGGCATTTATCTTTTTGTAGTCCAATCAGAAAACTCAAGAGTTCAAAATAAAGTGGTGGTTTATTAGACAAAAGGAATAGTGTGATAGTTCTTCTTCTAAACCCCGAAGGTTTTGAAAACCTTCGGGGTTTTAAAACCTACAAATTGAAGTAAGCGTATTCAAAATTAATATCCTTGGTGAGTCTTCCCTGAACATCGAAAATTCTAATTGATTTAATATTACCATTTGAATGATAATCAAATAACATCTCCTCCGTCTTAACCATAGGAGGTATGCTGTTGTAGCGTTTTTTATGCTGGAGGCGAGATAGTTGGTTTTCAAGATTTATCGCGAAAATCAGTTCATTATCATAGGAATTATTAAGACCTTCGATTAAAAACCCGCTAACTCTTCCGTTATCCCGGTAATACTTAAGGGAATAATCCTTGTTACCCGTGTGAAATGTTTTTTTCTTTATAAATCCCTCATCATCATAACTATAGGAAATCACTGAATTTACTTTTAAGCTATTTTTACTTATGGATACTAATTTATTATCCAGGTTATGGACATAAGTGGTGCTTTCGAGCAAGCTGCCGTTTCTATTGTGCTTTTCAACGGATGAGAGCTGCTTGTTCAGGTAGTGATATTTCTCGGTCGAGATTAGCCTACGTTTTCCCAGGCTTCTTTGCCGGAAACTTGTCTTGGTATCTAATCGGCCATCGGAAAACCTAATCTCAGTATGATTGAACATTTCCTTTTTAGAATCGTAATCACGAATCATATGCATGGTATCGCCCAAAAACTCTGATTTTCGATAGGAAACACCGTGTTTGTCTTTCTTTACGATACGAAACAATTCACCCCCGGCAATACTAAAGCTTTTTTCATCCTGATTTTTACCTGAAATCTGCAAGACAACAAGGGTATCGGCATCCCGTTGAAACCTCAGTATATAAAGCAAGCGATTTTGATCTGTCACCCTGATTTCCATTTGCTTATCATCAGGTATTTCAGGGAAAAAATCAATGTTGATTGCCTCATACAGCTCTTTGTGAAGGGCATCTTTGGTACCATTCACTTCCGCCGTGCTATAATAAGCTTCGTCAACGAAAACAGGTACATGCGTTACTTGAAAACTGCTAAAAACAAACCAGCCAGGAACGAAAAAAAACGCCGGAACTACCGTCGAAAAATCGTTCATCATTTGATAGACGAGCATATTCCTAACGATGGAATTAGCCATCTGCTTGTCCTGATTTTGCGCATTCGCGACAAAGCCCAATAATACAAAGGATAGTAGTAAATGGAATTTGGTTTTCATTATTTCAATTTTTTTGGCTTACAAACTTAACTATTTATTAAATAAAAGCATAAGAAATCTGGTTTTTTCATAGATAAATACTGATTTTTGAACCTCCGAAAAGACTTCAACACATCGAATTAAAAGACGAAATAATAGTTATAAATACCTGATAAAACTGAGTATATAGTACGAGTTGCAAGACCTATACAGTGTTTTTTAGTAAACGATTCCGTACGTAGCGTTTGCTACAAGGATAATTCCACGCAGTTGGATACTACGCAAATCTTTCGCGTGCTGCCAAAAAGCAAAGCTGTTTCAGGACAAGACAAACCCCTAAACTCAATATTCTTGACAGTACTGCAACTTCACGAAGTTCCTCCAATAACAAAACATTGACATTTGTTGGCTACAGTATCCACCTTAGAACTCGTAAACTCAATCAACAAATCAGCAAATCAGCAAATCAACATATCCCAACCAAAAAAAACTTCCCGGCTTTTCATCGCACCTAGCGCATATTTTTATTAACCTTGCATATCAAATTAACCCCTAACTTATTTGCTTTGAAAAAAATCAAAAATGCTTTAATATCAGTCTATTACAAAGATAACTTGGCAGCTGTCGTAGAGCTGCTTCACCAAAATCAGGTGCAGCTTTACGCTACCGGAGGCACTTTTGATTTTATCCAGGCTATAAACATTCCGGTGCACGAGGTAGAAAGCCTCACTGGTTACCCTTCTATCCTCGATGGACGAGTTAAAACATTACATCCCAAAGTCTTCGGTGGAATTTTGGCCCGATCTTCCGAAAAAGAACACCAACAACAACTCAAAAAATATGAAATTCCGGCTTTTGATCTGGTGATTGTTGATTTATATCCTTTCGAGGAAACCCTGAAACAAACCGATGACAAACAGCGAATCATAGAAAAAATAGATATCGGAGGCATTTCCCTGATCCGGGCGGCAGCGAAAAACTTTGAAGACGTGTTGGTTGTTCCTGCTGCAGCGTATTTCAACGACTTGCTCAGCTTGCTCACCAAAAACCAGTGTGCAAGTACCCAAAGCGACCGTTTACATTTTGCCTCGCTGGCTTTTGGTGTAAGTTCGCATTATGACAGTGCCATCTACAACTGGATTGGGCAAAATGATCAATCGGGCGTACGCCTGAGCCTACAGAACCAAACCACTCTTCGCTACGGCGAAAACCCACATCAAAAAGGAAGCTTTTATGGCCGGCTCGATCAGCTTTTTGAACAGCTGCATGGCAAAGAAATCTCTTACAACAACCTGCTCGACCTGGATGCCGGTCTCAACCTGCTTCAAGAGTTCGACGAAACAACTTTCGCAATTTTAAAACATAATAACGCCTGTGGATTGGCCTGCCGCGACACCGTGTCCGAAGCATATGAGCAAGCACTGGCAGGCGATCCCGTTTCGGCTTTTGGTGGGGTGTTACTATGTAACCGACCCATCGATGAAAAAACCGCCGAAAACATCAACAAGTTGTTCTTCGAAATTATCGTAGCACCTGATTTTGAAAAAAATACACTCGAAATCCTGAAATCACGGAAAAATAGAATAATTTTGCGCTTGCGGTCGGTCAGCTTATCCAATCAACAATACAAAACAGCTTTGAACGGTTTTTTGGCACAAGATAAGGATGTGCAAACGGAATCTGAAAAAGATTTTAAAGTAGTGACCAGTGCTAAACCCAATCATCAACAAATTGAGGATATGGTTTTTGCCAATAAAGTGGTCAAACATTCCCGTTCAAATGCCATCGTTATTGCAAAAAATAAGCAACTGATAGCCTCCGGAATCGGTCAGACATCACGGATTGATGCCCTGAAGCAGGCCATTGCCAAAGCGCAGTCGTTTGAGCTTGATCTTGAACACAGTGTTCTGGCTTCAGATGCCTTTTTCCCGTTTTCCGATTCGGTGCAAATAGCTTTTGAAGCCGGCGTAATAGCTGTGGTTCAGCCAGGTGGTTCAGTACGCGATCAGGAATCTGTTGCTTTCTGTAACCAACACGGAATGAGGATGGTATTTACCGGTTTTAGGCATTTTAAACATTAACAAGAAAAAATAATGGGACTCTTTTCATTCCTGACTAAAGAAATAGCGATCGACTTGGGCACCGCCAACACAGTTATTATATACAATGATAAAGTAGTGGTCGATGAGCCTTCAATAGTAGCCATACAGCGTGATACCGGTAAAATTATCGCCGTGGGTAAAAAAGCCATGATGATGCACGGCAAAACCCACGAAAATATCAAAACTATTCGCCCCTTGCGCGATGGCGTGATTGCCGATTTTCAGGCTGCCGAATATATGATGCGCGAAATGATCAAAATGATCGGTATCAAAAAATCATTGTTTCCTCCGGCATTGAAAATGGTGATTTGTATCCCCTCGGGCATCACCGAGGTAGAAGAACGTGCCGTGAAAGATTCTGCTGAACAGGCCGGTGCCAAAGAAGTACGACTGATTCACGAACCCATGGCTGCCGCTATCGGTATTGGCATTGATGTGCTGGAACCTACCGGAAATATGATCATCGACATAGGAGGAGGCACCAGCGAAATTGCTGTTATTGCTCTCGGCGGTATCGTAAATAATAAGTCGATACGCATTGCCGGTGACGATTTTAATGCTGATATTGAGGAATATATGCGCAAGCAACACAATATCAACATTGGCGAACGCACTTCCGAACGCATCAAGATTGAAGTGGGCGCAGCACTACCCGACATCGATAATGCGCCCGATGATTTTCCAGTTCATGGCCGCGATATGCTCACCGGTATTCCAAAAGAGATAATGGTTAACTGCACCGAAATTTCACATTGCTTGGACAAAAGTATCTCCAAGATTGAAGCCGCCGTACTTAATGCACTGGAAATGACACCTCCAGAACTTTCAGCCGATATTTATCGTACTGGAATTTACCTGGCAGGTGGTGGATCTTTGCTGCGTGGGCTCGACAAAAGATTACACAATAAAACCAAGCTTCCGGTACACGTAGCCGAAGATCCGCTGCGCGCCGTAGCCCGTGGAACAGGTATAGCCCTCAAAAACTTCGATAAATTCCCGTTCCTAATCAAATAAACCGCAGAACCGACACCTTCAGGTATGTATAACCTGTTTCGTTTTTTACAAAAAAATCACCTGTTGCTGCTTTTTCTGCTGCTCGAAACCCTTGCGCTCAGCATGTTGCTGCGCAGTAATACCTATCACCGATCAGCTGCTTTCAAGCTATCGAACAGCATTAGCGGACGGATTTATAATGTTCAGAAAACAATTACAGATTATTTTTATCTGCAACAAGCCAATGAAATGCTGGCAGATGAAAATGCCAGACTGCGGGAAAAATTATATAATATCTCTGAAAAGACTGACAGCCTTAAAGTTCAAACCCTTGACAGCGTTTTTAGCTTTATGCAAGCCAGGGTGGTTAGCAACTCCGTACAGTTTCGCAACAATTATATCATCATTGATAAAGGCTCAGCGCATGGTGTACACAAAGATATGGGACTGATTTCTTCGGAAGGCGTTGCAGGAATTATCACCGGCGTGAGTAAAAACTATGCCACAGCCATCAGCCTCTTGCATAAGTTTGCAGTGATCAGTGTTCGCTTTAAGAAAAACGGACAACTGGCCAATCTGAGCTGGGAAGGCGGCGATTACAGGGTGGGGCATATAGAGCATATCCCTACGCATCTTGAACTGAAAATAGGTGATACCCTGGTTACCAGCGGACACTCTCATCTTTTCCCGCCCGGTATTTTAGTAGGTACCATAGCTGAATATTATCCTTCTGCTAATGAGGCGTTAAATAGTGCAAACATTACCTTTTTTACCCATTTTAATAAACTCAGGCAGGTTTATGTTGTAGAGAACCACCACAAAGCCGAAATTGATTCACTCATCAATACAAGGCCTTATGAATAAAGCATTTAACAATGGATTAAGATTTGTAGGCCTACTCATTTTGCAGCTTATGGTGCTTAATCATATCCGCATTGGCGGTTATGTAAATCCTTACGTTTATCCACTTTTCATTTTGATGCTACCTTTTGCAATGCCCGGCTGGATGCTGCTAATTGCGGGTTTTGTGATGGGTTTTGCAATGGATTTGATGATGTCAACACCTGGTTTGCATACCGCAGCAACGGTATGGCTTGCATTTATGCGACCTGCTGTTGTAAGGCTCGTTAGCGGAAGGCCTCTGCCCGAAAGTGTTGAAGAACCAGGCATTTCTCAACTTGGAGGACGCTGGTTTTTTAGCTATTCTATCACGCTAATCAGCCTGCATCACCTGGCGCTGTTCTTGCTCGAATCTTTTAGTTTAAACCAAATCGGAAGCAGTCTATACCGCACTTTATTGAGCGTACCCATCTCGGAAATACTAATTTTACTATTGGTTTATTTGTTCAGTAGCCTAAAAAAACATTGATTTTCAGATAAAAACTTGTTTTGTTGCCACAATTAATAATAGTTTTGTAAAAACTAAAAAATCAGAAAATGAGAAATACCCTATTTTTATTGTCCGCTATTGTTGGAATGCTGTTTTTTTCGTGCCAGCAACCAGCACCTTCAAACAAATTTACTGTTGACCTTAAGCTCAAAAATGCCGATGGCAAAATGATAAGCCTCGAAAAACGTGTGGATGGAGAATGGCTAAAAGTTGATTCTGCCCGCAATGAAACCGGCCAGTTGCAGTTCTCAGGAACCATTGAAAATCCTGAGATATATTATCTTGCCATAGAAGATGTGCGTGGTAAACTGCCTGTTTTTATGGAAGCATCAGCCATAAATATCGAAGCAGATGCCAGCAATTTAAAGGATCACACCATTACCGGATCGGCAATTAACGATCGCTACAACGCTTTTAACCAGCGTATTGAAGAATTTAACAAGCAATTGCAAGAGCATTATAATGCCTATCGCGATGCCGGAAGCAATAATGATATGGTGGCCCTGCAAGCTGCCGAGCAGGCTTACGACGTAACTGAGCTGGAGAAAAATAATTATATCGTCAATTTTGCCAAGGAAAATAATTCTGATGTGGTGTCGCATTATATAATCTACAGCAACAGCCATCAATTTGAATTGGATGAATTGGAAGCTATCGTGATTAATTTTTCTCCCGAAAAAAAATCTGTTTACCTGGATGCGCTATACGATCGCGTAAAAGTGCTGAAACGTGTAGCAGTAGGCCAGCCGTTTATTGATTTTTCTCAGGAAAATCCTCAAGGTGAAATGATTAGTTTGTCATCACAAATTGGCCCAAAAGTTTTGTTAGTCGATTTCTGGGCTTCGTGGTGTGGCCCCTGCCGTGCCGAAAACCCTAATATTGTTGCCATTTACAACGATTATAAAGACCAGGGCTTTGATGTATTCGGTGTTTCTTTTGATGCCGATGGCGAAAAATGGCGGGAAGCTATTGTTGCCGATAAACTCGATTGGACGCAAGTAAGCGATCTGGGATACTGGGATAATGCTGCCGGAAAATTATATGGCGTACGATCCATACCACACTCGATATTACTGGATGAGCAAGGCATAATTATCGCCAAAAACCTACGAGGCGATGATTTAAGAAATAAGGTAAAGGAGATTTTAAATCCGTAAGCTGCTATTGCAACTTATGTTTTTCTTTCCAAAGCTGGCTGAATGACTTTTTAGCCAGCTTTGGCATAGTACGACGCGAACCCCAGGTTTTTGAGAAGAAATATTTCATCACCAGACTTTTTGCCGTGGACCCTGCAAAATCTGTCGCACGCCGGCTTTGCAACACCTGTGTAGCGGTTTTCATCATAAATCTTTCACCTGAGCTAGTAAGTCCTTCTTTTACAGCCTCTTCCCTATTAAGTAACAACATTTGATGCAAAGGAATCTTCACAGGGCAGACTTCGGTGCAATGCCCACAAAGTGTGGAAGCAAAACTGAGGTGTTTATAAGCTTTCATACCTTTTAAATGGGGCGTTATCACCGCACCAATAGGACCAGTATAAGTTGTATCGTAAGTATGTCCGCCAATATTTTTATAAACCGGACACACATTTAAGCAAGCACCGCATCTGATGCACGATAAAGCCTGTCGCTGACGCTTTTTAGCCAATAAATTGCTTCTGCCATTATCCAGCAACACCACAACCATCTTTTTTGATTCAGTACCTGAAACGATGGTGTTATAGGCCGTCATAACTTGTCCGGTGCCGTGAGTAGCCAATAAAGGCCAAAATAAATCCAGGTCATCTATCGAAGGTAGTATTTTTTCGATGCCTACAAGCACAATATGCAGTTTTGGAAAAGCAATCGACATCAGCCCGTTACCTTCATTTTCGGTAAGTGCGATAGCACCTACATCGGCCAGCAAAAAGTTAGCACCGGTGATGGCTGCATCGGCCAACTGAAATTCGTCTCTGAGCAATTGGCGGGTATAGGCTGTAATTTCTCCGGGTGTGCTATCAGCTGCAGTATTAAACTTTTCGTGATAAAGTGCTGCCACATCCTCTTTTGATTTGTGCATGGCTGGTGTGACGATATGATAAGGTTTTTCGCCCGCCTGCTGAACGATAAACTCACCCAAATCTGTTTCAACAGCCTGGATCCCATTTTTTTCAAGCTGTTCGTTGAGCTTTATCTCCTCAGAAGTCATAGATTTTGACTTCACTACTTTCTTTACTTTTTCTGTTTTGAGTAACTTCACAATGAGCTCAACAGCTTCTTCAGCATGTCTGGCCCAGACTAGTTTGCCACCATTATTGGTGAAATTAATTTCAAATTCCACCAGGTATTTATCGAGTTGCGACAGAGTTTTATATTTTACATTCGCTGCACGTTGCCGCGCCAGTTCAAGGTTAGCATAACGCAGCTTTCCATCTTCAAAAGCCTTTTCGTATTGACCAATATTGTGCTTGATTTTGGCCCGATGTGTCTCATCAAAAGCTATCTGTTCGGCTTTTTTATTAAAAATACTGGATGGATCGTTCATTAAAACGGAGAAATTAAAAGTTTAAAACTGTTCTATTTTTCGTACACGTTGCTGGTGGCGTCCACCTTCAAATTCGGTATTTAAAAAGACTTGTACCATTTCCCAGGCCAACTCAAAAGCTATAAAACGGCCCGGTAGCGATAAAATATTGGCATCATTGTGCAGGCGGGCAAGCCTGGCCAGTTCAATATCCCAACACAATGCAGCACGTACAGCCCGGTGTTTGTTAGCAGCAAGCTGTGCCCCATTTCCACTGCCACATAAAATTATGCCCAGCGGATATTTACCGGCAGAAACAGCTTCGGCAAGGGGATGAATCATATCAGGATAATCCACACTATCAAGTGAATCTGTGCCAAAATCAACAACTTCATAACCCACAGCCAGTAGTTTTTTTCGTAAAAATTCTTTCATCTCATACCCACCATGATCCGATGCAATGGGTAGTTTTTTTTTCTCGTTTTTCATTGTTGATAATTATATGCAACAAAAATATTCATTTTTTGCCGGCTGAAGGTCATCTCATC
>JALNZT010000033.1 GCA_023229135.1 Bacteroidales bacterium
ATGTTGAAAGTCAGCAGAAAACCTGCTCTAGATCAGTATTGTCCATTTCAAAGATTGAAAAAATGCTAACGAACTAAAAAAGAGGAAAATAAATAAATAAAAATTTGGATTACAACATAGAAGGTTTTCAAAACCTTTGGAGTTTAATAAAAATGTGTGCAGCATATAGGCTAATAAGCAGGCGATTTCTTCCTCAAAACTTTTTGGTAGCAAGCACAATATGCTGTAGGCGTATCCTGTGCATAACCCCCGAATTTATTCGGGGGATGGCGGAAATACCTGCACCTCCAGAACTCTGTAAGAGTTCCCCATCTTGTATTACTTTGGGAAACCTCTCCGAGGTTTGGTGGCTATTTACTTCTGTTGCACCCAGATAAATCTGGGCGTTATTATTGGGCAAGTCCTACGGACTTTTATTTTGTGTTAAATAATTGAATACCAAAGGTTTTTAAAGTTTTAGGGTTTTTAAAATCAGCTGAGTTTAGCATTGAAACTAAACAATTGATTTTTCTCAAAACTTATTGAAAGTAAGCACAATACGCTGTAGGCGTATCCTGTGCATAACCCCCGAATTCATTCGGGGGATTTCAGAAAAGCTTGCACCTTCGAAACTCCGTAGGAGTTTCCCATCTTGGATTACAATGGGAAACCGCTAAGAGGTTTGATTGCCCTTGGTTTTCTTCTGCACATAGATAAATCAAGGCATTTTCTGCAAGGCTACGGAAGACAAAAACTAAATACGAAATCTTAGAAAAATGATTACTTTTGACATAAATATAGCTATCATGGACTTACAAACTCGAAAACTAAATTTAATTCAATACTTGATTGGACTTCAAGACGAAAAAATACTTCAAAGAATTGAAGACTCCATAAACAAGACTTTACAAACGACTAATCAACCTTTAAGGCAGTTTACACAACAAGAATTAACTGACAGAGCGCTGAAATCGAATAAAGATTATCACTTAGGAAAATTTCAAGACCAGGAAATGTTAGAAAAGGAATCGAATAATTGGTAGTTTAATGAAAATTATTTGGTCAGACTTTGCTGCTGATATGCTAAAAGAAATCTTTATCTACCATAAAGAAATTGCAGGAAATAATATTGCAAGACGGATCTTGACCATGATATTTAATGCAACAAGGCAGCTTAAACAACATCCGAATTCAGGACAAATCGAGTCTGCTCTTGAAATCCTAAAAGAAGGACATAGATATTTAGTTGTTGGGAATTATAAAGTTGTCTATAAAAAAGTGCGTGAAGGTGTTTTAATAACTGATATTTTCGACACAAGACAAAACCCTTCTAAAATTAATAATCCAGAAAGAAAGCCCAGCAAGTAATACTATATATACTTCTATAATAAAATATTGAATAGGAGTATTTTAGTTTCAAATATAAATCGTTATGGAAAGAAGGGTTTGTCCTTCAAAGACCTCAGCAAAGTATATGTTAGCTGTTATTATTGGCATAGTTCCACGTATTTTCTATGTCGTTATTATTAAATCCCAAAGGTTTTCAACGCCTTTGGGGTTTAATAAAAATGTGTGCAGCATATAGGCTAATAAGCAGGCGATTTCTTCCTCAAAACATACTTGTAGCCAGCGCAATACGCTGTAGGCGTATCTTGAATGGTTTTAGGTCTATCGTGCCTACTTCTTGGCAGCAAGCGCAATACGCTGTAGGCGTATCCTGTGCATAACCCCCGGATTTATCCGGGGGATTAAAGATGCACCCGCACCTCCAAAACTCTGTAGGAGTTTTCCATTCCGGCAAAGTCCGTTCGTTTTTTTGATATGTCTGCCGCTTTATGCTTTTTATGGGAAACCCCTCTGGGGTAGTAGAGCTTCGTTCACTATTTTCACCCAGATAAATCTGGGCGTTATTATTGGGTAAGTCCTACGGACTTTTTGTTGTAAATCATTAAACTCCAAAGGTTTCTGAAACCTTTGGGGTTTAATTTTAAAAAAAACACCCTTTCCAACAGATGCAATATTGCAGCAGTAATTACTCCAACTCGAATTATTTCAATAAATTTTTCCGAATCAAAATACTTTCCATTTCTTGCTGTAATTTCTGCGCTTCTGTTGCGGCGGCCTCCGCGAAATCGATATCGGAAGAGGCATACAAAATACTCCGCGAAGCATTAACCAAAATACCAACTTCGCTGTTCAATCCGGCTTTGGCCACGGCATTTAAATCGCCGCCCTGTGCGCCGACGCCGGGAACTAAGAAGAAATAATCAGGAGCCAGACTTCTAATTCTTGCGATCATTTCCGGTTTGGTGGCGCCCGTTACAAACATCAGTTGGTGGCTGCCGGCCCAGCTGATGGCTTTGCTCACCACTTCTTCGTACAGAAAGCGGCCATTATCAAGTTTAAGCTGCTGAAAATCCGCTGAACCACTATTGGAAGTAAGGCCAAGTAATACCACCCATTTATTTTCAAAACCAAGAAACGGCTGCACCGAATCAAGGCCCATATAGGGTGCAACGGTGATTGCATCAGCCTGCAGCTGTTCAAAAAAAGCTTTGGCATAACGCCTTGAGGTATTGCCAATATCGCCACGTTTGGCATCAGCAATCACCATGATTTCGGGATAATGCTTTTTGATATAAGCGATTGTCTTTTCCAGGCTTATCCAACCTGATGTGCCTTCGCTTTCATAAAAGGCGGTATTGGGTTTAAAGCCTACAGCATAAGCCGCTGTGGCGTCAATAATGTTTTTGTTAAACTGAAAAACGGCATCCGGGAGCTTTTGCTGATGTGCTGGAATTTTTTCAATATCAGTATCCAGCCCAACACATAGGAAGCTGCGTTTTTTCAGGATTTGTGCTATTAGTTCAGTCTTTTTCATGCCTTAGACATCTAATTCCGTTTTCATGCGTTCGGCATTTTCAGCGATCTGAAGCTTTTCGATGATCTCGTCAATATCGCCATCCATAATGGCTGACAAATTATACATGGTGAGGTTGATACGGTGATCCGTTACGCGGCCTTGTGGATAATTGTAGGTGCGGATTTTGGCCGAACGGTCGCCGGTAGAAACCATGGTTTTACGCTTGGACGAAATCTCTTCTAAATATTTGTTATACTCCACTTCATAAAGCCTTGAGCGCAGCACTTTCATAGCTTTTGCCAGGTTTTTGAGCTGAGATTTTTCATCCTGGCAAGTTACTACCAAACCGCTTGGAATATGTGTCAGACGAATGGCGGAATAAGTTGTGTTTACTGACTGTCCGCCTGGGCCGGAAGAGCAGTAGGTGTCTTTGCGTATATCCCTGTCGTGCAGTTCAATATCAAATTCCTCTGCCTCGGGAAGCACCACTACCGAAGCTGCCGAGGTATGCACACGACCCTGTGTTTCCGTTTTGGGAACGCGCTGTACGCGGTGAACACCCGACTCAAACTTGAGGAGGCCATACACATTGTTGCCACTTACATTAAACACCACTTCTTTGAAACCTCCCGAAGTGCCTTCGTTCATGTTAACTAAATCGGTTTTCCAGCCTTTTGTTTCACAGTATTTTGTGTACATCCGGTACAAATCACCGGCAAAAATGCTGGCCTCATCGCCACCGGTCCCGGCCCTAATCTCAACGACAGCATTTTTATCATCCTGTGGGTCTTTGGGAATGAGCAGGATGCGGATATCTTCCTCCAGCTTTTCCTTGCGTTCTTCAAAAGTATCTAACTCCTCGCGGGCCATTTCCCTGAAATCTTCATCTTTTTCTTTTTTGATGATTTCGCGGGCATTTTCAATATTGGAAGTGACAGTTTTATATTCTTTAAAAGCTTGAACCACAGGCTCCAGGTCTTTGTAGTCTTTGTTGAGCTTAACATAGCGTTTCATGTCCGACATTACGTCAGGATCGCTCAGTTGCTCGCTCATTTCCTCCCAGCGGCGGTTGATGGTTTCCAGTTTATCTATGATATCCACAATATAAAATTTTTGAGTGGCAAAGGTAGGGAATTTGGATTTAGGATTTATTCTGAAAAATTCACTGTAGTTCTCGTTGTTATTTTGTGCAACAATTGTTTATTAACTGCCGCCCTAATTTTACAATGCCCGCATTTTTTAACAAAACGCTGGATAATTTCAGCTTCCACGACACTTGAAAGGGTTGAAATCTTAGCTTCAAAAAGCACTTTTACGCTATTACAATCCCGACATTTTTCAACAAGAATAGTTAAAATCATCCGCTGCTTTCGAGCATATTTTGTTATCTTTACAGCACAATTGGTTTAAATTGAAGACATTGTGCCTTTACTTACACCGCTGAAATTAAAGATTATGAAAAAAACACTACTATTATCAATGATCGGGTTGCTTTGCCTACAAATCCAAACCGTCATGCAGGCACAGGAATATGTCCCGTTTCCTATGCTTGATGCAACCTGGACAGAACAAAATGAGATATATGAACCTCCTCAATCATGGACAAGTTTATATAAGACCGAGACTGATACATTCTTGCTGAACAACATGTATAGAAACATTTACGAGTACTACATTCACCTGAATTCGTTTGACACCATCAGGGAACTGTATGCTTCGATCAGGCAAGACACAGCCGGAAAAAAAGTGTATGTTATCCGGCATTATTTCTCCGAAAAGCAGGAGCGTTTACTTTTAGACTTTGACGTAAATGTTAGCGATACCGTTATTCTAAGTGCTTATTATTGGGATTTGTTCTCGCATGCTACAGACAGTGTATATATCGTTGATAGCATCTCAGAAACCACCTTAAATAACAATCAATCCACCAATATTTTTCATCTTTCAAGCATGAACACTTATTTCCCGGTAACACTAGTTCTTATTGAAGGTGTAGGAAGTCTTACAAATCCATTTGGGGTTGCTTTTGGTGGCTTTAATAAAGAACTTAGACAGAGAGAATTTTGCTGTCCTCGCGTATTATTATGCCTTACGGTTGCTGAAGAACAGCGGTATGTTTATAATGATGCTGCAAGTTGTGGAAAGCTCCGTGTCTGGACTTCAATAGACGCAACTTATTCTAATACAACAATAAACATTTATCCTAATCCGATTAAGAACTTTTGTACTATAAAAATTAATCCTGAAAACAGCTTTGAGAAAGTATTCAAAATTTACAGCATTCTTGGGGAAGAAATGTATGCTACACGATTTTATCACAATGACATGCAAATTGATTTAAGCAGTTTAAAACCTGGGATATACATCACACAAATATGGCAGAAAGAGAACTTAGTATCAACACAAAAAATGATTGTTTCACTTTAAAATTAATGTAACATGAAAAACAAAATGCTACTGTACATATTTGGATATGTACTTATTCAATTACCATTGATTTCAACTGCCCAATATAGTCTGCCAGACGGATGGCAAGAATACATCTACACTTTTGAAGATACGGCGCATTGGCATAGCTTATCAATTGACACTATCAACTATCCTTATAATAGCTGGCAAATAGGTCATCCTCAAAAAAACACAATTGATAATGCCTACTCACAACCAAATGTTATTATCACAGATACGATTGACTCATACCCGCCTAACAATATATCTGTATTTGAGATTGTACATCAGGCTCAAAATGGATTTGTTGAAGGCGGGGTTGCTGTATTCTCCGGTTTCTACTTTGTAGATTCTGATTCGCTTTTAGATTATGGCAGAATTGAATTTTCACCTGACGATGGAACTAATTGGATAGATTTGCTAACTGATACTTTATATAGTGATTATTATAACTGGTTTACTGAAAAGCCGGTTTTGACAGGTACAACATCTGGTTGGCAATTTTTTGGGATCCAGTTGGCCGGAATGAAAGAGATATTTGAAATTGATTTCACAACAATTATCAGGTATCGGATATCTTTTATTTCTGATGAAAACGATAATGAAAAAGATGGATTAGCTTTTGATGATTTGCACTTTAAAGATTATCTTCTGAAAACAGATGATTTGGATGAACTTGTTTTGGTTGAAATTTCACCAAATCCATGTCGTGAAGTTCTAAGAGTTTTGGTAAAAAAATCTTATGAAAGTAATTTAACAGTGACATTATTTAATATTAATGGTGAGCTTGTAAAACATGAAACTCTACTTAATAAGCATGTCAATGAAATAAATATGAATGAAATATCCCGAGGCAATTACATCATAATTATAAAAAATAAAAACAAAGTTATTCATCGACAAAAAATCATTAAACTATAACAATTTATTACATCTACCTGTATTAATGACAGGGAGATATACCAAATCCTAAGCAATTCAAAGATGAAAAAACTGATTACAATTCTATTTACTTTGCTGCTATTTCATTTTCCAACGTTTGCCCAGCTAAACATTGATTGGCAGCAGAGTTACGGCAGTATGGCTCCTGACGATGCGTGTGATATTGCGGAAACCGATGGTGGCTTTCTGGTAACAGGACTTGCAGAGTCGGGTGGAGGCCAGGTGACGTGTTTTGAACATGGTAGTGGTGGTGGTTGGCTATTGAAGATTGATTATACAGGTGAGCTTATTTGGCAGAAGTGCTTCGATTATGCTTATGGCTTGCGTATTGTAAAAGCTATTGGCAGTCCTTACTATTACCTGATTGGAGGTGCAATGGCCGAGCCTTATCCTGATGCTTTGAATTTATGGATCGCGAAAATTGATACGCTTGGTAATATTATCTGGGACAGGTCACTGGGCAACACCATTGGTGTTTTAGGTGGCGATCAGTATGGCGCAGCAACCGCTGATGGCGGGGTGATTGGGACAGCGCAAATTGATTCACAAGGCGGCGATATTACCCATAATTGGGGTCGTTTTGATGGTTGGCTAATTAAGCTTGATAGTTTGGGAAATACGGAATGGGATCAATCTATTGGCTCATCGCAAACCGAATTTATCAATTCTGTACTTCCAACTACTGATGGTGGTTATCTAGCTGGATTGTATGGCACTCCCAATGGAATTGGTGGAAATATTGACTGCCTTGTTACACCTGGTCCTACTGGTCCTGATGCAATTATTTATAAACTGGATAGTGCTGGCCAAGCCGAATGGCACCAATGCTATGGAGGCACGGGCTATGAAGGTGCGGCATTCCACGTTGAGGTAGAAGATGGCTATTTATTAGCATGTTATGGCAGCTCGACCGATGGCGATATGGTTGGTTCGGGCTGGCATGAGGGCTGGTATAATCCACGGCAACCAACAGTAGATGTCTGGCTTGTTAAAATTGACTTTCTGGGAAAAATACTTTGGCAAAAATGCTATGGAGGCAGTAAAAGTGAATTGCCGCACCGGATATTTAAGACAAGTGATGGAGGTTTTGTAGTGTTTGCTAACACCAGCTCCAATGATGGAGATGTGAGCGGCAATTTATCGGTTGGAAATAATACTTCAATCTGGGTTTTTAAGGTAGATAAAAACGGAGTAATGCTTTGGCAGCGATGCATTAGCGGAGTTCCTTACGAAAGTGTAGCAGGAGTAATACAACAAAGCGACTACAAATACACAGTAGCAGGAGTAATGACGGCCAGTCCAACAGGCGATGTAAACTGCTCGAACTATGTACCTAATTACGGCCCCGACTACTGGGTGTTTGGTGTTTCAGATACCACGGTTAATATAACCGAAACTTCAGCTTTAGCAGTGGATATAAAAGTGTATCCAAATCCTGCAAAATCTGTATTAACCATTGATTTCCCGGCTAATTATGATATGCTGAATTCCACAATTGAAGTAATAAATGTAAATGGTAAAACCAGTATGCAATCAAAGCCTGTTTCTCATTCAACACAATTGAACATCAAAAGCTTAACCCCCGGACTTTATATCGTGAAAATTCAAAATAACGATGCGTTGATTACGCGAAGGCTTATTATTCAATAGGAGTGATGGGATTCCAACTCCAACACTCCATTACTTCAACTAATAAATACCATGCGTAATTTAAGCTTTAATAAAAGCACCCTTCATTTTCCCGATGAATTTACTACCTTTATGCTTTAAATTGAATGCTTTTAAGTCTCGGCTCATGGAATCAATAAGCACTTATTTCGGGGCAAAACTTTAGGCGGTCAAACCAAAAAAATCCAAGCAATGAAAAAATTAATCTTAGTCCTCGTTTTTCAACTACTCTATCAGGCTTTCTATGCGCAAAATGTTAGCACAGAATTGATTTTGCCGGATTCAATAAAGCTTCAGGAAAGGAATCTTTTTGAAGACACCTTGTGGGTAATGGATTCCAGTCATACTTATCACCTCAATTATGGGAATTATGGGGCGTGGGAGATGACAAGCACCTATACGATAAAAAGTCGGGATGAAATGGGGAACAAATTAACCGCTTTGCGCAAGCAATTAAATTTTTTACAACAAACTTATGAGAACCATGAATTAGATTCTGTTTTTTATTATGCCGGAACAGACCAGTTACATAGCATTAAAACACTTGGATGGAACTCGCTTGACGAAGTATGGATGGATAATGGATATAGTTTAGTAGGTGCAAATGGTAAACTTCTTGAATCGTACTCAAAAGGGTGGAATACACGCGATAATCAATATTCTTCCGGCTCAAGGTTACTCAACATATTTGAGGATGATATGATTTCGGTGGTGGAATATCAACACTATGTTCCGGAAAATGACCTTTGGTTGCCCACCCGAAAAACGGAATATTTGTATGATGACTTTGGGAATGTAAGTTTGTCGTTCACCACAGTATGGAATAATGAAGCAGCACTTTGGGAGAACCAGAGAAAAAGGGTACGGCAATTTGATGAATTATTAAATATTACGGATGTTTATGAGTATTCCTGGAATGCAAATTCATCAGTATGGGACAGCGCAGGGCATATTCAATATACTTATAATATTGATCATCAGATTGATACCTTATTAATCTATAATTGGAGTCAAGAAGAAAACAAATTCATTTACGACAGATTGAGTACTTATAAATATGAATCAGCGGATATTAGAAGCGAAATGATAACAAAGAAATTTAATCCTGCATTGCAAAAATGGCAAAATAGCACAAAATATGAATATCATTTTAACGGCTTAGATAATACAACTATTAGCTTTGAAGGAGACACAATAAATGATACCTGGATTCCAAGAAACCGCCAGTTTCAATCGTTTAACAGTCAGGGTCAACCTGATACAACGCAATCTGAACGCTGGAATTTAGAACTAAACAATTGGGAATATGCATATAGCATCGTGAATATTTTTGATGAACGGTATAATCAAACAGAAGAAAATTTATATGACTGGGGAAACCAACAAAACAACTGGGAATTGCAGCGACAGACAATCTATTACTGGTCTCCATTTAATCCGCTTGCTATCAGTGAATATGATAATGTTTCGGTGCGTATTTACCCAAATCCGGCAATATCCAAACTAAATATAGAACTTACTAATGATTATAATGCTGAGAAAATCTCCATCGAAATTATAGATGTCAATGGTCGAATTATTTCAAAATCGGGCCATAAATCCCGATTTATTCAACTTGATGTCTCAGGATTAGAACGTGGACTTTACCTCGTTAAAATTCAAAACAACGAAGCTTTAATTACGCGGAGAGTTATTATTCAATAGGAGTTGAAAATGGCGTTTTGGAGTGATGTGATTCCAACATCACTATTCCATATAACAGCAACTAATAAATTCAATGCGTAATTTATGGTTTTAAAAAAAAGTCTATTTGGGAACAGTCCCTTAGCTCTTGTTAACGTGCAATATTATTAGGACAAAAATGTCAATCCAATCCTGCGATTTAATCCCTTTTCAAAGATTCTTATTAATGTTGAAAGTTGAATATTTCCTTTTGCATTTTCAATTTTTGAAATATAACTCTTTTTAGTTCCAGATTTTTCAGCTAATTGCTCCTGTGTCATATTTGCCTCTTTTCGTGCTTGTTTCAACATTTCACTAATAATAAACATCTGAGCTTGTTCTTCGTATTCATTTCTACTCTCAGTACCGAGTTTTCCATGTTCTTTTTCAATCAACTCATCAAATGTCTTAATTCCACTATACTTATCCATAATCATGATTTTTTAATTTGAAAATATTCGTTTTTTAAACGCATCGCTCTTTCAATCTCATCCTTTGGCGTTTTTTGTGTCTTTTTTTGAAATCCATTTAATAAAACAACCAATTGACCTTTGTCAAAACAACAAAAAACACGGTAAATATTTGATTGATATTCAATCCTAATCTCAAAAAGTCCTTTGTAACCTTTAATTGGAGAGAGGAATTTATCAGGAACTCTATCCACTTGCTTAATCAGTTCAAAGACAAATTGGATTTTCGCTTTAACCTTAATATCAAGGTTTTTATAAAAACCCAAGAAATAATCACCGTGAAATATTATTTGTCTAACCACGCGGCAAAGTTATCTTAAAAGATAACATGTTCAAAGTATTTGAAATAAAATTTATTTTCAAAAGCGATTTTTACATGCACCCTGTATAGAACGTGCATTCACATTTAATACTCAAAAGTTCCGTACACACTTTTGATGGTCAGTTTTTTCTGTTTGGCGGCTTCTACATGGCCGATTATTTGCGCCTCTACCTTGAATTGTCTGGCTATCTTAATCATTTCAAGGGCGGATGCTTTGTCGGTATAGATTTCCATCCGGTGGCCCATATTGAAAACTTTATACATCTCCTGCCAATCTGTGCCGGAGCTTTCCTGAATCAGGTGGAAAAGGGGAGGAGTAGCAAATAAATTGTCCTTGACAATATGTAGGTTTTCAACAAAATGAAGCACTTTTGTTTGTGCGCCTCCGCTGCAATGGATCAGGCCATTGATTTTATGACGAAATTTTTCGATGATGGGTTTCATCACCGGCGCATAAGTGCGTGTAGGAGCCAGCACCAATTGGCCGGCATTTACGCCTTCAACTTCAGTGGGATCTGTTAGTTTGTGCTTTCCACTATAAATCAGCTCGGAATTGATTTTAGGATCAAAGCTTTCCGGGTATTTTTCAGCAAGGTATTTGCTGAAAACATCATGCCTCGCAGAGGTAAGTCCGTTGCTGCCCATGCCGCCATTGTAGCTGCTTTCGTAGCTGGCTTGTCCAAAAGAAGCCAAACCAACAATAACATCGCCGGGCTGAATATTATTTTCTATCACCTGATCGCGCCTGATACGCGCGGTAACGGTGCTGTCAACGATGACGGTTCTCACCAGATCGCCTACATCGGCAGTTTCGCCTCCCGTAAGATGAATTCCTATTCCCTGATTTCGAAGATTTTCCAGAAATCGCTCTGTGCCATTAATCAGGGCAGCAATCACCTCGCCGGGAATTTGATTTTTATTGCGACCAATCGTAGAAGATAAAAGCATGCCATCGGTAACGCCCACACACAATAAATCGTCGGTATTCATCACGATGGCATCTTGTGCAATGCCTTCCCAAACGCTCAGATCGCCGGTTTCTTTCCAGTAAAGATAAGCCAGTGACGATTTTGTACCGGCACCATCAGCGTGCATAATATTGCAATAATCAGGATCATTGCCCAGAATATCCGGGATGATTTTACAGAAAGCATAGGGATAAAGTCCTTTATCCAGGTTTTTTATGGCATTATGCACGTCTTCTTTTCCGGCTGAAACACCACGTTGCTGGTAGCGCTGATCACTCATAGCTTATTTGAATATCAGGGATTTTTTCTGGGTATTAAACTCAAAACTACCGAATTGATTCAACAGTTTTTGACCAAAAGTGAAGTCGTAGCGGCTGTTATGAAATACCGTTACTTCTACGTTCTCAAGGTTGCGGTTAGCTATACGCAGATTTTTGAATACAATGACAGCGCGGTCAGCGATATTTCCGGCCTCCAGCACGCGGCTTATTTCACCTTTGAAATTGTCTTTGTTGATGATTCCTTTGTTGAGCAATTCAAGCGCTTTTTTCAGTGAGATGGTTGGCTCGGAACCGCTATCGTAAACAAAGGTTTCGGAATAGCCTTCCAGGTTAAATGGCACTTCAAAAAGGCCTGCGGTATTTTGGATAAAAGGCACTTGATTATCCGCAGGATTTAGCCTGATTGCCACGTTTTCGCTGATGGCCTGCGCACTTGATTTAGGCACGAAATCTTTGCTCAAAACTTTGAACTCGGTACGCCTGTTTAGCTGATGTGCGGCTTCTTTTTCGTCATTGGATTCCAGCGAATTGACATAATCTTCGGTAAGCTCAGTGCCTTCCTTAAACGTAAAACCATTTGTTGTGATGGTTTTGGTGAGCTTTCGTGGCGACCTTTCTCCATATCCTTTTGCAACTAAGCGTGCGCCGTCTATTCCTCTGATAATGAGATAGTCAACAACAGATTGCGCCCTTCTTTGCGAGAGTACATCGTTGCGTTCGTCGGTATCGCGGCTGTCGGTATGCGAAGCCAGCTCAACGGTGATTGTCGGGTTTTCCTGCAAGGTTTCGATCAGGCCTTGCAACGAATCTTCGTATTGTGGCTTGAGTTCCCAGCGTGCCAGATCGTATAGAATATCCGGCAGCACGATGGGTTCTTCGGGAATGGGTTCGAGGTCGAAATCCTTCACGAAATCGCGGCTAAATTCAACGCCAACGGTAGTTATTACCGCGGTTGCCGTGAAATAGTTGTCCTTGTCCACGACAATCTCGTAAGTGGTATTTTTGTTCATCTGGCTGTCAGAAAACAGGAAATAGCCTTTCTCGTTGGTACGCGTACTCACGCTCATACCGTTTGATCCAACCAGTTGTATGCTTGCACCCGATACAAATTGCAGGGTTTTAACATCTTTCACGGTACCTTCGAGGGTAAACAACACGGGCGGTTCGATAAAATAATACAGGTTATCGGTTCCCCGGATATTGTCGCGGTTGCTGGCCAAAAATCCTCTTTCCTCATCGGGATGAAACATGATGCTGAAATCATCGGCTGTTGAGTTGATAGGATATTTCAGGTTTACGGGTGGCCCCCAGTTTCCGGCGGTATCTTCTGTTGTCACGAAAATATCGAGGCCGCCCATGCCACCATGACCGTCAGATGAAAAATAGAGCGTGGTATCGTTGCGCAGAAACGGGAATACTTCATTTCCTTTAGTATTAATGACAGGTCCTAAATTTAGCGGGCGTGAGAAAGGTTGAGATTTGTCATCGCGCAAGGAGACCCAGATATCTTTCTTGCCAAATCCGCCTCTGCGCTCTGCGGCATAATACATGATAAGTTCGTTTTCGCTGAGGGTTGGGTGGCCAACGATATCGAGTGTGTCAACGCCGATAATTTCTACCGGCACGGGCTCGCCCCAGTTGCGCCCACTGCGGGTACTCACCATAATTTGGCAGCCTGAGATACGTTTTGCTTCGTTATTGCAGCGTGTGAAATACATTTTATTGAAGGCGCTGTTCATAAACGGCGCGCCCTCGCTGGCTTTGGTATTTATTACTTCGTTTTCTTCGAGCAGCACCGGTGCACTCCATTCATCTTTTCTGTCGATACGCGAAGTGAATAGATCGCTGAAATCGTTTCCGGTGTAGCCATCTTTTTCTTTGCCGGTGGCATTATCGCGCGTTGAGGTGAAGATGATTTCGTTGAAGTTAGAGCTGGCCCAGGTTACGCCAAAATCCGATTCGCGTGAGTTGAGCTTCTTGATAGTTGACAATTCGTATTTTGAGGGGTTTTCCATCCATTCCTGCACTAAGGCGGCTGTTTCGGCACCCAGTTTGCCACGTGGATCATCGGGTACAGCTTCTGCATAAAGCTCATAATAAGTTATGGCGTCTTCAAATTTCTCATTGGTTTTCAGCACTTGGGCGAAATGCAGGTAAACTTCAGGATGCGTGAGCGGAAAATCTGTACGTAGCACCCTTTTGTAGGTGGCTTCAGCACGTTTGTAAAGGCCGGTAAGTCGGTAGCATTCAGCCATTCTGTAGCTTACACGGTTGCGCTCTTCAGGATTTTTCTTTACCCTGTTGTAGGCTTTCTTGTAGGCTTCGGCAGCAATGGTGTATTGCTTCTTGTCGAAGGCTGCATCGGCATTTTTGGTAGGATTGCGCCTTTGCGCAAAGCTATTTGATGCTATGCTACTGAAAATGATTAGAATAAGAATTCTGGCTACTATCTTCATAGGTTTTTCAATGTCGGTAATTGCTTATACAACGAAAAAATCTGTCAATTATTGATTGTCTGATTTTGTTTCGTTTTGATCTGCTTCCGGGGCATCGCTACCTTGCGGTACAGACTGTTCGTCGGGTAGCGCATGCACTACAGCTTTTGGTTTTTTTGGTACATCGAGATTTATGTTGTCAATCTTGACTTCTTTTTCAATACGGTTTATTTCTTTGTTTATCTCGTCTTTAAAACCCGAGGAAGCCCGTTTCATATCATTGATGGTCTTTCCGAGGGTTCGCGCCACTTCGGGCAATTTTTTAGGGCCTAAAACAACAAAAAGAACTAAAAGTAACAGCAGTATCTCGCCCGTTCCAAAATTAAAAAATAGCAGTGTCATAGTTGTCCTTTGTTCAGACTACAAAAGTAGAAAATATTCGTACATGAATTTTATTGAAAAAGTCTTTAACTTATCTTGTCCCGAATGCCTAAGAATGTCATTAGATATAAAATTTTTTATTCCGCTTTGCTTGATTCTGAATAGTTCTTTAAAGATGGAAAGTGCGATCATAAAGCCTGTAAGGCTTCCCTGTGCATAACGCCCGGATTTATCCGGGTGATAAAGCAGTGAACTAAGTCCTAAGACCCCGTCGGGGTCTCCCAAAGTGAGCTTGAAAGAGCAGATATGTAAGGATATGCATGGACTATACTGCAATGGGAAACGCTTACAGCGTTTTATGCCATCCTGCACCACTAACCCCCAAATGAATTTGGGGGTTATGCACAGGATACGCTTACAGCGTATTACGCTTAAACTCCTTGTAAAAAAGCATATAAGGCCTCTCTATAGACAACGCCCTGATTTATCGGATGAAAATCAAGCTCAAAATGAACTTGTAGGTTATTTACAGGATACGCTTACAGCGTATTACGCTTAAACTCCTTGCAAAAAAGCCTGTAAGGCTTCCCTGTGCATAACGCCCGGATTCATCCGGGTGATAAAGCAGTGAACTAAGTCCTAAGACCCCGTCGGGGTCTCCCAAAGTGAGCTTGAAAGAGCAGATATGTAAGGATATGCATGGACTATACAGCAATGGGAAACGCTTACAGCGTTTTAAGGCTACTTTGCACAAGCAACCCCCAAATTCATTTGGGGGTTATTTACAGGATACGCTTACAGCGTATTATGCTTAAACTCCTTGTAAAAAAGCATATAAGGCCTCTCTATAGACAACGCCCTGATTTATCGGATGAAAATCAAGCTCAAAATGAACTTGTAGGTTATGTACAGGATACGTTTACAGCATATAACGTTGAAACTCTCAACGAAGTAAAAGCCTGTAAGGCTTCCCTGTGCATAACGCCCGGATTTATCCGGGTGATAAAGCAGTGAACCTAGTCCTAAGACCCCATCGGGGTCTCCCAAAGTGAGCTTGAAAAAGCAGATATGTAAGGATATGCATGGACTATACAGCAATGGGAAACGCTTACAGCGTTTTAAGGCTACTTTGCACAAGCAACCCCCAAATGAATTTGGGGGTTATTTACAGGATACGCTTACAGCGTATTATGCTTAAACTCCTTGCAAAAAAGCATATAAGGCCTCTCTATAGACAACGCCCTGATTTATCGGATGAAAATCAAGCTCAAAATGAACTTGTAGGTTATGTACAGGATACGTTTACAGCATATAACGTTGAAACTCTCAACGAAGTAAAAGCCTGTAAGGCTTCCCTGTGCATAACGCCCGGATTCATCCGGGTACTAAAGCAGTGAACTAAGTCCTAAGACCCCATCGGGGTCTCCCAAAGAAAGCCTGAAAAAGCTGATAAATCGGCAAATAGCACTAACTTGAGATGAAAATAATTAAATTTGGTTTTTATTTTAAATTACGATTATTATGAACAGCTACAGACAGATACTTTACCACATTGTTTTTTGTACTTATAAACGACACAAAACCATTTCATTAGACTACCATGAGGAGCTTTATAAATATATTTGGGGCTTAATTAAAAACAGGAATTGCGTATTATATCAAATTAACGGTACAGAAAATCACATTCATATTTTATCAGATTTGCACCCAACAGTTTGTTTGTCGGATTATATCAAAGAGATAAAAACAGCTTCTAACCGCTGGATGAAAGCTTCTGGAAATTTTCCTGTTTTTAAGCAATGGGCAGAAGGATATTGTGCCTTGACCTATAACATAAAAGAAAAAGACAACTTGGTAAAGTATATTAAAAATCAGAAAATGCATCATGCTACTGAGAATTTTGAGGATGAATACAAGAAGATGTTGATGGAGAACGGCATTGAATGGGATGAAAAGTACATATTCTAATGGGAAACGCTTACAGCGTTTTAAGGCTACTTTGCACAAGCAACCCCCAAATGAATTTGGGGGTTATTTACAGGATACGCATACAGCGTATTACGCTTAAACTCCTTTTAAAAAAGCCTGTAAGGCTTCCCTGTACATAATTCACGGATTAACGCGGGTGTAAATGAAAGGATTAGCTGCATTACATACCACGTTTCATTAAGTGTGATGTCCTCTAATTGCCCGTTATTTTTGGGCTTACCGCAAAAACCACTCAATGCTGATGTGTTACATTTTTCTAAAGCACAATCTTACACCAAAAAAAAGACCGGTCAAATCTTACTTTGACCGGTCTTTTGTATCAGTTATAAAAGCCTATTTCTTTTTGCCTTTTGGAGCTAGCGCCGCTTTTTCAGCAGCTTCTTTTTCTTGTTTTGGGCCTTTGAGCAGATCGAAAGCCAGCGGGGTCGCGCTAAATACGGAGGAATACGTACCTACTAAAATACCTACCAACAAAGCGAAAACAAATCCGCGGATAACTTCACCGCCAAACACGGCAATTACTATAAGCACCAAAGAGGTGGTTCCAGAAGTATTAAAAGTACGCATCAAGGTGCTGTTGAGGCCATCGTTGATATTACTGCGAAGTAATTTCTTCGGATGTAGTGCCACGTTTTCACGGATACGGTCGAAGATGATTACGGTATCGTTGATTGAATACCCAATGATGGTAAGGATTGCCGCGATAAACGCCTGATCAATCTCCATGCTAAAAGGCAGGATATTGTAGAAGAGTGAGAAAACACCCAGCACAATAATCGTATCGTGGAACAAAGCAATAATACCGGCCAGGCCATATTGCCATTTTCTGAATCGTACGGCGATATAGGCAAAGATGATAAACAAGGAGATTACGATAGCTGTTAACGCCTTTTTCCTGATGTCATCGGCGATGGTAGGGCCAACTTTTTGGGAGCTCAAAATACCAATAAACTTGTCGATGCCCTCCTGATCTGAGGTGAAATCGTTGTATGTTATATCACCGGCATAGAACTGAGACAAGCTTGAATAAAGCATGGTTTGTATGATAGAGTCAACCTCTTTGCCCCCGTCTTCAATCATAAATTTGGTCGTGATTTTCACCTGACGTGAAGGTCCAAAAGTTTTAACCTCAGGGGTAGCTTCGGTAAACTGTACGTCCAGCGCATCACGGATTTCGTTTACGGTAACATCTTGGTCAAAACGAACCAGGTAAGTACGTCCACCGGTGAAATCTACCCCATAATTAAGCCCGCGGAAAGTAAGTGATCCCAAACTGACAACAATCAATATGGCAGAGATGATATAGGCTTTCTTACGCATCCCGAGGAAGTTTATTGTGGTATTAACCAGGAAGTTACGGGTTGCTTTGGTGTCGAAGGTGATTTTCTTGTTTTTATCAAGCAGATAAACAAAGATCATTCTCGAAATAAAGATCGAGGTAAACAAGGAGGTGAGCAGACCAATAATAAGTGTGGTTGCAAAACCCTGAACCGGACCTGTTCCAAAAGTGTAAAGTACGATACCGGTTAACAGCGTTGTTACGTTACCGTCAATAATGGCGGAGTAGGCGTTTTTATAGCCATCAGTAATGGCCAATCTGACCCCTTTTCCGGCCCTTAACTCTTCCTTAATACGTTCGTAGATAATTACGTTAGCATCCACGGCCATACCGAGGGTAAGCACGATACCGGCGATACCGGGAAGTGTTAACACCGCGCCCAGTGAGGCCAGCACACCTAAAAGGAAAAAGACGTTTGTGAATAAAGCGATGTCTGCAACAAGACCTCCTCTATGATAAAACAAGGCCATATAAACAAGCACGAGTACGAAGGCCAGGATAAACGAGTACAAGCCAGCGCTAACTGCTTCGCGACCCAAAGAAGGGCCAACAACGGCTTCTTCCATAATGCGGGAAGGTGCAGGAAGTTTACCGGCTTTCAAGATATTGGCAAGGTCTTGAGCCTCATTAATGCTCATTTCGCCACCCGAGATTGATGATCTGCCGTTAGGAATTTCATCATTAACAACAGGATACGAATAAACGTAATCATCAAGAACGATAGCTACTTGCCTGCCGATGTTTTCTCCGGTAAGGCGTTTCCATGACTTGGCGCCTTCGCTATTCATTTGAATAGTAACTTCTACGCGGCCATTTTGGTCGTAATCCTGACGGGCATCAACAATAACATCGCCTCCAAGGGCTGATTTATTATCGCGTGATCCTTTAAGGGCAACGAGTTCCATCAGTTCGGTTTCGCCGGCAGCCCGTGGTTTGACGGTCCAGGCCAGTTTCATGTTGCGTGGGAAAATAGATTTCACACGACTGAGCATTTTATTGACGCGGGCTGTATCTTTCACTGCTGCCGTACCTACACGGGCCGTGTTTCCGGGGAAAAACTGACCTGATTCATTTTGCACATAAGAGGGCATCAGGAAAGCGTACAGAGGGTTTTTGGCTGCGTATTCTTCAAAGGAAGCCTCGTCCATTTGATCCGTGTCGTCAGCTAACTGATCAATCAGAGAAGTGGTGTCTGCTGATTCGCCAACTAAAGTATCTTCTTCCTGTGCAACTGTTTCATCAGCAGTTTGTTCTGCTGCTTCGTTGGTCTGAGTTTCAGCTGTTTTTGAAGCGGTAGAATCCGTTTTTAGGTCGGTAGCAGCTTCAATTTCAGCAAGGCGCTGATTGGCTTCATCGAAAAAGCCATAAAGCTCGGAGAAGTTATAGGTTTCCCAAAACTCAAGCTGTGCAGTTCCCTGAAGGAGTTTACGAACACGTTTGGGATCTTTGATACCGGGCAGTTCAACCAGGATACGGCCTGAAGTGGCAAGCTTTTGGATGTTAGGCTGAGATACGCCAAAACGGTCGATACGTGTGCGCAGAATTTGGAAAGAACGATCGATAGCACCTTCGGCCTCTGTTTTGATAACGGCAAGAACTTGATCATTTGTAGAGTTTACAGTAATTCCTTTGTCCTTAAATTCAAAAAGGAAAATAGAGGCCAGACTTGCGTTTGGGTCTATCTCTTTAAACGAATCACCAAATAGTGTCACGAAATCCTGCTGACTGTTGCGTTGTTTTTGTTTGGCCATTTCCATAGCTTGCACAAAAACTTTGTCCTGGCTTTCGCCTGATAAAGCCTGAATAATGTCGCTAACCGACACTTCCAACACAACGTTCATCCCACCTTTAAGGTCGAGACCAAGATTGATTTCGCGCTCTTTAACATCCCGGTATGTGTACTTGTCGATCAAGATGTTATAAACTACCTGATTGTCCATTGAATCCAGGTAATAGGTTTGGCGCGCTTTTGTTATCGAATCGAGATAATGACCGTACATCAATTCATCTCCTTGCGCAAGCTCATTTGCCAGCTTTTCTGTTACTTTGCCGGTGGCATACGCTTTAGCATCACGCTCAATTTTTTGACTTATAAATGTGAATGACAACTGATAAAGCGATACGATTGCAAAGGCGATGGCAAATACCTTGATTGCTCCTTTGTTCTGCATTTGAATTGTGAATTAAATTAACTTCTTCCTACTCTCTTGAATATTTTTAGAGGGTGCAAAATTAGAATAATATTTGACAACTCCCAACAATTCAACAGATAAAACATGAGGCTATATCGCCTTATGCTTCGTGTAGTATAAATTTTTCCGAATATTTGCTTAAAATATTACAAATCAATAATTAAACGCGGACTAAATACACGGGTTTTAATATTTGAGCCATTTCCAAACTTCTTTATAGCTTACTTTTTTTCCGTACATCAATATTCCTGTGCGGTAAATTTTTCCGGCAAACCAGGTAGTAAATATAAATCCTGCAATCAATAATGACATCGAAAGGATAAGTTCGCCATAAGGCACGCCAAACGGAATGCGCACCATCATCACAACGGGCGATGTAAGTGGAATAATGGAAAGCCAGAAAGCCAGAGATCCATCGGGATTATTTACAATAAAATTGCTTATAACCAGTCCTAATATCAAGGGTAAGGATACTGGAAGCATAAATTGCTGGGTGTCGGCTTCGTTGTCAACAGCCGAGCCGATGGCCGCAAAAAGTGCGCCGTAGAGCAGGTATCCTCCCAAAAAGTAAAACAGAAAACTACCGATAATTACCTTAAAATTGATGGCCTCAATCACTTCAAAAACTTGGCTGACAGCAGCTTGATCCAGACCTTCCGTGGCCGGATTGGCCTGTTGCATCATCGTGCTTGCGCCTATTTGTGCCTGTGCCATTTCTCCCGGATTGTAAATGAGCATAAAAGCACCATAAATACCTGCGGTAAGCACTACCCAAAGTGAAAACTGGGTGAGACCAACCAATGCAATTCCTGTAATTTTTCCCATCATCAGCTGAAATGGACGTACCGAACTCACGATAACTTCTACGATTCGGCTGGTCTTTTCTTCAATAACGCCGCGCATTACCTGGGAGCCGAAAATAAAGATGAAAAAGTAAATCATGATAGAAGTAACAAGCCCCAGCACCACGTTTACTGCGGTATAAGATTTTTTTGATTCACCAGTTTCATCCAGGCGGAAAGTAACCAGGTTAATGGTGGCCTTTGCCGATTTTATTACTGCCGGATCAATGCCCGAAGCCAATAACTTCTTGGTTTCCACTTCTCGGCTCATGGTGTTGCGGATATAAGAAACGGTGGTCATCGGAACTTGCCGGTTGCTGTAAATCTCGGCATTGGCCGGAATGTTTAGCGCGGGCTGCGGCACATAAAGTAAAATGTCGTAGCTGCCTTCGAGCACTGCTTTTTGGGCGCTGTCAACAGACACGAAAATGTACTGAAAAGTCATATTGTCAGTGTCTTCAAACTTGCCGAGAAACCAATTTGTTTCGTCAATTATAGCAATGCTTTTTTTACCGACACTGTCCATTGTAGCCAGTACAATTGGCACAATCATTAAGGCAGCCATCAAAAGCGGCCCCAAAATCGTCATCACGATAAAGCTGGTTTTTTTTACCCGCGTAAGGTATTCCCGTTTGAGTATGAGTAAAGTTTTATTCATGGGAAAGGGTGTTTAAAGCTGAGCCGCTTACATGTGAAATGAAAATTTCATTCATCGAAGGCAATAACTCCCTGAAAGCCGTTATCTCGCCCAGCGGTAAGAGCTGTCGCAATAAGTCGTTGCCGCTGTCGCTTTCGTTGGCAGCGATGGTCAGTGAAAGCTGTTCGTTGGGTTTTCGCTCAAAACTTTTCACGCTAAACGGAAGACTATGGATATGCGTTTCAAAGTTGGTGACCGGATTTTTTATTTCGCACTCAAAGGTATTGGTACGGTGATTTTCGCGGATTTCGCTCATTTTGCCTTCCAAAATTTTGTTGCCATTATTTATGAGTGCGATATTGTCGCAAAGCTCTTCAACCGACGCCATATTGTGCGTGGAAAAGATAATGGTAGCACCTTGGTCGCGCAGCTTCAAGATTTCCGACTTCAATAGATTTACATTGATGGGGTCGAAGCCGCTGAAAGGCTCATCGAAAATCAGCAGTTCGGGTTGATGTAGGATGGTGACGATAAACTGAATTTTTTGCTGCATGCCTTTGCTCAGCTCTTCCACTTTGCGGTTCCACCAGTTTTCGATGGAAAATTTCTCGAACCAATATTGCAGTTTTTGACGGGCAACCGTTTTGGACATTCCTTTCAATTGTGCCAGATACAAAGCTTGCTCACCCACTTTCATCTTTTTGTAAAGGCCGCGTTCTTCGGGCAGGTAGCCAATCCTGGAGATATGCTCGGGTCTTAGTGCTTGTTCGTCAAAAAATACCTCACCTGTGTCGGGTGCGGTAATTTGATTGATGATACGGATTAAAGAAGTTTTCCCAGCACCATTAGGGCCAAGCAAGCCATAGATGCTATTTTTTGGAACCTGTAGGCTGAGATTATTGATTGCCAGGTGATTGGCGTATTTTTTCGTAACTTCTTTAACCGACAGGAAGGCTTGCATAAATGTTTGCTTAATCTGTTAATGGAAAAAATCCTTCATCCGTTCAAAGTAACTCTTTTCGCTGGCTGAGGGATTGGGTTTGAAGTTTTCCGAATGCGTAAAATCTCCCAGAATCTTTGATTCTTCTTTACTGAGGTTTTTAGGCGTCCACACATTTACGTTTACCAGCAGATCACCCGTTCCGTAGCTGTTTACATTAGGTAATCCTTTACCTTTTAGGCGAAACACTTTACCCGACTGCGTGCCTGGCTGTATCTTCATCCGTGCCTTTCCATCAATTGTTGGCACTTCCACCTGATCGCCGAGTGCAGCCTGTGGGAAACTGATAAATAGGTTGTGAATCAGGTTATCTCCATCTCTTTCCAGTTCGGGATGTTTTTCTTCTTCGATGAGTACAATCAGGTCGCCGGGAATTCCGCCTCTGGCGCCTGCGTTACCTTTTCCGCTAACTGAAAGCTGCATGCCTTCGGCCACGCCTGCCGGTATGTTGAGGGGGATAATTTCTTCGTCGCGTACTACGCCATTGCCCTGACAGTGGGTGCATTTTTTTGTTATCATGCGGCCTTCTCCGCCACAGCTCGGACAGGTAGAAGACGTTTGCATCTGTCCCAGGAAGGTATTGGTAATTTGAGTGATATGTCCGCTGCCATTGCAGGTAGAACATGTTGAGTAGCTGCTTCCACTATCGGCACCGGATCCATCGCAGGGTTTGCAGGAGACGTATTTATTTACCTTAATTTTTTTCTCGGCACCGTTGGCAATATCTTTCAGGTTCAGGCGCACCTTCACACGCAGGTTAGCACCTTTATTAACCCGACGGCGTTGCCGTTGGCCACCAAAACCTCCACCGAAAGCACCGCCAAAAACGTCGCCAAACTGGCTGAAGATATCATCCATACTCATGCTGCCACCAAAACCTCCTCCACTCGCTGCACCGCCAATACCCGCGTGGCCATAGCGGTCATAGCGCGCTCTTTTATCCGGGTTGCTCAATACCTCATAAGCTTCGGCGGCCTCCTTAAACTTTTCCTCGGCAGATTTGTCGTCCGGATTCTTGTCAGGATGGTGTTTGATGGCCATTTTTCGATAGGCCTTCTTGATTTCGTTTTCGTTAGCGTTGCGCTCTATTTCTAATATTTCGTAATAATCTCTTTTGGACATGCTTTTTACTTTGGGTTTGATTAGTTAGCAACAACAACTTTCGCGAATCGGATTACTTTTCCGTTAAGTTGATAGCCTTTTTGAACTACATCAACCACTTTTCCTTTGAGTTCAGGTTTGGAAGCCGGGATATTGGTTATCGCTTCGTGAAAATCGGTGTCGAAAGTTTGGTTGAGGGCTTCCACTTCTTGGAGTCCTTTTTGCTGAAGTGTTTTTAGTAATTTATTAAAGATTAATAAAATCCCTTCGAGAGTTTCTTTGATACCTCCTTGGTCTATGTTTTCGAGTGCTACAATGGCACGTTCAAAGTCGTCTAAAACTGGCAATAAGGCAGTAATTACTTCTTCAGAAGCTGTTTTGCTCAGCTCAATTTTTTCTTTTAGTGTCCGTTTTCTAAAATTGTCAAACTCAGAGAAAAGCCTCAGATATTTGTCGTTTAGCGCGTCGTGTGCCTCTTTGCTCACGGTATCTTCCTCGTGTTTCTTTCTGTCTTTTCTCATTCTGCCTCTCTTGTTATTATTTTCGGAAGGTTTTTGAGCATTTTTGGCTGCTGCTTGCTTCTCATTCACTTCATCTGCCTGGTTCTCATCAATCCTTATATCTTCAAACTCATCCATTTCTCTGGATTCTTTCTGATTGTCTTCCATGATGTATAATCTTTTTTATTTTTTCAACTTCTTTATAAGGAGGCATCCTTATCAAATAATTTGCCATAGGGAAGCACGATTGTCAAAATGACAGCTTAAAGTGTTTCTCCTCAAAACCTGTTTTCTATTAAATGCGTTCGATCTGAGCGCCGAGCTGTTGCAAACGTTTGTCGATAAACTGGTATCCGCGGTCAATTTGATCGATATTGTCGATGATGCTCACACCTTTGGCGGATAGGGCTGCTATAAGTAAAGCAACTCCTGCTCTGATATCCGGCGAGCTCATCCGAATGCCTTTAAGGGCGTGATGGTGGTCAAGGCCAATGACGTTGGCGCGGTGTGGATCGCATAAGATAATTTGCGCGCCCATATCGATAAGTTTATCCACAAAAAATAGTCTGCTTTCAAACATTTTTTGATGGATAAGCACGGTTCCCTTGGCTTGGGTGGCCACTACCAGTACTATACTGATTAAGTCAGGTGTGAAGCCAGGCCAGGGTGCATCGGCGATAGTCATTATTCCGCCGTCCATAAAACTCTCCACAACGTATGAATCCTGTGCCTGCACGATGATGTCATCACCCTCATAATCAAGCCTGATTCCCATTTTTTTGAAGACGGATGGTATCATTCCTAAATGAGCAATCCCTGCATCTTGAATACGAATGGTAGAGCGTGTCATGGCAGCCATCCCAATAAAACTTCCCACCTCGATCATGTCAGACAGCAGGCGGTGCTCGGTGCCATGCAGTTGTGTAACACCTTCTATTTTAAGGAGATTCGATCCAATGCCTTCGATTTTTGCACCCATGCGTACCAACATGCTGCAAAGCTGCACGATATAAGGTTCGCAGGCAGCATTGAAAATGGTGGTGTTGCCCTTTGCCAAAGTAGCTGCCATGATTACATTGGCAGTGCCCGTTACGGATGCTTCGTCAAGTAGCATAGATGCACCTTTGAGGCCTTGTGGTGCTACGATGTGGTAACAGTGTTCGGCATGATTGTCGTGAAATTCTGCACCAAGGTTCTTTAGACCTATAAAATGGGTATCAAGGCGACGCCGGCCTATTTTGTCACCTCCCGGATGGGGTAAAAAAGCTTTGTTGAATCTGGCCAAAAGTGGGCCTAAAATCATAATACTTCCGCGCAGGCTGGCTGCTTTTTCAATAAATTCATCGGAAGTAAGATAATCCAGGTTAACGTTTTTCGCCTGCAACTCCAGCTCAGACGAGCTGATCCGATTGACGTCGACGCCAAGGCCGCCAAGCAGCGAAATAAGGTTGTTGACATCTAATATATCGGGAAGGTTAGCTATTTTAAGCTTTTCGGGGGTGAGCAAACAAGCGCACAGAATTTGCAGGGCCTCGTTTTTCGCGCCTTGGGGCTGTATGATGCCTGATAAAGTATTGCCGCCTGTGACTTTGAACGAACTCATCTCAAAACTTTTAAACTTTTAAAAAAAAGTGATTTAATAATACAGGATATTAGCGCTGCTGACGGGGACTGTTGCTTCGTTTGTATGCGAACTCTTTCTTTTTATTGGGCTTTTTCTTTTTGGCGGCTGACTGGGCAGCGGGATTTTTGCTCACCACTTCTGCCTGAGCAATAAGTCTGGTGTCTTCAGCTAATGTGAGCGCACCATTGGAGACTCTTTCAAGTTCTGCCAAAATGATGTTGTCATTTACGGTATCTCTGTTCCAGTTGAGATAATCTTTTTTTAATTGATTGGCAATGGCGAGTGACATGGCTTTTTTCTCTTCTTCATTTTCCACCTTTTTTGCAAGCTCAATCATTTCAATCAGGTAGTGGCCATAATGCCCGTATTTTGGTTTTTTTTGACCATAACCCGGATGTTTAGGCTTTTTATCCTGTATTTCTTTGGAAGGCATTTCGTAAGGGCCATCAACATCCAGTTTGTAACCTGCTATGATGTGCATATGATCCCAAAGTTTATGCATATAATCTTCGGTTTCTTTTACTTGTGGATTCATCTGTGCCATCACAGAAACAACAAAATGAGCGGCTTGAGTGCGGTTAGTTTTGTCCTCAATGCTGAGCAAATGCTCTATCATATTTTGGATATTCCTTCCATATTCTTGAATTACCAAGTGATTACGTCCTGTATTATAACTAAGTGTTTCTATGTTCATAAAGATCAAATTAAAAATTCTAAAACTGTTTTTCTCTTAAATTAAGGAAATTAATAAATACGATTAAGCGCAACCAACGTCAACACATCAGCACATCAACCCATCAGCACATCAACCCATCAGCACATCAACCCATCAGCACATCAACCCATCAGCAAATCAGCACATCAGCACATCAGCTCATCAACCCTAATCATCTGCAAAAGTAAGCATTAATCATATAGTTATTAAACAATTTTCAACCTGGCGAATTTCAGCAACAGTTGTTTTTGTCCATAAGCTACAAACTGAACCGTAGCTTTTCTGTTGGCTCCCGCACCTTCTATGCTAACTATTTTTCCTTTGCCAAATTTTTGATGAGTCACCGCCATACCGTTTTGTAAATCATCCGGCTCAGAAGCTTCAAAGTTTTCATCCAACAGCGGTTTGGCCGCTAACTGTGCTAATTTTGGAGAAGTAGCCTGCGCTATTGATGATAAGCCAGTCGGTGGGTTTTCCGCTGATGCTTTCCTGCGCATTCCTGCTCTGCGTGGCTTGTCGATCAAGCTTTCGTCAATTTCTTCCAAAAAACGCGAAGGTTCGCACAGGCTAAGGTTTCCCCAGCGGTAGCGGCTTTCGGCATAGCTGAGTGTAAGCTTTGTTTCGGCGCGTGTGATGGCTACATAAAACAGTCGGCGTTCTTCTTCCAGATCGGCACGTGTGCTGAGCGATTGCACCGAGGGGAAAAGATTTTCTTCGATACCAACCACGAAAACATACGGAAATTCAAGGCCTTTCGCGGCGTGAATCGTCATCATGCTGACGTAATCATCGTCCTCGGGATCTTTTTTGTCGGCATCGGTAAGCAAGGCGATATCCTGCATAAAATCAGCCAGCTTCACGCCAATTTGTTCTCCGGTAGCTTCGTCCACCTGCTTATCAGAAAATTCCATAATGGCATTAAGTAGCTCTTCGATATTTTCGATACGGCTGATTCCTTCGGGGCTGTCGTCTTCCTTTAGAACTTTCACCAATCCTACGCTGGTGTTGATATGTTTGGCCAGCTCAAAAGCGTTTTTGGTTTCATGCTGTGCCTGAAAGCTTTTTATCATATTCGCGAAATCATTGATTTTCGCGACGGCACCTCGGTTAATGTCGTGCGGCATCAGCGAAGGCTCATTAATCAATTCCCAGATGCTGATTTGCTGCTCGTTTGCGGCTACTATCAGGCGTTCGATGCTTGTTTTACCAATACCTCTTGCCGGATAATTTATTACACGTATCAAGGCCTCCTCATCCTGCGGATTGATGACAAGCCGAAAATAAGACAACAAATCCTTCACTTCCTTACGCGCATAAAACGAGAGACCACCATATATACGGTAGGCAATACCTTGTTTACGCAGAGCTTCCTCGATGGAACGCGACTGCGCATTGGTGCGATACAATATCACGAAATCTTTGTTGTTGCGCTGCTCTGACATCTTGGCGCCAAAAATGGCATTGGCTACTAACACGCCTTCTTCGTTGTCTGAGGTCGCCCTGAGAACGCTTATCAGTTCGCCCACTTCCTTATCCGTCCACACCTTTTTCTTGATCTGATCCTTGTTGTTCTCTATGACCTTGTTGGCAGCGGCCACAATGGTCTTCGTGGAACGATAGTTTTGTTCCAAACGAATCAGGCGGTGATCCGGATAGTCGTTTTTGTAGTTTAAAATATTTTGGATATTGGCTCCGCGGAAGGCATAAATACTTTGTGCATCATCGCCTACCACGCAAATATTTTCGTTCAGCGCAGCGATGCGCTTTATAATAAGGTATTGAGCATGGTTTGTGTCCTGATATTCATCCACCAAAATATACTTGAAGCGGTGTTGGTATTTATAAAGCACATCAGGGAAGTCGCGCAACAGCACATTGGTGTTGAAAAGCAGATCATCAAAATCCATGGCGTTGGCCCTTCTCAGGCGGGCGTTGTAGGTTTTAAAAATATCCCCAATCAGGGGTTTACCTGCTTGATAATCGGCAGTTTGGATATCAGGATTGTTGAGGTAATCTTCGGCGGTAAAAAGGTTTGATTTAGCATTTGAGATACGGTGCAACACATAGGAAGGCTTGTAAACCTTAGGATCGAGGTTTAACTCCTTTAATATGGTGCGCATCAGCTGCTTGGTGTCGTCGGTATCGTAGATGCTGAAATTAGAAGGGTAGCCCAGGAGATGGCCTTCTACGCGCAGGATGCGGGCGAAGATGGAGTGAAAAGTACCCATCCACACGTTGCGGCCTTCCTGATCGCCAACGAGCTGTAGTACACGCTGCTTCATCTCGCGGGCAGCTTTATTGGTAAAGGTTAAAGCTAATATTGAAAAGGCATCCACGCCCTGCTGAAGCATATAGGCGATGCGGTACGTCAGGGCCCGTGTTTTTCCTGATCCTGCACCCGCAATTACCATCACAGGACCGTTAATGTTTTGAACTGCTTGTTGTTGTGGTTCGTTAAGTTGTTGAAGTAAATCGTTCACGCTTTATTTTTTTTTTGGAGTACAAAGCTACATTATTTCGGCAGATGAGCAGTCTTATGGATTTTTTCATCAGTAAAACTTGTAAGAGATCGGGCTTTAGCTGTTAGGAACAGTAGCCTCTTTTAAGCTTGTTTTATTTGTCATGCTTATCATTATTTTATTTCATCAGAATACAATTAAAACATTGGTTTATAAGCTATAACGAAGCTGTGGCCAATTGCCGATAGCTTAGTGAACCGCTTTTTATTATCTGGAACAATTCCAAATTAAGCTTGTTTTGTAAGTTTTTCGTGTTTTTTCTTGTATGTATTACAAATGCTTTTAAGTTTGACCCGCTAAAACAAACATCCATGCAGCATCCAATACCATTTAGTTACACTACCCCCCCGCTGATATTAAGCTGTATATTGATGGATTCCATCTTTTTAAGATTATATTTTACAGTCATCCGGAGTTTTTTATTGCCTTTAGGTCAGTTTCAACGCCTGTTAATTTGTCAGCTCTTGAAGCCAACCGAAAACGCTATACCGAAAAAATTCACCAAGTATTTTCAATTGCACAACCCGGAAGGGTTCATCTCTATGATAGGTTTATAAACCAAAAACCTTTATCACTATGAAAAACGCTTTTTTTCAATTGTTTGCACTTGTAATCCTGTTCGGTCTGCTGCTGCACGGATGCCAAAAAGAACCACAACCCGGTGAGCCTGTCGGCCAATCAGCTGAAATGGTTTACACACCCAAAGCGGCCAGTCTAGTCGCCGATATCAACAGTTTTAAACAGAAAATGACAGCTGTGCGCGAAAACCCACATCTAAAAAGCGGCGAGGTGCTAAGCAAAGAAGATGCCCGCTGGAACCTGGAAACCCTGTTTAATGCCACTTATGGCTTTCCGGATAAATCCTATAGCAAAACAGTTACCGACACCGCCTTATTGTACCTGCCCGTTGACGCCTCTGGCAACGCCATGCTGGAAGATGTGGTAGCAGTTTACGATGAAATACTGTCGCTGGTTACCGGCTTTTATATCAATGCCAATTTTGATGAAAAAGGCTTTTTGTTTATGCAACTAAGCAGCGGTGATGTTGCGAACGGGGAGCTGGAGATTAGGCTGGAGGCTGTAACTGGTGCGCGATTGAGTACTCCAGGTGAGCCGCCGGTGAATTACGGGCCTTTTTATGATGGAGATGATTGGATGTATGGGCATGGTTGGGGCAAATGTGATACAATTTATGATACTATTATAAATTCTGACGCGGCAGAACAGTTACAGATCGCGATTCATAGCAACAAGAAAGCCCAGCCCATGCCACCTAGTGGTTTTCGCTGGATGACAGTAAACCATTTTGACATTACCCTTATTGGAAATGAATATTTGGAAAATGGTGAATACCTTATCTTTTATAAGGAAAATTACAACGAGTCAGACATGTGCCTTGATTCCACCAAAATGAATATTCATTTCCATGGTCAGGAGCAGGTTATTTATCAACAAGTACCACAGTACCATTCCGATTTTCCTGAATTTCAGTCAATGGAGGAATGGATGTTTTTGAATTGTATAATTGAAGGTATAGATGACTTTACAAAAGCTAATATTCAACGTATCCGCCATAACAATAAGCTTTATTATGCTGAAGTAATATTGGTGCCTATTTCAGAAATTCCCCATCCCGTTGACTTACTATTACTCTACTAATCACTATATGGTCTCACTCAATAACTTGATACAAAAATGAAATATTATCTGTTATTTATATTCATATTGTTGATTACTCAAACACATTGCCTTTCACAGCATAGTTTCGAATTCTTCTTATCAACTCCTGAAGATGATGTTCTTATTGAAAGTGTTGTAGATAATCAGGGAAATGTGATTTTAGTAGGTCGTATTGGTAACGTAACCGAAGAAAAATATGACGCCTATATTGTAAAAGTACTCCCTGATGGGAGCTATCAGGAGAAACATTTTGAAAAACAGGATACAATTGGATTTTTTAGCGGTATAAATATTCTTGATAATGGCAACTATTTTGTTACTGGCCGCTATTCAGTAAATGGTAGTATCGACACATGTGATCATTTTTGGGTTGTCATTATGGATGCCAACTTAGAGGTAGTAAGTGAAAAATACTATTTAGCTCCCGAAGGTTACTTGGGATTTTGGAGTAATAGGAATGCGATAATTGATGAAGATGGTTTTATTGCTTTGGTAACAGAAGTAGGCAGGCAATATACCCATTACGAAGTTGCTGATTTTATAATGTACAAGTTTAACCAGGAGGGAGACACGCTGTTGAGTAAGTTGTATCCAAGCTGGAATAGTTCCAGCGTGTACTCATTATGCCCCATTCCTGAGTCTGACAGTATTATGATGCTTGGCCGAGGCTCATTATCAAATGGTTCTGAAAGCATGGATTTTATGGATAAAGATATGAACATTTCGCGTAGTGTGAATCTGGAAACGGTGCATGCAGGAAAGAGATATAGTAACAACATCTGGGTAAACGGGAATGAATTTTTGATGGCTTCGAATCGTATAGTTGACGTTGATAAAAAGCGTGAGTACTTCTTTTCGATTTTTCGGATGAACACTTCAGGAGAATACTTGCAAGAACTTTTGTTGGATAGGCCTGATACACTTGAATATAGGGCGGTTAGGCAAGCCATGGTACAGGCTAATGATTCCACAATATATGTGTCAGGTTACCAGTCACATAACATAGGGTGGACAACTTTACCTAGCACTTCAATAATTTACCTGATAGATACTAACATGAATCTTGTTGGACGTGTTAGTCTTGGAGGTGATGCTAACTATGTCCTATGGGGGATAACAACAACCCCCGACAATGGTGTACTTGCGTATGGTACGCGTTACAAGAATGAAGGAAGTTTTGCCCGAGATATACATGTAAGGAAGTTTCTTCGCGAAGACTTCGAGATCATCACACAACTGACGGATCAACCTGCTGCAGCCCTTAATAGCAGAGTTTGGCCCAACCCTGCTAATGATGTGCTGCACATCAGCTTGGAAGGCCTTCAAACAGGTAGTGATTTCAGACTGCGAATTTATAATATTGCCGGGCAAAAATATTTTGACAAAGCCTTTAAAGTAACGGCTGAAGCTGTGCAATGCCACATTGAGGTATTGCCAGCCGGCACTTATGTGTACGAATTACAAACCGCTGCCGGACAAGCCAGCACCGGAAAATTTATTAAGCAGTAAATTAGAAACTTTAAAAACAGATATTATGAAATTGTATCGCATCATTTTACCTGCAGCATTTATGCTGTTATTAGCCTTTTGCAGCCGGTTGGAGGCTCAAAACCAAACTGCTGCTGCAGGACTTAAGGCCAAAAGATTAGGTTAACAGCAGTGCAGTCAACTATTCAGGGAAAAATGGTTTGCTTGCAATAACATTATTGAGTTGAATGATATGTATAAGTTTGAAAGTAGATTTGGCACGGATTGCACTTCGGCAGGCTCAGCCCAGGCAAATCCGCGCCAGCGGGGGGTGTTTAATTTACGACTGGGTTTTATCTCCCGCGTATCTCGTAAGATCCCCGCTGATTTTTTTTCGCCTTAATTTGCGCCATCTCCGGCAGCTCTTCATCTGCGTTAATCCTTGCTATCAGCGGGAAAGGCTAATTGTTTTTTTCATACAACATAACATATCACGACAAATCAGGGGTTCGAAATCAATAAAAACTAAAAAAAAACTTTGAAAGTGTTGCCAGATAAAAAAAAGTTTTTACCTTTGCAGCCCCAAAACGATGGGACAGATAAAGTGTCTGTAAACGATATAGTTAAAGGAACCTGATAAGCTAAAACGTAATAGGTTTCTTCACGCAAAGGCGCAACGAGAGTTGTAATTTTATTCAGGCGTGTGTTTTGACAACCTTCTTCGTAAGGCTCATCCCCTCCTTCAACTACATCCTGGAAACATAGAAATTAATTTGAGACAAAGTATTGTTTATTAAATAATTTATAGTACTTTTGCGCTCCCAAATTTGGGATAAATTAACATAAATTAAATAGTTTAAAATGCCGACTATTCAACAATTAGTGCGAAAAGGACGCCAAAAACTGGTTGAAAAAAGTAAGTCCCCTGCATTGGATTCATGCCCGCAACGACGTGGTGTATGTGTAAGGGTTTATACTACTACTCCTAAGAAACCTAACTCAGCCATGCGCAAAGTGGCCAGGGTACGTTTGACCAATGGTAAAGAAGTGAATGCTTACATTCCAGGTGAAGGTCACAATTTACAGGAGCACTCCATTGTAATGATCAGAGGTGGACGTGTTAAAGATTTACCAGGTGTAAGGTATCATATTATTCGTGGTGCATTAGACACATCAGGTGTTGAAGGCCGTACACAGCGTCGTTCAAAATATGGCACAAAGCGGCCTAAGAAAAAATAAAATAGACATTAAGTTTCGTTAGACTAAGATTTCTATCAAATGAGAAAAGCTAAACCAAAAAAAAGAATAATCCTTCCCGATCCGAAATTCGGTGATGTGTTGGTTACAAAGTTTGTAAACAACCTCATGATACAGGGAAAGAAAAACCTTGCTTACCAGGTTTTTTATGAAGCCATGGAAATAGTAGGTAACAAAACAGGAGAGGACGCCGTTGAAGTGTGGAAAAAAGCACTTGCCAACGTAACACCTGCTGTTGAAGTTAGAAGCCGCCGTATTGGTGGTGCTACTTTCCAGATACCTTCAGAAATCAGACCTAGCCGCAAAATGTCTATTGGCATGAAAAACCTGATTCGGGTTGCCCGCAAGCGCCATGAAAAGTCAATGGGTCAAAAATTGGCCGGTGAGATTACAGCAGCTTATAAAGAAGAAGGTACGGCATTTAAGAAAAAAGAAGATACACATAGAATGGCAGAAGCCAACAAGGCTTTCTCTCATTTTAGGTTCTAAAATAGCCCTATATTATATACATGGCAGAAACTAAAACCATACACAATCTCCTACGTACGCGCAATATCGGCATTATGGCTCATATTGATGCCGGCAAAACTACTACTACCGAACGTATTCTTTATTATACAGGTCGCAGTCATAAGCTTGGCGAAACCCACGAAGGATCGGCTACCATGGACTGGATGGTTCAGGAGCAAGAGCGTGGCATTACCATTACTTCGGCTGCTACTACAGTTTTCTGGGATTTTAAAGACGAGAAATATAAGATCAATATCATTGACACCCCTGGCCACGTTGACTTCACTGTTGAAGTCGAGCGTTCATTGCGTGTACTTGATGGTGCTGTTGCATTGTTTTGTGCAGTAGGCGGAGTGGAACCTCAATCAGAAACAGTTTGGCGTCAGGCTGACAAATATAAAGTTCCACGACTTTGTTTTGTGAACAAAATGGATCGTGCCGGAGCTGACTTTTTTGGCGTACTCACACAAATCAGAGAAAGATTAGGCGCCAATCCTATTCCGCTTCAAATACCTATTGGTGAGGAAGAGAATTTTACCGGCATTGTGGATTTGATTCTTAACAAAGCATTTATTTGGGACGACAGCTCAAAAGGTGTGGTGATGGTAGAAATACCAATCCCTGTTGACCTTGTATCAACGGTTGAAGAATACCGTCAGAAACTTATTGAAGCTGTTGCCGAAGATAGTGATGAGCTGTTGGAAAAATTCATGGAAGATCCTGATAGCATCACTGTTGAAGAAATTATTGCTCAGATTCGTAAAGCTACCGTTGAAATGAGAATTTCGCCGGTAATGTGTGGATCTGCATTCAAAAATAAAGGTGTACAAATGCTGATCAACGGTGTTGTTCAATATTTGCCCAGTCCATTGGATGTTGATGCTGTAACCGGCATTAACCCCAAAACTGATAAAGAAGAGATACGTAAAGTAAGTGATGATGAGCCATTTAGTGCATTAGCATTCAAAATTGCAACCGATCCTTTTGTGGGTCGTATTGCATTTTTCCGTGTCTATAGCGGTGTGCTCGAGTCAGGTTCCTATGTTTTGAATGCTTCAACAGGAAAAAAAGAGCGTATCTCACGTATCATGCAAATGCATGCTAACAAGCAAAATCCGCTTGATCGCATCGAAGCTGGTGATATTGGTGCTGCTGTTGGATTTAAAACAATCCGCACAGGCGATACCCTATGTGTTGAAAATCGTCCAATTTTATTGGAATCAATGACATTCCCTGAGCCGGTAATTAGCGTTTCTATCGAGCCTAAAACCCAAGCTGATATGGACAAGATGGGAGTGGCTTTGTCGAAACTTGCTGAAGAAGATCCAACTTTCCGTGTGAAGACTGATGAAAATTCAGGACAAACGATTATTTCGGGAATGGGCGAACTGCATTTGGAAGTACTCATCGATCGTATGAAACGGGAGTTTAAAGTAGATGCAAACCAAGGCCGCCCGCAAGTTGCATATAAAGAGGCTATTACAGCTACAGCGCATCATCGCGAGGTGTATAAGAAACAAACAGGTGGTAGAGGTAAGTTTGCCGATATCATCTTTGAAATCAGTCCTGCTGACGAGAATGTTGTTGGCCTGCAGTTTGTTGATGAAGTTAAAGGCGGTAATATTCCCCGTGAATTTATTCCTGCTATTCAAAAAGGATTTAGAGAATCAATGTCAAATGGTGTTTTGGCCGGTTTCCCGGTTGACAGCATCAAAGTAAGGTTGCTCGACGGTTCGTTCCATGCTGTGGATAGCGACGCATTATCATTTGAAATGGCAGCCAGATTGGGTTATAAAGAATCCTGCCGCAAAGCCAAATCAATATTGCTCGAGCCTATTATGAAGGTAGAAGTACTGACACCGGATGATTATCTGGGAGATGTTACGGGCGACCTTAACAAGCGCAGAGCTATACTCCGAGAAGTGGTTGCTAAGGCTGCCGGACAAATCATCAAAGCCGATGTGCCACTTTCCGAAATGTTTGGTTATGTAACAACTTTACGTAGCCTATCATCAGGACGTGCAACATCCAGCATGGAATTCAGTCATTATGCTTCAGCACCGGAACATGTTGCCGAAGAGGTAGTGAATAAAGCTAAAGGAATAATTAAATAATAGTAAACAATAATAATTCTTCAACGTGAGCCAAAGGATTAGAATAAAATTAAAGTCGTACGATCATAACCTGGTTGATAAATCAGCCGAGAAGATTGTAAAGACGATCAAGACAACTGGAGCTGTTGTAAACGGACCAATTCCGCTTCCAACAGACAAGAGGATTTACACTGTGTTGCGTTCAACTTTCGTACACAAAAAGTCAAGAGAACAATTTGAGCTCTCGTCCTATAAACGACTGCTCGATATTTACAGCTCGACTTCACAAACGATCGACGCATTGATGAAGCTGGAGCTTCCAAGTGGTGTAGAAGTAGAAATTAAAGTTTGACCTGCTAATTTTTAGCAAGAAACAATAAAGAAAAGTAACATGTCAGGAATACTTGGAAAAAAGGTAGGTATGACCAGCATTTTCGACGCTAACGGGATGAATATTCCGGTTACCGTGATAGAAGCCGGTCCTTGTATAGTGACGCAGATCAGAACCAAAGAGGTAGACGGTTATGATGCTGTTCAGCTTGCTTATGGTGAGAAGAAAGAAAAGCAGACCACAAGTGCCTTGAAAGGGCATTTTGAAAAGGCTGGTACAACACCAAAACTGTATGTCTCAGAATTTACACGTTTCGAGAAAAAGAAATCACGGGGCGAAGTCGTTACTGTGGATGTGTTTATTGAAGGTGAATATGTTGACGTAGTTGGTACCAGCATTGGTAAAGGTTTTCAGGGAGTTGTAAAACGCCACGGATTTAGTGGTGTTGGGCAGGCCACACACGGTCAGCACAACAGGTTGAGAGCTCCCGGCTCTATTGGTGCCGCTTCTTATCCTGCACGCGTTTTTAAAGGAATGCGTATGGCCGGACGTATGGGTGGTGAAAGGGTTAAATTAATTAACCTACAGATCGTGAAAATCATACCCGAGAAGAATTTGATATTGGTTAAAGGTGCTGTACCAGGCCCTAAAAACGGATTTTTAAAAATAGAAAGATGGAATTAGTAGTTCATAGGATTAGCGGCGAAGCGACAGACAGAAAAGTGTCGTTGCATGATGACATCTTTGGTATTGAGCCCAATGACCACGCTATCTATCTGGATACAAAATTGTATCTGGCTAACCAGCGTCAAGGCACTCATAAATCAAAGGAGCGCAACGAGATCGCCGGAAGTACTCGTAAGATTAAGAAGCAAAAAGGAACAGGAACTGCTCGTGCCGGTAGCATCAAGTCGCCAATATTCAGAGGCGGTGGCCGTATTTTTGGCCCACAGCCACGCGACTATTCTTTTAAACTGAATAAAAAGGTAAAAAAGTTAGCGCGTAAATCTGCATTGGCCTATAAAGCTAAAGAACTGCAAATTGTTATTTTGGAAGACTTTACCTTTGACACTCCAAAAACAAAGAACTTTGCACAAATCCTTAATAGTTTTGAGTTGCAGGGCGCCAAGAGTTTGTTTGTGATGCCAACTACCGACAGCAATGTCGTTTTGTCATCGCGCAATCTACAGCGCACCAAAGTGGTTACAGCCAACAGCCTGAATACTTTTGATATTTTGAATGCCAAAAGGTTGTTTGTGGCTGAAAGCTCCCTGAAAACGATTGAGGAAATACTAGCGTAGTTACGAATATAAAAACGGAAAAGACAATGAATATCATTCAGAAACCGGTAATTACGGAAAAAATGACCGCACAAGGCGAGAAGCTGAACCGGTATGGTTTTATTGTTGATAGGCGTGCCAACAAACTTCAAATCAAAAAAGCTGTTGAAGAGCTTTATGGTGTAGAAGTGGCTGCAGTCAACACAATGAATTACGAAGGAAAGCGTAAGTCGCGTTTTACAAAGACCGGTGTCATTGCCGGGAAAATGAATGCTTTTAAAAAAGCTGTCGTGACTATCGCTGAAGGTGAAACTATTGATTTTTTTAGCAACATTTAGATAAATGGCTTTAAAGAAGTATAAACCCACAACTCCTGGGCAGCGCTTTAAACTAATAAGCGCATTCGACGAAATCACTACTGATAGACCGGAAAAGTCATTGTTGGCTCCCGGCAAAAGGTCTGGTGGAAGAAATAAAGAAGGTAAGATGACAATCCGCAACGTTGGTGGAGGTCACAAGCAGAAATACAGAATTATCGACTTCAAACGCGATAAAGATGGTATTCCTGGTGTGATTCAAACCATTGAGTACGATCCAAATCGTACAGCGCGAATAGCATTGGTAAACTATAAAGATGGCGAAAAGCGATATATTATTGCACCGCAGGGTCTTAAAGTAGGACAGGAAATTGTTTCCGGTCAGGGTGCAAGTCCTAACATTGGCAATACCTTGTTTCTAAGTGAAGTTCCTTTTGGTACCATGTTGCACAATATTGAGCTGCGTCCCGGACAGGGCGCTAAAATGGCACGCAGTGCAGGAAGCTACGCTCAGTTGACATCACGTGATGGAAAATACGCTATTTTGAAAATGCCTTCAGGTGAAACACGCATGATTCTTCAAACATGTAGAGGAACAGTAGGTTCTGTTTCTAACTCTGATCATAGCCTTGAAGTATCTGGAAAAGCTGGTCGCAGCCGTTGGTTAGGCCGTCGTCCTCGCGTACGTGGTGTGGTTATGAACCCTGTTGATCACCCGATGGGTGGTGGTGAAGGCCGCGCCAGTGGTGGGCAGCCACGTAGCCGTAAAGGTTTGCCTTCAAAAGGTTATAAAACACGTGCCAAAAAGAATGCTTCCGACAAGTATATTGTCGAAAGAAGGAAGAAATAATAGTTTAATCAGGTAAGAAACATCCTTATATAATGAGTCGTTCGCTTAAAAAAGGTCCATATATCCATTACAAACTCGAAAGTAAAGTGATGGCTAACGTAGAATCCGGTAAGAAAACTGTCATCAAAACCTGGTCGAGAGCTTCAATGATTTCTCCAGATTTTGTAGGGCAGACAATAGCCGTGCACAATGGCAACAAATTTATTCCTGTTTATGTCACTGAAAACATGGTAGGTCACAAGTTAGGTGAATTTGCTCCTACGCGTATCTTCAGAGGTCATGCCGGAAAAAAAGATAAAGGTAAAAAATAAAGAACTGCAAGACTATGGGAGCTAGAAAACATAACAGAGCTGAGGAGAGAAAAGCTGCAAAAAAGGTTACCTCTTTTGCAAAACTGAACAACGTACCCACTTCGCCACGCAAAATGCGTTTGGTGGCTGATTTGGTGCGTGGAATGAATGTTGAGATGGCATTGCATGTTCTTCAATATTCCTCAAAAGAAGCATCAATAAGAGTATATAAACTTTTGCGGTCGGCCATTGCAAACTGGGAAGCCAAAAATGCAGGCCAAAGAATCGAAGATAGCAATCTTTACATCAAAGAAATCTTTGTTGATTCGGGCCGTATGCTGAAAAGAGTTCAACCTGCACCACAAGGCAGAGCGCACCGAGTTAGAAAAAGATCTAACCATGTTACGCTGATACTCGACAGCAAGAAAACAAATAAAGAATAAAGTGATGAATCAATCCGATAAGTTTTAATTGAATGGGACAGAAAACGAATCCAATAGGTCTTAGGTTAGGAATCATCAAAGGTTGGGAATCCAACTGGTACGGTGGACGAGATTTTTCCGCTAAGTTAGTAGAAGACGATAAAATCCGAAAATATCTGTATGCACGTCTCGGAAAAGCTGGTATTTCCCGCATTTCTATCGAACGTACATTGAAGCTGGTTACTGTTACAATATCTACAGCCCGGCCCGGTATGATCATCGGTAAAGCGGGTCAGGAAGTTGACAAGCTGAAAGAAGAATTAAAGAAACTCACCGGAAAAGAGGTTCAGATAAATATCAGCGAAATCAAACGTCCTGAGCTGGATGCCTATATTGTAGCTTCTACTATAGCTAAGCAGATTGAAGGTCGTATCTCTTTCCGTCGGGCTATTAAAACTGCTATCAGTTCTAGTATGCGCATCGGAGCCGAAGGTATTAAGGTTATGATTTCAGGTAGGGTTGGTGGTGCCGAGATGGCCCGTCAGGAAACCTATAAAGAAGGTCGCATTCCATTGCATACTTTACGTGCGGATATTGATTATGCCCTTGTTGAAGCTCATACCCAATACGGACGTATTGGCATCAAAGTATGGATTTGCAAAGGAGAGATTTATGGTAAACCTGAGTTAGTTCCAACAACTGTTGGTGGCCAGAGTAAAAAGCCGGGAGGTGGTCCAAAGCCAAGTGGCGGTCCACGTCAAAGAGGAAGACGCAAATAAGTTAGTTTAGAATCATAATACATTAGTAACGATGTTACAACCTAAAAAGACAAAATTCAGAAGACACCAAAAAGGCAAAATGAAAGGCCTTTCAAATCGCGGGCACCAGCTGGCCTTTGGTTCTTTTGGAATAAAAGCCCTGGAAGAAGTATGGCTCACAGGGCGTCAGATAGAAGCTGCACGTCAGGCGGTTACCCGTTATATGAAACGTGAAGGCCAGATTTGGATCCGGGTATTTCCCGATAAGCCGATCACTAAAAAGCCTGCCGAAGTACGTATGGGTAAAGGTAAAGGTGCTCCCGAATATTTTGTTGCTCCGGTATCACCGGGAAGAATCATATTTGAGGCAGAAGGTGTCCCTTTGGAAGTTGCTAAAGAAGCCCTTCGTTTGGCAGCTCAAAAATTACCTATTACAACAAAGTTTGTGGTAAGAAGAGATTACGTTGAAACAAAAATAGGTTAAGAAATGAAACAAGAAGTAATCAAAGAATTAAGCACAGCCGACCTGGTCGAGCGTCTTGAAGAAGAACGTAAGCAATTGGTACGCCTAAAGCTTAATCATGCGGTTTCACCACTCGAGAATCCAAATAAAATTAGTGCCTATCGCAAAACGATTGCACGATTGATGACCGAGTTGAGAAAACGCCAGTTGACAGGAACTAATCAATAATAACGACGAGAAGACAAGATGGAAACCAGGAATCTCAGAAAAGAAAGAACCGGCGTGGTTGTCAGTAATAAAATGGACAAGTCCATTACCGTTGAAATTGTACGTCGCGTGAAACACCCCGTTTACGGCAAGTTTTTGAAAAAGACTAACAAGTTTATGGCTCACGACGAGAATAACGACTGTAACATTGGTGATACAGTGCGTATTATGGAAACACGTCCGTTGAGTAAAAATAAATGTTGGAGATTAGTTGAAATAATCGAAAGGGCGAAGTAATATGATACAGCAAGAATCCAGACTATCAGTAGCAGATAACAGCGGAGCCAAGGAAGTACTTTGCATTCGCGTGTTAGGAGGAACAGGCAAACGTTATGCCCGCATAGGAGATCAGATTGTTGCCACCGTTAAGCATGCCTTGCCAAGTGGCAACGTGAAAAAGGGTGCCGTGGTAAAAGCTGTTGTTGTGCGCACAAAAAAAGAGACCAGACGAAACGATGGTTCATACATTCGTTTTGAAGATAATGCAGTAGTTTTGCTGAATACTACCGGTGAAATGATGGGCACGCGTATCTTTGGACCTGTAGCACGCGAGCTGAGGGAAAAGCAATACATGAAAATTGTTTCGCTGGCACCTGAAGTGCTCTAACAAAATATAAATACGAAGTATTATGACAAAATTACACATAAAAAAAGGCGACAACGTTATCGTTATTGCCGGCGACCATAAGGGTGAGCAGGGAAAGGTGCTTGTTGTAAATGTGGAAAAACAGAGGGCCATTGTAGAAGGTGTCAATCTGGTTTCAAAGCATACCAAACCCAATACCGAAAACCCAAAAGGGGGTATTTTGAAAAAAGAAGCCGCAGTGCATATTTCAAACCTTAAAATTACTGACAAAAGCGGTAAACCTTCACGTATTGGCCGTAAAGTAGATGATAAGACAGGAAAATCAGTACGTTATTTAAAAAAGACAGGGGAGGTAATTAAGTAATGAGCTATCAGCCCAGATTTAGAGAGCAGTATAAGAGTGAAATCGTGCCTGCATTGATGAAAGAATTCAATTACACTTCGGTTATGCAGGTTCCACGGCTTGTAAAAATTTCACTCAATCAGGGTATCGGCGCCGCATTGACCGATAAAAAACTGATTGACTATGGTATAGAGGAAATGACTTCTATTACCGGTCAAAAAGCCGTACCGACCATTTCAAAACGCGACGTTTCTAACTTTAAGCTGCGTAAAGGCAACCCTATCGGGGTTCGCGTTACGCTGCGTGCAGATAAAATGTACGAGTTCCTCGAAAGACTCGTTGCAGTTGCGCTGCCTCGTGTTAGAGACTTTCGTGGTATCAGCGACAAAGGTTTCGATGGCCGCGGAAACTATAGCTTCGGTGTTACAGAGCAAATTATTTTCCCTGAAATTGATATCGATAAAGTAAATCGTATGAATGGAATGGACATCACTTTTGTTACGACAGCCAAAACTGATAAAGAAGCATTAGCATTGCTCAAAGGTTTTGGTCTTCCGTTTAAAAATCAAAAAAAATCATAAAGCATGGCAAAAGAGTCAATGAAAGCGCGCGAGCGTAAAAGACAAAGAATGGTAGAGAAATATGCTGCCAAGCGAGAAGCCCTTAAAGCTGCTGGTGACTACGAAGGTCTGCAGAAGCTTCCTAGAAATGCTTCGCCTGTGCGCCTGCACAACCGTTGCCAACTTACGGGCAGACCCAAAGGCTATATGAGGCAGTTTGGCATTTCACGTATCAATTTCCGGGAAATGGCGCTTAAAGGCTTAATCCCCGGTGTGAAAAAAGCAAGTTGGTAGATTATTAAAATTTGAAGCAGCATACAATATGAATACTGACCCGATAGCAGATTATTTGACACGCATTCGCAATGGCGTGATGGCAAAACACAGAGTTGTTGAAATTCCCGCTTCCAATGTGAAGAAGGCTTTGACAAAAATTCTTTTTGAAAAAGGATATATCCTGAATTATAAATTTGAAGAGGATGACAAACAAGGTGTCGTTAAGATCGCCTTAAAATATCATCCTGTTTCTAAAATGCCTGCACTCACCACCCTTGAGCGTGTTTCGCGTCCAGGCCTTAGAAGATACGTGCACGCTGAAAAATTGCCGCGCGTGATGAATGGTTTAGGTATTGCAATAATATCTACCTCACAAGGGATTATGAGTGATAAGGAAGCACGTAAACTGCACGTTGGCGGTGAAGTGTTATGTTATATTAGTTAATTAGAAGGAGAACAGATCAATGTCAAGAATAGGTAAATTGCCCATTGAAATCCCCGCTGGTGTTGACATCAAAATTGATGGACAACTTGTTACAGTTAAAGGAAAACTGGGCGAATTGAAGCAACAGCTCGACGAAGCTGTCAGCGTAAAAGTAGAAGATAATCTGATCGTGCTCGACCGCCAGTCGGAAGCGATTGATCACCGTGCAAAGCATGGTCTCTACAGAGCGCTGATCCACAACATGGTCAAAGGTGTCTCAGAAGGTTTTGAAGTCGTACAGGAATTTGTTGGCGTAGGTTATAAAGCCGAAGCTAAAGGACAAGTTCTGGAAATGGCATTAGGATACTCTCACAACATCATCTTTGAAATTCCAGAAGAAGTCAAATTGGAAACCATCACGGAAAGGGGTAAAAACCCTATCCTGAAAATGCGTTCGCATGATAAACAATTGCTCGGACAAGTTGCCGCAAAAATTCGTTCATTGCGTAAACCCGAACCTTATAAAGGCAAAGGTATCCGCTTCCAGGGTGAAGTGCTTAGAAGAAAAGCCGGTAAAACTGCTGGTAAATAGACTAAGTTAATTGTTAAAAGTCAAGCATTTAATATCCAATTGAAATGGCAATAAAGAATAAAAAAGAACTAAGGAGAAACAGTATCCGCAACAGAATTCGGAAAATCGTTAGGGGCACAGCCCAACGTCCGAGGATGTCTGTTTACAGAAGTAATAAACAAATATACGTTCAGCTTATTGATGACGAAGCAGGAAAGACGCTGCTCGGCGTTAGCTCGCGCGATGAAGAAATTGCTGGAAAGAGCGTGCCAAAAATAGAACAGGCTCAACTGGTTGGAAAACTGGTAGCCGAAAAAGCAAAAGCTGCCGGCATTGAAACTGTAGTTTTCGATCGTGGCGGTTATTTGTATCATGGAAGAGTTAAGTCGTTGGCAGATGCTGCCCGTAATGGAGGATTAAAATTCTAAAAAACTATGTCAGACGTAAATACAAAAAGAGTAAAATCCAGCGAAATCGAGTTTAAAGATCGGTTGGTTAGCATTCAACGTGTTACCAAAGTAACCAAAGGGGGACGCACATTCAGCTTCTCGGCTATTGTGGTTGTGGGCAACGAGAATGGTGTTGTAGGATATGGCCTTGGAAAGGCTAAAGAGGTAACGGCTGCCATTGCTAAAGGTATTGATGACGCCAAGAAGAACCTTATTAAAGTTCCTGTGCTTAAAGGAACATTGCCACACGACCAATATGGTAAGTATAGTGGTGCGCTTGTTTATATCAAACCGGCATCGGCAGGTACAGGTGTTATCGCTGGCGGTGCTATGCGTGCAGTACTCGAAAGTGTTGGTGTAACTGATGTTTTGGCCAAATCAAAAGGCTCATCAAACCCTCACTCAGTAGTAAAAGCTACTTTTGACGCCCTGATGAAACTACGCGATGCATATAGCGTTGCCGAACTCAGAGGTGTTGATTTGGATACGGTATTTAACGGATAAGATGCAGAATATGAAAAAAGCTAAAATAACACAGATAAAAAGTGGTATAGGCCGTACACAGAAGCAAAAAGATACACTTACTGCTTTAGGATTCAGACGTCTTAACCAAACTTTAGAAGTAGAGTTGTCTCCTGCAGTAGCTGGTATGGTTGACAAAGTGAAACACCTACTGAAGGTGGAAGAATTATAATTGTTGAAAACAGGAAATTACATCATACAATGGATTTAAGTAATCTCAAACCGGCAAAAGGTGCTGTAAAAAACAGGAAAAGAATTGGCCGTGGCCAGGGCTCTGGTTTTGGTGGCACCTCAACGCGTGGTCACAAAGGAGCTGGATCACGCTCAGGAAATAAAAAGAAATTAGGATTTGAAGGTGGTCAAATGCCATTGGCACGCCGCGTACCTAAATTTGGCTTTAAAAACATCAACCGCAAAGAATTTACTGCTGTAAATGTAGATACGCTCGAGCTGTTGGCTGAAAAGCATAACATTACAGCAATTGACGTAGCATTTCTGGTTGAACATCGCCTTGTTAACAAAAGAGAAAAAGTAAAAGTTCTCGCTAACGGCGAATTGAAAGCTAAATTGGATGTTAAAGCACATGCATTCTCTGCTGCCGCTATCGCTGCAATCGAAGCTGCCGGAGGTACCGCAGAAAAAATTTGAGCTGAATGAAAAAATTATTTGAAACACTCAGAAATATAAACAAAATTGAAGAGCTGCGCAAACGCATCCTCTACACTTTGGCAATTATTTTAATCTATCGCCTGGGATCCTATATTGTTATCCCCGGCGTAGATCCGAATATGCTGGCTAACTTACAAAGCCAAGCCAGTGGTGGTTTGCTCGGGCTTCTCAATATGTTCTCTGGTGGCGCGTTTTCAAATGCGTCTATTTTTGCGTTGGGAATTATGCCCTATATCTCTGCATCTATCGTGATTCAGTTGCTCGGAATGGCTATTCCATACTTTCAAAGGTTACAACGTGAAGGAGAAAGCGGACGCCGAAAGATCAATCAGATTACCCGTTACCTTACAGTAGCTATCGTAGCACTACAGGCGCCTGGTTACATCGCTAATATGATCTCGCAACTGCCCGCCGAAGCTATCACACCATTCGACCCAAGTGTAACGAACCCTTCCGCATTCTTTTGGTTCTCCTCTACAGTTATTCTGATTGCAGGAACCTTATTTGTGATGTGGCTCGGTGAGAAAATTACGGATAAAGGTATCGGTAATGGTATTTCACTTATCATTATGATTGGGATTATTGCCAGACTTCCATTTGCATTGTTTGGTGAATTCTTCAGTAGATTAGAGCAGAAAGGCGGTGGATTGGTTTACTTCCTTATCGAGATTGCCGTGCTGGTTTTCGTTATCCTGCTAACCATTTTATTGGTTCAGGGGACGCGAAAAGTGCCGGTACAATACGCCAAAAGGATCGTTGGAAACCGTCAGTATGGCGGTGTAAGACAGTATATTCCTCTTAAAGTGAATGCAGCCGGTGTTATGCCAATCATTTTTGCACAAGCCATCATGTTCCTGCCGATCACACTCGTTGGTTTTACCAGCTCCGAAAGTTTGTCTGGAATGGCTGCTGCCTTTACTAATATTAACGGGCTCTGGTATAACCTCACTTTCTTCATTTTGATTATTTTGTTCACCTATTTTTATACGGCTGTAACAATAAATCCTAATCAGATGGCCGAAGATATGAAGAAAAACGGAGGTTTTATTCCAGGAGTAAAACCCGGAAAGAAAACCGCCGAATACCTTGATAATGTGATGTCGCGCATAACACTCCCCGGATCAATATTTCTGGGGTTGGTAGCCATCTTACCAGCTATAGTTTCACAGCTTGGTGTAAGCACAGCCTTTGCGCAATTTTATGGAGGTACTTCGCTGCTGATTTTAGTTGGTGTAGTATTAGACACATTACAGCAAATTGAAAGTTATTTACTGATGCGCCATTATGATGGTCTCACGAAATCGGGTCGTATCAAAGGACGCGCATCTGCCATGAATATGGGATAAATTTTCAACTCAGAATGATTTATATTAAGACTGAAGAGGAAATAGAAATACAACGTGAAAGTTCTTTGCTTGTTGGAAAAACACTGGCCGAAGTGGCTAAGTATGTAGCTCCCGGCATAAAAACCATTGAGCTTGATGCTATTGCTGAAGCCTTTATCAAAGACCATGGCGCTGTTCCCGGTTTTAAAGGATACGGCGGATTTCCAGGTTCCTTGTGTATTTCGGTAAATGATCAAGTCGTTCACGGAATACCCGGAAATCAGGTGCTGCAAGAAGGGGATATCGTATCCATTGATTGTGGTGTTTTGAAGAATGGTTTTTATGGCGATTCAGCTTATACTTTTGCTGTAGGCGAAATATCAGAAGAGCTTCAGTTACTTTTGGAACGTACGAAAGCATCCTTGTATTTAGGCATTGAGCAAGCTGTAGCAGGAAACCGAACGGGCGATATCGGAAATGCTATACAGAGGTATACTGAAGGGTTTGGTTATGGTGTGGTGCGCGAATTGGTTGGACATGGAGTTGGTAGAAAATTGCATGAAAAGCCTGAAGTACCTAACTATGGTCGCAGAGGATCCGGTGTTAAATTGAAAGAAAATATGACTTTAGCCATCGAACCAATGATAAATCTTGGTAGCCGAGGGGTGAAACAAGAGGCTGATGGTTGGACTATCAGAACAATTGATGGAAAACCTTCTGCTCATTTTGAGCACGATGTGGCGATTCGTAAAGGCAAAGCCGATATTCTTTCAACATTTTCGTATATTGAAGAAATATTGAATAAAAAATAAAAGCAGATATGGCAAAACAAATGTCAATCGAACAAGATGGTACAGTAGTTGAATCGTTAGGTAATGCGATGTTTCGTGTCGAATTGGAAAATGGACACAACATAACAGCGCATATCTCAGGTAAGATGCGTATGCATTATATCAAAATATTGCCTGGTGACCGCGTGAAACTCGAGATGTCACCTTACGATTTGACAAAAGGCCGAATCACTTTTCGATATAAATAATCAGAGTAACAATAAAATAATTTGGGTTTTCCAAAACTGAAACACAACAAAAATGAAAGTCAGAGCATCCATTAAAAAGAGATCTGCAGAGTGCAAAATAGTGCGCCGTAAAGGTAGATTGTATGTGATAAACAAAAAAAACCCTAAGTTTAAACAGCGTCAGGGTTAAACCGAAAGTAGAATATTTAATTAAACAGATATGGCTAGAATTGCAGGTGTCGATATCCCGAACAACAAACGTGGTGAAATTGCCTTAACCTATATTTTTGGTATTGGCAGAAATCTTTCACAAAAGATTTTAACCCAGGCGGGTGTCGATTTTAATAAAAAAGTTGAAGACTGGACAGACGATGAGCAAAATAATGTTCGTACGGTAATTGGCAACAATTACAAGGTAGAGGGTGAATTGCGCAGTGAAGTTCAGATTAATATTAAACGATTAATGGACATCGGTTGCTACCGTGGAATCCGTCATCGTTTGGGGCTGCCTTTACGTGGACAGAGTACAAAGAACAATGCTCGTACCAGAAAAGGCCGTAAGAAAACTGTTGCAAACAAAAAGAAGGCTACTAAATAACAAGTAGTCGGATCATATAAAATCACTGAATAAGTAAATGTAAAATGGCAAAAAGCACGAAAGCGACAAAGAAGCGTGTAGTGAAGATTGAATCCCAGGGCAAAGCATTTGTCAAGGCTTCTTTCAACAATATTATCATTTCTTTGACAAACAATGAAGGACAGGTAATTTCCTGGGCATCAGCCGGAAAGATGGGTTTTAGAGGTTCAAAAAAGAACACGCCTTATGCTGCACAAATGGCAGCAGAAGATTGTTCGAAAACCGCCTATGATCTGGGGTTAAGAAAAGTGAAAGTTTACGTTAAAGGACCTGGTGCAGGACGTGAATCTGCAATTCGTTCAATCCATTCATCAGGTATCGAAGTAACTGAAATAGTTGATGTTACTCCACTTCCTCACAACGGATGTCGCCCTCCTAAACGCAGGAGAGTTTAATCACTTATTAACAAAAAAAAGAAAAGATAATGGCTAGGTATATAGGTCCTAAATCAAAGATTGCAAGAAAATTCGGTGAACCGATTTTTGGAGCAGATAAAGCTTTTGAGAAGAAAAATTATCCTCCGGGACAACATGGAAGCTCAAAGCGTAGAAAAAAACAGTCTGAATACGGTATGCAGCTTGAGGAAAAACAGAAAGCTAAATACACTTACGGTATTCTGGAGAAACAATTCAGAAACTTGTTTGAAAAAGCAAGCCAGAAGAGTGGTGTTACAGGTACAATTTTGCTACAGCTTATTGAGTCAAGGCTCGATAATACTGTTTATCGTCTGGGTATTGCACCCACACGCGCAGCAGCCCGACAGCTTGTTAGCCACAGACATATCACCGTTAACGGTGAAGTTGTAAGCATTTCTTCTTATTTACTCAGGGAAGGAGATAATGTTGGTGTTAGAGAAAAATCCAAAAGCCTTGAAGCTATTGCTTATTCGCTCGAAGGCCGCGGCAACCGCTACTCATGGCTCGATTGGGACAGTGAGAAAATGCTTGGTAGATTTATTGGCTATCCTTCGCGAGAAGATATACCCGAGACGATCAAAGAACAACTTATTGTTGAGTTGTATTCGAAATAATCCTGAATTATTAACCTGGTAGCACATCCTATCAAACACTAAACCCTTTATTATGGCAATTTTAGCGTTTCAAAAACCCGAAAAGGTTATCATGGTCGATTCGAACGAATACAAAGGCTCTTTCGAGTTTCGTCCTCTCGAACCAGGTTTCGGTATCACTATAGGCAACTCTTTAAGAAGAATTCTGCTTTCCTCACTAGAAGGCTTTGCCATCACATCTATTCGCATAGAAGGTGTGTTGCACGAGTTTTCATCTATTGAGGGAGTCGTTGAAGATGTTGCCGATATCGTGCTTAACCTCAAAAAAGTTAGATTCAAACAACAAATTACCTCCGAAAATTCGGAGAAAGTAAATATTGTCATCGGCGACCAAGAGCAGTTTAAAGTCGGTGATATGAACAAATTTCTCTCAGTTTTTCAGGTTCTAAACCCTGAAACGGTTATTTGTAATATGGATCCCTCTGTAAAACTTAGCATGGAAATTACTATCAACAAAGGTCGTGGTTATGTTCCTGCTGAAGAAAACAAAGTGGCTAATGCATCCGTTGATACGATAGCTATCGATTCTATTCATACACCAATAAAAAACGTGAAATTTCATGTTGATAATTTCCGTGTAGAACAGAAAACCGACTACGAGAAACTGATCATCGATGTCGAAACCGATGGCTCAATACATCCTAAGGATGCACTTAAAGAGGCAGCAAAAATTCTTATTCATCACTTTATGCTTTTCTCTGACGAGAAAATCTCGGTTGACACTGAAGAAAAATCTGTAAGTGAAGAATTTGATGAAAGCTCACTTCATGTTAGACAATTACTTAAAACAAAGCTTGTTGATCTCGACCTTTCAGTGCGGGCACTTAATTGCCTCAAAGCCGCTGATGTTGATTCATTGGGCGAGCTGGTAGCTTTCAATAAGAACGACCTGCTTAAGTTCCGCAATTTTGGTAAAAAATCCCTCACTGAATTAGAAGAACTGGTAAAAGCTAAAGGCCTTGAGTTTGGAATGAATATCAGCAAATACAAATTAGATAAGGAATAAGAGAGATGAGACATAATAAAAAATTTAATCATTTAAGCAGAACCAGTTCGCACAGAAAAGCAATGTTGTCGAATATGGCTGCATCACTGATCTTCCATAAAAGGATTAAAACTACGGTTGCTAAAGCAAAAGCATTACGCGTATATGTTGAACCAATGATCACCAGATCAAAAACAGACTCAACACACTCACGGCGTATGGTTTTCAGACAATTACAGAATAAGTTTGCAGTAAATGAACTGTTTAGAGATATTTCTGTAAAAGTAGCTGATAGACCCGGTGGTTATACCCGAATTATTAGACTCGGTAACAGATTAGGTGATAATGCTGAAATGTGTATGATTGAGCTAGTTGACTTTAACGAGAATTTACTGGCTAACAAAGCTCCTAAAAAGGCTAAAGCAACACGCAGAAGAGGTGGTGCCAAAAAAGCTACGCAAATTGTAGAGGCTAAAGCTGACCAGGAAGTGGTTGCCCAAAAAACTGATACTCCTGTGGCTGATACACCTGTTGCTGATGCCAAAGAGGAAACAGCACCAGAAGCAACAGAAACGGAACCGGAAACTAAAACGGATGAGGGCAAAGCTAAAGCTTAGTACATAACAACCGTTTGCATAAAGATTAGGATAAGGTTAGCTAACTTTATCCTTTTTTTATGCCATAAAATCTTAAATTTGCATTGATTAAAAAATAATAATATGAGTCACATTGTAAACATTCATGCGCGTCAAATACTTGATTCGCGTGGTAATCCAACAGTAGAAGTTGATGTTATAACAGAAAACGGTGTTTTGGGAAGAGCTGCCGTTCCGTCCGGTGCATCAACAGGTGTTCACGAAGCCGTTGAGCTAAGAGACGGAGATCAGTCGGCATACCTTGGAAAAGGCGTGCTTAAAGCAGTTCAAAACGTGAATAATATCATCGCGGAAGAATTGCAGGGTTATTATATTACTGATCAGAACGAAATAGATCAGAAGTTGATCGAGCTTGATGGCACACCCAATAAAGCTAAACTGGGAGCAAATGCTATGCTTGGTGTTTCTCTTGCTGTAGCTCATGCGGCGGCAGTAGAATCCAATCAACCGCTATTCCGTTATATTGGTGGCACAAATGCCAATACATTGCCCATTCCTTTAATGAACATCTTAAATGGTGGTTCACATGCCGACAACAGCATCGACTTTCAGGAGTTCATGATTATGCCCGTAGGTGCTGAGAATTTCTCACACGCCTTACGTATGGGCGCCGAAATCTTCCATAATTTAAAGGCTGTACTGAAAAAACAAGGATATTCTACCAACGTTGGTGATGAAGGCGGTTTTGCACCAAACCTCAAATCCAATGAAGAAGCAATTCAGGTAATCCTTCAAGCTATAGAAAAAGCCGGGTACAAACCAGGCGTTGATATTTTTCTGGCACTGGATCCTGCTGCTTCCGAGTATTACCTTAAAGATGAGAATGTTTATCACCTGCACAAATCTACTGGAGATAAATTGACACCCGGACAGATGGTTGACTATTGGAACGACTGGGTTAAAAAGTACCCCATCCTCTCCATAGAAGATGGAATGGACGAAGACGATTGGGACGGCTGGAAGAAAATGACTGATACTATGGGCAAAAATGTACAGCTTGTTGGCGATGATTTATTCGTAACTAACGTAAAAAGGCTGAGCATGGGCATTGAAAAAGGTGTTGCCAACTCCATATTAGTAAAAGTAAACCAGATCGGAACACTTACCGAAACCATTGACGCTGTTAACATGGCCTATCGCAATGCCTATACAGCCGTTATAAGCCATCGCTCAGGCGAAACAGAAGATACCACTATTGCAGACCTGGCTGTTGCCTTAAATACGGGCCTAATAAAAACCGGCTCCGCAAGCAGAACCGACAGGATTGCCAAGTATAACCAATTGCTTCGCATCGAAGAAATGCTGGGATCTAATGCACGTTATCTGGGCCAAAACTTCAAATATGCCCGGTAGATTTCACTAAAAATGACTAACAGAAATCCCCAATATTATAAAAAATAGTATCGGGGATTTTTATTAAGAATTGGTAAACAGAGGCTTAACATTTATTTGTAATTTATTTTAAAAGAGGCTTGTTTTTTGAAAACAAATAATTCTATCTTTGCACTCCCAAACACAACAAACGCGTTGTACAACGGGGCAAGTTCATCTAACAAGACTGGTAGGGTAAAAGAGATTTACAGGTTTTAAGCACGCTTGGAGCGACAGCAGGGAAGGCTTA
>JALNZT010000070.1 GCA_023229135.1 Bacteroidales bacterium
GTCTTCATCCACATATACATTGTATAGTTCCTGCGGCAGGATACTCTTTGAAAGGAGAATGGAAGCATATTGGAAAATATGAGAACTACCTTTATCCGGTGCATCAACTAAGCAATACCTTTAAGGGCAAGTTTTTGGACAGTATCAAGCGTAAGCTCAAAGTGTTGGATGCCATAGAATGCTTCAGGCCACAAATTGAAAAGGCCTATAAATCTAAGTGGGTTGTGCATTGTGAAGCCTCAATGGCGAGTGCGCAAAACGTAATCCATTATCTGGGACAATATACCCACAGAGTAGCTATCAGCAATCCCCGGATACTTGATATTAAAGAAACTCACGTGAAGTTCATAGCCAAAGATTACCGAGATGGAGCCAGGCAGAAGGTAGTTGTCCTTGAAGGAGTAGAATTTCTGCGACGTTTTTGTTTGCATATTATGCCCAAGCGATTCGTTCGTATCCGTAGGTATGGAATTTATAATCCGATTACCCAAAGGAATATGGATTTGCAATTTGAGCCGGAGCAAAAGCCAGACATAGAGGAACTTGCCAACCCCAAAGCAAAGGAAACCAAAGCCGAAATGATCATCAGACTCACCGGTTTTGACTCAGGACAATGCCCTAAATGTAAAAAGGGAAGGATGTTAGTTGTAGAAGAGCTGCCCCGAATCAGGTCGCCGGCAGGCCATTTGCCTTCAATCCTTCTAACCTTCTTAAAGTAAAAACACAACCCAAAAAGCTCTCAAAATGAGGGACTGGGAGAAAACTGCCCAAACCTAACCAAAACATAAGGATTTTGCCCTTGAGAAAAATAGTCATCCGTAAAAAACAAAGTAAAACTGGCTAAAACCACGTAACCCACCTTTGGAAAACGCCACATTAAACAAGCAAACCCTTTTCTAAGCACATACTAAGGCGGGATGTAGTTCAACATGGACTCCGCGCTGGGTCGTGCCGACCGCTTAGAGTCCTATTTATTAGCCCTAGTTATTTATTATTATTTTAAGAATCACTCCAATCAAATACGCAACAAAGTTTGCACTAATAGCATAGAAAATATTCAAGCCCAATCCTTTGAGTAATTTTTTATTTGAAGTTTCAATTTCCTTGAATTTGTTTTTATCTCCTTTTGTAAACTCAAACATTGGATTTCTTCTCAGTTTACCAATCTGTTTTTTAAGGATTCTATCTGAGAATAAAACTCCCATTCGATAAAAGAAATAAACAATAGGAACACTGGCTGTTATCACAAAATATAGTTTTCCTGTACTATCGTCAGGAAGGAAATTAAATTTAGTAGAGGTAAGAAATCCAAATAAGTAATTCAACAGAATAACAGAAGAAGTTAAAAAGGAAAGAATGACAAAATTCTGAATCTTAACTTCATGTTTTAGAATGTACTTAATTAATTTATGGTCTTCGCTGTTCTTTGGTAAAGCTTCATACCATTCTGAAACGACTGTTTTAAGCTCGGAACAGATTTGAGCATTAACAAAATCAATTTTACAAACCATTTGAGATTGGACTTCTTCAAGTTCATATTCTTCGCTTCCTTGAAATACAACTTGAATCATCTCACTTGGTTTTAGATTGTTGCCTATTCGTATCCTTAAAGTATGAGTTTGAGGAACTTTATGTGGCTGATTTGGTAGTATTATGTTAAAGTCCCATTCTAAGCTAATGTATTTAGTTCTTGCTGAGATTTGCCAATCAGTTTGTGTGAATTCATACCAATTTCCAAAAGTTCGAATTTCATTGTTATCTAGTCCAACAGTCACGTGTGTCAGGTCAGTTAACTTTTCATGTAATTCTAGCTTTTTGTAAACCTTTTCATTTAATTCAATGATATCATCATAGCTAAATTGCTTATAGGAGTCGAAAAGCTTTATTTCTGTATCTCTTTTTCCTTTAAATAAATAATAAAGAGATTGAAACTGCTTAATCTGACTTTCGTCAATAATTGCAACCTCTTGTTTGTCTGTATTTTCTAGTTCTTGACTCATGTTATTCTAATTAGGGCTAACGTTTTGCAGCTACCCGAAGGTGGCGATTTCGAAGCACTTCACTGTCAACCAAGCAGAAACTTTGACAGAAGCACAAAGCTTGGTTTAACCACTGAACCGCCACTTTTGGGTAGGTGCTGTTACCTGCTGGCTGTATTTGCGTTATGCTGTTTTCTTATTAAGTTTGTATTCTGCTGTCATTTTATTGATTTTTTCGTTCTGAAAAAGAGATTTAAAATTCCACCAAAGACGAAACAAAACACCATATTGAAAAAAAATGATGTTCTATGTTGTGCAACATATTCTCGATTATTATTAATGTCGATACGCTCAGGAAAAACGGTTTCATTTTTCTTGCTTTCGGGAACGTAACGAACGTATTTTTCATGTTTCATCAGTTGTTCGACTGTTGGAATAGGGTTTGGATTTTTAGTCGTTTTTCCTTTGGTGTATAATAAGAAATTGGATTTGAGTGTAATCGTATCCATACTACCATCACGAAGGAAAGTAAGATGTTGGTCGATATGATGCGTTGGTTTCAAGTAATAGTTTCCATACTTTGCCCTGATGTCTTTTATTTCTACGGATAATATTTTGCCTTTAACAACTACACTTGCTTTTCGGTAAGTATAATCTTTCCAAACGGAACTAATGCCGAGCAATCCGAAAATTATCCCTATAATAATGAGTATTTTACCAGTGTTTTTCATTTTTGTTTATTTTCCAATAGGTAGTGTCATACAACGAACTTTTTCCCACTTCTTGCCCCAAACGAGTAAGTAAGTACTCATCACCATTGGATAAATCTACAAATGCCGAGAAAGATGAACCATGCTGAAATTTGATACCAGTAATTGCTGCCCTAAATTCAGCTGAAATTTTTTCTGTTTTTGTTTTAGTCAACATTCAAATTATATAAAACGCAACTATCGCTATCGCAGAAAAAAATTTAGTGAAATAAATTAATTGAAATTTTGTTTCGGTTTTCATTTGACTGTTTTTGGCGGTTTATAACACATTCTCTTTTGAGGTGGTATTTTTCTTTGCGATTGCTTAAACCCTCTGTTTGGAATCTCACAATCTACCTTTCTGCAATTTTACTTTACCACTTATCGATTGTGTGCTTTTTTTAATTCTTTATATTCCTTTGCATACTTTTTGGAAAAATTGAGTTGGTCTTCCCAACCATAATACCTATCAAGATTAAATGCTTCATTATAGCCTTCTTCCATAAATTTTTTAATTATATCATATGCTTGCTTCCATTCATTTTTTTTGTTTACTTGCATCTGGTGAACTGCATATAGAAATTGGGCATCCTTATCTCCTGAATCAGCATATTGTTTTACTTCCTCAGCATATAATGCGTCAATCCACGGGAATTTTGGTCCAAATTGGGTGTATAACTCGGTAGAATAACGACTGCCCACCAATCCCAAAAGTTCCATTGCTTTTACCCCGGATATTTGATACCGATTGCGAACAGCTTCAAAATCCTGCAATGTGAAATGTTTGCTTTTTTCATAATCGCCTCTTTCTTCTTTTGTGTCGAGAATGAAAACGCCATATTGACGATAGTCTTCCATTATTTTCCCTTTTTCTGCAAGATTGCTTGTTCCGTGCATTGCAAAATTGACTATAAATCGAGCGTATTGCTGCCACTGCTTTTTATTGAATGCATGTTGTATGATTTCAAAATTGCCGCCGTATTTATTGCCACTTTCAAATAATGACACAAGTCCTTCCGGATTTTCTTCCATCCATTTATATACATAGTCCGCCATTTCGGGGTATAATTCTGTTCCTTCACCCCTATTATAACTACTACAACTAAAATAATAATCGCTTTTTCCCGGACGTGTAGTGCTTGGCGCTTCAAAATCCACATCTATGTATTGCCAATACGACATTCCATACAAAGGTTTTAGCGTATTGATGATAGCTTTTTTGTCGGGAAATCGTGTTTCTAAATATTCAAGTGCTTTTATGGCACTGTAACCAGTAAAACTAAAATCGTAAATAAGTGGAACCAACTCCTCAAAACTGGCTATTTGCTTCAGTTCTTCAAATGTTTTTTTAGCGCTAAAAGCGAGATCAACGGCAGGATTATCTACAAAAACCAAAACGCCATAACTGTCATTGTATGTAGTTCTTTTTTCCATAATCTGCTTATTAGCAAGCATATTGGCTTCAGGCACCGGAAACCCTACAGATTTATAAATATCTGCATAGAAATTTCTCATATTTTGGTAGATCAAACGGCGATTGTCATCAAAGGCATCGTAAGCCACAGATGCTTGGTATTCTGTTGCCCATTTTTGTCTGAGTGCCGCCCTTTCTGCGTCATTCTCAGCCGCTGTTTTTCTGCCTGACATTTTTTCCCAGTGGTCCACCATGTTTTGAACAGCTTTCTGGTCGATGGAGTAATCAAAATTGGTATTAGCCGGGCCTGCCATACCTTTGCTGCTGATATTCTCCATATAATTTTTAAAAGCCTGATCCCGTTGGTATTGATAAGCTTCTGCAGTGGTAGTTCCTTGTGCATACAAAAAGGTGCCTAATGCGAAGTAGCACAGGCCGGTGAGTAAGTATTTTGCCGAATTTTTCATGATAATTTTACCGCAAGAGTATTGGTTTTGGGTTAATTTTTCTTAGTTGTAAGGTCTAAATCAAAAATAGCATCTGTAATGAGTGTATTATTGTTGTATCATGCACAAATGATGGAAAGTAAGAAAGATACAAGTAGTTTCATCTTGGTTTGTTTTTAAGATTGTTATTGATAATTAATGATTTGCATGTGGTAAGTGTTATCCATCCAATTTTTTGGATTTTCTTGTCTATAAACCACTGCTGCATGTAGTTTACCATTGAAATATTTTAGTGCATGTATCTGTGTATGCTCCTTCAAATCTGCTTCCTTTAAAATGACTTCGTTACCACCAGTCGTTTTGTATTTTCGGATGCTAAAGTGTGAGGTTTGATTTTCAATTCTGTTTTCTACGGTGTACAAGTTTCCTTCTGCATCTATATCGTTTGCATATTGGCTGTAAGTACCTACTTTGTTTTCGTCAAGCACCTTTTGAATGGTAAAGTTGGTTAAGTTTATTCTATATACTTCAAACTTATTCCCATAGGCATCAATTGCTACAAAAACATTATCGCCATATTGAGTGCTATGCAAAATAAACCCAACGGGTGATATATTGAGATGATTTTCAGCATTCATCGGGTAGCGTATCTGGCCTTGTGAACCAATTACTTGATTATCCGTTTCAGAATAAATCCCTATGCCGTCCTGACTGGTGTTTTTGTTTAAATTGATTACGTAAGTGCGGTTATTGTATCTTACAGATACAAAAGAGGTGGCAAAAAAAGTATTGGTTTTCCATTGTCCAGTACCATAATGATAATGCGATACGGTATTGGTACCTATAGCCTCTGAATTATTCAACAATCCATCTTCCGATGCTTGCAGTCTTCTTATTGTACTTGCGTTATGATCGTAAAGGTTTATATTAATATTCTGATTGTTCTTGAACACAGCGATATTATACGTGTTGGAAAACGGAATATGCGTCTCCCATGTATCACCAACGTAAATTGTTTTGATTGGTCTAAAATCAGTTCCTGTATTTCCTACAGCAACGGTATTTTGATTACTTAAAATAATCTCAATCGGGTCTTGATACCCAGACATGTGCTTGAACCATAGATACCAGCGTAACTCATTTGGCGATTGCATATTAAAAGCCTGTGTTTCAAAACTACCACCTAAGTTACCTTGTGTTTTAGGTTGGGCATGTTGTGCAGCAACAGTCCAATCTTTGGTATTTGATAAATTAATATTATTTGTTGTGTTTGGATGTTCTATATCGTCATCTTTAGAGCAAGATGAAAACATTACTGCAATAACAATTGCAAAGCGTGATAAATATTGTGTCGCTTTCATCATAGTAAAATTTGAATTATTGCCTCTTTTTTTTGTTAGATAATTATGTGTAATTACTGGCTCATGTTGTTGAAAATTAAAATTATCACTCCAAATATCTCTGTTATAAGAACCGGTAAAGTCAAAAAAAAACAACTGCGGCTTATCACTTTAGACGTTGTTGTTTTTTTGACAATAGGTTAATGGCTTAATTGGTTATTCTTCAATAGAAATACCAGTTGCATTTATTTCACTGGAATATCATTGAACTTTCCTTCTACCGTACTAACGCCCGAAACACCAGCCCCTGCTGTGGCCTTGAAGGTTCCTGAAAGTTTGTTACCATCGTTTTTGGTGATTGTAAGTGTACCCGCCGTGGACTCCCAGTGATTTCCGTTTTTCACATAGGTGAAAGCATATTTTGCAGTCAATGGATAAGTACCTGCTTTCAAATCTGTTAAAACAATCTCTACTACGGTACTATTGTTTTTTTTGGCGATGATAGTTTTATGTTGTCCGTTTGCCTGCGCTTCATCTGCTTTGGTTAAAGCAGATGTGCCATTTTCACCGTAGAAAAATCCTGTTTCAGACGGGGACGATACTTCACTATGATCATCCTCTTTAGAACAAGATGCAAATAATATAGCAACAGCTAATATTAAAATATTTAAACAGCATATCTTTTTCATAATATTTAATAGGTTTTTATATCCAAATCAAACTTACCCCCGGTTATCTTTTTGATACTACCCGAATTAAAAGAACCATCATTGTTTTTTCGTACAGCATCAAAAGAGAATGTACCTTTAATATGTGTTCCATTATTTGTCTCAATAATAATTTTTCCGGTTTTTACATATTCCCATTCGGTAAACCACTGGTCATAACCGCTACCGTTCCATTTGTTGTACTCAGCACTTGCCAAGTACTCCACGTTAGTAACGTGAATTGGGTCAAAATCATAAGCTCCCGGTTTCCAGTCTGCTGAAGTAGTTACTTTTCCTCCAAAAGGCATTAGTATTAGTATAATGGTTTCTTTTTGGTCAGTAGGCTGACCTATGATCTGAAGCATTTTTGTGGAGCTAACAAATTTGGCACTTGTAAATTGAATATCAGCATTAGGAAAGGACTGATTATCAACTTTTGCAGCAAAAAATGCAGCTCCACCCGAACTATCAGGTGTTGGTTCATCGTCTTTAGCACAAGAAGATAAGAGTACTGCAAGAGCAAGGGTTGCAGTTTTGAGGAATTGGATTGGTTTCATGATTTAAAAGAATTATAGTTTTACACTACAAAAATATATCAAATCAACACTTTGTTCAATGGGCTGTTAAGCCCATTTTTCTTTAGATTAATCCGTTTTTTCGTGCTTTATCCAACATTTCTATGCGGTTGCGGGCTTGGAGTTTTTGGTAGATATTCTCGATATGCCTTTTCACGGTAAATGGCGAAATAAATAGGTTTTCGGCAATTCGCTTATTGGTAAAACCGTTACTTAATTGTTCCAAAATCTCCGTTTCTCTCTTGGACAATGTGATTTTTTCTATATCTTTTTTAGGTATAGAATAGGTAGTTGTTTTGAGTAGTTGCAACGTTTTCAAAGCTATGGATGGCGACATGACTGATCCGCCATTCAGGGTATCAATTATGGTTTCATAGATTTTGTCAGCTTTGGTTTCTTTCAGGATATAGCTATCGGCTCCGGCTTTGATGGCGTTGAAGATATATTCATCATCATCATATATGGTTATCATGACTATTTTAATGTCCGGGAATTGCTGTTTTATATTTTCTGTAGTTTCAATGCCATTTAATACCGGCATTTCTATGTCCATTAGTATCAAATCGATCTCACTGTTTTTGGTTAATAATTTCAGCAATTCAAGTCCATTTTGAGCGATATGTGTAATGAAAATGTCTTCATTAACCGAAAGTTTTTCCTCTATGGCTTTCAGCGCAAATAAATTGTCGTCTGCAATAGCAATTTTTATCATTTTCAGATTGCGATTTGAATAGTGTAGGCCGTTCCTTTTCCTTTTGTAGTCTCCAAATGGACTGTTCCGTTAATGGCTTTAATTCTGCTTTCAATATTTATCAGTCCAAAGGATTTGTTTTTTTCTTTTTCGAATTCAAAACCTTTACCATTGTCTGAAATTTTAATGGTTAAAATGTTTTCAAACTCTTGCACATCTATTATAATTTCAGAAGCATCGGAATATTTAATGACGTTGTTGATAATTTCCTGAACTGTCCTAAACAGATTTACTGCCTGTTTTGAATTAAAATTGGAATTGGTGGAAACATCAAAGTTGAAATTGAATTTCAGATCGTCTTTTGCTTCTGATGCGTTTCTGATAAAATTCAGAATTTTGGCTTTTAAATCTTGAAGATGTATTTCGTCAGAATTTAGCACCCACAAAGTGTTTTTCAGTTCTGCAATCGAGTTTTCGGAAAAATCGGACAAGGTATTGATCTTGCTGTTTACTGCTTCATCTAATTTTGGCGCTGTATTCTTGAGACTTTCTATAATTGAATTGATAAGTGTGAGTTGTGCTCCCAGACTATCATGTAAATCCCGGGAAATCTCCAGGCGTTGCTCCTGAATTTTGGCATTTATTTGTTCTTTCAGCAATTCGTTTTCTAACGACAGTTTGTAATGTCTGTGTTTTGACTTTATGCTGAAATTTCGGAAAACCACGAGACCGATAATCATGCCTCCTCCCAACAAAATCAGCCAGATGTTTTTTTGTTTGGACGCGAGTTTGCTTTCGGCTATTTGTTTTTCTTTTTTTTCGGTTTCGTATTTTATCTGGTAATCGTAAACGATTTTGGCTTTTTCGGCATTGAGCAATGAATCTTTAAGCGCAATGTGTTTGTTCAGGTACTGTGTTGCTGATTTATAATCTGTTGTTTCGCTTTTAAGTAAATGAGTATAAAAATAAAAATCAATGAGTTTTTCGGGACTTCCGCTTTTCAGTGCATAAAAATTAGCTGAATCAATATAATTTTCTGCTTGTGTGTAGTTTTTGAAAAGTCTTTCAATATCCATTAAGTTGCTGTAAAGCGTGGCAAAATGATACATATCTTCATAATCGTGTGAATGTTTAAAAGATAAGGTAAAATAATGTTTAGCTTGTTGATATTGATTTAACTTTTTATATGTGTTTCCCAAATTGTTATACGAATAGGAACTGTCGCTAGCATTCAATGCAAAAGGCAAAGCTTTCAAATGACTTTCAATAGCGTTGGCATACTGCTTACTCTCATCATAATTAATACCCAGATTGTTATAAGCATACCACATCAAATTTTCATTGATTTCATTTGTATGTTCCTGATAGTTTTTGAGAACAAGATTAGCATACGCTATGCCCTTTTCATAATCGCCAAAATCATGATAAGCCAGCGAAAGATTGTTGTATGCTTTGCAAAGGGAGTTGTAATCTCTGGCCTTTGTAAAATTTTCAGAACTTTTTATCAGATAAGGAATACCTGTATCAAAATTGTATTCTTTGCACAACAGGTTCCCCACTAAACGGTTGATTTTTCCAATTGCTGCATCATCGTTTTGCTGCTCGAAATATTCAATATATTTCTGATACAATTTTAGTGCTTCCGTTTTATCCTTTTGTTTGTTTGAAAAAAGAGAAGCCAATTCTTGAAATATACGCTGTTGGTTTTCATTCGAAAAACCACCCTCCGTTACTATACGTTCAAAGTCAACGTTTACGTTACGTTCTACTTCGGTTGTTGGTATTTTATCGAAACTATCGTTACTCTTGTTTTCACAGGAGTAAAAGAGCATGAAAGTACATAGAAAAACAGCCAGTAAAATCTCATAAATGAATTGATAAAAAACGCTGCAAGATAATTTTTTTTTTTGCCCAGTTGAATGCTTTGGAAGTATCGGTAAATGGGCACTTTTTGTTTTTTGAGCGTTGGCTTTTGGGTCGGCCGTCTGAAAGTTCATTTGTTCTGTCACATTATGTTTATGTTTATTTTTATCATTTATCCTTGCTGTGTCGTCTATTAGGGCTACATTTTATTTTGATGTGCTGGGAATATTAATGCAATTTGAATTAAGAGTTTTTTTCAGGCATACTTTCATGGAATAGTCATAAATTTGTTCAGCCATGAGAAGCGGACTCAGGCTCTGCTGG
>JALNZT010000071.1 GCA_023229135.1 Bacteroidales bacterium
AAAAACTGATTTGTCCGGCAGACATTAGCGCGGAAATCACTACCCAATGCAGCCAGCTTGCCAACAAACTCATCACTGCCTGGGACATGGTAGGACTTTTGGCCGTTGAGCTTTTTATTGACCACGATAATAAAGTGTGGGTGAATGAAGTAGCTCCTCGTCCGCACAACAGTGGACACCACACTATCGAAAGTATCGTAACTTCGCAGTTTGAACAACTTTTGCGTGCCATTCTCGACCTACCTTTGGGTAGCGTGCGACAAAAAATGCCCGCTATCATGCTCAACTTATTGGGTGAGCCAGGCTATGAAGGCGAAGCCATCTATGAAGGACTTTTTGAAGCCATGAAAATTGATGGCGTAAAAGTGCATCTTTACGGAAAAAGAATCACCTCGCCATTTCGCAAAATGGGACATCTCACCATTTTGGCAGGTACACGCGCAGAAGCTATTGAAAAAGTAAATCAAGTAAAAAACCTGATAAAAATTATCGCATGAAAACACCTTTAGTCAGCATTGTAATGGGTTCAGAATCAGACCTGCCCATCATGGAAGAAACTGCAAAAATCTTAGATCATCTTGAAGTGGCCTACGAAATCAACATCATTTCGGCACATCGCGCACCCGATTTGCTATTCGACTTTGCTCAAAACGCACACCTTCGCGGCGTGAAAGTAGTGATTGCAGGAGCTGGTGGCGCGGCACACCTGCCCGGCATGGTGGCAGCCATCTCTCCACTGCCTGTGATTGGTGTCCCTATAAAGTCGTCCAACTCCATCGACGGCTGGGATTCTGTGTTGTCAATTTTGCAGATGCCCAGCGGCGTCCCGGTAGCAACAGTTGCCCTCAATGGCGCAAAAAACGCAGGGATTTTAGCTGTGCAAATACTCTCGGCGGGCGATGAATCTCTCAGAGACCTCATTATCAGCTATAAGAAAGAACTAAAAGAGGCCGTCATACAAAAAGCAAAACGCTTGGGAAACTCTAAAACGAACCTGGGTTTTTAAGCCTGGACGGGAATTTCTCGAAGTTCCTAATCCCTATTGCGAGATCAGAGGAAGAAAAAAATTCCCGAGAACCATGGTCTGGGAAATAACGGCTATGCCAAGGGAGAAAAAATCCTACTTAAAGTGAATGCGAAACGCCTACCAGCCAGCTTTCACCTTACCGCTATTTTCGTTTTTTAAGAGTGGACATCCGGTTTTCGGGAAAATGCTACTGATTTCGTTTGAATTGTCACTGAATGTTTTCCTGTTTTACTTTATCAGCAAACGAATGCACAATATTTTGTTTGCCGCGCACGGAAGTATCCTACTTAGCAAAGCTGCGTATTATCTCGAAAAATTTGGTCTGCTGCAAACACTTCTACTCAGCGGAAAATTGGTTTCCACGCCACTACTTTTTCAATGGATTACGACTTTAATATTTAGCTTTTATTGCTATCTGCTGCTCAGAAAACGCGATGTGAAAGCCTAAAAAGAAACGAAATAGCCTTTTTACATTTTTTCAGGCATCTTAATACCCAACAGCCCGGCCGCATAACTCAACATGCTTGCCGTCAATTCGCTCATTTGAAGTCTTAGCAACACCGCATCCTTACTGGTTTCTTTCAGGATTGAATGCTCCTGATAAAACTGGTTGTACTCGCGAGCCAACTCATAAATAAAGTTTGCGATAAGTGCCGGACTGCGGTTTATGGCAGCTTGTTGTAAAACATCTTTCCAGCTATGAAGTAGTGTAATCACGGATTTTTCTTTGGGTTTCAGGCCATGCATTTGCATGTCGGCATTTTTCCACGTGATGCCTTTTTCCTCAGCCTTGCGCAAAACGGATTTTATACGGGCATGCGTATATTGCACAAATGGCCCTGTATTTCCATTGAAATCAATAGATTCAGCAGGATTGAAGAGCATTGTCTTTTTGGGATCAACGCGCAAAATAAAGTATTTCAGCGCGGCCATTCCAATCATTTCGTATAAATCTTGTGCTGCTGTGGCTTCCATTTCTTGTCCTTTGCCCAGCTCTTCCGACATTTTTTTGGCCGTATTGACCATTTCTTCCATCAGTTCGTCGGCATCAACAACGGTTCCTTCCCGCGATTTCATTTTGCCATCCGGAAGCTCAACCATACCATACGATAGATGCTCAATGCCATCAGCCCAGGGTTTTCCAAGGCGTTTCAAGATTTTTTGTAGCACATCAAAATGATAGTTTTGCTCGTTACCAACCACGTAGATCAGTTCTTGCGCCTGATAATCATCATAACGAAGCTGCGCCGTTCCCAAATCCTGTGTCATATAAACCGAAGTGCCATCGGCGCGTAGCAATAGCTTCTCGTCCAATCCTTCGTCAGTCAGATCACACCAGATAGAGCCATCTTCCTTTTTATAAAAAACACCTTTTTCTAAACCTTCCAACACCAATTGCTTACCTAAAAGATAGGTTTCAGACTCATAATAAATCTTGTCAAAGTCGATGCCCATGCGTTTATAAGTACGCTCAAAACCCTCATAAACCCATCCGTTCATGGTTTGCCACAAACTTTTCACGTGAGCTTCTCCGGCTTCCCATTCCAATAACATCTGTTGTGCAGCAACAATAACCGGCACTTTCTTTTTGGCTTCATCCTCGCCTATTCCATCCTGAATCAGCTGTTGTTGCTCGGCTTTGTATGCTTTGTCAAACTGCACATACAGCTCACCAACGAATTTATCACCCTTTTTGCCGCTTGATTCCGGAGTAGCACCATTAGCCCATTTTTGCCAGGCCAGCATAGACTTACAAATATGTATTCCGCGATCGTTTACCAAATTGACTTTAAACACCTTAGCGCCATTTGCACCCAATATTTCTGCCACACTCCAACCCAATAAATTATTACGTACATGTCCTAAATGCAAAGGCTTATTGGTGTTTGGCGACGAATATTCAATCACAACGGTATCATTCTTACTAAAATAGTGCTGATCAAAAGCAGTTCTGCTCAGGTTATCTTCTAAAAAATCAAGCCAGTAGCGGTCGTCAATCACCAGGTTTAAAAAACCTTTTATTACATTAAAGGAATGCACCAATGGGCTCTCCAGCTTCATGGCCTCCCCGAGTTCGTTGGCCAGTTGCTCCGGTTTTTTGCCTACAAGTTTCAGAAAAGGAAAAACAACCAGCGTCAGATCGCCTTCAAACTCTGGCCTGGTTTTTTGAAGACTCAAGGCATCAATTTTCAAATCAAGCTGATAGCTCTTGCTAAATATATTTATGAGGGCTTCTTTTAACAGATTTTCAAGCATAGGTAGTTTTTTAGGTTTGCAAAGTTAAACATTTTGGTGGCGAGCTGAATCAGAAATTGCCGAGGCTGACTATAAACAAAGCTTTTAAATTAAAACATAAAATACTTAATATCAACAAGTAAAGGAATATTTAGCATAAGTTGAGCAAGAAAACTCTGAAAACACAAAATTCTTTCTACTTTTAAATGACTGGTTATCAAGTACAATTCAGAAAACAACAATTAACTCACCTCCATAACATACACAGCTATAAAACAACCATATTTTTCTTACAGCACGTCAGTTTGTATCAAGTTTAATATTCAAATATATATCACTGAATTACAGTAACTAACGAAAATTATTTCATTAGAATAACTTTTTATGACTATCTTTTTATAGTCCATAAAATTTTATTGTTAAATATTTAACATTTATAACATACTCATTATAAATTGATTAAAAAATAATTAAAAATTTAACCAGTTTCAGGTGTTCGTTTTCAAGACAAATTATATAAATTTGTGAGATGATTTTTGAGAATGTTAACCAATAAAACTAATTTTATGAAAAAGAACGTGATTATAATCGGCGCAGCCGGAAGAGATTTTCACAACTTCAACACCTATTTCAGGGGCAACGAATTGTATAATGTTGTAGCATTTACAGCCGCTCAAATCCCTGATATTGATGGACGTAAATACCCAAAAGAGCTTGCCGGCGACCTTTATCCCAAAGGTATTCCAATCTATGCCGAAGACGAACTTCCTAAATTGATCAAAGACCTGAAGGTCGACGACTGTGTGTTTTCTTACAGTGATGTGCCTTATAACAGGGTGATGAGTATCAGTGCCATTGTGAATACTGCTGGTTCAAATTTTATGCTTCTCGGCCCTGCAGATACTATGGTGAAAAGTAGTAAACCAGTTATTGCCGTTGGCGCTGTGCGAACAGGTTGTGGCAAAAGCCAGACTTCACGCAAAGTGATCGATTACTTTATGGAAAAAGGACTAAAAGTAATTGCCATTAGGCATCCTATGCCATATGGCGACCTCGTTAAACAAAAAGTTCAGCGTTTTGCAACCGTGGAAGACCTGGAAAAGCATAAATGCACCGTGGAAGAAATGGAAGAGTACGAACCACATGTGGTACGCGGCAATGTGATTTACGCCGGTGTAGATTACGAAGCGATTTTGCGTGCTGCAGAAAACGATCCGGATGGCTGCGACGTTATTTTGTGGGACGGCGGCAACAACGACTTCCCATTTTACAAACCCGACCTCAATATCACCGTGGTTGACCCACACCGTGCTGGCCACGAATTAAGTTATTATCCCGGAGAGGTTACACTGCGCCTGGCTGATGTGGTTGTAATTAATAAAATGGACAGCGCTGCTCCTGAAGATATTCAAACTGTTCGCGAAAACATTGCCAAAGTCAACCCAACAGCTGTTGTTATAGATGCTGCTTCGCCTATCAGGGTTGACGATTCTTCACTTATCAAAGGAAAACGTGTATTGGTTGTCGAAGATGGCCCAACCCTTACCCACGGCGAAATGAAAATTGGTGCCGGAACAGTAGCTGCTCAAAAATTTGGTGCTGCTGAAATGGTTGACCCACGCCCCTTCCTGGTTGGTAAATTGGCTGAAACATTCACTCTTTATCCAAATATTGGTGCTTTACTTCCTGCAATGGGATACGGTAAGCAACAGCTTAAAGACCTGGAAACCACCATTAACAAAACAGATTGTGACAGTGTTGTTATTGGTACACCCATCGATTTGAATCGTATCGTGAAAATTAAAAAACCAAACACACGTGTTTATTATGATCTTCAGGAAATTGGATATCCAAGCCTTGATGTTGTACTGAACGAGTTTGTTGAGAAATACAAGCTCAATAAATAATGCTTATGTTGCAAAAGAGGCTCTCCTATTCGGTAAGCCTCTTTTTTATTCAAAACAGGACGGCATTTTTCCGATATTGCCAGCCAACTCATATGCTTAGTCATTAATGAACATTTCGCGCTGAAAATTGGGAATATTTTTTTTAATTCAGCATCCTAAGTGGTCAATTCAACCTATATTTGCATTCCGATGACAACATTATTCCATAAGCTAATGTTAGCGGATCAGCACAGGATTCAAAAGAATGAATTGGTAATAGTTCGTTTTATTATCCCTAAAATATTTCCTATCAAAGACGGCATTAGCCGTCTTTTTTTTGTGTTTTTCTGTCCTGAGTTTAGTTCAAAATTAAACTTTTACAGTGCATTCCCAATCATTTCCATAATAACAAAACCCTCAATAATTAAACGCCGATGAAAGACCGAAGCCTTGTTTCTATCAATGATTATTCCCGAGAGGAAATCATAAAAATTCTGGATATAGCAGCAGAATTTGAACAAAACACGCATCAAAACCTGCTTAAAGGCCGCGTAATAGCGTCCTTGTTTTTCGAACCATCTACACGTACGCGCCTAAGCTTTGAAAGCGCTATTCAAAAAATGGGCGGTAATGTGGTCGGTTTCAGTAGCTCTGGTACCACCAGCGTGCAAAAAGGCGAATCGATTAAAGACACCATCCTTACCGTTAGCAATTATTCCGATTTAATCGTGATGCGGCATTCAGTGGAAGGCTCAGCACGCTACGCCAGCGAGGTTTCGCCTGTGCCAATCATCAATGCCGGAGATGGCTCCAATCAGCATCCTACCCAATGTTTGCTCGATCTTTACTCTATCAGAAAAACCCAGGGAACGCTTGAAAACCTGGAAGTTACCTTTGTGGGAGATCTTAAATATGGCCGCACCGTACACAGCCTGGTAATCGCGCTTTGCCATTTTAATACCAAGTTTCACCTGGTATCGCCTTTAGAACTCAAGCTGCCCAGTGCTGTAAAACGCCACATCAAAGAAGCTAACCTGACGTATGAGCAATACACCGACTTTTCAGAAGTAATTCCGAAATCCGATATCATATATATGACACGCATCCAGCGCGAGCGTTTCCCAGACCCACTGGAATATGAAAAGGTGAAAAACGCTTATATTTTAGATAATAAAATGCTTGATAATGCCAAAGAGAACTGTCGTATCCTGCATCCGCTGCCACGCGTAAACGAGATTAACGTGGATGTGGACAGCAATCCCAAAGCCTATTATTTTGAACAGGCCTTAAATGGCGTTTACGTAAGACAAGCGCTTATTGCATCCATTCTCGGACTTAAATAATTCACCGGCAAAATCTAACAAAAAAGAGTATGAAACGTAAAGAATTAATCGTAACGGCCATAAACAGCGGTACAGTAATAGACCATATTCCTGCCGACAAAGTTTTTCAGGTAATCAGAATACTGGATCTCGAATTATCACAAGATGAAATTTATTTCGGAACAAACCTCGTAAGCCAAAAATACGGCAGAAAAGGTATCATTAAGATTAGTCAGAAATATTTTAAGCCTCAGGAATCCGACAAAATTGCACTGGTTGCACCCACAGCTACACTGATCGAAATCAAGGACTTTGAAGTGGTACGCAAAAATAATGTGAATATACCAGATAAGATTGAAAGAATAGCCAAGTGCTTTAATCCCAATTGCATAACGAACAAAGAGAACGTTCCAACGAAGTTCACGGTACTACAAACTGATGGACAAATAAAGCTATCCTGTCATTATTGCGAAAAAACCACCTCGCAAAATAATATGGTTTTCTTTTAGATTTTGAACTCCCAAAAAAAACTTGCTGCAGAAGTAAGCAGCATTTTTTAGTGAAAGACTATTAAATTAGGTGCTGTTTCGTTATTTTTCAAACATTCTTTGATGAAGCTTTGTTATACATTTGCAGTTTAGAAGCGCAACAGATGAGTTTATATATCCAACAATTAATTGACGAAGGCGAACACCAGCAGCAGGATTTCAAGTTTGAAATTTCCGACAGCAAAAAGATTGCCCGTTCGCTCACTGCTTTTGCCAACACCGATGGCGGAAGGCTTTTGGTTGGCGTAAAAGACAATGGTGCCATTGCCGGCGTGCGTTCCGACGAGGAAAAACACATGGTAGAAGCCGCTGCTCAATTGTATTGTCAGCCCGAAGTGAGCTACGCTACCAAGGAGTGGAATATTAACGGGAAGCTTGTGCTGGAAATTACTGTCCCAAAAAGTAAGCACCAAAAACACAAAGCACCTGACAAAAACAATAACTACAAGATTTTCGTTAGGGTAAACGATCAAAACCTGCTTGCTGACAGCATTTTGCTCAAAGTGTGGAAAAAACAGCAAAGCAAAGCGCCCGTAAAAATTGCTTTCACGGAAACAGAAATGCAGCTTTTGCGTTATTTGGACGAATATCAACGCATTGAAATAGACCAATTCATGTCGATAGCACAAATCAAAAAGAGAAAAGCTGAAGGAATTCTGATAGATTTTATCCTGCTCGGCATAATCCAGCTAAAACTCACTGAAAAGCATACCTGGTTTCAATTGCAAGACACCGGTTTTATGGGTCGTATCGGCGATTACAGCGGTATCTCCCATCCAATAATCAAGCATATTGCCCTACAATAACCCAAGAAATTAAAATGAAAAAACTGAATATCTATACGATAGCTATTGTCACCGGAATTATTTTACTGACAAGCTTTTCGCAATTTGCAACAGCTCAGCAAACCGTCGAACCCCGCTTTCAACCAACTATTGGCTCACAGGCCGGATTTTATTCCACTACAAAAAGTCCGCTGTCAACAACCGTAAACCTTGGGTTTGGTTTAAGCAGCCAGTTTTCGGGCAATACGATGACTTATCAGCAAATAAACCCAACAATTCGGTATCAGCTCAACGAGCGTTTCAGCCTTTTTGGTGGGATCACCTACACCAGTTTTCAGAATTTCGACACCTATTATATTAATAGCACCGAAAATAGCTTTGATTTACAAAGTTCAAACTTTAACCTCGGTAAAATATTCGTTGGAGGAAGCTATATGGTAAATCCTAAACTGCGCCTCGATGGCATGATTTGGAAACAGCAAAACATGAATACCGACAGTAAAGTACTGCTGAACGAAAAACCAAATTTTGATGCACAAGGCCTTCAGCTTCGCCTCAATTACCAGCTTAGCGACAAGGTTCAAATCAATGCAGCTTTCAGTTACAGTCAGGGCAATGACCCATTTTACAATCCATACAGGAACAACCCTTTTATGCCTGGTAGCTCCTCCCCTTTCTTTTTCAATGATGAAAACCCTTTTAACCGTTAAAACAAATCAGCATGTACCTTTTAATTTCGCCTGCTAAATCTTTAGATTTCAAAACCACACCTCAGGTAGAAAACTCAACAAAACCTAGCTTTGAAACTAAAGCAGCGCAAATCGTCAAAAGCGTCAAAAAGTTGAGCAATAGCGAATTAATGAAACTTATGTCGATAAGTAAAGATTTGGCAAACCTTAATTATGATCGTTTCCAGCAATGGGGAAGCACTCCGGATACAGAAAAGAGAGCTGCCCTATTTGCTTTCAAAGGCGATGTATATCAAGGCCTTAAAGCTGAAACTTTAACTAAAAATGAATTGCTTTACGCTCAATCGCATCTCGGCATACTCTCCGGCCTCTATGGAATACTACGCCCTTTAGACCTGATTGAGCCTTATCGCCTTGAGATGGGAACAAATTTAAGCATCGGAAAAGCCAAAAATCTATATGACTTCTGGAAGGCTTCACTCAAAAAGCAACTGCTTGAGAACATGAAAGCCATTGAATCAGAAACCATTATAAACCTGGCCTCGCAGGAATACTTCAAAAGTATTCCAGTCAAAGAATTAAAAAAGCGCATTATTTCGCCTGTATTCAAAGACCTTAAAAACGGAGAGTACAAGATTGTCAGCTTCTATGCTAAGAAAGCCCGGGGGCAGATGACCCGCTATTTACTTCAAAACCAATCAGATGATCCGTCTATTCTCACAGCTTTTTCAGAAGAAGGATATACTTTTAATCCGCCTTTTTCTACTGAAAACACGCCGGTTTTTACGCGTGGATAACCCTTCATAAAAATTATTTCCTTTTTAAAAGTGTCATTTTTAAGTATATATAAACTAATATCAATTTATTTAGAAAAAGAACTTGCGTGCAATAAGAAAGAATCTATCTTTGCACTCCCAAACACAACAAACGCGTTGTACAACGGGGCAAGTTCATCTAACAAGACTGGTAGGGTAAAAGAGATTTACAGGTTTTAAGCACGCTTGGAGCGACAGCAGGGAAGGCTTA
>JALNZT010000083.1 GCA_023229135.1 Bacteroidales bacterium
AATCTCTCGCATACAATGTTTCAACACGTGCCACTCCAGGCACGTTGGAGACATCAACGCAGTTCAGATTTTGCACATATCCAATAAGACTCTTCTCATTCCTAAACACACTGTTTGTCTGGATATCAAGAAGTGCGGGCTTTGAGGCAGCACCAAGCGGATGCAGATAGAACATCGAGTTTCCAGAATCAAAGATTGGTGCAGGAGAGACATAGTCGAGAGTATGTGTATCACGCAATACTCCAAAATTATTCAGGTGGCGGTCAACATTGGAAATAATAAAGTCAGTGACAATTTGGTACTCAAGAAATTCCCGCACTGTATCCTTATTCAATCCACCTTCTACACATCTATCAATGAAAAGATCAAACCCATTCTTTTCAGTATGCTTCTCCCCTCCTATCAGATCCACGGCAGGAATGAATTCCAAATCAAGTGAAGTGAAAATTTTGCATGCGCAAAAGATTCTCTCAAGATCGTTTCCTTGACTGGTAAAGGAATAAGAAACAAAAGGTTGTTTATTTTGCATCTCATGCAATTGTGTTGCAAATACTTCATTGATCGCTTGCTGAAACATCAAACGCTCCGGCTCCTTGATGAGATACCGGTCGCCATTCTGGATTACCCAGCGTTTTGGCATGTCACCACCTGTGGAAGCAGCAGGAGAAAACTTTCCCTCGCTACCCACATTGTACCGAAGCATTGAAAACGGTTCAGCAAAATCATGAGAAAACAAGTTGACATCTTCCCATAGCAGTTGGCTATCCATCGGTTTTACCCAATAATGATCACTCAGACTCAAGCCTAAGTTTCTCAGAAGATATCCTTGTGTTGTATGGATATCATATGTCCTCAGGAAGTTTAAGACGGATCCTTGTGTGCGAGGCACTGCCCGGTCTTGCCACCACCGACGGAAATCCGCAGTACTGATATTTGCACGAATAGGAATAATGTCTTGATTCTTTTTTTCAAGAACGTCCAACACGTATCCATCTTCCAGGTTGAACTCCACTACAGCCGCTTCATCATTCCTATGCATCAAAATATATTTTGCAGGTTCCATCCAATACGCTCCTGTTCGTATAATCAACGGCTCATAAAACTATCAAATATCAAATTTCAATGGAAACATACTATTTGTCACAAAAGTCATTAACCAAATTTTCGCTTTCTATCATAGGCATATCTTCAGAAACTCTGTTCTTGGTAGTTGTCTATTTTGAGCGATCCCTGCTGCAAGCCAAATAATTTCTCAAACTCATCGCGGGTAAGTACGGTGTCGTAACCGCCGACGGCTTCTCCTTTGTGCCTGTCTATGCCTGTATAGTTCAGGCTGGAATCCTCGTAACGCTTGAACTTGTAAACAGCATCGTTCATCAGCGGCGCATTGAAAACACCGAGCGAACACAGAAGCTCAAAGTCCTTCACATTCAAACCTGTGACCCGCTTGAAAAGTCCCGGCTCCAATTGGGTGATAACATCTTTCAAGCTATATTCGCGAAAGTCTGTCAGGTACATAAATACAGGGATTCGGGTAGCGAATTTAATCAACTTCTCCTGAATCATCTTCCGCTTGGACTTATATTCCTTTTCTTCTTCAGAGATTTCCCTTTTCTCCTTCGAAGTAAGTTTATCACCCTTTGCCTTGGCTTTTTTCACCTTCTCAGAGGCGATAATAATATCGTTGATTTCTTTATTCAAACTACGAAAGCCCTCAATACTCATCAAAGCTTTCATCGCATCTTCGTTTGCCATGAGCCGCGCTAGAGTATTGTTATCAACATTGACCAGAAGCGCGCTCTCCCAGCGTCGGGCAAGGAGTGTGGCGGATGTTCCGGCAAATGCAATATCGAGAATATCTATTTCGTTGAGCCGTTTCATCGTACTTCCGTCATACGCTAGCACAGGCAGAAAATTAATAAACTCTGCGACTTTCTGTTCTGGATTACTTTCGTTTATGTCAAGACGGCAGGAATAATCAGCAATTTGGTGCAAGGCACGGTCAAGTGCGAAATCAAAGACATAACATTCGTGCTTCATAATCTCTTTTTTACCTGCGTCGAGGTCAATTTCCCATGGGCTTTGCACACGGAATGCCGCCTGAAAATACGTCTCCGGGCTACTTAGATTACGGAGCATTAAGATGCCTGTCCATGGCTTAACTGTAACGCCAGTAGTGAGCTTGCCACAGGAAAGCGTGATTGTCTTGGTTTTTAACGGATCTCCCATAGACTCCTGTACGGGATAGAGTGCGTTCACTCCAATACCAGCATCTGCTCCTGCGCAGACATTCACACGGTAGTCATTGAAGAAGCTGTTGTTGCGTTTTTTCAGCAGATTTGCCATCGCAAAGCACGAGGCAACATTCGGCAAAAACCACAGTGTATGCGTAAGAATAGAGAGCAGACGGCTGTTGGAAAATGGCATCTCTGGCTTTTTTGCACCGAGCTTTAAATCATCGGTAGTGGTACCGAGATACGCGCCGCGAATCAGGTCAAGCCATTTTTGGACATAGTCTTCAAACTTAAATTTGGCGGTATTGCCTCTACCCTCCGCAGAGAAGAAAACATTCAGGTCAAATTCGTCAAATTCGCCCTGCTCTGCGATTTGTCGGATACTGTCCGGGATTTTATAGGTCATCAGAACTATTCGAGGCAATGATACATAAGGATTACCAGGGGCTGTTCCCCAATTGTTCTTTGCCCGCTGTTCATCCGAATATGTCCAGTTATAAATTTGGTCTTCAATAAATTCGCCGGAATTGATTGCCCTGAACGGCGTACCGGAAAGATACAAATATCGCGGTGTGGTTATTGGTAGAAATGTTTCGTTTATAGCGTTTCCTGCTTCTTTCTTTTGGTATTCCTCGGCATCGAAATCAAAAGCAATGTCTTCATCTTCTGACTCAAACAGTTTTCTTGCGTTCTCACGCCATGCGCCGAAATGGTATTCATCAAAGATTACCAAATCCCAATTTGTGGTGTGAATCCACTCGTTCTTCGGCTTGATTCCACCGTTTTCGTTCGTTCCGAGTAAATCTTGGAATGAACCGAAACAGACTATCGGACGGTTTTTGTCGGTACTTTCGTAGTCAAAGCCATTCTTAGCGGAAACAAACTGCCACCCCTCAAAATCCACATGGGTGAGCAGATCATCTTCCCACGCACTTTGAACAGCGGGCTTGAATGTCAGCACAAGTATTTTCTTCAATCCCATTTTAAGAGCAAGCTGATAAGAGCCAAACGTCTTACCAAAACGCATTTTGGCATTCCAGAGGAATTTCGCCGAACGGTCGCTGGAATCTTCTGCAGCGGCACGGAAGTATTCGATTGTTTTATCAACCGCTTCTTTCTGCTCAGGCCGCATGCAGAACGACTTTGTGCGGTTCTCTATATTTTCGATTTTATCGCGCACAGCTATATATGCCGCAACCAACTGCTCTTTTGTACAGTGAAACCATTCGCCACCAACACTGCGAATGCCGCGTTTTGTCAAAGTGCGGTGAATATCATGGTCGGTAAAAGTACCACCGTCAGAGTACATCGCGCTGTCTTGCCAGACAATCCTGTATGGAACTTTGCCATCAGGACGCTTTGTTGGATATTGCTGTGCGACACGGCGTTCTACATCTATGGTTGTATAGCCTACTTTCAAAAGTCCTTTGTAATCAGGACTTAATTCTTCGTAGGCGTATATCATCGGCTTGGCGTCCGGGCGAATCGGGAAGAAGTCCATATCAGCCATTACCATCGTCCTCTGTTGTGGTACCGCTCAGGTACTTTGTCATTTCCTCATCAAAATTCGAGACATAATCTCTATCCTGATTTATACGGAACTGTTCATACACTTCTATCGCTTTTTTCATGGCAACATCATGGGAAACGTGGCCGCTCCCCTGCAATACTCGGCGACGATTGTTTTTGAGGAAGTTATCCGCCTCTTTCTGCCAGTCTGCCATGCTCATAGCAACACAGTCTTCGGCCATCAGTTCCGCATAGTCAATAAACATAGTCACAAGCCGATTGAGTCGTGACAGCTCCTGCTCATTCAAATAGTTTTTTGCGATCCCGATATCTCTCTTCAGAATTTTACCTTTCGGGGCGTCCTTCCACGTTGTCAGTCCCATTGTCGGACTATCCAACGTAACACGCTCGGAAATAAGTTCTGCTGCGGTTTTTCCAGTAACGGCATAGTGCAGTTTGTTTTGTACAAACGCGTAAAATTCCTTTGTCGTCTCACTGGTCTTGTCGTAATCATAACTGCATTGCTCAAAAATATCAGCGATTTTCTGATAAGCTCTGCGTTCGCTGGCGCGGATCTCACGAATTTTTTCCAATAACTCATCAAAATAATCTCGTCCGAATTGCCGTCCATTTTTCAGCAAGTCCATATTGAGCAAATAACCCTTTTGGATATATTCTTTCAATGTTTTGGTCGCCCACTGACGAAAGCGAGTCGCTTGCTTTGAATTAACCCGATACCCTACTGCAATAATTGCATCCAAACTATAAAACTCAGGAGTGCGGCTTACCTGTCTGTTCCCCTCGTTTTGAACTATTGCAATTTTTGCAATAGTTGACTCAGGCGATAATTCTTCTTCACCGTAGATGTTTTTCAGATGACGATTTGCAACAGAAATATCGACACCAAACAGCTCTGCCATCGCCTTTTGTGTCATCCAGAATGTTTCGTCTTTGAAAA
>JALNZT010000072.1 GCA_023229135.1 Bacteroidales bacterium
TATATGTTGAAAGTCAGCAGAAAACCTGCTCTAGATCAGTATTGTCCATTTCAAAGATTGAAAAAATGCTAACGAACTAAAAAAGAGGAAAATAAATAAATAAAAATTTGGATTACAACATAGAAGGCTTTCATCTTTTGTGCTTGGTGTTTTGCCTGTAACGATTGTACCTGTTTCACCCAATGACTTTTGATCCCATTCATTTTCATTCTCAAACTCAGGAAACCGCAATTTGGGTATTAGTTTACCTTTGTCTTTACTCATTTGTAATTTCTTTTAAAATGTTTTCTACTGAGTTTTTATCCATTTTAGAAAAGGCAAACCACTTTTTGCCCAAATCTTTTAGGGAAGCACCTAAATGATATACTTCTGTATTGTCAATAATCAGAAAACGGTCGTGGCTTTTGGTAAAAGGTTGCAGCTCAAAAATGGGATATTGCCCATTGGCTTTTTTTACGTCCAAGGTCAATTGCTTAGAAATGGTTTTAGTCAATATAAGAACCTTTACTGTTTTGTTTTTTTTTGACAGATGCGTTAAGGTGCTTTCGTCAATGTAATTATCAATCAATACAATATTTTTCTTAGCAGAGCGAATGATTTTGGAAGCCAATTCGTAAGCATCAAATATTTGTCCGTCAAAAAACACGCCTTGGGTGGGCAGTTCGCTTGATTTTATTTGAAAAGAAATCCCGTTCACCTTATCCGCCAGTTGTTCTACGGTGTTTTCAATGCGGTTCATTCGTTGGTTAAGGGCATATCCTTTGAGTAAATAATCTCTTAAAACATGGGTAGCCCATATTCTGAACTGTGTACCTTGCTTTGATTTTACTCGATAACCAACCGAAATGATGACATCAAGGTTGTAATATTTTGTTTTATATTTCTTCCCATCTTTGGCAGTTGTCAAGGAATCCTTGACAACTGAATTTGACTCTAACTCACCTTCTTTAAAGCAATTGTTTATGTGCAAACTGATATTTTGTTTTGTCTGCTGAAACAAAGTGGTCATTTGTTGCTGTGATAACCATACAGTATCATCTTCTAACTTTACCTCAATACGTTCAGGCAATTCATTAGATTGATATAGAATTATTTCGTTATTCATAAGCTGCTAATCCTGATATTTCACGCCCTTGGGCTAGTTTTTTTAACTGAGGTACTAAGTCTTCCATCAATGCCAATTCTTTTAGTCTGCGTTCTTTCCAACTTAATTCCAATGGCGCCAATAAATCGGTCAATTTTTCTCCGTCAAAAATCATTCGGTTCATAATCTTCTCTACAAAGCTTTTGAGTTCAGCCGTTTGCAAGCCGTGCTTGTAGGCAATAGCAGCCAGTTCTTTGTCGTACTTTTCTACTTTGTAGGTTTCAAAGTTCTTTTTCAGCTCTTCGGCTGTTTGTCCTGTGGTCCAATCCACCTGCTCAATATATTCGCTCAGGTCTTCTTCTTCGTCCATCAGGTTGGCATTGGATTTCAGCAAACTAATTACCTGCGCCTTGGTCATCTTCTGCTTGCTCGGCTTTTGTTGAGTGCTGTCGGCAATCAGGCTCATGATGTAATCGTAATCAATCACTGCAGAGGCAAAAAGCACAAATTCAAAATCCAGTTGCTGAATATCGTCTGGTGCGTCTTCGCCTTCTTTTTGTTGTATTTTCCTTAGTTGCTTGGCCGTTTCTAAGTAAGAGCTGCGGAATTCCTGCAAGGTTTCTTTGGGCAGAATTTTTTCAATTTCTTCTTGCTGTGTTTCATCCAAATCGGTGTATTGGTCGAGTTGGGTTTTCAGGCGCTGTACTTCCTTGAAGTTTTTCACAAAAGCAATGCGGGCAGCATCTCCTTTCAGGTTATACACTTCCTGCGGTTCGTTGGCCACATTGTGTTCCTGCATAAAGGCACCGAGTTTTTCTACCGCTTCCTGGTATTTGTCAATCACCACAGGTGCAGGATCTACCATCCAAATTGCTGCCGGATTGCCGCCTTCTTCGCCAGAGAAAAGCGTAATGGCTTGGTTTACGGCTTCTTGTTGCGAACGGAAATCCAAAATATTGCCATAAGGCTTGGTATCGTTCAGCACTCGGTTGGTTCGTGAGAACGCCTGAATCAGTCCGTGGTATTTCAGGTTTTTATCCACGTACAAGGTGTTCAGGTACTTGCTGTCAAAGCCCGTGAGCAGCATATCCACCACAATGGCAATGTCAATCTTATTTTTGTGGGGATAGTCTTTGTTGCTGTACTTCTGATTTTTGATGCGGCTTTGTACATCCTGGTAGTACAGATCAAAATTATTGATGTCGTGATTGGTACCATATTGCGTATTGAAATCAGCAATAATCTCCATCAACGCTTTTTTCTTCTCTTCGGGATTTTGTTTATTGTCTTCTTTTTCCTGTGGCAAATCTTCCTGAATCTGCTGCACGTCTTTGTTGCCTTCGGCTGGTGGTGAAAACACGCAAGCGATATTGAGGGGAATAAAATCAGGATAAGACAGCGCATGTGCTTTCTGTACTTTCTTGAAAAGGCGATAGTATGCTATGGCATCGTTGATGGAAGCAGTCGCCAATACCGCATTGAATTTGCGTTGGTTGGTTGCTTTGTCATGTTTTTTGATAATAGCTTCTGCCACGGCTTGCTGTGCAATGGCTTCTCCAGGCTTGGCATGCACAGCGCCTTCGCCTTTAAAATAGTCGATATGGAACTTGAGCACATTGCGGTCGTCTATTGCATGGGTAATGGTGTAAGCGTGCAACTGCTTTTCAAAAATGCTCTCCGTGGTTTTGTAGGTTTCGTATTGGTCTTCACGGATTTTTTGTGTGGAATTTTCATCAAAAATGGGTGTACCCGTAAATCCGAAAAGCTGTGCATTCGGGAAGAACTCTTTTATCGCTTTGTGATTTTCACCAAACTGCGAGCGGTGGCACTCGTCAAAGATGAATACCATGCGCTTGTCGCTCAAAGGTTCCAGGCGTTCCTTGTAGTTTCGCTTGTAAGTCCCATCTAGGGCCAGTCCCAATTTTTGGATGGTGGTAACAATTACCTTATTGGCATAATCAGTAGAAAGTAAGCGCCTTACCAAGGTTTCGGTATTGGTGTTCTCTTCTACACTGCCTTCCTGAAATTTATTGAACTCTTCCCGTGTTTGTCGGTCAAGGTCTTTTCTGTCCACCACAAACAGGCATTTTTCAATTTCCCGATTGTCTTTGAGCAGTGTGGAAGCTTTGAAGGAAGTTAGTGTTTTACCACTTCCCGTGGTATGCCAAATAAACCCATTGCCACGGTTTTGCTTTACACAATCATCAATAGCTTTCACGGCATAGATTTGATACGGACGCATTACCAATAGTTTTTGCTCCGTCTCTACCAGCACCATGTACTTGCTAATCATTTCGCCCAGCGTGCATTTTTTAAGGAAGCGGTCGGTGAAATCTTCCAGATGCTTGATTTTGTTGTTCTTTTCATCCGCTAAATGATAGATAGGCAGGAACTGTTCATCCGCATTGAATTGGAAGTGTTGCTTTTTGTTGTTGGCAAAATAAATGGTATTGGATCGGTTGCTCACAATAAACAACTGCATATAGCACATGAGCGAATTGCCATAACCATTGCCAGGTTCATTTTTATAATCCACGATTTGCTGCATGGCCTTTCGTGGTGAAATGTCCAAGCGTTTCAATTCTAACTGAACCACAGGCAAGCCGTTTATCAGCAGGATGATGTCGAAGCGTTGATTGCTGTTTTCGGTATTCATCCGCAACTGGCTAATGACTTCAAAGTCGTTTTTGCACCAATCTTTGTTGTTGACCAAGCTGTAATGCAATGGCGTACCGTCTTCTCGTTGAAAAAACTGTTGTTCTCTTAGTTTTTTAGAGGCTAAGAATATATCTGGTTCGATGATTTCTTCTCGTAAACGCAAGAATTCACTAGCTGACAAACGTACACGGTTAAGCGCTTCAAATTTGGTTTTGAAATTCTGTTCGAGCGATTTCCTGTCCGTAATGTCAGGACGGTGAGTATATTTGAGCCCTTTTAGCTGCTCAATAAGATTTTGTTCTATGTTGTGTTCCTTAGTCATTAAAATCGTCTTTCAATAAATCTTTGACGTTCACTTCCAGTATTTTAGCAATCTCATACAGGACTTCAAGTCTTGGTTGTTGTCGGTTTTGTACAGTTCCAACCATATTGTAGCCTTTTCCCGCGTTTCTCCGCCAACCAAGTTTGCTTATTTCTTTTCTCTTCAAGCACTTCCTTTATTCGGTTCATGTCCGTATAAAATTAAGTTGCTAAAATAGCCCAAATTTTCCGTTTATCTCATTTCCCAATATACAATTCTTTCGTTGGTTAGTCTGTCCGTGCGAGGGCAAAAAAATAGGCTCTTTTGGTTTTTTGCGTTTGACTTGTGGGTCGGCAAAAACCAAATGTGCCTATTTGCGCGTTGGCTTTTTCAGCATGTTGCATAACGGATGTGGCTAAGTGCAGGCGGGTGTCTCGAAGTAATTAACATTCAATCAAACCAAAATGTTGATGAAATTTAACACGCTTATATACAGCAATATAAGCCCGCTTGCATTTAGCTTTTGTTATAAGCATTAAGTTCTTACTTCATTTAGAGTTTAATCCATTTCCCCGTTTCGACTGTTTTATATTTATCGTCAATAAGTCTATAAAAGTAAATGCCCGTTTTTATCGATTCTACGTTTATAATTGAATTATTTCCATCAAGCATTTCTCTAACTACAACTTGTCCGTTTATATTTAGTAGTTCAAAGTCTATTTCATTGCTGGTAGTTTTAATATTCAACTGGTTTGTACCCGGATTTGGATAAACCTTTGTTTCTGGTTTGTCAGTAAGTATTTCCTGTGTCCATGTTATCAGTCCGCTGCTATCAACTTTCACAACGTATATATCCCTTTCCTGGTCTTGTGTGTCATCATCGTAACGATTACCAACCATTAAGCACCCTCCATCATTTGTAGCATGAATGTTATAAAGAAAATAGTAGGCATCGCCACCATACCAGTATTCCCAGATTGTTGTAATATCGTGATTTATTTTAACCAAATGAAACCATGCATTGAAGGTACTCCAGAATGGGTTGGAATAATCAAGATTGGAAGTACCCCCAATATAGATATTATTACCGTTTTTACTAACTCCATTAAACATAGATGGGTGCTCTCTCATGCCACTCTGCTTTCTAAAAGAGTTGTAGTCAATCAATTCTGTTTGCTCATTTATTGAAATTACATTTAATGCGTAAAGTTCCGATTGGTCAGGGCTTCCTTTGCCACATAGTAAAATTTCATTCTCATTTATAGTTATTGGCGAATAATAGTCGTATATACCCAAAGGGATAGGGTTAATGCTTAGGCTATCAAAATTTTTATTTAAAATTAATTTTTGCCCCCCAGAGGAACTCTCAAAATGACTAACAAACGCGTAATATTTAGAGCTGTCAGGACTTTCTATAATGTCAAACGAAAAATATAATGGAATATTTGAAGTATAAAACTTTGAGTTTAATGAGTCACCATTGATGTTTAATTTGTAAAAAAAGGCATCGTGATTATAGTTATATACGTCATCCATTCTTGAGGTATAGCCGGTAATAACAAAATTGTTGTCAGAATCTATTATTGAGTTCATGTATGAAAACCATCTATCATGAGGAATTGCAAGGAACTTTTCATTTTCAATTTCCAGATTTGAATTAAGCTTCAAATACCATAATTTTGATGTGTCAGGATATGTAATCACCTGAGTTCCTAAAATATATAAGTGATTGTTGAATAAGTGAATATTAAAAAAAAGAGATGAAATATTGTCATCCGAACTAATAATTTTTTGTTGAATTAAATTACCTGAACTGTCCAATTTAATGATATATCCATTGTTGCGTGTTGCTTCAATATTATTAAACCTTCCTGCCAAAAAATAATTACCGTCATTATCTTCAATTACTGAATTAATAACTTGGTCCTCAGGTTCTGTAATTATTTTCTCAAATGTTTGTTGGGCAAACAGATAACCAGAAAAGAAAAAGAAATTAATTATTAAAATATGAAATCTGTTCATTTCGAATAATATTAAAAACCTTGATAAGGAATATTCCTTATCAAGGTTTGGTTTTAAATAGCGATTATAGTTCAAATGGTGGCTTAGTGCTTACATGCCAAGTAGCATATTTAACCTTTGCAAAATGAGCCATATCCCAGCAATCAGACGGAACGCAAAGCCCAAATGCTGTATCATCCCATAAAAAGTATCTAATAATACTCTTTTCGTTCGAAGGTTTATACATGTTGCCAATTGAAATAAGAGCATTTTTGTAATAACTGATTTCATCAGTTGACAGACAAGCATGATTTAATGTTGTTTCTTGGAAATCATGAAACAGAAGATACTCCCCATAAGGGTTACTATTTGTGGGAACATCCCAATAGGTTATCCATGCGTGACTAACACCAGTATAGTATGAGTGTCCGACTGGAACGGAAATTTCCATATTAGCAAGATAGGCTATTTTATCTGCCGCATCCTTGCCTACACCTAATCCAGAACCATCACATCTTCCAAGTTCCCATCCCCAGTACCAAGGATAATTGTTTCCAAAACCAGTAGTGCCATCAGTTCCGAAACCTGAAGTGACTTCAAATGTAGCGAAATTATCGTCAGATTCTTTTAACGATATATCTGCAACAACCAATTGTTTTTGGTTTGCCGTGATATTAGCGTTATGTTCTGCCAGACTGTTAACAACTTGGTCGTATGCCACCTGAACATCAGCCAAAAGTATTTGCCCGTTTGTAACAGGAACTTCAATAAATGCAGAATCGACAATGAATTCTTCTGTTTCAAAACTGGCATCTCCAAAAGTAAAGTTTGATGTTGCTTCAATATACCATACGGCACTGTCAACATCCATTGGCTCAGTACTTGACTTTAGCGTTGGGTTTTCACGGATTAGGTCTATTTTGTCTCTAAATGCGACTATCCGTTTTTCTAATTGTTTGTCTTTTAAAGACTGCTCTGTCTGGGTTTCTTGTTTGTCAATACCTGTATGTTCTTTTTGACAGGAAATAAGAATCAAACTTGCTGTAATTAGTGTTGCCAAACCGAAATAAGTAAATAAATTTTTAGATTTCATTTTTAAAAAGTTTTAGGTAATACTCAATTAATTGATTAATAGCTGATTAATAAAATAATCCATCTGTTTTAATTGCGGGAATTCTACAATTTAAATCTTTTTACGTTTTACCTCCTTTCTTTTTCGTTCTTATTGCTTATAACGGTTTGGCTATGAGCAGTAGCGACCCGAAGGGCGCTATTGCTTATAGGTTTTGATGAACTAAATCCCTTCGGGATAGCTTTCTAATATGCAGTAAAGGTAAAGATTTTCATAAATACGTATAATACAGAATTATTCATTTTAATTCTATAGTTATGCGAAAAAAGAAATCCTTTACGATTGTTGAACGCACTATTATTTTAGTTCCTGAATTTGATGGTGTTATCAAACGCCTTTCCCAACAGGTAACACTTCGTGGTCAAAGCCCGAGTACCTTGAATAATTACATCAGGCGAATCGCCCTGTTTGTCATTAATTTTGAAAGATTGCCTGAACAGGTGAGTGAAGATGAGGCCAATGAATATTTGGTGGCTTTGGCCCGCGACCCTAAATCTCCCTCACGAAGTAGTTTCAAGCACATGGTTTATGGTTTGCGCTACTATTACCGGTTGATTGGTCTGAACAAAAAAGCCATTGCTTTGCCTTCCTTAAAGGGCGGCACCAAGCTGCCTGTGATATTGAACAGATCAGAACTCAAAGAGTTGTTTGCAGCACCAAAACTTCTCAAACAACGCATTGTACTGTGTCTTATTTATTCTGCCGGTTTGCGCGGTCAGGAAGTGATTAATTTGAAAATTTCAGACATAGACTTTGAGCGCAAAACCATTCACATCCGGCAAACTAAGTATAAAAAAGATCGTATAATGCCCTTGTCGCCTACCATGGCTATTGGTTTGAAAAAATATCTAAAAGCAGAGAATCCGCATATTTGGTTGTTTAATGGCAAACAAGCCGATAGTCAGTATAGCACAAAAGGTTTGTCTTGGGTGATGCGGGAGAACTTGAAAAAAACATCGATCACTAAAAAAGTAAACCTGCATTCGCTACGTCATAGTTATGCTACGCATTTGCTTGAGGAAGGCGTGAATATTGTAAGCCTTAAGCAGCTCTTGGGTCATGCAGAAATCACTACCACCATGATCTATCTTCATGTGGCTCAATTTGAACACGCAAAACCTCACAGTCCTTTAGATACGCTTTATGGCAGGCCGCAGTAATAAGCATGAATTGGCTGATGTAGTACAGCGTTTTGGAAAACAACTATTGGAGAAAGAGAACCTGTCTGGCCAACAAACAAAAACACTTTTTAATATTATTCAATGCAGGACTTCAAATTTAGGAGGTCATAAAGAAAAGTGTAGTTGTTGTGGGGAAGAACGCTATAGCTATAACAGTTGTGGCGATAGACATTGCCCTAAATGCCAAAGCAATAAACAGGCTGTTTGGGTAGACAAAGTTACTCGGTCAACCCTTGCAGTAAAGCATTATCATATCGTTTTTACTGTGCCACATTGTTTAAATGACATCTGCTTGTGGAATCAGAGCGCGTATTACAAGATGCTCTTTAATGCTGTTTGGCAAACACTGCACAGCTTTGGCTACACTCACTATGGAGTAGAAACAGGAGCTATTGCCGTATTACATTCCTGGGGCCAAAACCTGAGTCTTCATCCACATATACATTGTATAGTTCCTGCGGCAGGATACTCTTTGAAAGGAGAATGGAAGCATATTGGAAAATATGAGAACTACCTTTATCCGGTGCATCAACTAAGCAATACCTTTAAGGG
>JALNZT010000035.1 GCA_023229135.1 Bacteroidales bacterium
AAGGTACTGGGGCTTTGACCACGAAGTGTGACTTGTTGGGAAAGGCGTTTTACAACACCCTCAAATTCTGGAACTAAAATAATAGCTCGTTCAACAATCGTAAAGGATTTTTTTTCTCGCATAACTATAGAATTAAAATGAATAATGCTGTATGATACGCATTTATAAAAAACCTTACCTTTACTGCATATTAGAAAGCTATCCCGAAGGGATTTAGTTCAACAAAAAGTACTGTTAACAAAAATATTGTATTTACTGACTATCCCAGAATTACCGTATGGGTAGCATCAAAAAACAACAAGAAAATTTATAAGAGAGAGAGTGGTGTTTATTGGGGGTTTGGTGTAAGTTTTGGAGGTGATGAAGTAGCTAATAACCCAAGTGGAGATAATTATAGAGCAGGTGGTGGTGCAATAATGACACTAGGGTATTCTCATTCACTACTTTCTTCAAATTTTGTAGGTAGATATGGGGCTGGAATAAGGTATCAAGGAAGCAAAGACGGCGATGCAAGAAACTTTGGATATCTATCAGAGATAATTATATCATACCAAACAAGGTATATAAATTTAGGTGTTGGAGGTCAAATTGACTTTGGCAATTCTATAATAGACCTTGATGGCAAAAAATACAATTTTGAAACTGCAATAGGACCAAAATTAATCCTTGAAGGGAGATTCAATGGAATAGGTAGTATTGGTCTTGAATATATCCTTATGAATTTTGTAACAACAGAGGATGAAAAATATAGTGGAAACAGAATAGGACTTTCTGTCAAATTCTTCTTTGGAAAGTAGTTGAAACAAGCCCAGCAGCTAACAAAAAACATAATGCATGCCGCAGTATCATTTTCATAGAAAATGATTTAGTAAATTTGAAAATACGTAAACCTTAAACATTTATTGAACAAGATGCGGCACGCACCATATTCAAACCGTTAGCCACCAATTGAAGGAAACCAAAACGCTGCGGCGTTAAAAAAAAGAGATTTGAATACCGAAGGAAGCTTATTACGAAATACGAAAATTAAACAATCAATAAAATTCCGGAATAAAGAAGATTACTTCGATAAAAATGTGAGCAGATACGAAGCTCGGTTTTCAAAACGAAATTTAGCAAATGAAGGCAATCGGTATCTAACAAAGGCTATAGTTCATGCCGCGAATCATTGTAAGCAAAAAGATTGTAGCTTTACACAAATTTAAGTGATAAAAATATAATTAATCAATAAAAATGCGGCAGGCACCATAGCCCTGAACGTTATGCAACATTTTAAAACGACATAGTGAATGGCAAAATATAACGAACAGACACTGACTAACTGGACAAAGCCACCAAGCGACACAGAGCAGACAAAGCTTGAAAATTCTGAACGGATGGTTAGAGACGCAATTAGTGCAGACGAAAAATTAAAGCAAAAATCTACTGAAACATTTGGTCAAGGTTCCTATGCTAACAATACCAACGTTAGGCTAAATAGCGACATTGATATTAATGTAAGATATACAGGTGGCTTCTATTTTGATTTGCCTAAAGATAAAACGAGAGAAGATTTTGGAATTACACCGACTTCATACACATTCTCCGAGTTTAAGGATGATGTTGAAAATGCTTTGGTAACAAAATTTGGGAGAAATGATGTCAAGAGAAAAGATAAATGTATAACCATAATTGGGAATAGCTATCGAATTGAAACAGATGTTGTGCCTACTTGGAATTATAGGAGATATGCAGAAAATGGAACATTTGTCTTGGGAGCGAAATTTTTCACAGACAGCTTAAACAAAGAAGTTGTAAATTTTCCAAAACAACATATTCAAAATGGCATTGACAAAAACACAAATACCTATCGGGCATTTAAAAGATTAACACGTCTTCATAGAAAACTTCGTTATAAAATGATTGAAGACGGTGAACCCGTAAGTGATAATATCACTTCATTTCTCTTAGAATGTTTGACTTGGAATGTGCCGAACAGCACAATTAATGCCTATAATACTTGGACGGATAGGCTGAAGCAATCTATCATATATATTCACGAAAAGACTAAAACGGAAGAAGGTTGCAAGGAATGGGGAGAAGTTTCAGAGCTTTTATATTTATTTGTCGGCAGAAAATGGTCGAGAGAAGACGTTAATGAATATATGGTTCAACTTTGGAATTACTTAGAATATTAGACTATGGTAAAACATAACATTAGAATTTTCGCTTTTGCAATCTTGGGACTTGCATTTATCGTGTATGCTACAATTTTCCTATTAACTCAAAATCTTGACAGCATCGACATTCACAAAGCAATCACACATGTTTCAACAACTATTTCAATAAATATAATTCTATGGATGATTTTTATAGCTTGGGGTTGGAAGCTGAAAATATTTTATCCTTGGCTTGTTCCATTTCCAAATCTTTCAGGCGATTGGGAGGGGAATATAAAATCAAACTGGAAAGAGAAAGAACTTGAACCTATTCCAATTGAAGTTTCAATTACTCAAAACTTCTTCAATGTTCAAGTGCGTATAAAAACAAAAGAAAGTCGTAGTTACAGCATCGGTGCCTCTTTTGACATTGACAATGAAAGAGGTTTTCAACAAATATATTACACTTACTTGAACTCTCCGAAAGCGGGAGTTAGAGAAAGAAGTGAAATACATTACGGCTCGACAATTTTAAACTTTGACGGTTTTAAAGTAACAAAAATGGACGGGGAATATTGGACGGACAGAGAAACAACAGGAGAAATCACATTAACAAAGAAAAACGTTGCATAATAAATAGGACTCTAAGGGGGTCGTCAAAAAGCTATTAATAAACGTACTTTTTTACCGACGGTAAATCTATTGCAAAAAATCAATGTTTTTTGACGACCTCCATACTTCGGCTTCGCTCAGAATATATGTTGAACCTGCCTACCAAGGCACGCCAGACAGGTCATAGTATGTACTTAGTAAAAGGATTGCTTGTTTCCTCTTTTTTGAGGAGCATTTACTCCGGTATGGGTGGCACACTATGGCCGGTATGTCCACATTAGCGCACATTTAAAATCTGCTAATTGTTTACATATAACAAAACTTTTTGTATATTTGCTCTTTAAAGTATTTTAGCAAAGAATGATTAAAAGATTTGAAACAAAATTACTTGAAGAGGCATTTGAATTTATTGAAAAGCAAAATCTAAAAGTTAGAAAGAAAATATTTCAAAATATAAGACGTGCGGAACAGCAATCTGACCCAAAATTCTTTAAAAAATTAACGGATGAAATATGGGAATTTAGAACGCTATATTCAGGAATTCAATATCGACTTCTCGCTTTTTGGGATAAAGACAATAAAACCGAGATATTAGTTTTTGCTACACACGGAATTATTAAGAAAATAAGTAAAGTAGATAAAAAAGAAATCGATAAAGCTCTCAAGATTAGAAAAATATATTTTAAAAATAAAAAGACATGAAAAGTTACTCCTTAGACCAAGCAGAAGACCTTTTAATTGGAAAAAAGGGAACTGAGGAAAGAGAAGAATATGAACTTGAGTTAAAACTTGAACTGATTGGCGATATGATAAAAACAGCCCGAAAAAAAAGAAAACTGACTCAGGAACAATTAGGTGAATTAGTTGGGGTTAAAAAAGCCCAAATCTCAAGACTTGAAAATAGTACAGGAAATGTGACATTTGAAACTGTTATGCGAATTTTTAACGCCTTAGGAGCGAAACTAAACCTTAACATACAGATATAAAAAAAACGAGTGGTAATAAATAGAACGCTAAGCATATCGTCAAAAAGCTTTTATCAAACGTACTTTTTTACCGACAGTAAATCTATTGCGAAAAATCAATTTTTTTTCAACCTCCATACTTCGGATTCGCTCAGTAATTATGTTGAACCTTTTGCTAAGGCACGCCAGGTAGGCTGCATCCTGTATTAGTATGACTTAGTAAAGGAATTGCTTGTTTCCTCTTTTTGAGGGGCGTTTTGCTCCGGTTTGAGTGGCACAAGATGGAACGGTATATCCCCCTCAAACTCCTTTACAATCCCAAAAGTCAGGGACGGAAGCCTTCCGTCCCTGACTTTTGTCGTCACTAATTTTCGAGTAATAACATTTTCCTGCTGGAAACCTGATTTTCAATACGTAAGATGCAGAAGTATATCCCCGCATTCATTTTGCGTGTGCTTTCATCTGTTCCGTTCCAGCTAATTTGTTTCTTTCCGGCAGGCTGATATTCATCAACCAAAGTATTGATTTTCCTTCCTGTTACGTCATAAATTATCAGTGAAACCTGTGTTCCCTGGCTCAATTCATATTCAATGGAAGTGTGGGAAAGGAAAGGGTTGGGATAACTTGCAAGCTTTAGCGAGGCGTTTTCCGTAAGTTCGGTGGCTCCTGTGGTGAGGTCATCTACACCAAAAATCTGCACATCGTCAATATTCCAGCCGCAATAAGCCCAGCCTCCGTCAGTGCTTCCCATGGTCCAGCGCAGGTAAACCGTTTCCTGGTTGTCGGCAATGGCAGAAATATCCAGCACAGATTCTTCCCATTCTCCTGCCGTCATTTCGGCTTCGTTGGCCCATATTGTTGTCCAGTTCAGGCCATCATTGCTGACCCTTACATAAGCATGGTCATAATTAGGCGATTCAACGCCCAGCCAACGCATAAATTTGAGCTGCATACCATAACTATTGGCGCAATTGATAGCGGTTGAAGTAAGGTGTTTCTCGGGCATATTATTGCTATAATCTCCCGCGAGGTTATAACCATAAACATTATCTCCTGTATAGCCCGAAGTGGGATCAGGAGAACCATGAGCTCCGCCAAGTCCCTGTGGCTGACCAAAGGCCCAATTCGACTCGGTAGTCCAGCCGGGATTTTCATCAAAAGGCCATTCGTATTTTAATTCGCCAGCACCGACAATAAGGACAACTTCCCGCTCGGTATCTCCAATATGTCCGCTGTTATTAATAATTTGCACTGTTGTTGGGTAAGCTCCAGCAGCCAGTGTATTGGCTTGCGCATTGATTTCGAAAGTGATATCAGCAGTTTCGCCTGCATTGAGCGTCCCTTGCAGGTTTCCTGATAAACTTAACCAATCGGCAGCATATTCAGTGTTCACTTCATAATCCATCGGCTCTACTCCCTTATTTTCGAGCGTATATACCTTGCTTTCAGGATTGAAGATGCCACCAACATCTCCTTTTGGATGGAAACTTTCTGCAGGACTTACTTTCATTCCCGTCATAGTAGTTAAGGCCTTCACACAAAAATTCCCCGTATGCTGATAACCTGCCGGTTCCTCATAGTCGTAAAAATCCAGCCATTCATCATCAAGCTTATAATAGCTTTCATCTTGTTTGGCGGCTGATTCTACGATCGTTCTGTATTTGGCACCCAGCAATACCGGCACATCGGAGGTGCGGTCGTAAGCGTAGCCTCCATCAGAGACTGTGAGCTGTACATAGAAATCATCATCAGGAATAATATTCACCATACTGTCCAGGTCAATGGTGTGAAAGCCTCTTATTGCAATTTCTCCTTGAGCTGTAGTAAGTATATTATGCAACTGACTGCCGTCAAAGTCATCATAAACCTTAACTGAAAAGCTCACATTATCCACGGCGGTAAAAAAGCTGACTGCTTTCAGGGTTTCATGGCCCTGACCGATAAATTTATTAAATACAGCAGTCGTGCCATTCAGTGTATCCCGGAAGCCGTGATAATCATGGTAATAAACATTGTCATATTGCATAGGTTCTACATTACTGTATGTGATTGCACCCATCTCAGGATGGCGTACGCTGTGTTTATCATAATAGGATATCCAGAAAAAACCATCATCGCCCCAAGCTGAACCCCAGCTGTTTTTAACCAACCATGCGCCCGGCAGCGGAGCTTGTGTAACTTTGTTATCATCCCAGCCAATGATGGCCACGGCATGATTTGGATCCATGTAATTAGAAGGCGGCTGATAGTGAATCGTGTTGTTCATAAAAGAGTCGTCATAACACATGCAGGTGCCCATCACACCGTTATCCATAATGTGCTGTTTTACAGTATTTATGTTTTCCAGGTTATCGCCAATGGTTAACCATTCTACATTTCTTGGGTAGAAATAATGGTACGAATCGAGGTGACGTGCCGGCGGAGTGGCATAAGATGGTGCGTCAATATCTCTCACAGCACCTTCGCCTCTGGAGAGGTAAGCGGAGGTAACCATATAGTCACCGCCCTGATGCACTTCCAGTCCGCTTCCCGAAGGTGGATCAATATCATCATTGTGGTGGTCGTTAAATCCACACCACCAATCCAGGTGATATTCAGCTAAATTTGGTTCGCCTGCTTCTCCGGCATCGGCCCAAACTCCGGTCATAATGAGGTTGCTTTCTATTGCTGCCAGGGCACCGTGCGTCCAACAGGTGCCACCTTGCTGACTTTTTACGGAAGTTACGTAATTAACACCAGCTACGTTGCGCAGATCATAGGTGGAAGGAATTTGAGCGAACACGCCTAAAGAGGCCAGTAGAGCAATACATGCCAGAAGAGATTTTTTCATGAATTTGGTTTTTCAATTTATCGGCTTCGAAGTTATGAAAAAATCACCGTGTGTTTGAAAATAGGAGCTGTTTTTTAAGAAATTGACAAATCTAAAAGCTCAAACTGTTTTTGTATGCGTATTGGCAGGAAAATGGTTTGCTTATCTTGATCCTGTTTTAAGTTTACTTTTACTGTAAACCTATTTCAGGACAAGGCAGGCGTTCTCTGTTGTTAATTCAATAAGTAACGAATTAACAAGAATTAATGAAACTAATTTCTCCATGTTAAAATTTGTTTGTAATATTGTTGCCTAATGGCATGAAAATGAGTGATTGGAAATTAAAATCCGAGAAAAACATTAAAGGAGCTGAATTGTTGATAAAAAATTCTTTATGTTCTTCTAGTGTTCATTGCTCATATTATAGCAATGTTCAATTGATGCTACATATTTTATTTGCTGACTTTGGAAAGACTGAAAAAGAGATTGAAAGTGAAGCAAAACAAGGTTCTGTTGACGAACAAGGATACCATAATTGGTTGAAGAATACAATAACAAGAGAGTTGACGAAAAGGGATTTTATGATAGTTCGAGATTTTAACAATTTTTTTGGACAGTTAAAAGCATTAAGAATAAAAGGAGATTATAAAAACTCACTTATTAGTGAAAGTAAAGCAATAGATGCAGTTAGTTTTTCAAGAAATATAAATGAAATCTTACAAGAAAAATTTAGTATATGAAATCTTATGACTTTATAGAAAACAGCTTGCAATACTTGGTTAAATGTTTTCCTCAAATGAAGGCTAGTTATGAATTTGATGATTTTTCAAATTCACATTTTATTGAAGTATTACCTAGTACTGAATTTAGGGAAAACCTGGAATATTCAAAATATGAGACTAATCTAATTATAGACTTTATATCAAAATTTCCTAATGAAGATATTGTTTTTGTAACAAAGAATGATTTAATTGCTGTAGAAAATCCTTCTTTGGTAAAAAAAGGTGTTTTATTCGACAAAAGACCACTTTTTTGGAATTCTAATATTTGGTTTAATGACTCGATGCTGGAATTCAATTTAAAATTTAAGACTTTCCCAGACAACAATATAAAATCAATTGATATGGTAAGTACTGGATTTGTTTCGTTTAAATCTGGAAGTATAATCGCACCATTAAAGGAAGAACCGGTTGATTTAACAATAAAAAACAATGATTTTGCATTAGCTGCTTGAAAATTTAGGTTATGGAAAAAGACGCATTTAAATTATTAAATATACTGTTGATTGAAAGTTCTTTTAATAGAGAGCCTCAAATTGATTTCGAAAATCAGGATTTACACAATAATATTAATATTGATGTTCAAAACTCAACTGAAAATTCTAACATTCTATACGTAACAGTTATCATGGATTTTGATACATCTATCAATGATAAAAAATTTATAACTGCAAAAATAAAAATGCTTGGGGTATTTGAATATGGAGAAGAGTTGACTTTATCATTAGATAATTTTGCTAACATTAATGCTCCTGCAATTATTTTTCCATTTATAAGAGAACATTTATCAAATGTATCAATGAAAGCAGGAATACAACCAATTTTATTACCTCCAATTAACTTCGTTGAACTAGCAAAAGATAAAAAGAAGAAATAAATCAATTGCTATACTGAATATAATTGACTTCCATGTAGTTTTAGCCTTATTAAAAAGCCCAACTTGATCCATATCCCACAATCAAGCCCTCACTCCACTCAACAACTATTAACAGTTTGGTTTGGCTGGTTCTTTTTCAGCTTGCTATGAATCAAACTAATAGCTCCTATAAATCACAACACTAATTCTCCTTCAACAATAACGCAAAAGGAATCGCTCCCAATGCCAGAAAAGAAGAAATCAGGTACGTTCTTTCGAGACCGAGCCAGTCGCCCATTACGCCGGAAAAGAAAACCGCGGCGGCGGCAGTAATAAAACTTACGGTCATGTAAATGCTATTCATAAATACCGGCATTTCTTTTGACCTGTCCTGTACCAAAGCGATAAGCACCGGGCCGGGTGCAAAAACAAAGAGACCTACCAGCACTAAAAACACAAAAGAGAGCCAACCACTGGAGTTGACGAAAAAGAACATCATAACGGGTGATATTATACTAATAATCAATAGGGTGCGTTTTCGGCCTAGTTTATCAGATATGCTTCCTGCCAAAATAGTTCCTACAGCACCTGCAAGCTGAAATGCAGCCAGTGCTGAATTGGCAAACCACAAACTCTCGCCTTTTTCGGAATAGTAAAAAGTAGGCAAAAAGGCCGTTAATCCTGATTTCATAATTGCCCGGAACAAGGTGTATCCGATGAGTATAGAGAAAAAGGGCAGGTATTTTTTTAAGGTTGAAAAAGGACTTCTCTTGGCTTGCTTTTGGGTTATTAATCCATCAGAGATCTTAATATTTCTAAGTTTAAGAAACAAAACAAACGAAGCAACCAACCCAAAAGGAATTAGTTTCCAGGTGCCTTCAAGTCCCCAGTAGGAAACGGATGCCGTGATAATTAATGGGCCGGCCGTTCGTGCCAATTCACCACCAAACATATAAAAACTCATTCCCAACCCGGTGCGCTTACCCGACAAGCGTTTTACCATAGTAGGTGCCGGGACATGAAACACAGCACTGCTAATTCCCATGGTAAAAAGCAAAATACACACAATAGCAAAAGAAGGCGCAACGCCCAGCAGACTCATCGCGATAGCCGTGATGGCAGGTGCTACAATGATAAAATATCTTGCGGCAGTACGTTCTGCAATTATCCCGATAAAGGGATTTAAAAACCAGGGAAGACGCATGATAAGGTCCCAAACGGATGCCAGCGCCAATGTAATTCCGAATTTTTCGATCAATAAGGGACGCAGAGGCGCCAAAAAAGAGGAGTAAATATCGTGCAGCATGTGTGACCCTGCCACAAGCAATACATTTCCTGACTGAAATTTCTCTGACGCGGACTTCTCTTTCATCCGTTTTTCTATTTTTTTAAAAAGCAGTTTACACTGCCATAAATGAGGGTTGCTAATAATGTGCTAAGGTAGGTTTTCTGAAGAGAATTTTTTGTCAAAGCTTTAAAAAAACTGTTTCTCCTTAACACGCGCTAATGCATGCTGGGCTGCACTCTTTATCCGTTAAATTGTGTTTTACATATTTTAACTTGAATTATTCCGTAAATTCGTTGGCGAAATGTAAATCACCAAAAAAATGAAAACGCTAATCTCTTCACTCTTAGTTTTAGTTTCATTGCTGGCTTTCGGTCAAAGTCCCTACCAAATTGCTGACTCAACGAAAAGGTGGAATACAGTAACTTACGGTGTAGTTTCCAGGGGTGTTGTTGTTTGTAATGGAACAAAGACGACAAAATTTCAGGAAGAAGTGCTTATCAATAATACCCCATTTTTTAAAGTAGTTGAGACGCCTGATTCTTTACAGCAAAACTGGAATCATATTGGCTATTTGAGAGATGATACTGTCAGCAAAAAGGTTTACTACACAGATTGGAATACAGAAGAAATCGGATTAATATACGATTTTAGTTTATCGGTTGGCGATAGCGTAATTATCAATAATTACTATGCTGGTTATGAGGATTTACTGATGGTTTGTGAGGGCATAGACTCTATAGATATTAATGGCACGTTCAAAAAAGAGTTTTATCTCCGTGCTCCTTATTATGGTACTTATGACACCTGGGTTGAAGGCATAGGAAGCAGATTTGGAATACTTTACAGCGGTTATGAGTCGCCCGGCGGCGGAACAGATTTGCTGTGTTGTTCCCAAAATGATACAGTCATTTACATGAACCCAAATTATAACGCGTGTTATTATCAGGAATTTTATCCAAAGATAGTTTCAGAAAGCTTTGATACCGCTTATTTAAATACTTCTTATGAATTTCAGGTAGAACTGTCTCACACCATAAATATTGACTCCTTTGCATTAATTGGAAATGTAATACCTGAAGGTTTTGAATTTGATGAGTCAACAGGTTTGCTTACTGGAATGCCAAATACATTGGGTTCTTTTCCTTGTGTAATTATGGTTGAAAACTATGATTTGGGATTTTTAACCGATATTATAGATGCTGAAGTTCATGTTGTATTGCCAACAGAAATTCATGAAGAGCAAAAACAGTCCAATATAAAAATTCACCCCAATCCCATCAGCGAAAGCTTTTTTATTACCTTTGAGAAAGTGTCAAAAGATTTCTATTACCTGGAAATTTTCAACCCCGAAGGCAAAATGATTGATAAAAGAACGCTAACGGAAAATCAGTGTGAGATAGATTGTAGTGCCTTCAAAAATGGGATTTACTTGTTGAAAATCACCGATAGTAACCAGCAGATAATCGGGATTGAGAAGGTGATGAAGAAATGAATTTTGTGAATCCATTAGTTTTTCGTATATTGCATTGTTCTTTTCAGGATTGCTATGATTAGGCCTGTTTCTAAAAACCGAACAGCTTTATCCACCCGATACAACCGGAGAGCATGAGTAAATAGTTAAAGTTTTTTTAATTATTGTTTTTTTAGCCTAAAACTATCTTAATCAAACGCAATTTAAAGGATGTGAAACATCTTTATGAACAGCAAAAGTGGCAGGATAACTACCTTTTAAAGCGCTTATTAATAATTATTAAAATATTTATATTATGAAAAATGCTTATATCGCTACCTATCCTCCTCGCCAATGCGGGATAGGGACTTTTACCGAAAACCTTTTCAACTCCATGATAGCTTCAGACACTGATGAGCCTCACCATGAAAAGAGTTTTATCGTTGCCATAAACGATTACGAGGAAGAGTTAAGTTATCCCGAAGAGGTGAAATTTACCATTAGGCAGGAGTTTCAGGAAGACTACCTGGCCGCGGCCAAATATATAAACATGAGCGGTGCCGATTGCTGCATATTGCAACATGAGTTTGGTATTTTTGGTGGTATGGACGGGGTATATATTCTACCCTTGCTTCACCAGTTGGATATGCCACTAATTGTAACCCTGCATACTGTTATGCAAACTCCGTCTTATGCCCAGAAAGAAATACTCCAACGGATAGCGAAAATGGCTAACCGCTTGGTTGTTATGAGCTACAAAGCAATAGAAATGCTGGTTGAAATATATGAAGTACCGAGAGAGAAAATCGCCTATATAGAACATGGTGTGCCTAATTTCCGTTATATTCAGGAAGAGGTGAAGAAAGAGTTTAAGCTCGAAAAGAGAAAAGTCTTGCTCACATTCGGCTTTATTGGACGCAACAAGGGTATTGAAACCGCTATACAGGCGATGCCCAAACTTGTCGAAAAACATCCGGATGCTTTATATATCGTTTTGGGTAAAACCCACCCTAATGTGATCAGGCATGCAGGGGAGGAGTATCGCTTGTATTTGACCCAGCTCATCGAAGACTTGAAGCTGGAGAAAAACGTGATTTTACTCAACGAGTTTACAACACAAAAAGAGCTTTTCAAGTATTTGTATGCCTCGGATATTTACATTACGCCATACCTCAACGAGGCGCAGATAACCAGTGGAACGCTGGCTTATGCGGTGGGAGTGGGTTCTGCGGTCGTTTCAACACCATACTGGCACGCGACCGAGCTATTGAGCAAAGGCAGGGGAGTCCTGTTCGATTTTGGCGATAGCGATGCCTTATCAAAGGTCTTAATAGATCTGTTAGACAATCCCGAAAAACGCCTGGCAATTCGAAAGAAAGCATTAGAACATGGTAGAAAGATAAGCTGGCCTAAGATCGGTTTCATGTACAACGACGTGGTTGAAAAGGTGGTCGAGGAAGATGTTCAAATCGAAAAGAAAGAGCTTATCCCTTTCGATATCTCCCTGTTGCCGATGTTTTCTATCGAGCATATAAAACGCCTGACCGATGATACCGGTATTATTCAGCACGCGAAATTTGGGATACCCAACCTGAAAGAGGGATACTGCTTAGACGACAATTCCAGGGCACTGTTGATGGCCCTGATGACTTATAAAATCAAGAAAGACACCGCAGCACTTAGGTTGTGTCCGATTTACCTGAGTTACATTCATTATATGCAAAATCCTGATGGCAGCTTCAGGAACTTCCTGAGCTTTAACAGGCAATTCCTTGACGAGGTAGGCTCGGAAGACGCTTTTGGCAGAACGATTTGGGCGGTCGGATATATGCTGGCTAACTCACCAAACGATTCTTATTATCAAATTGGTAAGCTTATCTTCGATAAAGCGACACCCTATTTCGCTGAATTAAAATCCATTAGAAGCATCGCCAATATAATGATCGGCGTTAGTTACTATTTAAGTAGTAATATGTCGGACGATATAATGATCGAAAGGCTCAGGGAAATGACCCATGTATTAATTGAGCATTACGAGCAAAACTCAGATGGCGATTGGAACTGGTTTGAAGAGCTCCTGGCTTATGACAATGCCATGCTTCCTTTAGCAATGCTTCATGCAGCCGAGATTTTGAACGAAGAAGCGGTCAGGAAAGTAGCTTTCGATTCGATGTATTTCCTAACAAAGCATACCATGGCCAACGGTTACTTGTCTATTATCGGTAACGAGAAATGGTATAAGAAAAATGGAGAACGCTCGCTATTTGCCCAGCAGCCCGTGGATGCCATGGGAATGGTTTTAATGTTCCGTCAAGCCTATAATATCTCGAACGACAAAAATTACTTGAGAAAGTTATTTAAGTCGTTTAAGTGGTTCCTGGGAGAGAACGATCTAAGGATGAGTCTCTTTAATCACGAAACGAAAGGCTGTTTCGACGGTCTCGAAAGCTATGGCGTGAACCAAAATCAGGGAGCCGAAAGCACACTGGCCTATTTAATTTCCTACCTGAACGTGCTTAAAGCACACGAAGATTATTACCGTAAAGAATAAATATTATATAGAAATGAAGAAAACATTAATTAAAAGATATTCTAACAATCCTATTCTCACGAAAGACGATATTCCGTATCCGGTGGCAACAGTGCACAACGCGGGTATGGTAAAACACGGGAAGGACTATATTATGCTCTTTAGGTCGCACAACCTGAACGGGCGAAGTATTATTGGAAAAGCAGTGAGCAATGATGGTTTTAATTTCAAGGTGGATCCGGAACCGTTTTTAATACCTGCTACCCAAGGGATTTTTAAAACTTACGAAGCTTATGGAGTCGAAGACCCGCGTATTGTATTTATCGATGGCGAGTATTTAATCACCTATAGTGCTTATTCGCAGCATGGTGTGAGGATTGGCCTGGCCAAAACCAAGGATTTTCAATCTGTAGAACGCTTCTCGCTGATTACCGAAGCCGATTATAGAAACGTGGTGATTTTCCCGGAAAAATTCAATGGATTATACGCGCGTTTAGACCGTCCGCATTCTGATATTTCACCCTGGGCCATCTGGATTTCTTTTTCACCTGATTTGAGGTATTGGGGAGATTCGGAGTTGATCATGAAGCCCGTGCTGTATCATTGGGACGAGATGAAGATCGGGCCTGGCGCGACGCCCATCAAAACCCCGCGCGGTTGGCTCAATATTTATCACGGCGTTTACCCAACCATGTCGGGCAGCGTATATCGCCTTGGCGTGGCATTGCATGATTTGAATGATCCCGCGAAAATTATTGCCGTGGGCGACGAATGGATTCTTCAGCCGGAGGAAACCTACGAAATCACGGGCTATGTACCCAATGTTGTTTTCTCGTGTGGTGCCATTCCGGAAGCTGACGGCAGCGTGAAAATATACTGGGGAGCAGCCGATACGGTGATGTGCGTGGGGACGGCGAACATTGAAGAGCTGGTGGATCACTGCCTCAACAGCAGCAGAAGTGCCTTGTAGGCTGATTGTTTTTATCCAGAAGTCGCCGACTTTCAAAGTCTGAAAAATGAAAGCGCGCAGAGATTATTTAAACAATATTAAAGCATAAATAGCATAAAATGAAAGTCGCAATTTTAGCACCTATAGCCTGGCGCACACCGCCCGAGAAATATGGGCCTTGGGAGCAGGTGGCAGCTAATATTACCGAAGGTCTGGTGGAAAAGGGAGTGGATGTCACCTTGTTTGCCACCGGCAATTCGCAGACCAAAGCAAAGCTGCAATATGTTTCGCAAACGGCCTATGCCGAAGATCATTCGCTCGATCCTAAAGTGTGGGAGTGTTTGCATATCAGCCACTTGATGGAGCAGGCGTCGGAGTTTGATATCATTCACAATAACTTTGATTTCCTCCCGCTCACCTATTCCCGATTAATCAAAACGCCCGTCGTTACGACTATCCACGGGTTCTCATCACCAAAAATAATCCCGGTATATAAAAAGTATAATGCCGATAATTTCTATGTTTCCATCAGCAATTCCGACCGAAGCCCGGAGCTTAATTATACTGCCACGGTTTATAACGGGATCGACGGCAAAGACTTCACTTTCAACGCCAAACCGAAAGATTATTTGTTGTTTTTCGGCAGGATCCATCCCGAGAAAGGAACCTGGGAATCTATTCAGATAGCAAAAAAGGCTAACAAGAAATTGATTATCTCGGGTTTAATTCAGGACGAAGCCTATTTTGAGGAGAAAGTAAAACCTTATATCAACGGTGAGGATGTTGTTTACGTGGGTAATTCGGGTCCAAAAGAAAGAGATAAATTATTGGGTGAAGCCCTTGCTTTGTTGCATCCCATTAGTTTTGACGAGCCCTTTGGGCTGAGCGTGGCGGAGGCGATGTTTTGCGGAACGCCCGTTATAGCTTTCAACAGGGGTTCTATGCCCGAATTAATAGCGCATACAAAAACGGGATTCCTTGTAAATACTGTAGAAGAGGCTGTTGAGGCTTTAAACGAAACAAGTTCCATCAGCAGAAAACATTGCCGCGATTGGGCGATGAATAATTTCAGCCTCGAAAAAATGGTGGATGGTTATATAGATGTATATAAACGAATTTTAAATGAAAAATAATTAAATATTAAATTTATGAATCAGTCATCGAAATTAAAGCGAATTGTAAAGCGGAAAAAGCTAAAAATCGTGGGAGATAACTCCAGGGTAATTTTAAGACCTCATATTCCGGCTGATTTGCCACGAATAGGAAATATAATATTCAGGGTATTAAATCTTTCTGCCATAGAGGCTGAAGAGCTGTTGCAGGAAACTTTGTTGAATTTTGAAGATCGTCATAGAGATATTCAATTACAACTCTTGAGACATTACGACAAAATAGCTGAATATGTGCCAAAGGCTACCATTATTAATAAAACCCAAAAACTACTTATTGGGGCATATCTCACCATGGAGTATTCCATTGAATCTGCTGCACTTTTCAATCCATCCATCGTGCCTCATCCCGACCAAAGCCTACTTCCGGAAGGAAGCCTGAGGTTTATCATGAGTTTGCGGGCAACTGGTGAAGGGCATGTTTCGTCCATCGTTTTTAGAAGTGGAATTATTGATAAAGACTTTTTAGTTAACATCGATAGTGTTTCAGAATTTGTGGAAACACCTGCCGTGGTCCACGACCCGTTTTATAACAATAATTTGTTTAAAATGAAATTGAAAGACCTGAAAGCCTGGAACAAAACCAGCGTGAGGATAATGAGCCAAATCCCTGCTTTTTTCACTTACGCAGACCTGAAACTGAGCATTCAGGAAGTTTACTCGAATACCGAATTCCCGGTAGATAGCTGGACTATCAACGTCATCAATTGGTTAGCAGACTCGAACTACAAGGTGAAATTTGATGATGGAACAGCTATGTCCGAACGGGTAATATTTCCTGTTTCATCTAATGAAAGCAAGGGTATTGAAGATGCCCGATTTGTGAAATTCACCCACGAAAACGGCAGTGAAAAATATTACGCAACCTATACAGCCTACAACGGGCATAGCATTTTGTCTCAGTTAATCGGGACAAAAGATTTTCAAACTTTCGACATCATCACCCTGAACGGGGAAGGCGTAAAGAACAAAGGGATGGCACTTTTCCCCAGAAGAGTGAATGGTAAATTCGCCATGCTCTCGCGAGCGGATGGCGAGAATAATTACATCATGTTTTCCGACAATTTGCACTTCTGGAATAGTGCCACCCTCATCCAGAAGCCCACACAGCCGTGGGAGTTCGTGCAAATTGGAAATTGCGGATCGCCTATCGAGACCGAAGAAGGCTGGCTGGTACTAACACACGGCGTGGGCAGCATGCGGCAGTATTCAATTGGAGCGATTCTGCTGGATCTTGATGATCCAACCAAAGTAATTGCACATTTGAAAGACCCCTTATTATCGGCTACCGAAGAAGAACGCGAAGGCTATGTGCCAAATGTTATTTATTCATGCGGAGGGATGGTGTTTAACAACAGCCTGATTCTTCCGTATGCCATGTCTGATATTGCATCCCGGATTGCCGTAGTGAATTTGGATGATCTGTTCGGCAAAATGGAGTTCTCTTGAATGACAAGCGGCGACTCATCCGACCACACCTAACAGTCGCGTCCTGACAGTATAATAATTATTGTTGCCCGGTAAGAAAACAAGATACTCATCCCTGTTTGCTGTCAGGCAGGGATGAGTATCTTGTTTTCAGCTTGATTAAAATCAAAGGGCAGCACCATGTAATATATCCCCTAAATTCCAATACCTTTGACTTTTTAAAAAATAAACCCGATGAAGTTTAGATTTTCTGGAATTGCTTTACTGATTATTTTGCCATTTTTAGGTTTTAGTCAACAATACCAAGTGCTTTACAAACAATATACTGCCGGTTCGCAAAGTGGCGATACCAGTTTTGTGCAACTAACAATATCCGGCAATCAAACCGCACTTAAAAGCCTGAATGACAAGCCCGAAAACCCTATTCCCGGATTGGCCGACGAAGTTTTTTATGTGGATTACAAAGCAAAGCGCACGCTCAGGCAATTGAGCTACCCTAACGAAAGCTTTTACAGCGAACAGTCCTTAGATACCTTAGATTTTGCGTTTACCGACAGCGACCAAAAACTGTTGGGATACAACTGTGATAAAGCTTCAATAAGCATAAACTCGAACAAAATTGAAATCTGGTACACTACTGATATTGGTTTGCAAGCTGCGCCGGTGAGCTGGTTGGGCGATTTTCCCGGTTTGGTTTTAAAACTCGTGCGCAATGGAAATTACACCCTGGAAGCTTCTGAAATCCGCACTATTGAAGCCAGCGAACAACTTATGCCACAAAATACCGGTAACGCATTATCTAACAGGGAGCTTAGCCAGCTGCAAAAAGAAAAATTGGTCTTTCGCATTCCCGTTTTTACCAATCAGCAATTGTTTTGGGGCGACACCGGCAAAATAACCGCCGACTTCCCAGCCGATACCAGCCTGCACACTGCCGGTGGCACTTTGATTTTCAAACGACTTAGTTTGCCTGATTTTCCTGACCATTATCAGGCCTTCGCAGAACTCACCACCTATTCCAATGGCGATGCTTACGACCGGACAGGCTCCGTTTTTATTGTTCCGCAATCGGAAATAAGTTTCGTAGATGCTTTGGTTTTTGGCCCTGAAAAACTTCCCGTGTTCGAAGGCAAGGATGGCGCGCTGTATCAGGGTTTTATGCTAACCGAAAACTATCAGCCACCCGTCGAACTACTGCGGTTTTTTACGCCTTTTGGTGTGCGACATTTCAATGATCGGGTGCAACTGGCTGGTCTGAACTGGGAAAATGAAGCCTATTACAAACAGGAAGTCAGTGATATAAGCAGCGAATTAAAGGGAGATGTAATTATTGGCGTTTTTATTGGAAATTATGATGGGGGCGGACATAAAATAAATCTCGACTTGAGTTTTTACCCGGGTAGCGCAATTTGGGAGAATCATAGCGAAACCGAAAACTGGACGCTGCCCTTATTTAATACCGCAAATGTGTTGGAGATGGCGGGCCAAAATTACGGTAAACTCTTTGGCACCGACACGCTTAAAATTGAATTTGAAGTGCCGGAAGACGTTTCTAATTTGCGACTGCGTTATATCAGCACAGGACATGGCGGCTGGGGTGGCGGCGATGAGTTTAATCCTAAAGAAAATCAAATCTTTATTGATGGCAAGCTGCGTTTTGTGCATACACCCTGGCGCGGCGATTGTGCTACCTATCGCGAGTTAAACCCCGTTTCGGGCAACTTCTGGAATGGGATGTCATCGTCAGATTTATCGCGATCCGGCTGGTGTCCGGGCGAGGCTACTGAACCCGTTTATTTCAATCTGCCCGATCTAAAACCCGGCAAGCACCATATCGCCATAGCAATACCTCAAGGAAATCCGGAAGGCAATAGTTTCAGCTTTTGGAGCGTTTCCGGAATGCTATTAGGCGAGAAAACCAAATAACCTATCAAAGCTATGCATGCTTAAATCTAATCTATGAGATCCATTAATTATATTTTACTGATACTGTTCGTCACGTTTACATTTATATATAACCAACCAATTAAGGCGCAAAACCCCGATGCTGGACTTGTGTATAACGATTTGCTTGTGCCTCGCATCGACATCAGCATTCATCCTGATACGCTTAGCTGGATTTATGAAAATGTGGATAGCGATATTGAGTTTCATGCTGATTTTGTTTTTGATGACGGAGAAACCAGAGATTCAATTGCTTCTATTGGGTTTCGCCTGCGCGGAAATACATCACGTCAGAGCCAAAAAAAATCCTTCAAAGTGTCTTTTAACACCTGGACAAGCGGTGGAAATTATCACGGTGTAGAAAAACTGAACCTGAATGGCGAACACAATGATCCTTCAATAATGCGTGCCAAGCTGATGTGGGATTTACTGCGTAAATGGGGCATTCCGGCACCGCGTGCCAATCATGTGCAGCTATTTATCAACGGAAACTATCACGGTTTATACCTCAATGTAGAGCATATTGATGAGGAATTTGTAGAAAAACGCTTCGGTAACAAGGACGGGAATTTATATAAATGTTTGTATCCTGCCGACCTGGATTATCTGGGGCAAAATCCTGATTTGTATAAACTTGAAGACAATGGTCGCCGGGTTTATGAGCTCAAACGCAACAAAGAAGCGGACAATTACAGCGATTTGGCCAGTTTTATTGATGTACTTAACAATACCTCAGCTGCGGATTTTGAATGTGAAATGGATGATGTTTTCAATACCACCGACTACCTCAAAGTAATTGCTGCTGATGTGTTGTGCGGCAATTGGGATGGCTATATCTTTAACAAAAACAATTATTATCTGTATAATAATGAGTTTACAGATCGCTTTGAGTATTTGATTTATGATGTGGATAACACCTTTGGAATTGACTGGTTTAACAAAGACTGGATGCACCGTAATCCCTACCAATGGGCGATGAGTGGCAATGAAAAAAGACCACTTTATACGCGTATTATGAGTAATAATGTGCTGCGACGACAATTTACTTATACAAGTCAACAACTTATAAATCAAATAGATTTGGATTCGCTATACCTATCGTTAGAAGCACGTCAGGTCATGCTCGCGCCTTTTGTAGCAGCTGATCCGTACTATCCGCTGGATTATGGCTATAGCCTTAATGACTTCCAGCGATCGCTTACCGAGGTAATTGGCGATCATGTGAAAACCAGTATTTTCGGATTTTTAGGCACGCGATTTAGTAGTTTTCAAAATCAATTGGAAAACACCACGGCAACGCCCATGATAAATCATATCAAACACGAGCGGATGGACAACAATCAGCTTTTTGTTGGTGCCTGGGTAAAGGCCGAGTTTCCTTTTGATTCGAGGGTACATTATATTATGGATGAAGATATTAGCGTTGAAGCTCCGCTATTCGACGACGGTCTTCATGGTGATGGTGAAGCCAACGATAATTATTATGGTGCTTTCCTTGAAGATATTTACCCGCAAACCAGTGTTTTATATCGTTTGATAGCTGTTGATTCAGCGGAGCAAATGACCATTAAGCCCTGCGAATATAATTTCGTGAGACCGATTTCTGATGATCAGCCATTGCTTTTTATCAATGAGTTTATGGCCGACAACGACAATGCTTTTGCTGATGAATTTGGCAATTACAGCGATTGGGTTGAGCTGTATAATGGAGATACTGAGGCCATCTTTTTGGCTGACTATTACTTGACAGATAAACTGAATAAGCCCGATAAATGGCAGATGCCGGAGATGTATCTGCAACCGGGAGCCTTCGTGCTTTTCTGGGCCGATGACGAAGAAACCCTGGGCGACCGTCACACCAATTTTAAGCTGAGCAAAGGTGGCGAAGCCATCGGTATCTTTAATGGCATGGGAGGTGTGGTGGATACGCTTAGTTTTGGTGCACAGGAAACAGATGTAAGCTACGGGCGACTTCCTGATGGCGACCCAAACTGGATATTTTTCACGGCCTCCACACCAGGCGAAAGCAATAGGTTTAGCAGTGTTTCAGAAATAGCTGAAAACGCTGATTTAAAAGTATTTCCGAATCCGGTTAGTGGTGATTTTGTTTATTTCTTGCAGGCACAAGATGTTCAAATTTATAGTGTACAGGGTCAGTTATTATTGGAACAACAAAATACAATTCAGCTTTATATAAAAAGTTTGCCGGCAGGAGTTTATGTGCTTAAAAATAAAGTGAATGCAGCAGTTTTACTGCTAAGGGAATAGCTCAATTTATACCATTTGTATTAAAGCTAATACGGCAAGAGATGTAGCAATGGCTATTGCAAAACTCAATAGTGTGCCGATAAGTATATATTCTGTTAGTTTTCGGCTTTTAGATTCTCTCAAACCTCCAAAGCGGAAAACCGACTTGGCTGCTATCAGAAATCCGATGGCTGCCCAATTTCCTGTAAGTACAAAAGTGAAGACGAACAAGCGTTCCAAAATACCAATATATCTGCCGGCATTGTCTAAGGAGGCTTCTTCATTCTGATCAAGAGATTTTGACCATTTCGACATAAGGACTTCTATAACAATGCCAGAGACCCGAGTTAGAAAAAACAAGGCAATGGCATAAATCCACAACTTATCATTATTTAGCCACGAGCTTAAGTTGATTTCAGGGCGAAAAAATACAATCCATAATAAAACGATACTGAGAATGTGAAGCAATTGATCGATCAGAAACCACCGTGATTTACTTGCATCCTTTTGCACATATAGTTTTAAAATATCAATAATGCCATGCGCGAATACCCAAGCCAAAGCCAGTGGCCAAAATTGAATATCCATCAACACCAAAAGCACTAAAAGACCGTGTATTGCAAAGTGGAAATATAATTTGGGTGATTTAATTTTACGATTTTCTTTGTCTTTCACCCATGATTTTGGTTGCAGCAAAAAGTCGCCAATAAAGTGAGCAAGTAGAAGTTTTAGCAGTATCATAACGCAATTAACTGTTTGATTTTATGACGATAAACTTTTTCTATCTCCAATATCTCATCGGTTTTCGCCCTGCTCCACCGACCACTTACCGAGTTTTGTTTTATGCCTAACAGACCGCCAATTTCCTCTTGCGTAGCTTGAGGGTTATTCAACACGATTTCGATAAGTTCGGCAGATGAAACCGACCATTTATCCATAAAAGTGCCTGCTAATTTAAGGTAAAGATTGATTTCCTTATCAAAATCTTTCCACGCACTTTGGATAGCTAAGTTTATATTTTGCTTTTTAAGCGTCTCGAATTTTTCTCCGGCATGAATAAAAGCCGGGCCATTACTTTCGGAAACCCGCTTGCCGGAATAGGTTTTTTCGCCAATACCGATGGCCATACGCACATCTATAGTGCTTATTTTTTTATTGGCATCTTTCGGCTCAATTTTTTTAATCAGTGCCTTAATTAACAGCGCGTTTTTCAAGGCTTCTTCGGGATTTTTTAACTCTATCTGAAAAAAGTCACCCCATACCAACTCCCAATCGCCCGGAGTGCTTCCCCACTGCGAAAAAAGCGTTTTGAGTGGTTGCAGCCATTTTTCCTGATCGCTTAGCTTTCTCGATGCGATGATATCTCCTTTTAGTATTGCTATCATGCCGCAAATATCGTTTGAATAAACGATAAATCAAAATATCGTCGATTTCAACGATAATCTAAATTATCGTCGATTTCAGCGATAATTATCAAAATCCAATTGGGAAAATCTTATTCATACAAGGCATTACGTTGCTCCCTGAGCTTTTCGTCGCTGATATAGTCGTCGTAATTCATCAGCTTATCAATCATGCCGTTAGGGCCCATTTCAATAATTCTGTTGCAGGTTGTGCGGATAAATTCCTGGTCATGCGATGACATCAGCACATTGCCTTTGAACTTAGTCAAAGTGTTGTTAAAGGCCTGAATCGACTCCAAATCAAGATGGTTCGTAGGTGTGTCGAGCAGCATCACATTGGCATTGCGGATCATCATGCGGGCAATCATGCAGCGCACTTTTTCACCCCCCGAAAGCACATTGGCTTTTTTGTAAACCTCATCACCGGAGAAAAGCATCTTGCCTAAAAATCCACGTAAATAAACTTCAGTAGTATCATCTGAAAACTCTGCCAGCCAGTCCATCAGCGTGATGTCGTCTTGAAAAAGCTCATCATATTCCAAGGGTAAATAAGCTTTTAAAATCGTTTGTCCCCAGACAAAACTTCCGCCATCGGGCTGCTCGTGTCCTTTTAATATCTTGAAAAGCTGTGTCATGGCTCTGGTGTCGCGCGAAAGAAAGATGATCTTATCATCCTTTTGCATACTGAAATTCAAATTGCTGAAAAGCATTTTGTCGCCATCGCTTTTACTCAGGTTCGTCACGTCCAGAATTTGGTTTCCGGGTTCGCGCTCCGGCGTAAATATAATTGCCGGATATTTGCGTGTTGACGGCCTAATATCTTCTATATTAAGCTTTTCAATCATCTTTTTACGACTTGTCGTTTGCTTGGATTTGGAGGCGTTGGCACTAAACCGCCGGATAAATTCCTGCAGTTCCTTTTTGCGCTCTTCTGCTTTTTTATTCTGATTTTGAAGCTGTGACAAAGCCAGTTGACTGGATTCGTACCAGAAGCTATAATTACCCGAAAACAACTGCACTTTTCCGAAGTCAATATCTACAATTTGGGTGCAAATAGAATCCAGGAAATGCCTGTCGTGCGATACCACCAGCACCGTATTCGGGAAGTTGGCCAAGTAATTTTCGAGCCAGTTCACGGTTTCCAGGTCGAGGTCGTTAGTAGGCTCATCAAGCAATAAGTTGTCGGGTTTTCCGAAAAGTGCCTGTGCCAGCAGTACCTTCACTTTTTGTTGGCCGCTTAGCTCTTCCACCAATTTTTCATGCAGCTCTTCTTTAATGCCGAGTCCGCTCAGCAAGCTTGCAGCATTGCTTTCGGCATTCCAGCCGTCCATATCTGCAAAATGGCCTTCGAGCTCAGCAGCCCGCACACCATCAGCGTCGCTGAAATCTTCTTTGGCATAAATGGCATCCTTTTCGTGCATCACACGCCATAAATCGCTATGGCCCATCAATACCGTATTGAGTACCGTAAATTCATTGTACTCGGAGTGGTTCTGCTTTAAAACTGAGAGCCGCTCACCGGTTCCCAGGCTAATCTGGCCTTTGGTGCTTTCCAGCTCGCCGCTCAATATTTTCAAAAAAGTGGATTTGCCCGCGCCGTTTGCGCCAATTATTCCGTAACAATTGCCGGCAGTAAATTTCATATTCACGTCCTGAAACAAAGTACGTTTACCGAATTGGATGGACAAATCTGATACAGTAATCATGTTTTAAGTGTTTTAAGGTGCTTCAAAAGGGCGGCAAAGTTACGTTTATTTTTGTTGGAAACACAAGACTAAAAACCTAAGACTGCTACATATTGGTTACTTTTGTCGCACAGAAAACAGCATGATAAAGCTCCCGAAATTAAACACACTCGAACGCCGTACATTCCGTCTGCACGCTGCCTATTCTGCCATTGAAGGCGTTGTGTTGGGAATTTTGGCACTCAACGAATTTGTTTTTTTGAAGAGTATGCAAGGTAGCAACTACCAAATGAGCCTGCTTTTTCAGTTTAGCATGGCGGTTTTTGTGTTGCTGTTTTTTATGCACGAATGGCTCAAAAGAATTTCTAACCGTACGAGGCTTTTGCGTTACACAGCCCTGCTTACAAGGCTTCCGTTGTTAGGAATCCTGTTTTTTCCGGCGTCCACCAATGCTTATGCAGCCTCGCAGCTTTATCATTATTTATTTTTAGCCATTTTTCTGATTTATTATTTGGGTGCGCTGGTGATAAATCCTACTATAAATTTTCTGCTTAAAAGCAATTACGAACACCAACATTTCGGTAAGCTTTATAGCTACGCAATCTCTCTAAACAAGGTGGTTATGCTCGCGGTTACCTTTGGTTACGGGATTTTGCTCGATATGAATTATTATGCTTTTACCTACAGTTTACCGCTTGCCGGATTGCTTAGTATTATAAGTTTATACCTGCTTTCCAGAATTGAATATGTGGAAACGCCTGTGCAAATTCGCCGAAGTATCTGGCGTGCCGCAGGCGATTCTATGCGCGATATGATTCATGTTTTAAAAAGCAACAAACCCTACTTTCATTTTGAAGTTGGTTTTATGTTTTACGGCTTCTCTTTTATGGTTTCAGTAACCGTGATCGCCATCTTTTTCTACGAAGGTCTCGACCTGAATTATAGTAGCGTAGCCTTTTACAAAAACGCTTACAATATATTAGCTATCATACTTTTACCCTATTTCGGCGGACTGATGGGAATCATCGATCCCCGAAAATTTTCAGTGATTACTTATGGTTCTATCGTGCTGTATATTGGCTTTTTGCTACTCACGGTTTTGTTTCCATTTTATACCGAAATTGCCGGTATAAAGCTCTATTATACCTTGATTTTTTACATCATCGCACATGGCGTTTTTGCTTCTACCATGGTTCTGTTATGGAATATCGGCTCGGCCTACTTTTGTCCGCCGGAAGAGGCTGCTACCTATCAGTCGGTTCATTTATTCCTCACCGGAATACGTGCCCTTTTTGCGCCAACTTTGGGCGTGTTCTTCTATCAAAAATACGGTATTATTACCACCTTTAGTATTGCAATTGCATCTATTTTAATTGCAATCGGCGTAAATCTCTGGTCATACTTCAAAACCAGAGAAGTAGGCTAAAACTTTTATATCAGTATTTTAAGACCAATTTACGGAAGTCTTTTTAAGTCTAATTCCGTGAAGTCGAAATCAGGATTATCCACATAAACTTCCATAGCTGTTACCGTAGCATTACGGCCAATTTCAAAGGTTACATAGCCCTTCGGTAACGATGGCAGTGCTTTGAATTCTATTTGATAAGTATCATGCTGCCAATGAGTTAATGTTGCAGTAAGTAATGGACTTCTACCAAATTCGATCACTAGATTCTTAGCTTCCTGCTTAATTTCAACTGTATCGTAAATTGTGCTACCGTAGTAGCCTGCATAAGCTTCATTAGAAAGAGAAGGCTTCGTATTCAATGTCCTTTTGGCTTCCCATTTAGCAGTTTCTTCGTTGGATTTTTCTTGATTTTTAGTGATTATAGTTAAAAGTCTATCATTCCAATTAGTCTTTTCTGTAACATTAAGTAGTTCATCCAATGTATGATACATCAAAGGATAATACATACTCGATAAAGAGTTTGTCATAATTACAAAACCCAGATCAGCTTCCGGAATAAACAGTGTTTGCGAAATCATTCCATCGTATCCACCGTTGTGTGAAATCACCTTCATGCCGTTGTAATCCATTAAGCTCCAGCCCAGTGCATAGCTTTTGAAGTTTATGTTGGGATTCATCTTTTTGGCGCCGGGAGTTACCGCCAAATTGGTACGCGGATTTTGTAGCTCGTACATCTGCCAGGCACTTACTAGAGTATCTCCATTATAAATTCCGTTGTTCAGATTCATTTGCAGCCACTTAGCCATATCATTTGCGCTTGAAATGAGTGATCCTGCCGGTCCCATATTGTCCCAATCCAACCAGGGTATCTGTAGCAAATTCCCCTCTACATAAGTGTGTGGCTGTGCCGTATTATCCAGGCTGTTTAAGTCGGAAACATGCAAAGTAGATCGGTTCATCTCCAGTTTGTCGAGTAGCTCTTCCTGCACAAAATCGTCCCAACTTCTGCCGGTGATAGCCGGAATCAGTTCGCCCGCAGTGATGAACAACAGGTTTGAATAGCCAAAATGCTCTCTGAATCCGTAAGCTGGCTTCAGGTGACGTACTTTCCGAATGATTTCTTCGCGGCTGTAAGTGCTTCCATACCAGATCAAATCGCCCGAAAAAGTTTTAAGGCCGGAGCGATGGCTTAACAAGTCTTCCACTGTCATTTCGGCGGTAACATACGGATTATACATAGCAAACCAGGGCAGGTGTTCGACCACTTTATCGTCCCAGTTTAACGCTCCGCGATCAACCAACATGGCCAGTGATGTGCTTGTAAAAGCTTTGGTATTACTAGCCAGCGCGAAAAGCGTATTGGCGTCAACGGCTTGACGTGTAGTCATGTCGGTGATGCCATAACCTTTGGACAACAAAATGCTGTCGTGGCTTACAATGGCGATTCCCATCCCGGGCACATTCCAGTCGCTAAGTGCTTTAGTATAAATAGAATCGAGCCGACTGATCTGCTCAGGTTTTATCTGTGCCGTGAGTTGCAGGCTGATAAACAAGCTAATAAGTAGCATGGAAATTTTAGGTGTAAATGATTTCATAATTCTTCTAATAATATGATTTGTACTATTTTATTATTTGATTTATTGTAATGCTGTATCGATGTCTGAAAGCACTTTTCCGGCAGCACCTTTGAGGTAAATATCTGTAACCCGGTTTGTATAGAGCGTTTCGCCCGGATTAATTTCTATAATGGTTGCTCCGTTAGTTTTTGCTAATTCAGGAATTCTATTGGCAGGACTCACCTCGCCCGAAGCTCCGATAATCAGCATTACGTCACATGTTAAAGCGGCTTGTTGTGAATCAAGAAATGCCTGATGGGGGATGTTCTCGCCAAAAAAAACAAAATCAGGTTTCAGTCTGCCGCCACAATCCGGACAAAAGGGTGTCTTTTCAGTAAAAGTCCATTTGCCTGCTTCGATTAACAGGCCGCAATCAGTGCAGTTAATCCGCTGTGCATTCCCATGAAACTCAATCACATTGCGACTTCCAGCCTCTATATGCAGGTTATCAATATTTTGCGTTATAATAGCCTCTAAGCGTGAGTTAGCCTCCCATTTTGCCAAAACATGATGTGCATCATTGGGTTTTTTATCTTTGAGGAAATCATAGAAAATGGATTTTATGGCTTGCCACGCCTGGGAATAGTGCGAGAAAAAGTAGTCCAGGTCCAGCACTATAGGGTCATAGGTATTCCAAATTCCACCCTCGCCCCGAAAGGGCGGGATACCACTTTCAACAGAAATACCAGCACCGGTAAAAGCGACAATTTTTTTTGCGCTTTTTATAGCATGCGCGGCCTGTTCAAGTTGGTTTTTCATATTTATTTAAATTTTAGTAAGGTATTTTTTGTTCTGATTCGATCCAAAGTTTAAATACCTTCACAGATTCTGATTGCATTATTTGCAGGCTTTTAAGATCACGATCGGTAGGTTTCAATGGAATTTGCTTGTATATATAAGAGTCATCAAATCCAGCGTGAGCAGCATCATCACGGGAGGCGGCAAAATATAATTGCGAAGGCCTGGCCCAATAAATTGCACCGAGGCACATGGGGCAGGGTTCGCAGCTCGTATAAATTTCACAGCCATCTAACTGAAAGCTTTTCAGGTTTTTGCAAGCGTCTCTAATCGCAACAACCTCTGCGTGAGCGGTTGGATCGTTGCTCGAAGTTACCAAGTTAACACCTCTGCCGATGATCTTTCCATCTTTTACAACCACCGCACCAAAGGGGCCGCCATTGCCGCTTGTTAGGTTTGAGGCCGCCAATTTGATGGCTTCCTCCATGAATATTTCGTGATACTGTAAGTTTCTTTTATCCATAAAAATAATTTGCTGTAAAGTTAGTAAATCTTTGGTTTAAAATGCCTCAAAACTTAAGGCTTCATATGCTGCACCACCGCCATAACCCCAGTTTCCCCGAAACGTAGGAGCGCTGATATATTCCTTCAGGAGTGATAAAAAATAACTGCGGTCAACCGGGTAAGCACCTAAGCTTTTCAGATGTGCCGTTTCTTGTTGGGCATCAATGAGTTCAAAATCACGCTGTTTAAGAAATTCTGTCAGCTCATAAAATGCCAGCTTTGAAGCGTTGGAAACCTTATGAAACATGGACTCTCCGAAAAAAACTTTGCCCAGTGAAAGACCGTATAATCCACCAACAAGTTCATTGTCAATATAAATTTCAAAAGAGTGCGCAAATCCCAGCTGATGCAGCCGAATAACAGCGGCTTTGAGTTCATCGGTTATCCAGGTGCCGTCCTGTTCTTTTCTTATATTGGAAGCACAGGCGTTGATGACTTCCTCGAAGTTACAATCAATTTTGACTTGATAATTTCCATCACGCAGCAGCTTTCTCAGGCTTTTTGAAGGACTAAAATCATTTGGTTTTATCACCATACGTGGGTTGGGCGACCACCACATTATCGGGTCATCTTCGCTATACCAAGGGAAAATGCCCAGCGAATAAGCCCTGAGCAGCCGCTCTGTGGATAAATCCCCGCCAATAGCCAGCAAACCTTCGTCAGTGGAATTGTCAACCGCAGGGAAATCCTGACCTTGAAAGATAAAACTAAATGACATTAAAATCCAATAATTAAATAGCTAGTGTTTTTTGCGACTGAAAAGGTTTTCAAATAATTCTGACATTCATCTCCGAAAAGCATACTATGTTGGGCTGGAATTTTTCTCATAAATCTTAACTAAGTAGATTAATATTCAAAAGTATTCAGCGCATTCAACAGCATTTCAATAACTTCCGTTGTTTCTTTTTCAGAAATCGTGAGGGGAGGAGCGATGCGAAAAGCGTGTTCGTGAAACAGGAATTGATCGACGATAAGTTTATGCTTTTGCAGATGTTTAAGTAACTTACCAATAGGCACTTCTGCGTCCAGTTCCACGCCAAGCATCAGGCCTGCCCGGCGTATGCTTTTTACCCTATCAACAGACAACAAGACGTCTTCAAAGCGGCTTCCTTTATAGTCTGCCTGCTCAATCAGTTTTTCATTTATCAGCACTTCCAATGCTGCCAGCGAGGCCGCGCAGCTCACCGGATGACCGCCAAACGTTGTGATATGTCCTAATTCGGGTCTGCTGGTAAGTGTCTGCATATTGTTTCTCGACGAAATAAAAGCACCCAGAGGCATACCTCCGCCCATTGCTTTAGCGAGGCATATAATATCGGGTACGACACCCAATTGCTCAAAGGCAAATAGGCTGCCGGTGCGGCCAAAACCCAGCTGTATTTCGTCAAAAATAAGTAAAGCACCCACCTCATCGCAACGCTGTCTCAATGCTTTTAGAAAGCCTTTCTCGGGCAAAATAATGCCGGCCTCAGCCTGAATGGGCTCTATCAAAACACAGGCAGTGTGGCAGTTGATGGCTTCTAATTGTTCGAAATTATTAAACTCAAGCTGTCTGGTATCGGGCAAAAGCGGCCTAAAAGCCTGCTTCAAACTTTCGTGACCAAGCAGACTCAAAGCACCCGCAGTGCCACCGTGGTAAGCGTTTTTAAAGCTAATCATCCCGGTACGACCGGTGATTCTTTTGGCAAGTTTTAAGGCACCTTCAATGGCCTCACTGCCCGAATTTACAAAGAAGACCGAATCCAGTGAAGCGGGCAATAACGAAGCTAATTTGTTGGCCAGCAAGGTTTGGGGCGACTGCACAAATTTGCCATAAACCATGGTGTGCATATAGCGGTCGAGTTGATTTTTGATGGCAGCCACCACATGCGGATGAAGGTGGCCGGTATTACTTACCGAAACACCCGAAACCAAGTCGATATAGGCGTTTCCGTCATCATCATAAAGATAAATTCCTTTGGCGTGTGTAATTTCTATGGGATCGTTCACCACCGATGGCAGCCCCATATTCATTTGAAATATTTGCCGGTTCGAAAGCATGATTTTTAGCGCAAAGCTATTAATTTTTGAGACTTGAAAAGCCTGATTTTTTCTTTCTACAAAAGCTTTTTACACCGCTCTGAATAAAAGCCCTTATTTTTGCAGTATTAAATTCCGTCGAAGCCTTTCTGCGAAGACTGATTTTAAAGAAGTTTTACATCAAAAATTTGGATTTAATGAGTGCGTTAAAAGACAAAGTTATTTTGATAACAGGAGCGTCATCAGGCATTGGCGAGGCTTTGGCCATAGAAGCGGCTTCGCGTGGAGCCAAAATCATGCTGGCAGCACGAAACATTGAAAAGCTAAAGCTACTGGCCGAAAAGCTTCAAACCAAAGGTGTAGAAGTGCATTTCGCCAAAACGGATGTTAGTCAGGAAGCCGATTGCGAGAACCTTATCGCTGAGACCCTAAAATATTTCCAAAAAATTGATGTACTCATTAACAATGCCGGCATTTCGATGCGTGCTTTATTTAATGACGCAAACATGAAAGTAATAAAACAAGTGATGGATACAAACTTCTGGGGCACTGTATATTGCACAAAATTTGCCTTGCCTCATTTGTTAAAACAAAAGGGTAGTGTTTCGGCAGTTTCGTCGGTCGGAGGGCTTAATGGGCTACCCGGTCGCACGGGTTATTCGGCATCTAAGTTTGCAATCCGGGGATTTATGGACTCGCTCAGGATAGAGAATTTGCATACGGGTTTACACGTTTTAATGGCTTTTCCGGGTTTCACCGCTTCAAATATTAGAAACACGGCATTACTAGCCGATGGCAGTCAGCAGGGTGAGTCGCCCCGAAACGAAGCCAAAATGATGACCGCGGAGGCAGTAGCCCGCCATATCCTCAATGCAATCGAGAAAAGAAAACGGACAATATTGCTCACAAACACAGGCAAGCTGACAGTCTTATTGAATAAATTTTGGCCAAAACTCGCAGATAAATTGGTGTTCAACCATATGGCCAGCGAGCCGGATTCTCCTTTTTTAAAGAAATAAATTGTCGCACATCAAATAGGTAAGAAAGTTTTTACAAAAAGATTAACGCTTACCTAAAGCACGATATATCAGCATAAAACACACTAAAAATTCCTATGGCTAACTTACTTTCTGTTGATTCTATTTCAAAATCTTATGGTGATAAAGTGCTTTTTGAAAACCTTAGTTTTGGTTTGCAGCAGGGCGATAAATGCGCCCTGGTAGCTGCTAATGGCACCGGGAAAACCACGCTTTTGCGGTTGCTTACCGGCAAGGATTCGCCTGATACCGGCTTTATCGCCTACGCTGATGGGCTTCGTACCGGGTTTTTGGAGCAACAGCCCGATTTTGATCCAGCTCTCACCATCGCCGAGCTCATCAATAGCGGCCATACCGAAGTGATGCAGGCCATAAAAAATTATGAGGCAGCAGTAAATCTACAAACTGAAGCCTCAGCCGAGAATGCCAAAACCTTGGAGCTTGCAAATTCCGAGATGGAACGACTGCAAGCCTGGAACTACGACCAACGCCTGAAACAACTGCTCACCCTTTTTGAAATCACGGATTTAAGTCAGCTAATTGGAACGCTTTCGGGCGGACAACGAAAACGTCTGGCCCTCGCACTTGTACTGCTTGATGAACCGGAATTGCTGTTTCTCGATGAACCCACAAACCACCTCGACATCGGTATGATTGAGTGGCTCGAACGCTACTTGTCTCAAGCCAATACCACTTTATTAATGGTTACGCACGACCGCTATTTCCTGGATCGCGTTTGCAATAACATCCTCGAACTGTTTCAAGGTGAGCTTTATCACCACAAAGGAAACTACGAATATTACCTGCGGAAGAGCGAAGAACGCGAAGAAAATCTGCGAATCGCAACTGAAAAAGCCGGCCAACTGCTCAAGCACGAGCAGGAATGGATGCGCCGCCAGCCCAAAGCCAGAACGACCAAGTCGAAAAGCCGGATCGACGCTTTTTACGAACTGAAAGAAAAAGCCGGTCAAAAAAGGAATCAGCAGCAGATGCAACTCGAAGTAAGCATGCAGCGCATTGGCGGTAAGGTTCTTGAAATGAAAAATGTAAGTAAAGCTTACGGAGAAAATATTATCCTCGACGAGTTTGAATACCTTTTCACTAAAGGTGAACGCATAGGAATTATCGGCAAAAATGGTGTCGGGAAAACAAGTTTTTTAAACCTTATCACCGGCAAAGAAAAAGCCGATAGCGGACAGGTTATCAGTGGTGAAACAGTTGTTTACGGCTATTATACCCAGGAAGGATTTCGGTTTTCCGACCAGAAAAAAGTGATTGATGTAGTTAAAGATATCGCCGAGATAATGCCGATGGGCGATGGCCGCAGCCTCACCGCATCACAACTGCTTTCGTGGTTTATGTTTCCGCCAAAGGTGCAGCAACAGCAGGTTTCATTGCTGAGTGGCGGCGAACAGCGCAGACTTTACCTGCTAACGGTTTTAGTACGTAATCCTAACTTTTTGATTTTGGATGAGCCAACTAACGACCTCGACTTGCTGACTTTGCAGACTTTAGAAGCATTTTTGCAAAACTATAAAGGCTGCCTGATTGTGGTTACGCACGACCGCTATTTTATGGATCAGGTGGTTGATCAGCTGTTTGTGTTTGAAGGCGAAGGAAAAGTGCGTGGTTTTGTAGGGAATTACTCCGATTACAAAGAACGGCAGGATGAACTCCAACGGCTTGAAAAAGAGGCGGCAGCAAAGCTGGTTTCACCGAAAAAAACCAGGTCGGAAACCGTTTCATCAGTGCAAAAAAAGCGTTCTTACAAAGAACAAAAAGAGTTTGAACAGCTTGCAGCTGATCTTCAAAGCCTTGAAAAAGAAAAGCATCAGCTCACCGAAAAGCTCTCTGTTTTAAGTGATTATAAAGATATCGAGCAGGCTGCGAGCCGCATAAAAGCCATTGATATGGCGCTTGATGAAAAAGAAATGCGCTGGCTTGAGCTGGATGAGCTGGGTGGAGGGACTGTTCCAAAATAAATTGCACAACTTATTTCTGAGCAGCACCTTAACAATTAATTGTAATTTTGACCTAAAACTTTTATGACTGACAACGATCGTTTTGAACAATTTATAAAGGCAATTTATTCAACCGAACAAATTTGGTTGTTACAAGCTGACGACGGCCTTTTCGCTATGGTTGAAGACAGCCTTGGAAACTCATATATTCCCGTGTGGTCGAGTGAGTTAGCCTGCGCCGAGAACTCCAGTGAAGAGTGGAGCGATTACACGTTGGAAATGATGCCAATCAATGAGTTTATCAACTGGTGCAAAGAACTGGCTGAGGACGACGTGAAAATTGGCATTGAACCCGATAAATCCGGTCGACTTTTGCCTATTGAGGCCAGCGTGTTTTCAGACATCTTGAAACAGATGAAGGACAACTAAGGCTTGTTGTTTTTATGACAGTTTGCTCGGTAACAGCGTCCAATTTGGATGCGCTGAAAGACTCATATAAAGTTAATTATACACTTTTAAGTGTAGTATTTATACAATTGACGCAGGGTTTTCTAAACATTCTTGGTAAACTTATGCACATGCACAATATCCGAGTTGAACTAAATATCATTCCGATGCCACCTTGCGGCAGAGGAATCTTTAAACATTTTTAAATGTTAATGATTTGGTTTTGAGTTTTTCAGCAGAGCCTAATTAAACGGCCATTTTTAGGCTTAAACTGGGCTTAAAATTTCATCTGTTTATTTATTAACAGATCAACAACTTTGATGTATTTTTGCTGCTCAAAGTAAAAGTTATGTCTGTCACGGGAGATTTATCTGGAAAAGTTGTTGAGCGTTTAAGTCAGTATCGTCAGTTATTGCTCAAGTATCGCTTATCAGGAAATCAACATATCAATTCAAACACCATTTCATCGCTAACAGGTATCACACAAGAATCTGTTCGGCGTGATTTAATGCTGATTGCCTGCCAGTCGTCGAACATCCGCAAAGGCTATGAAGTGGAGGAAATGATAAGGGATATCAATGCAGTGCTTGATCCTTTTGATAAGTTCAGGATTGCTTTGGTAGGTGATAATAACGCTTTTACTGAAACTCTTTTGGCAGAATACGAAAATTCGTTGGTCAGGCTGGTGGCTATTTTTGATTTTGAATCGGCCCACGAAGGATTAAAACGCACTGATGTCAACCGCTTTCATTTTAATGCATTAGAAGAGGGAATTCATAATCTGGGAATTGATTTGGTCATCTTAAATGTTCCCGGAACTTTTGCGCGTCGGGCAGCCGAAATTATCGTAAAAGCCGGCGTACGTGGAATCTTGAATCTTAGCCCCGTAAAGCTCAATATACCAAGTGTATACATCGACAACATCAATATCATTACCACCATTGAGAAAGCTGCTTTTTTTATGAAATGGCGTCAATATGTATAAAGTCTTTTAAAACTTTAATCAGTATTTTGGCGTTCCGTTCAGGACAGAATGGCTTGGACAGAAGAATAAAAAAACTGAAAGCAAAGAATTGGCTGAGAAACTAAGTAGTTTTCTCTTTGGATTTTGTTTCTGATAGAGACGAAATGAGGGAAGATCCAGCTCTAAATTCAAAAGTTACAGTTTTCCATCCGCTCAAATAATCCTATCTTTGTCATCAAAGCCTTACTATGACTTACAAAAAAGAAAAGAAATTTTTGAACTTGCCACGTTTTCATGGCGGAAAGGAAGCTCTGTCGAAGTTTATTGGCGAAAATATCCGCTATCCCGCCGAGGCCATAGAAGCCGGTGTGGAAGGCAAGGTGTTGGTGGGATTTGATATTGACGATAACGGGAGAGTAGATAATATCGTCGTTATTAATGGCATTGGCTATGGCTGCGATGAAGAAGCCATGCGGGTTGTGGGGCTTTTGCAGTATCAAAAAGTTAAGAACAGAGGTAGGAGGGTGCTGGTTCACAACAAGATAAATATCCGGTTTAAGCTTCCGGTCCGCAAGCTGAATTATACCATAAAGCCGGCAGAAAAGAAATTGTCTGATACAATCGAAAAAGCCAAACCAGTCACCTACAGCTACACAATTACACTCAAATAATGAGCATGAAAATTTTAATCCTTTGCACCGCCAATTCCTGCCGTTCACAGATGGCAGCAGCTTTTTTGAAGTCTTTCGCGCCTGAGCTCGAGGTTTATTCTGCTGGAACAAATCCCGCCAAGGAAGTGCATCCACTCGCTGTTGCTGTGATGAAAGAAGCCATGATCGATTTGAGTGGAATTAAACCACAAAATGTCGCTAACTATTTAGATCAACATTTTGATTTCGTGATAACCGTTTGCGGCGATGCAGCCGAAAATTGCCCGATTTTCAGCGGCAGCGTAAAACAGCGTTTACATATTGGTTTTGATGATCCGGCCAAAGCCAAAGGTTCAGCAGCAGAAGTTTTGCAGGAATTTCGCCGCGTGCGTGATGAAATCAAAAATGAGTTTTTCCTGTTTTACAAAAATGAAACCAGGGTGAAAAAAGAGTAAGCTTGATGCAACAAAGCGCTCAACTTTTAATTTAACACCATGACTAAACAGATTATTGCACATCTCATTGAGCAAAATTTAAAATAATTGCTCAACACGTTGTGCGTTTAGTATCCTTGCGGAAATTAACCCAATAACATCATTTTTAACCTGGTTGGAGATAAATCTAACCTTGGAAATATCCGAGAGACGTTTTTTTCAATCAAATGCGCGTGAAAAATGAAGTCATTTCTTCAAAAAAGGCTGACTTTGCAATTGATAATTATTCGTTTGAAATTGGCGGTAAAAATAAACAGCAGTATCAACTGGAAAAGGATGGTAAATCTTATACAGTAAAAGATGGTATCGAATTTGGTTACCAAAATGTAATACCTCTTTGGGCTTTTGGGCTTAATTACTAAAAAAATATAGATTTGTAGTTCTCTTAAACTGCGTGCAGTTTAAAAGGTAATAATCTGCAATTTACTATTAATCAAGTATTTAATATTGTAGCTTATTGGAAGGCAACACCAAATAAATATCAATCTTCATTACATTAAAAAAAGAATAGGATGCAAAAGAAGTTATCAGCAAAACAATCTGTGGAATTACTCGAAACACTAAAAACACGTTTTGAAAATAATTTGAATCGACATAAAGGTATTGAGTGGGCGCAAATTCAAGCTAAATTGGAATCAAATACTGGAAAACTTTGGTCGCTAAACGAAATGGAAATAACGGGTGGCGAGCCTGATGTTGTTGGTTATGACAAGACGACAAATGAGTACTTTTTTTATGATTGTTCAGTGGAGAGTCCAACCGGACGTAGAAGTATTTGTTACGACCAGGAAGCTTTAGAAGCAAGGAAGGCGAATAAACCGAAAAACTGCGCCATGAATATGGCTATCACTATGGGCATTGAAATTTTAACACCAAAGCAATACCTGGAACTTCAAAAACTTGGAAACTTTGACTTGAAAACCTCGAGCTGGGTGAAAACACCCGTTGATATTAGAAAGCTTGGAGGAGCAATTTTTTGCGATAAGCGTTATGATACCGTATTTGTATATCATAATGGTGCAGAATCTTACTATGCTTCACGGGGTTTTAGAGGCGCGTTGAGGGTGTAATTTTTGGGGCTTAAATTGTGAAGAAACTAGCCTGTCTGTAAGAAGCAAGAAACCCTAACAATTTTTAAAATAAAAGCCGAGACTGTAGTATCCTCCAATCTAACTTGACAGGAGTGAAGCCCTAAACCGGTTACTGTGCTATTACAAAGCCTTATCTGTTTCCCGAAACATTTTCTATCGTAACCGGCAATCCCTGTAGTTCCCAATACTCAAAAGCACCATCCAGGTTGTAGCATGCCACGGACAAAAACTGACTCAGGTAAGCGACCACTTGCACGCTGCGGATTCCATGAGCACACATCACGATGAGCGGCTTATCGCGCGGAATCAAATCCAATTTTGTAGTCAGCAATGACATGGGAATTGCCAACATTTTGGAAGATAAATCTGGTTTGCCTTGTGCGGTTTCGTATTCCTCGCGCACATCAAGCAGAACGGCTTTGTCGTTTTTAATCAACTCAAACGCCTCAGTCGGAATGATGTGCAGCGTGTTTTCAAAAGAATACTGCTGAAATTGTGGTGTTCTTGAAGTCATAAGAGCTAAACAAGCCTGTTTTCAAAAGGTTTTTCCAAGCGGTGCTACTCTTCGGTTTCTTCGTCAAAAAGCAAGCCTTCTTCAATCAATTTAGTATCTTCAGCAGCCGGCAATTCCTGCACATTGCGTAGCTTACGTTGCATTACATTGGTTCGTGTTGTCACCAGTTTATCTATTTCAGAATTGGCTTCGGTAATCTTTTGCTGGGCTTTTTTCAGCACTGTTCCAAACTTGCTAAATTCTGTTTTTACTTCGCCCAAAACACGCCAGACTTCGCTGCTACGCTTCTGAATAGCAAGGGTTTTGAAGCCCATTTGTAAGCTGTTTAAAATCGCTGCCAGCGTAGTGGGGCCTGTTACGATAATCTTAAACTCGCGTTGCAGTTGTTCCACCAAATCGGTATGGCGGATCACCTCGGCGTAAAGCCCTTCAATGGGCAAAAACATAATGCCGAAATCCGTAGTATAAGGCGGATCTAAGTATTTGTCGTGGATGTCTTTAGCAAACAATTTTATAGAACGCGAAAGCACCTTCACGGCTTCATCCACTTTAAGGATATTTCCCTCATCATAAGCCAATTGCAATGCATGGTATGCCTCTTGCGGAAATTTGGCATCCATAGGCAAATAAACGCTGCCGCCGTCCTCATCGCGGCCCGGTAGCTTGATGGCAAACTCCACGTGATCGTTGCTTGAACGCTTGGTTTTTACGTTAGTTTCGTATTGTTCGGGTGCTAAAATCTGCTCCAAAATATTTCCTAATTGAATTTCGCCAAGCACACCGCGCGTTTTCACATTAGATAGCACCCGCTTGAGACCGCCCACATCATTGGCCAGGGTTTGCATCTCGCCCAGGCCTTTTTGCACACTTTCCAATTGCTTGCTTACCAACTCAAACGACTGTCCCAGCCGCGCTTCTAATGTTTTTTGGAGTTTCTCATCTACGGTTTCGCGCATCTTTTCGAGCTTGAGTTCGGTGATGGTAATCAGCTCGCCTTGTTTTTTCTCCATCTCGCCAAACTTCTGCTTTTGCAGCTCGTTAAATTCCTTCACATTGCTGCTAAAGGATTCCTGAAAATGCCGCATCGACTTGTCCAGCGATTCCCGGCTTTCGTTGGTATGCAGCTGGAATTTTTCGCTCAGCTGACTTAGTTTTTCCTCCAGCTTTTTGTTAACCAATTCAAGCTGTTGCACTTGCAAAGTATTTTGCTCCTTTTGGCCTTGTGCCAATTCGGTGAGTTTTAGCCTGATTTCGTCGTTGAGCTGTTTCAGGTTGCTACTCAATTCCTGCCGGCTGATACGTGCCGTTTCTTCATTTTTAGCAATGAGCTGACTCAATTTTTCTTCCAGCGTTTGGTTGAGGTTAAAAATAGACTGCCGGCTGCTTTCGCTGATGTTTTTGAGCTGATCCTGTTGGTTGCGGCTTATCTCGCGCAGCGTTTCCAAAAACTGATTTTGAAAGCCGGACAGGTTGGAAGCCAGCTCACTGCGGTTTTGTCTGAACTCATCTTTCAACTCATTCTCAAAACGTTGTTGGTTTTTCTCCATAAAATCCAACTTGTTCACGATCGCGCTATCATCGAAAGCAATTTCTTTTCTTGGCCGCAACAAAAGCACCACCGTGATGATGACTACGATCAAAATTCCAAAAAGTAATAGGGTTTCAAGCATATTATCAGTACTTTAAAGTTTCATAAGTCGATAAACAAAAGTCGGTAAAATACCGCAAACCTTCAAGGAATATTTTCAGCTGTTCAAGCAATTCATGTTGTGATCGTTGTATTGCAAGGGAGTCCGGACAAAACTTATCAGAAACTTTTACTATTGCTGCCTTCTTCGTATTTTTGCATGCTAAACACTAAAAAATAAAACCATGGGAAGAGCATTTGAATATCGCAGAGCAGCAAAAGAGAAACGTTGGGATAAGATGTCGAAGGTGTTTCCCAAGTTGGGCAAACTGATTACAATTGCTGCCAAAGAAGGCGGTCCGGATCCCAGTATGAATGCTAAACTGAGGCATGCCATACAAAATGCCAAGGCCGAAAACATGCCCAAAGACAATATAGATTCGGCCATAAAACGCGCTTCGGGCAAGGATGCCGAAACCATGGTTGAAGTGGTTTACGAAGGAAAAGGCCCTCATGGTGTGTTAGTTATGGTAGAATGTGCCACCGACAATACCACCAGAAGTGTGGCCAACATAAGATCCTATTTTAACAAAGCCGGTGGTTCGTTTGTGCCAAGCGGTTCATTAGAGTTTATGTTCTCGCGCAAAGCCGTTTTTGAATTTAAAGTACACGACGGCATCAATATCGAAGACCTTGAATTAGAACTGATTGATGCTGGCTTAGAGGAAATAGAAGTAGAAGAAGATATAGCCATTGCTTATGCCGATTACACCAATTTCGGTACATTACATCAGGCGCTTGAGGATCAAAAAATTGAAATCGAGACTTCAAAGTTGCAACGTTTTCCGACTACTCCTGTTGCGTTTGACGAAGAACAAATGGCTGACATCGAAAAGTTTTTGGACAAAGTAGAGGAAGACGACGATGTGCAGGCCGTTTATACCAATATTGGCGCTGGTTTGTAGGTGGTTAACTTGATGGGTTGACGGGCATTGATTGAAGATTTTAATTTTTCATCAGGACACACATTCCTGTGGATAACCTTGGTTCTGCTTTCGTGTTAATCCGAGATATTCAGATATCCTGACCCATTATCAGATAATCAGTTTGCTAACAGTTTTTATTCGTAAAATACAATTGTCGTTGATAAAAATTTACCAGGTCTTGCTGAAGATATTATTTCGCTTTTCCTTGATGAAAAGCTAGCAAAAATCAAGTGTGTGCGAAGCTATCCTCCCACGCGCTAAAAAACAGCGGAAAACTATGCAAGGTTGGGTATAACGCAATGCCTTTATATGCTGTGCTTTGAAAATATTTTCGGGTATTAAGTTTCTATTCAAACTTTTTGTGGGCATTGCATTATACTAACAGCCTTTTGGGCTGCCTTGCATGTTTTCCTGCTGTTTTTCATCGCCCAGGCCAAGCGCACGCTCGCCGCACACACGAGGCCTCCGCTCCTGACCCGTTGTGAGCTGGGCTTTGGTTTTTTGGTGAGTGATGTTTTGTGTATTTACTTCATTTCAAGCTTCAGAGAGGCGTAATCTTTATAGAAAAGGATATAGAATACGAAAATAGAGCTCCGTAGGTTCGACACCATAACGGAAAATGTTGGCAGGGCTAAAGCCCGATTTGTCCTTAAAAACTTTATTTGTACGACAATATAGTTCACGAAAGGTCAGGAGTTCTGATATTATTGATTGCAATTGAAAAGGAGTTCGGGCAGTGGTGAAAAATGCTGCAAGAAAAACCAGTTCAACAGAAGCTTTCATAACCCAAAGCTTGTGTTATTCTTTTGCTAACATTTAATTGAAAATGGAGTGAACCCAAGGCACATACAGGAACTGCCGGGAAACAACAGCTCAAAAGTGACTGAGATTTACAGGCATATTACTACAAAAGGATTTGAAAATTCACCCCGTAGGATTAAAAACACACACAACTATGTATTATTACGTTTACGTATTGCTTAGTCAAAAAGACGAGTTGTTTTATACTGGTTATACACCCGACCTAAAAGCCAGGCTAAGCCTGCATAACACCGGGCGTGTTGCTTCAACCGCAAACAGGCGTCCACTAAAGTTAATCGATTTTGAAGGATGTTTACATCAACAAGATGCGACAAGAAGAGAGAAATATCTCAAATCCGGAAATGGTAAGGTATATATTCGAAGTCGTCTCCGCCATTTTTTTAATCCTATAGGGTAAAAGTCTGATGGGAGTCTTGGAGATATAAAATTTACTAACTTTACAGCGTCTTTGATGGCTTGGTGGAAATTACTGGGCTAAACATAAGGCAGATATATACGCAATATTGCGTATATACACTCGTTACCTGCAAGCTGAAAACAAAAATCCGTTTAAGAGATGAATGAACTATTGATAAAAATTTTACAAGAAAAATATCTTATTAATACGAACTATGTTTCTAAACAGCGAGGTGGTTGGGCTTCTTTAGCTTATAAAGTTGAGAGCGAAAACGGAAAGTTTTACTTTTTAAAAGTTTACGATAAAAGCAGAAAATCCACATCTTATTTAACTGAACACATAGATATTTATCTTCCAATAGTGAATTGGATTGAGAATCAAACGTCACTTAACGGAAAAATAATTCGATTAGTTAAAACTCAATTCGGAAATTTAAAGTGCGAAGATGAAAATTATCTCTACATTTTGTTTGATTACATTGATGGAGAAACAGTTGGGGAACAGAATTTGACAGAAGAACAAGTCATACAATTAGCCGAAATTGTTAGCCAACTACATAATTTAAAAAATTTTCCTTTTGATGTTGAACAGATTTCTGAAACATTTGAGCTTTCGTTCATCTCTAAATTATTGGATTGGACGGAAAGAAAATTTGATGATTTAAAAGCTGATATCCAGGAGGTTTTAAAACCCAATATTTTAACTATTAAAAATCAAGTGAATGAATGGAATAACTTGTCCGAATTTTTAAAAGGACAAAGTTTGAATAATTGTTTATGTCATACAGACATTCATCATTGGAATATAATCACTGACAAACAGCAATTGTATCTTTTGGATTGGGAAGGAATAAAGTTTGCACCACCCGAGGCAGATATATTCAGTATTTACGAACAACCTTATTTCAATTCGTTTATGAAGAAATATTATGAACTCAATCCCAATTATCAAATAAACGACAATACATTACGCTATTATCAGATAAGCAGAAAACTTCAAGATATTTTTGAATTCATTGAACAACTACAATTTGATAAACTTAATTTGGAAGAATATGAAACCAATTTGAATTATTTAAGGGAAGAAGTTGATAAAATAGCAACCTAAAAATATATACATTTCAAAAAGCCAGCCAGCAGGTAACAAGGGTTTTGCAAGAGAGCGGGTTAAGTGCTTCGTATGAAACTTTTTGCTAAATTTGTAGTTCGGTTCTTCGATTGAGCGTTTGTGCATAAAATCCGCTCCCTCGCAAAGCCCCGACCCGTTAGGCGACACCCAACCAACCCGTTAAAGACAGACATTATCGTATCGAAAAAACAATTGAATGGAAAAAATAAATAATTTACTAAATCAAGTAGCAATTATAAATAAAAAGAATGCTGAAATTTTAGATGCAACTGGTGGTCGGTTTAATATGTTTCGTGTTTGTGGTGTAAACCATTATGAAAACACACATTCGGCAATACTTGCGGAACTTTTAAATCCAAATGGAACACACGGTTTAAAATCTAAATTATTAGAATGTTTTATTGAGACATTAGGCGATTGTTTTACCATTGAGAAATTCGACTGTGACAAATCACGAGTACATACAGAATGCTCAACTGAAGAAGGACGAATTGACATTTTGATTGAGGACAATCAAAACAAGTCAATAATTATTGAGAATAAAATTTATGCAAACGACCAACCAGAACAACTAAAAAGATACAATAGATATGCTCAAACATATAAAAATGGCTATCAAATATTATATCTTACACTTTTAGGAGATAATGCATCAGAACAAAGTGGTGGTGGTATTTCTTATTTATCGATTTCCTATAAAGAAAATATAATCAATTGGCTTGAGAAATGTGTTGCAATCGCCTCTCGTTTCCCAACAGTCCGAGAGACTATAATTCAATATATTAATCACTTAAAACAGTTAACCAATCAAGATATGGACATAAAGAACAAAGAAGAAATAACAGAAGTTCTATCAAAAATTGAGAATTTAAGAGCTGCTCAAGCAATTTATCAAAATTATTCTGCGACTTACAACTACCTTATTGAAAAGCATTTTAACCCTAAGATGGAAGAGTTTGCAAAACAAAAAGGATTAGAATATCATTATGAACGTAGTGAAGAGCAATATGTTAGATTTCACTTAACAAATTCAAATTGGCAAGGAAAATGTTGGATAGGTTTCACTTTTGAGGGTAATCGTTGTCATTATGGATTATGCAACAATCCAAATGTTTACAGAATATCCGAAGAGAACAGAAAAACTCTTCACGAAAACTTGAACAAGTTAGATATATTTTCTCGTAAAGAAAGTAACTGGTGGCCATTCTATGCTCATTATACAAACTTATCGCTTGACACTTGGGAAAGCGACATCATCAAAAGTGATAACTTTCTGAATGAGTGCAAAGACAAAATTGAAAAATTACTTTTAGCAATGGAAGGAATAAATTTTTAAAACAAAAAGGGCGACCGCCTAACAGCAGTTTGGCAAAATGGCGGGTTCAGTGCTAAATTCAACAGAAGTTCTTCGATTGAACTTTTGTGCAAAACTGAACATTTGTGCTTCGATTTCCGCCACTTCGCCAAGCTGCAAACCGTTGTAGCCAATTAATGAGAACATCCTACATAATATGATTATCAGAAATATATATCTGAATGATAGAAGCAACTTGGAAAGATTGATTATTGAAAATAACAATCAGGATATGTACTGGATGTATGATATTGACTCTGATTTAAATACATTAATTGCACAAAATATTACGAATAAAACCCCGAATCAGTCATATTGTATAATAATGGACACTAATCTTGTAGGTTTTGTCCAT
>JALNZT010000055.1 GCA_023229135.1 Bacteroidales bacterium
TTACGAAACCAGGCAAGTCCCTGTTTGTGGGAGAAGTCTTGCAAAAGCAAAGGCAGATTTACAAGGATATGGATGTACTTGCTCCTGATGTGGTGGCCTCGTTATGTTAATGCGGGAATCCGGGCTTGAACAAAACTCGCGACCAATAAGAGTATTGCCAAAACGATTGTTTGCTTCGTAATGTAAGAGTCGCTTTTCAAGGCTCGAAACACAAATCTTTTTTTCATCGAGGGCTAATGATTTACAATTTTTCTATCCTGCATTATTCCTAAAAATTGTTTTTTTATAAATTATTCACAAAGTGCTAAAAAAACAAAATAGTAGATACAAAACTACTCATTTTGAGGTTTTGACAAGAAATCGCCAAAAACAATCCTTTTAGTTTTTTTTAAGCTGAAATTCAAAAATACTTAAGGATTATTCCCACACATCTATACAGAAAAATAATAAGATATGTATATTTGTGCCATATTGTTGATTATCTTTATTTAAAAGACAACCTATAAATTCAAAACTATGGAAAAAATCACTGTTATTGGAGCAGGAAATGTTGGAGCAACTTGCGCTAACGTTATAGCGCACAAAAACTTAGCTAAAGAGGTAGTACTCGTTGACATCAAAGAAGGAACTGCGGAAGGCAAAGCACTCGACATCTGGCAGACCGCTCCTATCAATCACTTCAACACACGTGTGATTGGCGTAACCAACGATTATTTAAAAACCAAAGGATCAGGCGTTATCGTCATCACCTCCGGCATACCGCGCAAGCCCGGCATGTCGCGCGACGACTTGATAAAAACCAATGCAGCCATCGTAAAGGAAGTTACCGAAAAAGCGGTAAAATACTCTCCCGATGCCATTATTATTGTCGTATCTAATCCTCTCGATGTAATGACTTATGCTGCCTTTTTGGCGAGCAACAAGCCGTCACGTAAAGTTTTCGGAATGGCCGGAACGCTCGATACAGCGCGTTATCGTGCCTTTATCTGCGATGCCCTAAACGTATCTCCCGAAGATGTACATGCCTTGCTGATGGGTGGCCACGGCGACACCATGGTTCCGCTGCCACGTTATACTTCAATAGCCGGAATCCCTGTAACCGAATTATTAGGAAAAGAAGAATTAGATAAAATTGTAGACCGCACTAAAAAAGGTGGTGGCGAGTTGGTAAACCTGATGGGAACCTCGGCCTGGTATGCTCCGGGAGCCGCTGCAGCCCAAATGGTTGAAGCCATCGTTGACGACCAAAACCGGGTGTTTCCAGTTTGTGCCATGCTTCAGGGCGAATATGGCCTGAAGGATGTTTACCTCGGTGTACCGGTAAAATTGGGCCGCAAAGGAATTGAGGAAATCATAGAGGTTGATCTCAATAAAGAAGAAAAAATCTTGCTGCATGAGTCATCAGAAGCGGTGAAAAAAGTGATGAAAACTTTGGATGATATGAAGTTATTCGATTAAGCTAAAAAATCTTGAATAAAAAATAACCCTGTTTGGAGAAGTTCCGAACAGGGTTATTTTTTTACACAACTTTGTGCTTTTATTGTTTTACATGCTCTTGATTTCGTTCACCAGTTTCTGGATTGAGCTCTTGGCATCACCAAACAACATACGGGTTTTATCATTGAAGAACAGGTAATTTTCAATTCCTGCATAACCTTTCCCCATTCCACGTTTCATAATGATGATGTTTTTGGCAAGGTGAGCGTCGATAATCGGCATGCCATAGATCGGGCTGCTCGGATCGTCATAAGCTGCTGGGTTCACCACATCGTTGGCACCAATCACAATGGCTACATCAACATTTGGCATATCTGGATTGATGGCATCCATTTCCACCAGTTGCTCATAAGGAACATCGGCTTCGGCTAACAGCACGTTCATATGTCCCGGCATACGTCCGGCAACTGGATGAATGGCGTATTTTACTTCTATGCCTTTGCCTTCCAACAAGGCATCCAATTCGTGGACGATATGTTGTGCCTGAGCTACGGCTAAACCATAACCGGGAATGATCACGATTTTCTGAGAGTAGCTCAACAAAACTGCTGCATCGCTCAGCTGTATCTCTTTGATAGTGCCATGCTCATGTTCCGCTCCTGCTGCTCCGCCTCCGCCAAACGAACCGATGATCACATTTAATAACGAACGGTTCATGGCTTTACACATCAACATGGTCAAAATCATTCCGGCTGCACCAACCAGGATACCACCAAGTATCATGGCCTGGTTGCCATAAATAAACCCGGCCATTGCTGCCGCGATCCCGGTGAGTGCGTTCAACAATGAAATCACAACAGGCATATCGGCACCGCCAATAGGCATTACAAACATCACTCCATATACCAGCGAAAGGACGGTAAGCGCGTAAATTGCCCACATCAAATCAGAAGGAGGAGTTGGTGAAAACACGACAAAAACACCCATTCCCAAAGTAACAATCAATAAAACCAGGTTAATATAGGTCATGAAAGGTTTCATGATGTCGCCCACTCTCCCATCGAGTTTGGCCCACGCTATCACGCTTCCGCTAAAAGCAACCGAACCGATTATCAGCCCGAGTACAGTAACAAGGATAGAACCAATATCACCGGCAATGGCATTGGGATATTCTAACAAGGCGACCAGCATAGAGGCAGCACCTCCTGATGCGTTAAACAGGGACACCAGCTGTGGCATGGCTGTCATTTTCACCCTACGGGCTATTATCCATCCAATCGCAGATCCAATACCGATAAAAGCAATGATAATCCACATATTAAGAAGTGGGATTCCGGCTCCGCTGTCATTTTTATGAAGCAGCAAAGTCGTGATCATTGCCAGCCCCATACCACCGGCAGCCCAAAGGTTTCCACGGCGGGCAGTGGCCGGATGCGAGAGCAATTTCAATCCATATACAAACAAAAGGGCGGCAATCAGGTAACTCAGCTCAAGCAGCGAATCACCTATAGTGAAATCCATTCCGTTTATTGTTCCTAAAACTTTATCCATAACTGCTTACTTTTTTTTCTTTTTAAACATTTCGAGCATCCTATCGGTAACGGCAAAGCCGCCAACTACGTTCAAGGTTCCAAAAACCAACGCTAAAACCCCTAAAACCAGGTTCAGCGAAAAACTTGTGAGATTGGCATGGCCAACCAGGATTATTCCTCCAACGATAATCACACCGCTAATCGCGTTTGCGCCCGACATAAGCGGGGTATGCAATACTGCCGGCACATTTGATATCACTTCAATACCCACAAAAACGGATAGCGCGATGATAAAAATCGCCTCTTTATTTTCAAAGAAAAATATTAATGCTTGTTCCATATTTTTATGCTTTTTCGATTATTGATTTTACCCTTTCATTATACAATTCGCCTTTGTGGGTGATGCAGGTTCCTTTCACGATGTCATCTTCGAAATTAAGCGTCAGCTCACCTTCTTCACCGATGATGAGTTTCATAAAATTCTGCACATTTTTGCCAAACATCCGGCTGGCATCAATAGGTTTTTGTGCTGGGTAATTCGATTGACCAATGATGGTAACGCCTTTGTGCACAACTGTTTCATTGTCTTTTGTGAGTTCACAGTTTCCACCACTGGATGCGGCCAGGTCGATGATGACCGAACCAGGCTTCATAGCTTCTACAGCATGTGTTGGAAGCAAAAGTGGTGCTTTTCGCCCAGGAATCTGAGCGGTACAAATCACCACATTGGCTTTTGCTGCATGGTCGTTTATGGCTTGCTGCTGCTTCTTTTTGAATTCTTCTGTTTGCTCAACAGCATACCCGCCGGCAGCTTTATCTTCGGTAGCGCCTTCCACTTCCACAAATTTCCCGCCCAAACTCAGCACCTCTTCTTTAACCGCTGAGCGAACGTCGAATACCTGTACCTGGGCACCCAGCTTACGCGAAGTTGCAATAGCCTGTAAACCAGCAACTCCAGCACCCAAAATCAAGACATTGGCCGGGCGGATAGTTCCGGCAGCCGTCATAAACATCGGGAAAAAAGTGGGTAATTTTGATGCCGCTTCCAATACAGCCATATAGCCGGAAACTGTTGCCATCGATGATAGAATATCCATGGCCTGCGCCCTTGAGGTACGCGGGATTAAATCGAGGCTGAACGTAGTGATCCCTTTAGTCAAAAAGATTTTTACCAGTTCGGTTTCCCAAAGCGGGTTAAAAGCACTAATCCAAACCTGCGTAGCTTTAATTTTTTCGGTGTCGTCAGCTGTTGGTGGCTGGATTTGCAACAACACCTCTGACTTGTCAAACACTTCCGGACGTGAAACTATTTTTGCTCCAACAGCCAGATAATCAGCATCTGACGCGAATGCTAAGTTCCCTGCGTCTTTTTCCACCAATACTTCTACCTTGAGATCGATAAAAGCCTTTACAGTTTCAGGAAGCAACGCCACACGGGTTTCAGTGCCGTATTCCTTTAATAAGCCTAAAATCATATATTTTCGGTTTTGATGTGTAACATAGAGCCCAGTCTAAAAAGAACTGGCAAAAATACGAATTTAACCCTTACAATCAAGCCTTAAAAAGCGAACAATCAGCCTCAATAATAAGGATTTGAAGGTGGGAGTAGAAAAAACTGAAAATTTATTACGCATTATTTTGAGCCTCCTCCGAAAAGTCAAGAAATAAAGAAATGCCACTAAGTCTCCAAGGTCATAAGTAGCACAATATGTTGATTATTAGTATTATAATCTTCGTGCTTTCTTTGTGATTTGGTGTTTTCGTGGCAGAGTATTACTTTTCGGAATGGGCTCTTAATTTTAATCATTTAATGCCGAAGAAGTATAGCTTTCGGACGGGATTTTGTTGGTAAATAATCTTTAATACAGCCTTAGAAAAAGGCTATTTTTAAACCCCATTCATCTATTCCTTCAAAAGCACTCGAAAATAGCTATTTTTGCATAAACCAAAATTAAAAAGTCTTGAAAAAAATTGTAGTACTTACCGGAGCCGGCATCAGTGCTGAAAGTGGTATCAAAACCTTCAGGGATGATGACGGGCTTTGGCGCAACCATCGCTTTGAAGACCTTGCCACTCCGAGCGCCTGGCAGCAAAATCCGCAGCTGGTTTTGGATTTTTACAACGTCCGCCGCAAACAGCTTCTGGAATGCAAACCCAATGCTGCTCACCTGGCACTTGCTGATCTGGAAAATCATTTTCAAGTACAGATTATCACCCAAAATGTGGATGATCTGCACGAACGTGCCGGCTCATCTCAGGTTTTGCACCTTCATGGAGAGCTGCGCAAAGCGCGTAGCACAAAACACCCCGAGCTGGTTTATCTACTTGATAGCTGGGAACTTAAGCTGGGCGACAACTGTGAAAGAGGCGCGCAACTACGCCCTCACATCGTCTGGTTTGGCGAATACGTTCCACATATTGATGAAGCCATCGAGCAAGTAAAAAAAGCAGATTATTTTATCGTCATCGGCACTTCTTTAGTGGTTTATCCAGCTGCCGGACTGGTAGATTTTGTGCCAAAAAACTGTCCGATATTTTTAATAGATCCAAAAACTAAACTCAGCGATGACACTACAAATGTGCGTGTTATAGCCGAAAAAGCTGCCATTGGCGTTCCAAAACTCGTTCAGCAATTAATCCAACAAAAATTATGAGAACATTATTTTTTAGCATTTTAGTAGTGATAATGAGCATTAGTGCCTGCAAAGAAAAGCAGGTGGTAAACCAGGATGATATTGACAAGCAAAAAATCATCAACTATTTAGAAAAGAACAACATACAAGCAGTAGAAGATCCGAGTGGTGTTTTTTATGTCATTGGTGAACCGGGCGGAGAGGCCAAGCCAATCCTTAGCTCCACCGTTACTGTTTCATATGATGGAAGGCTGCTGGATGGTCATCGTTTTGATAAAGGCGAGTTTTTTACCAGTAGACTTTCTTCTTTGATACAAGGCTGGCAAATTGGCATTACGCTCATAGGCGAGGGCGGTAAAATCAAACTTTTTATTCCGTCAACATTGGCTTACGGGAACAAATCACGGCCAGGGATACCGGCCAACTCTGTACTTATTTTTGATGTTGACCTTCATTATTTTTCCAACTAATAAACAATGACAGCACAGGATTCGACAACCCCGTATTTCCTTGAAAAAGCCCGCCGTTATTGTGATTTTCAGGAGCGAACTATTGCTGAAGTACGTCAAAAGTTGAAAAGCTGGTCGGTTTCAGACAATCAAATCGTTAAAATTATCACCCAACTTGAAGAAGAGGACATGATTAACGAAGAGCGTTTTGCACGTGCTTACGCTCTCGGAAAAATGCGTAATAACCGCTGGGGTCGCAATAAGATTATGGCTGGCATGCTCAACAAGGGCCTTTCCGAACTGATGATTCAGATTGGCTTATCAGAAATTGAGGAAGAGGAATATCGGGAAATCCTAACGAAAGTGCTTTCTAATAAAAAAATCAACGAAAGTGATCCTTACAAATACCGGATAAAATTGGCGCAATACGCACTTCAAAAGGGCTTTCAGTCCAATTTAATCTGGGAAATCATCAATGAAATGCATTAGTACAAAGCACCAAAGAAACAGCTAAACCAGATTTCTTTCTAACTTTGTGCTTCATACAATTCAACTTATACACAAAAATATATGGTTCTAATAGAATCCCAAAAAGAATTGCGTAAAAGGCTCGAAGCCTTGAGGAGGTATCTTTGACATCGACCGCAAATTGATGGAAATCGGTGAAGATGAAGAACGTACACAGGCTCCCGGTTTTTGGGATGACTCAAAAAAAGCAGAAATACTGCTAAAACAAATCACAGAAAAAAAACGCTGGACAGAATCCTATGCAAAAGCTGCATCGCTTTTTGAAGAGCTGGAAATTGGCATGGAGCTGTATCAAAGCGGCGACGCTGAGGAAGCAGAAGTAATTCAGGCTTACGAAAAATGCCTGCATGAAGTGGAGGAGCTTGAATTTTGGAATATGCTTTCTGGCGAGGAAGACAAGCTTCCGGCCATTATCAGCATCAATGCCGGTGCGGGCGGAACAGAAAGTCAGGACTGGGCGCAAATGCTGATGCGTATGTATATGATGTGGGCTGAGGCTAGCGGCTATAAAGTGAAAGAACTTGATATTCAAGAAGGTGAAGTGGCCGGCATCAAAAATGTTTCACTCGAAATTGATGGCGAATATGCTTTTGGCAACCTGAAAAGCGAAAATGGTGTGCACCGTCTTGTGCGCATCTCGCCTTTCGATTCAGCAAGTCGCAGACATACTTCTTTTGCATCGGTTTATGTGTATCCCGTGGTCGATGATGATATTGACATCGTGGTAAATTCCTCCGAAATAAGTTGGGACACCTTCCGGTCAAGCGGGCCGGGCGGACAAAATGTGAACAAGGTAGAAACTGCCGTCCGCTTGCGGCATGCGCCATCAGGACTGGTAATCGAATGTCAGGAAACCCGCTCGCAAGTGCAAAACCGCGAAAAAGCCATGCAGATGCTCAAGTCGCAGCTCTACGAAATGGAGTTGCGCAAAAAGCAGGAAGCCATCGACATCATTGAAGGAAGCAAGAAAAAAATAGAATGGGGATCACAAATCCGATCGTATGTGATGCATCCCTATAAGTTGGTGAAAGACGTGCGCACAGGCCACGAAACATCTAACGTACAAGCCGTCTTGGATGGTAATATCAACGGATTTATCAAAGCTTACCTGATGGAATTTGGCAATGACGTATAATTAAATTTGTGGTTAAGAAGCCATTTCTACAGGTTTTTTTGACACTATAAATACTATTTAACACGATGAAAATTTATCACAATCCGCGATGTAAAAAATCCAGGGCCGGATTAGCCTTCCTGGAACAGAAATCTATTGATTTTGAAATCGTTAATTACCTTAAAGAAGGCATCCGTGAAGACGAAATAAAAGAAATTATCCAAAAAACAGGACTTCCCGCCGAGGAATTAATCCGCAAGCAAGAAGACATCTACAAAAAGGAGTTGAGAGACAAAAAACTGACGGAAGCGGAATGGATCAACGCCATCGTAGCAAATCCAAAATTGTTAAAACGCCCAATTATTATTCACGAAAACAAAGCCGTTTGGGCCGATCCACCGGAAAATTTAAACACAATATTATGAAACCAACCCAAAAATTTGAATCCTTACCCTTGTGGGAACCCTTGATGGCTTTTGTAAAAGAGATTTACTCCATCACCGCGTTTTTTCCTGAATCAGAAAAAAACGGTATGGGACAAAAGCTGCGCGACAAAACTACCAATATCCCGATGCTGTTAGCCGCTGCGCTGAGCAGTAATGGCAAAATTTCGGTAGCCGATGCTAAAACGGCCTTGGTAGAAACCGAAACGTTGCTGATCGTTTGTAAACATTTAGACCTCATAACGCCTGCCACTAACGAGGATTTGCAGGACAGCATTCAGCAGCTTAGCGGGCAACTTAATTCTCTGTCCCAGAGGATGGATAAAAAATAATAAATCTTTTTTTAACCAATAAAATATCCAATACTATGCAATACAGAATTGAAAAAGACACGATGGGAAACGTGGAAGTTCCTGCCGAAAAATATTGGGGTGCACAAACCGAGCGTTCACGCAACAACTTCAAAATTGGTGAAGAAGGCTCCATGCCCAAAGAAATTATTCACGCTTTTGCTACGCTGAAAAAGGCGGCAGCCATCACCAACGCAGCACTTGGTGTGCTGACACAGGAAAAATGCGACCTTATTGCAAAAGCAGCTGATGAAGTGCTGGCAGGACATTTGGCCGACAACTTTCCGCTGGTAATCTGGCAAACAGGCTCTGGCACACAGAGTAACATGAATATGAACGAAGTGCTAGCCAACCGCGCCCACGTAATCAATGGCGGAAAACTGGATGATGCCAAAAAAACGATCCATCCCAATGATGACGTGAATAAATCGCAATCATCCAACGATACTTTCCCAACGGCTATGCACATCGCCGCCTACAAAGTGCTGATAGAAATCACAATTCCAGGCGTGGAGACTTTGCGTGATGCCTTGCAGCAAAAAGCTGAAGACTTTAAAGATATCGTAAAAGCCGGACGCACCCACCTGATGGATGCTACGCCGCTAACGCTCGGACAAGAATTTTCAGGCTATGTGGCACAACTCAACTACGGCCTAAAAGCACTCAAAAACACCCTTCCGCACCTGAGCGAACTTGCGCTGGGTGGCACCGCTGTAGGAACAGGAATAAACACACCCAAAGGCTATTCGGAAAAAGTTGCCGAAACAATAGCAGCACTTACCGGACTTCCATTTATCACAGCACCCAACAAATTTGAAGCACTTTCAGCACACGACGCCATTGTAGAAACTTCGGGTGCTTTGCGCCAACTCGCTGTGAGCCTGATGCATATCGCCAATAATATCCGACTTTTGGCTAGCGGGCCACGGTGTAGCATTGGCGAAATTGAATTGCCGGCCAACGAACCCGGCTCCTCCATTATGCCCGGAAAAGTGAACCCTACACAAAACGAAGCTATCAGCATGGTTTGCGCTCAGGTGATTGGAAACGACGCTGCCATTGCTGTCGGCGGCATGCAAGGACATTTTCAACTGAACGTGTTTAAGCCGGTGATGATTGCCAATTTACTGCAAGCCGCACGACTGCTGGGCGATGCCTGCATCAGCTTTACCGAACATGCCGTGAATGGCATAGAAGCTGACGAAAGCCGTATTGCACAAAATCTAGAAAACTCCTTGATGTTGGTAACCGCGCTCAATACACATATCGGCTATGAAAACGCTGCCAAGATTGCTAAAAAAGCACATTCCGAGAAAACCACCCTGCGCCAGGCGGCGATGGAACTGGGTTTGCTTACCGATACCGAATTTACGGAATGGGTAGATCCAAGAAAAATGATTGGATAAAATGATTTCAAAAAAACCGGTGTTTACCGGTTTTTTTATGTTTTGGAGAAAAAACACCCGGATAAATCCGGGCGTTATTCACAGGAAAGTCCTACGGACTTGTTTTTATATCTTAGTTTATAGTCTTTCAAAAAAACGCTAACTATTCAGTTCAGCCCAAAGCATATCCTTCAACTCTTTGATGCCTTCGCCACTCAGCGAACTGATAAATATCGATGGCAGGTCGGGCAGTTGTGTTTTCATTTCGCTTTTCAGCTCCTCATCCAACAAATCGCTTTTGCTTATGGCTAAAACCCTGCTTTTGTCCAGCAGCTCCGGATTATATGCTTCCAGCTCGTCCAATAGCACTTTGTATTCCTTAGCAATATCAGCAGTATCAGCAGGCACCATAAACAACAAAATAGAGTTGCGTTCGATATGTCGTAAAAACCTTAATCCCAACCCCTTACCCTCAGAAGCGCCTTCAATAATCCCGGGAATATCAGCCATTACAAAAGATTGATGATTGTAATAACTTACAATGCCGAGGTTTGGTGTAAGGGTAGTAAATGGATAATCCGCAATTTCCGGCTTGGCCGCCGAAACCGTTGACAGCAGTGTAGATTTCCCAGCATTGGGGAAGCCCACCAAACCCACATCAGCCAATAGTTTCAGCTCAATATTTATATAGAATTCAGTGATATCTTCGCCTGGCTGTGCAAAACGTGGTGTTTGATTCGTTGACGACTTAAAATGCGTGTTTCCTAATCCACCACGCCCACCTTTAATCAAAATCACCTCTTGGCCATGCTCTGAAATTTCAGCCATTTTTTCACCTGTCTCGTCGTTAATGGCAATGGTTCCGATGGGTACGTCGATATAAATATCCTCGCCGCTTGCTCCGCTGCGCTGCTGTTTTCCGCCCGATCCGCCATGACCGGCAAAAAGATGTTTGGTATAACGCAGGTGAAGCAAAGTCCATCGCTGCGCATTTCCGCGGATAATCACATGACCGCCTCTGCCACCATCGCCACCATCGGGCCCTCCTTTTTGCACAAACTTTTCGCGCCTTAAGTGCGCCGAACCGGCACCTCCTTTTCCTGAGCGACAAAATATTTTTACAAAATCTACAAAGTTAGAGTTAGCCATAAAACTAAAATTTCGGCAAAGATACGTAATCCTGTTTACGCTCAATCAAGCTTGTGTTGAAGCCGTTGCAGTATGTGGAAAACCGCCGGACAGTATCTGCTATTTTCGGCATGCAGTTTCAGGCTTGAGACAAATTGAGCGCGGTCGGTATGTGGATATTGCCGGCAAGCTTTTGGTCTGGCTTCGTAAACACTACAACTGTTATCATCCAGCAAAAACGGGCAGGGCGTCGATGCTATCACACGGTCGCCATCTTCATCAATACGCACATATTTTTCGTGAAAATCACTGCTGCTCAAACCCAGTGTTTTCGATAGCTTCCTGATGTCGTTATCATTTAAAAGAGGAGGAATGCTCTTGCAACAATTGGCACAATCGAGACAGTTAATTTCGCTAAACACCTCATCGTGAAGCTCTCCGGTAATTTCATCCAACTTTTTCGGCGGACGTATTTTTAGCTTCTTAACAAATTGATTGTTAAGCTTTTGTGCAGTTTTTTGCTGCTGTTTCCAGGTATCAATAAGCTTTGACATGCAAATATTTCGGGCAAAGGTAAAACATACAAAACTATTTTTTGATCAGTAACAGCTTTTGCTCCTTAGACAGAAAAAGTGCTTCCCGTTAATTGGGCAGATTAATGCGGAAAAAGAAATCAGCGAAAATCAACGAGATCTGCAATAAAACCTGTAAACACAATATTCTTAACAGCACAGGAACTTCTCTAAGTTCCTCTCGAAGCTCCTCCTTTAACAAAATATTAACCTTTATAGGCTAATATATCCACTTTGGAAACACAAATCCATTAACTCACTTAATTTAGACTAAATATAAATTGCTGCATATCAGTGTTTAATGAACTTTTTTCTCGTTTAGAATGTCTAATTTAGTCGTTTACTAATCTTTCATTTCAAACTAAGACCGTCTTCAATGTGAATCATAAGAATAATAAAAAAACGTCCGTTAGAAGAACTTTTCAGGCTCATGCAGCGATGGAAAAGACCGTTTATACAGGACAAATAGCAACTAAGGAAGGCAGGTTTTCAAAGGTCCTACAAAAATGAGCAAGCCGGTTTTGAAATATAAGATTGACCCGCACAAATGCACCGGATGCGCAGTTTGTGCCGCAAAATGTCCGGAATATGCCATTGATGGCAGCCGAAAAAAGGTCCATGTCATCAATCAGAAAATATGTAGCCATTGCGGTGAGTGTTTCAGGGCTTGCAGATTTGAAGCCGTTATAATAGTGTAATTTTAAAAGAAAGTCAACATTATGAATCAGTATATCAAGTTAGAACTTAACGGAAAAACCGTTAACGGTATTCAGGGCGAAACTATCTTTGAATGCGCCAGCCGATACGGGATTGAAATTCCAACACTTTGCCACGATTCGCGCATTGAACCCCATCCATCCTGCAATGTTTGTATGGTTGAAGTAGAAGGTTTGACCGACCATCAGCCAAGTTGCTCTACAAAAATTACGCCCGGCATGAAGGTAAATACGGCAACAGCATCCGTGATTAAAGCACGCAAAACAGCGCTGGAACTTCTATTGAACGACCATCATACCGATTGCAAGCTCAAGGAATACGCTACAGCTTATGAGACCAAACAAAAAAACTATTCAGTAAAATTTGTAGACTATCCGATCGACTATAGGCATCCTTTTATAAAAATCGACAACAACAAATGTATCCTGTGCAGCCGCTGCATCAGAATTTGCGATGAGGTGGTTGGCGCTAACGCACTTGAGCTTATCGACCACGACTTCAAGCGAATAATGGCCCCAGTTATGGGACTGCCATTGCAGGAAACCACTTGCGAAAGCTGTGGCTTATGCCTCACCACCTGCCCCACTGGCGCGCTAAGCGAAAACAACGGCCATGAACCCGGACCGGCTGCACCCAAACCCGTTGAAACCATCGATATGTTCGGCTCAGAAGGCTATGAAGTGAACTTGATGCACCAAAACGGACAATTTCACAAAGCCGAAAGCCGAACTGGGGAAATCAACAGATTAGGCTATATCAACCGCAGGATCCTGTTTGGTTACAAGCTTTTCAACTATCCAAAAAGGATTACAAAACCCTGGCTTAAAACAAAAGATGGTTTTAAGGAAATCTCCTTTGAAGAAGCTTATGAACTCATCTACAATACGTTTAGGGCAGTAGAGCCGGACGCAAACGCCTTTTTTGGTGGCGCACGGCTCACCAACGAAGAATTGTACATGATTCAAAAGCTGGCGCGTGCAGGCTTTAAAACCAACAATGTCAGCAGCTTTCATTATTTGGGACGTGGCAACGGCTACTTCCATAATTCCAACGAAAACGCTTCTTATTGCGATATCCGTGGCGCAAGTAAAATATTTGTTGCCGGTGGCAATTTGCACTACGATCATCCGGTTATCAACCAGTTGATCTTTAATACCAAATTTAAAGAAGGCATTGAGGTGGTGCATCTTACGCACCTAAAAAACAGCGCGTTCAGTAAAAAAGCGGATCAGTGTATTGAAATAGATAACTACTTCCATTTCATTCAGGCAGTAAATCGGTATCTGATTGCCAATAAGTTACAAAACGAACTATTTATAAACGAGCGCACCGAAGGTTTCGAGGCTTATAAAATGGCTTTGCTTGCCGCTGATTACTCAAAAATGCTTCGGGTTGCCGGCACGGATGAAGAAACAGTTGCCGCCTTCGCGAACCGATACAACAACGAAATGAATGCCCTGCTTATCTTCCAGGAAAAAGCACTTTCGGGAAATGCGAGCCTGGCGATGCATAGCCTGGCGATGCTTACCGGAAAGCTCGGCAAAACCGCCAACGGACTTATCGCACTGAAAGAAAAAAATAATGCACACGGCATCTTCGATATGGGTGTTTGTCCATCAATTGGCGTTGGCACCGAACCCATCCTGGACAAAGACAGGCAACACCGCATGAAATTTATCTGGAAGACAGACCAACTTTCGCAACGCGTAAACAAGCTTGAAAAGCTGCTGCAAGAAGGGAAAATCAAGAATGCGCTCATTTTTGGTGAAGATCCGCTGGGCTGTGCTTTTGACAAAGAAAGCATCAAAAAACAGCTTGAAAGCATTGATTTTACTGTTGTTCAGGATTTATGGATGAGCGATACCGCACGCATGGCCGATTTGATTTTACCCGCTTCCATGCCTTGGGAGTTTGGCGGTTCTTACACCAACTCACAGCGAAAAATTCAGCAGATTGAGCAGCAAGTTGAAGTGAATATTGAACACGATTCCTTTAAGCAATTGGCCATGCTTTTGGAAAAAACGGGCTTCAGCAGCCCGAAAAATTCCAGTGAAGCCTTGGAAGAAGCTATTACGTTATTTCCGCGTCGAGGTGATTATAAAAACCTTCATTTCAACTATATGAAAGCAGACAATCCCAAACGCCTGTTCGATTTTGGCTGCGATTTGTTGCATAAGACAATTGATGAAGAATTTTCAGAAAAACTTGGGTGGTAAAACATTCCTAAAAGGCAAAAAAAATCCGATAGAAATAATTTCTACCGGATTTTTTTTCAGTCTATTTTCTGCTTTACAGCTTCACTATATCATCTTCATCCTTCACAAATAATACTGAAACTGCACCCACTATCAAAAGCAGACCGGCAGTAACTATCGCGTAGATAGCGTTTCCACCATAAAAATATTTCACAATCGGCCCGCCGAAAACACCGTTTACAATTTGCGGGAAAGTGATAAAGAAATTAAATATCCCCATATAAACGCCCATTTTCCGTGCCGGGATAGAGCCCGCTAAAATAGCATAAGGCATCGCCAAAACACTTGCCCAGGCTATTCCAACGCCTATCATGCTGAGGTTGAGTAACCATTTCATATCCGGTGAGGTGATAAACACAATAGAAATCAGTCCTAAGCCACCAATAGTAAGGTTGAAAGCGTGGGTGCGTTTGCGGCCGATTTTAGCAGCGATAACGGGTAATGCCATCGCGAAAATCGCGGCCACCAAGTTATAAACGCCGAAAATCACCCCAACGTAATCACCTGCTTCGTTAAAAGCTGCCGAACTTGTATCATCGGGAGAAAGCCCCCAAACATGCTGCGCCAAAGCCGGTGTAGTAAAAACCCACATTGAGAAAAGCGCAAACCAGCTAAAAAACTGCACCAAACCCAGCTGTTTCATGGTAGAAGGCATATTGGCAAAGTCTTTGAAAATATCTATGAAGCGGGCGGGTTCTGCGTCAATTTCCGGTTCATCTTCCATATACATTTCCTGCTCTTCGGGCGAATATTCTTTGGTGGTTACAACCGTCCAAATAATGGTTGAAACCAATATTCCTGCACCAACAAAGAAGGACAATTTAAGGCTGAGCGGCACTTCGCCGGGCCCTGCAATTTCGTCAAACCCAAACCAGTTGGAAAGCACGTAAGGAAGCCACGAGCCTACCACTGCGCCGATCCCAATCAACAAAGTTTGCACCGAAAACCCAAGTGTTCGCTGATCAGTAGGCAGCTTGTCGGCCACCAAAGCCCTGAAAGGCTCCATAGCCACATTAAAGGAAGCGTCCATCACCATTAGCATGCCGGCGCCAATCCACAAGGCTGGCATATAAGTGGCAAAAGCTGGTGCGTTGGGCATCAAAATAAGACCAATAGAAGCCAAGACAGCGCCCGTGAGAAAATACGGACGGCGGCGTCCTAAGCGGTTCCAGGTCTGATCGCTATAGTGACCAATGATGGGCTGCACAATCATTCCGGTGATCGGCGCCACGAGCCAAAACCAGGAAAGATGCTCTACGTCAGCACCAAAAGTTTGTAAAATTCGGCTGGCATTGGCATTTTGCAAAGCAAATCCCATTTGAATGCCCAGGAAACCAAAACTCATATTCCAGATATCCCAGAAAGAAAGACGTGGCTTAGTTTTTCGCATGAACGTTATTTTTTTGAATGCGCTAATGTAGAAAAGAAAAGTTGACAAATTTAGTAAAATCTGCCCAATCACCGCCTGTTTGTTACGCAGACCGTTGCAGTTCAAAAGTTTTTAGCAATACAGCTTTCAATACTTATCGGTTTTAAACGATATTCTGTTAATTTTGCCTTTTCTGAATCAAATCCATTGCTATGGTTTTTAGCAGCAGTCTGTTTCTACTTTATTTCCTTCCGGCATTTTTGCTCATGTATTTTATCGTGCCGCGCATAGCTAAAAACTATGTGGCCTTACTGGCTAGCATCTTCTTTTATGCGTGGGGCGCACCCGATTTCATCTTTATCGTGATCGCCAGTATCCTCATCGATTTTTATATCGTGAAATGGATGTATGGATCTTCCGGCAACAAAAAACGCTGGTTTACAGGCATTAGCGTAACTCTAAATATAGGTTTGCTGGCCTATTTTAAGTACGCCAACTTTTTCGTAGAAAACCTCGACTGGGTGCTGCAACAGTTTGGCAGCGAACCTATTGTCTGGACGCATGTGGCCTTACCAATCGGCATTTCGTTTTTCACTTTTCAAAAAATGACTTATGCCGTTGATGTGCATCGCGGCGTGCATCCGCCATTGAAAAAAGTATCTGATCTCGCACTGTATATCCTGATGTTTCCACAGCTTATCGCTGGCCCAATAGTACGTTTCAACGAGATTGCCGAGCAATTGGTTGACCGCCGTCAGAATGAAAATGTGGATAACCGACTTAGCGGATTTTTCCGTTTCGCGGTAGGTCTGGGCAGAAAAGTATTGATTGCAAACCCGCTGGGTGCTTATGCCGACAGCGTTTTTGCTGCTGACCCTACACAGCTGGCTACCATCACTTTATGGATTGGAATTTTGGCCTATGCCTTCCAGATTTATTACGATTTCGCGGGCTATTCTGATATGGCTATCGGTTTGGGCCGGATGATTGGTTTTGACTTTCCGGAGAACTTTAACAACCCGTATATCTCACAGAATATTTCCGAATTCTGGCGGCGCTGGCATATCACGCTGGGGCGTTGGATGCGCGACTATCTGTACATCCCGCTGGGCGGAAATCGCGTGAATGCCTTACGCATGTATTTCAACCTTTGGCTGGTGTTTTTAATCTCTGGATTATGGCATGGTGCCGCCTGGAATTTCGTGCTATGGGGTGCTTTCCACGGTTTTTTTCTGGTTGCCGACCGCCTCTTTTTGCTCAAGTTTTACAAGCTAATCGGGAAGTTTCCAAGTGTCATCATCACTTTTGTCATTACACTGATTGGCTGGGTGCTGTTCCGCTCGGAAAGTATGGATCAGCTGTGGCATTTTGTAGGCGGCATGTTTAGTTTTAGAAACGGAAACACCGTGTTTGTTAATCAATCCGTTTGGATGACAATGATTTTTGCTGCGCTCTTTGCTGCCTTGGCTTATTCACCAAAAATAGAAGGCTGGCAGAAAAAAGTTTATGGTAAAAAACAGTCGTTTAGGGCTATTTTGCTGATGGTTTTGATTTCTATTCTACTCTTTATTATCAGCCTGAGTGCCATCACCTCCAGTGGATTTAATCCTTTTATTTATTTCAGGTTTTAATGCAAAAGTGGATCAAACATAGCCTGTTCGTTTTGCTATTGCTGATGATGATTCTTCCGTTTATCCAGCAAACGTTTGACGTACCCAAAATTCGTCAGTTGAAAGGCGCTTTTACCGTTCCGCAAAAACCCAAATGGTATTTGGATAACTTCCTGGAAAGCAGCTATCAGGACAGCCTCAATACTTATATAGAACATCATATTGGCTACAGACCTCACCTGGTTAGGCTATACAACCAATTGCAGTACAGCTTATTCGACACGGTCAATGCACAAGGAGTGATTGTCGGCAAAGAAGGCTATTTGTTTGAGCTGAACTACATCAAAGCGATGTATGGCTTAGATTATGTGGGCGACGAAAAAGTAAATGCTGACATTGAAAAAACGGCTGCTGTTAATGACTGGCTCAACGCAAATGACAAACAACTGATTGTGGTACTCGCGCCGGGAAAAGGCAGTTATTTTCCGGAGTTTATTCCCGCTAATTATCAGCCCGATTCCATTGGAAAACAAAATTATACAGCTTATTACAACGGATTGCGGGAGGAGCAGGTTGATGTGATTGGCGGAAACGACTGGTTTGCTGCTATAAAAGACAGCAGCCGCTACGCCCTGTTCCCAAAGGCTGGAATCCACTGGAGCTATTACGGATTGGGACTGGTTTTCGATTCTGTTTTTAAACTGATGGAAAATCATTTTCAAACCGATTTCATTGATTTTGAGCTGGGAAATATTCAGCTTACTAACAAACTCCGCTCGCCCGACCGTGACTTGTGGGAAGGCATGAATATCATTTTTCCACCTGATGATTACGCCATGCCTTATCCGGAATTTCAATTTGAGGTAAAAAACGAATCAGAAATGCCGTCGGTAATTACCGTTGCAGACAGCTATTATTGGCAGTGGTTTGGTGGTAGTTATGCCACACGCGGTTTTAAAGACAATAGTTTTTGGTATTACAACAAGCAGATTTTCTTCCCCGACAACACACCGCCCAAAGACATATCACAGGTCGATTTATTCGATTATATAGCTGATAATGATGTGATTCTGCTTATCCAAACCGATGCCAATATGAACCGCTTTGGCTTTGGCTTTATCGATGATGTGTATGAACTAATCAAAGATGGTGGAACTGAAGCGTTGCAAAAGAAAATAGCCATCAAAGCCATTGTAGAAAGAATCAGGGGAAGCGAATCTTATATGGAAATGATCCGTGAGAAAGCTCAAAAGAAAGGTATAAGCGAAGAAGAAATGTTGCTGCTGGATGCGGGTTGGGTTTATGATAATCAGCAAAAGTAAGGCTGGAAACAGCTTTTTTAGACCTCAAGGGTTTTCGACAATCCTGGGGGTCTATAAAACTAATTATCGGTTTATTTGATAATGGATTTTTCCCGCGACAGCGAGTATTTCAACCTTAATAAATTTGAAGTGGCTTTTTAGCAGACTGCACCCAGCAGTTTTTTTCCGCCTAGCACAAAAAAAAAGTGTTTTTGTAAAAAGGCCTACAATGGACATACAATCAAAAAAATATCATTTAATAGAATGGATTACACAAATCCATGATACACAACTCTTGGATAAACTCATGAAACTCGCCACAGATAAAGACTGGTGGAACGAAATAAGCCAAGCGGAAAAAGACGCGATAGAAGAAGGCTTGCAAGACCTTTCCGAGAACAAGTTTCATGATCATTCAGAAGTAGAAAAGCTTTATGAAGTTTGAAACGACATAGTCGCAGACTATGACGAGCAAGCATAATTGAGGACAATGAGTTTGTAGATAGGGGCAACGCAGATTATAATTCAACAAGGCACAAGCTTCGCTGAACCCAGCCAATCAAAAAATTTTGACGAATCGAAACCTTTGTTGAAGTCTGTAAAACTTACCAAAACAGAACCGACAGAAGGATAATAAAGATGATAGTTTTAAACGTAAAATACCAAATCCAACTGGTAATTAAGCTATTTCCTCTAAAAGTTGTGGGATAAAATTTTTCTCGGCAAAAAAATAGTTTTTATTGAAAATATATCCTAACGTAATTTCTCGCGATAGATACATGTTTTGTATTGTATTCATTATGAGTTTAATAAGACCATTATTAGTCCATATTATTAGTATTCATTATTCTCTTTTTCTACCGTATTCTCGCTATTTTTCAGGGAATATCTTTTGCCTAAAAACTAGTTCAACATAACATTTAACATTTTATTAACATTATTTTTTTAAAAAAATATTTAAGTTGCGGTTTTCCGACTGGTCTCTGACTCCACAGCCACTTCACCAGCCAAAAACAATTTCGAAAGTAACTTAGATATCATGCGTATCCATTGCGGCTATACGACCTTTTTAGTTGAGAATATTTTCCATGACTCAGTTAAACAAGCGAATAGGGGATATAGTGTAGTTTTCTTACCAAAAAAAACAAAGTTATGCAACAATCAAATTTATCCAACCATACGGGTAACCAAACCCGTCAAACAATCAATAATCAATTTAAAATTACAACTACGAAACGAACAATTCTTTTGTTAATGTTTGCTCTCACTTCCTTTAACTGGATTATCGGACAAATAAGCTGTTATCCTGATAACGCTAACTATAACACGGGTTCCACTGATGGAACCAATTTTACGCAAACAAGTTTAATTTATACGGAAAGTAACCGTGCTGAAAGGGGATGGGCTCGTTTTAACACCTCAGCTATCCCGGATGGAGATGAAATTTTGGCAATAGAACTACATCTTTATGTTAACGATGACAATTGGGCATGGTTCAAAGTTATGTCTATGGAAAGCGATCCACTTGGTGGTGATGCAGCATCCATATTTCAAGATGCCGGAGATGGGACAACTTACGCAACCAATATCTCTGATTTTCCGGAACCGGGTTGGTATATCGTTGATTTAGGTATCACTGCAGCTGTAGATTTAAAAAACCTGTTGGTCAATGATTGGTTTGCTATAGGATTAAATGAACACGAAACAGATAGGCCTGGGTTTTATTTATCCTGTGATGGGTGGGATGAAACCAATAAACCTTATATCGTTGTAACTCGTAACGCTCCACCTTCCTGTCCGGCTCCCAGCGCGTTAACCGTATCAAACATCGCGGCTAATTCTGCTGATTTAAGCTGGACTGAAAATGGTACCGCCACCAACTGGAATATCAAGTGGGGTACAAGCGGTTTCAATCCGGACACGGAAGGAACAATTATTTCAAGTGTTACCAATCCTTATACACTATCAGGACTTGCTGCTGACGCTACTTTCGACTGGTATGTACGATCTGATTGCGGCGGCGGTGATAAAAGTGATTGGGTAGGGCCAAAAACATTTACCATCCGTGATCTTGCCCCGGCACCTTATACTCAGGGGTTTCCTACAACATCACCACCTGAAGGCTGGACAACTACAGGATGGACGATAGGAACAACATCCGCTATACCGGCTCTTGATGGGAATTATATTAGAGAACTTATGCAGAGTTCTACTCCACGAACATTTACAACAATCAATATCGGAAACGTTTCGGCTGATATGCTTCTCAGCTTTTACTATGCACATGCAAATTACTCCTACCCTTATGTTGCCCCTGGCAATGGTTCCGGAAATTTTATCGTTTCCATAAGTACTGATTATGGTCAAAGCTATACTAATCTGGAAACTGTAAACAACAACTCCATAGCCTCCTGGCAATACAAGTCTTACGATTTAAATGCTTATGCCGGTGAGATCGTGAAGATAAAAATCACAGGTAACACTAATTCAGGTTATTATTGGCTGGCTTTCGACAGTTTTAGCGTCGATGTGCCGGTATCGTGTCCTGCCCCCACGCTTCTTTCCAACTCAAGCGTCACGCCAAATTCTGCTGAGTTAAGCTGGACGGAAAGGGGATCTGCCACCAGCTGGAATATCAAATGGGCGACAGCAAGCTTTGACCCTGACACGGAAGGAACGCTTGTTTCGGGTGTTACCAATCCTTTTACACTTTCAGGTCTTGACCAGAATACCAACTATCATTGGTATGTGCAAGCCGATTGCGGTGGCGGCAGTGTAAGTGATTGGGAAGGACCGAATAGCTTTACCACCCTGCACCTTAGCCCGGCACCTTATACTCAGGGGTTTCCTACAACATCACCACCTGAAGGCTGGACAACTACAGGATGGACGATAGGAACAACATCCGCTATACCGGCTCTTGATGGGAATTATATTAGAGAACTTATG
>JALNZT010000011.1 GCA_023229135.1 Bacteroidales bacterium
CCCGGCACCTTATACTCAGGGGTTTCCTACAACATCACCACCTGAAGGCTGGACAACTACAGGATGGACGATAGGAACAACATCCGCTATACCGGCTCTTGATGGGAATTATATTAGAGAACTTATGCAGAGTTCTACTCCACGAACATTTACAACAATCAATATCGGAAACGTTTCGGCTGATATGCTTCTCAGCTTTTACTATGCACATGCAAATTACTCCTACCCTTATGTTGCCCCTGGCAATGGTTCCGGAAATTTTATCGTTTCCATAAGTACTGATTATGGTCAAAGCTATACTAATCTGGAAACTGTAAACAACAACTCCATAGCCTCCTGGCAATACAAGTCTTACGATTTAAATGCTTATGCCGGTGAGATCGTGAAGATAAAAATCACAGGTAACACTAATTCAGGTTATTATTGGCTGGCTTTCGACAGTTTTAGCGTCGATGTGCCGGTATCGTGTCCTGCCCCCACGCTTCTTTCCAACTCAAGCGTCACGCCAAATTCTGCTGAGTTAAGCTGGACGGAAAGTGGCAGTGCTACCACCTGGAATTTAGAATGGAAAGCAGGTGCGGACTTTACTCCCGGAAACTCGGAAAGTGACGGTCAAATTACTGTAAATACTAATACTGAACATTCCCTGACAGGATTATCAGTTAACACAACCTATTATTGGTATGTGCAGTCTGATTGCGGTGGCGATAAAAGTGATTGGGTTGGGCCTGACAGCTTTACAACAACACAACTTGTTGCTACTCTTCCATTTACGGAAGATTTTGAAATATGGCCTAATAGCTGGACTGTTGTCATCAATGGTACACAAACCAATCAATGGCATGTAGGCACAGCCACAGCACACGGCGGCTCGCAAGCTGCCTATATATCAAATGATGCCGGCACCTCAAACGCTTATACCTTAACTGAAAGTTCAACTGTGCATACCTTCATAGATATCGCGTTTACAGAAGGATCAGAAAAGTTTAATTTATCGTTTTGGTGGAAAGGATTTGGTGAAACAAGCTTTGATTATATGAGGGTTTATGTGGTTGAAACCTCTTATACGCCCACAGCCGGGACTCTCCCAACAAGCGGTCAGATCGGCGGTAATTTTAATCAGGCAAGCGGCTGGACCTTAGCCGAGCTTGAATTACCAGGCAATTATTCAGGTACGACAAAAAGGCTTGTATTTACATGGAGAAATAATGGCTCGGGCGGCACAAACCCAGCCGTAGCAATTGACGACATTAGCATACAAGCTTCAAGAGCTCTAAGCTGGACGGGTGCAACGAGCCATGACTGGCATGATGCACAAAACTGGAATCCGGCACTTGTACCTACTGCATACGATAACCTAACTATCCCCGCCGGCCTTGCTAACTACCCAACTATCAGCAGTGCCGCATCTTGTAATGACATTGTCTTGCAGTCAAATGCCAGTGGGACGGCCTCTTTATTAGACAATGGTTTACTGACTGTTAACGGCGATGCTACCATTCAACGCTATATCAAAGGCGGAGGCTATCATTTTGTGAGTGTGCCTATTAACGGAACACTTACAGCCGGTTTGTTTATGCATTCGTACTTATATTATTTTGATGCCGATGCTGCTACACCGGCCTGGACGGGAGTTGGTAATGATCCTGATATAGTGATAGATAACGATCAGGGTTATATGATTTGGTACACCGGGAACAATACCACCTATAATTTCAGCGGAAGCCTTATCAGCGGTGCCTTCACAACTGCCACCCCGTCTTCGGGAGCAGCACAGTTCCAATATAACCTGGTGCCTAATCCCTATCCTTCTCCTATCGACTGGGATGCCAATGCAGGCTGGACAAAAACCAAGCTGAATAACGCTATCTACATCTGGAACAGAGCTAAAGCGACCGAAGCTAATCCCAACGGGCAATATGCCAGTTATATTAATGGTGCTTCCACGAATAATGGCTCACGGTACATTCCTATTGGTCAATCATTCTTTGTAGAAACCGCTGGTTCAGGAGCACCCGCATTGGTGATGGACAATGATGTGCGTGTGCATAGCGATCAGCCTTTCTATAAATCAAATCAGCAAATACCTGATTTGATGAGCATTACATCTGCCACAGAAAACGGCATTGACGAAATTGTAGTACGCATACATCAGGATGCCACACACGAGTTTGACCGCGAGTATGATGCCAGCAAATTGTTTGGCTCAGCCCCGCTTCCACAACTATACAGCCTCACAGCCGACGAACGGATGTTGAGCATCAACACAATTCCTCTTGATGATGTGTCCGTTGTGGTTCCTGTTGGTTTCGAGTGGCCAAACAAGGGTGAAGTAAACTTGAAGATAACTGAGCTGGAAAGCTTTGATCCGAGTATTAACATCTTCCTCGAAGACTTGCTGTCAGGTGAGATGATTGATCTACGTAAGCAACCGATGTATTCATTTATGCACGATGAAAGCTATGAAGCACTGCGGTTTAATCTGCATTTTATTAAAGATGCGGTTGCCGTGGGCGTAAACAACCAGGAGCTTTTGGCTTACCGGATATGGAGCTATGACAGCAAAGTATATGTGAGTATCCCAGCATTAACAGGCGAGAAAGCACTGATACAATTGATTGACGCACAAGGGAAAATGGTTTACCAGGGTGAGCACCACCTGAGCAATCCCGAGATCCTTGCCGTTCGCTTAACTAAGCAGGTGCTTGTTGCCCGTATTATCACAGGAACAAGAGTTTACACACAAAAAGTATTCATTCGCTAAAACATTTAAAACATGAAAAAGATACTCGTAAAACTAACCTTTATTATTGCATTAACGATTTCAAGCACGGCTTTGCTGGCGCAAGGCCCATCAGATCCTCCGGGAGACCCGGGTTCAGGTGGTGGAGCTGTTGGTGGCTCTGCCTCTGTTGGTGGTGGCATAGCGATACTTCTCAGCTTCGGCGCGGCTTATGGAGGTCGAAAGCTGTATAAGTATTGGCAATCACGAAAAGACGAACTGGAAGAATAGTAGTTTTTTGTTGTTAGTAGTTGGGAGAAGCCGGAGCTTCACCTACTCAGATGGAACTCCCGTTGGCTGTGGCTGACGGGAGTTTTTCATTGCATCGAATGCGTTGAATCAAGCCTGAAAAGCTGGCAGTATTGTAATACCTGATATGCTATACGATAAGGAATCCTGAAAGGATGATATAAACTTACGCTTTGTACTTTTTCTATGTTAAAAAGTACACAAAAAAAATATAGCGTGTACGAAGCTGGAGTTTCGTCGAACCTGGGGCGCAACTTATGGCACTCGAAAAGTTTACCGCTATTGGCAAAAACAGCGAGAAGATTTAGAGGAGAAGTAACTTTCGATTATAACTTTGAAACTCCCATTGGCTATAGCAGGTTTGCACTTCGTGCCCTCTTTAGAAAAATTCCGATCTCGGTTTTTTGAGAAACAGAAAACCCGAACCTAACCCACCCAATTACAACTACTTCCAGTTTAAGGTTTCAATAAAGCGATCCACATCTTTTCTTAAAAAATTTATCACCGGAAGTAAGGAATCGTTATTGGGTCGGATATTAAAATAGAGTGCACCACGCACGAAATTCTGAGTGCTGTCGGTTAGGTAAAACTGCAAGGGCGAGGCTACTCTTTTTCCTTCTACCCTGAATAATAGGCCGTAAACCCGGCGTTCGTCATCGATGATCAGGCTGTCAGTTATGGCGTTTGCCTTGCTCAAGTGTTGGGTGAGCATGGTATGCATATCCTCCAAATAAACAGAGAGGTTGTTGTCAATTTTTTTATGGCTGATGTGCAGGCTTCCTTTAAACTGCGGAAACTCCATATTGAACCAGTTTTTTTCCAGAGGCGAATTATAATCCGGCGTTATTTCAGCATATATAGGACTTTCAAAACGGAAAGCGGGTATGGTATCCACTAAATCGAACTTCTTCTCGGGCAGGTCAATGCGAAAAAAACCTCTTGGCTTGGGAGCAAAGTCAGCTTCGCAGCTTAACAATGCCAGCATAAAAAACAGCACACCTAAAGAAGTCAAAAATTTATGCGTCATTCTCCCCCACTTTTACTCACATTTAACTTTTTGATACGTCGTGCATCGGCATCGGTTACCTCAAAAGCAAAATCTTTACAACTCACTTTCAATCCCTGTTCTGGGATACGGCCTTCCAGCTCAAGTAACAAGCCGGCCAGTGTATCAGACTCGCCGTGCACATCTTCAAAGTAATGCTCATCGAGCTCCATCACCTTACAAAAATCGAGCAGGCTGGTGCTGGCGTCGAACAAAATATTGTGTTCATCAAGACGCTGATAAAAGCTGTCGTCAGGCTCTTTATCGAACTCATCGCTGATGTCGCCCACAATTTCCTCGATAATATCTTCCAGCGTAAGCAAGCCCGAAGTGCCTCCATATTCATCCACCACAATCGCCATATGGATTTTCTTCTCGCGAAATTCCTGTAGCAAGTCATTGATTTTTTTGTTTTCAGGCACAAAAAAGGCTGACCTGATAAGTGTTTTCCATTCGAGCTCTGTTTGATTGAGGTAGGGAAGTAAATCCTTGATATACAATATTCCCAGCACTTTATCGAGGTTATCTTCGTAAACCGGAATGCGCGAAAAGCCGGTATTCAAAATAAGTTCCAGCAAGTTTTCAAAAGACGTCTCAATATCGATTGCCGTGATATTTACCCGCGATTTCATAATACTTCGGGCATCTTTTTCACTAAAAGTGGCAATACCTTTCAGCATTTGTTTTTCTTCAGGAAGCGCTGTGTCATCGGAGGTGATGTCGATGGCATCTGAGAGTTCGCTAATCGTTATCCCACGCAATTTCCGGCTCAGTCGCCTGTCAATAAAAGTACTTGAAGCCACCAACATATAGCTTAGGGGCTTAAAAATTCCGATCAAAATGCCCAATGGCCTGGCCATAATGGAAGCCACTTTGAGTGGGTGTTTGTTGGCAACAACTTTAGGAATTATTTCGCCTACCAGCAAAATCAAGGAAGTTATGGCAACAATTTGTATTAAAAATCCAATAATGGGATTGTCAGCAATCTGAAAGAGATTTTCAGTAATAAAGCCCGATAATATTACGATAGCCACATTAAGTAAATTATTGGCTATCAAAATCGTTGCTAACAAAGTTTTTGGATGATCACGAAGCGAAAGAACCAATTTATCCGTCTCCGAATCCAAAGCTTCCAGCAGGTTTACATCGGCAGGTTTTAATGAGAAATAGGCTGTTTCGCTACCCGATACAAGCGCCGAAAGCACCAGTAGCAGTAGTAAAACGAGGATGCTAATCGCGATTCCTGTAGAAAATCCCGTGGATGATAAGTTAATGATTAGCGCGATTAAACTCGCCGAGGGGTCAGGGTCGGGTGTGTCCAAAGTCAATCAAATTTATATTTTGATGCAAAATAAACAAAAATACCTGGTATTTCAAAATCAGTTCAGACAGGTATTAGGTCCAAACAAATTGGTTTTCAGCTTAAAACGGGAGGTCATCTTCTTCGTTTTTATCACTAAAATCGTCATTTCCTGAAGAAGAATGCTGCGTGGATTGACCTTGCGACGAGCTCTCATCATTGCTTTGGGCAGCAGAAGCCGCAGTTGATTGCTGCTGCGTGTTTTGAGTGTAGCTTTGGTTGCCCTGTCCGGATTGATAGCCTTCACTACTTTGTCCACTTTTCGAAATCAGATTCATTTTTTCAGCCAAAATCTCGGTGATATATTTTGTTACGCCTTGTGCATCCTGGTATTGACGCGTCCTGATTTTTCCTTCGATAAAAAGCAAATCTCCTTTGGCATAAGTGCGGCGTTTTTCGTCAATATCGTTAGCCAGATTTCCCCAGGCAACTATATTATGCCATTCAGTCTGCTCTTGCCATTGTCCGTTGCGGTCGCGGTAACGTTCGCCGGTGGCAAGCGAAACGGTCATTTTTTTTCCACCATTTTCAAATGAAATCACTTCGGGATCTTTTCCAAGTCGTCCGATCAGCATTACTTTATTTAGTCCGGCCATGGTTGTATAACTATTTTAAGCGTTACAATTTATAAATATGTTCTTGTTTTCAAACAGAAAACGGTCAATCAACCTGGGCAATGGATAATTCCCAAGCTCTGATTGAGCAACCAAAGATAATGATTTATTTTTTAATTCTTCAAATCCATCTTTGCAATGTACAATATAAAATGTGGCAAACAGCTGCTGGTGCGTCAGTACATGTTTTACAGTTTCTCCCTGCTGTCTAATGGCAATGGCTACAGTTTTTAATCTTTGGAAAAAATCTTCTTGACCAAGCTCTTCCAAACTTACGGGTGCTGCTGTTTCGATACACGGAAAATCGTATAAGCCCTGCCACACATCACCATTTTCGCGGTAACGAAGCAGGGTGTAGCATTTTTGCTGGTATTTTCCATCGATTACAAAATAATTAAGAAATCGCTTTCTCACCTTTATTTTCCCGATTTTCAAAGGCAGTTGATTCACGCGATTTTGAGCGAATGCCAGACAATGATCGCGCAAAGGACAGTTTTCGCAATCCGGATTTTTGGGTGTGCATTGCAAAGCACCAAACTCCATAATCGCTTGATTATAGTCGCCGGGATTGTCATGATCGAGTAATTCCGCAGCTAAAAGCTGAAAAGTTTTTTTACCTGCCGAAGTATCAATGGGTTCATCCACTGCAAAAAGACGGGAAAGCACCCGGAACACATTGCCATCTATCACCGGCACGGGCTGATTAAAGGCAATGGAAGCGATTGCCGCAGCGGTATAATCACCCACTCCTTTGAGTTTTTTTATTTCTGTATACTGATTGGGAAACTGACCATCATACTGATTAACCAACTGTTTTGCAGCCGTCAAAAGATTTCGCGCACGAGAATAATAGCCGAGTCCCTGCCACATTTTAAGCACCTCTTGTTCGTCGGCAGCCGCCAGTTGCTGCACATCCGGCCAGCGGTCAACAAATCTTATATAATAGGCAATCCCCTGATATACACGCGTTTGTTGCAGTATAATTTCTGACAACCAAATATGGTAAGGCGTAGGAAAATTCCGCCAGGGCAGATCTCTTTTATAGGCAGAAAACCAGTTTAAAAGTAGTGAAGTAATAGCAGACATGATGCGAAAATATTTATTTAGAGCGGATTAGAGATAAAAAATCAAAAATTAACTTTAAGAATAAGAAAATGTTTTTAACTTTGCCGTTCAATTAAAATTCACATTTCTAATCTTTTAAAGTTTAAAGATATGACAAAAGCAGAAATCGTAGCAGATATTGCTAACAAGACAGGTGTAGAAAAAGTTGCCGTTCAGGCCGTAGTTGAATCATTCATGGACGTTGTAAAAAGCGCTTTGGTAAGTGGTGAAAATGTTTACCTAAGAGGGTTTGGCAGCTTCACAATTAAGAGAAGAGCTGAAAAAACCGGTAGAAATATCTCGAAAAACACTACCATTATTATTCCAGCACACAATATCCCTGCTTTCAAACCTGCTAAAACTTTCGTAAACGAAGTAAAAAACAGCACTAAATAATTTACAGCACTAAAAATCTATTGCTATGCCAAGCGGGAAAAAAAGAAAAAGACACAAGATGTCAACACACAAGCGCAAAAAACGCTTAAGAAAAAACAGACATAAGAAGAAATAAATTTTCTTCATCTGTCATTATACCCCATAACACAATATCGCAACAGAGTGCGATATTGTGTTATTCGGTTTTACCTTAACGTACTGTCCTCCACTCCATATCAACGTAAAATAATGCCGCAACAAAGCGACACACATTAATGAAAAATATATAACCGTGAACAGAGAACTCATTATAGATTCTCGCGCTTCGGAAGTGGATATTGTTCTTTTAGAAGATAAGCAACTGGTAGAACTTCACAAAGAAAAAACGAATAACAACTACGCAGTTGGAGACGTTTATCTTGGACGCGTCAAAAAAATCATGCCCGGGCTCAATGCGGCCTTCGTAGATGTAGGATATGAAAAAGATGCGTTTTTACATTATCTTGACCTAGGCCCACAAATTCGTTCATTAAACAAATACACCAAACTGGCTCTCAATGGAAAGCCGGCACAGGTTACTATGGACAATTTCAGGCTGGAACAAGACATTGAAAAAACCGGAAAAATTACTCAGGTATTAGCTACGGGAGCTCAAATTTTGGTTCAAATTGCTAAAGAACCAATCTCAACAAAAGGCCCCCGCATTTCGTCCGAAATATCTTTCGCAGGCCGCTACCTGGTTTTAGTGCCATTCTCAAGCCGTATTTCCATCTCACAAAAAATACGAAGCAGCGAGGAACGCAACAGGCTAAAACGATTAATCCAGTCCATTAAACCCAACAACTACGGCGTAATTATTCGCACAGTGGCTGAAAATAAAAAAGTAGCCGAACTCGATGCTGACCTCAGGGCGCTGGTGGAAAAATGGGAGAAAACAACCCAAAAGCTACACAATGCCAAGCCTCCTGAAAAAATTATCAGCGAATTAGACCGCACCTCCGCGATCCTACGCGACTTGCTCAATGAATCTTTCAACAGCGTGCATATCAATGAAAACACGCTTTATGAAGAAACAAGAAATTTTATACAAACAATCGCACCGCAAAAGGTCGATATTGTAAAGCTTTACAAGGGTAAAGCACCAATTTTTGAGCATTTTGGCGTTGATAAACAAATCAAAGGCCTTTTTGGAAAAACAGTTACCATTCGTAGTGGCGTTTATCTTATCATAGAACACACCGAAGCCATGCACGTGATCGATGTAAATAGCGGTCATCGTGTGAACAAAGAGAATAGCCAGGAAGAAAATGCCCTGGAAGTAAACCTGGAAGCAGCAGCAGAAATTGCCCGCCAGTTGCGCCTGCGCGACATGGGTGGAATTATTGTGATCGACTTTATCGATATGCAAGATGCCAAACACCGCCGCGAGCTTTATCAGAAATTTAAAGACGAAATGGCACGCGATCATGCCAAACACACCATTTTGCCACCAAGTAAATTTGGTCTGATACAACTTACACGACAGCGTGTGAGACCCGAAATGAACGTTCAAGTGCTCGAAAGCTGCCCCGTATGCGAAGGCACAGGGAAAATTAAACCCAGCATCATTTTTACCGACGAGATTGAGAATAACCTCAAATACCTCTTGCAGGATCAAAATGAAAAAGCCGTTACCCTGGCCGTACACCCATTTATCCATGCCTACCTCACCCAAGGAATCTTTTCTATCCGTAGAAAATGGATGTGGAAATACAATAAAACGATTCGTCTGAAAGCAATGGCAAACTACCACATGCTTGAATATAAATTCTTTAACAAGAATAACGACGAAATAAAAATTTAACTTAATCAATATATACGCTAACAAAACCCGCCCTGCCGAAAGTCTGGCGGGTTTTTTTGAAGCACCTTAAATTTATACAATGGAAACAGTATTAAGCGGCATCAGGCCAACCGGAAATCTGCATCTTGGTAATTATTTTGGCGCTGTGAAGAACTTTGTGAAAATGCAGGAAGAGAACAATTGCTTCTTCTTTATTGCAGATTATCACTCGCTCACAACGCACCCAAAACCGGCTGATTTGCACGGAAACGTGAAGCAGGTGTTGGCCGAATACCTCGCTGCCGGCCTCGATCCCGAAAAATCTACCTTATATATACAAAGCGACCTGCCCGAAATCGCAGAGCTTTATCTTTTTTTGAACATGAACGCCTACCTCGGTGAGCTTGAACGCGTTACCACTTTTAAAGAAAAAGCACGCAAACAACCCGAAAACGTGAATGCCGGACTGCTCACCTACCCTACACTAATGGCAGCCGATATTATTATTCACAAAGCTGATAAAGTGCCCGTAGGCAAAGATCAAGAACAAAACCTGGAAATGGCACGCACTTTTGCACGCCGCTTTAACCGCATGTATGATAAGGACTTCTTCCCTATTCCTCAGGCTTTTAATTTTGGCGAACAGTTGGTAAAAATCCCCGGGCTGGATGGAAGCGGGAAAATGGGTAAGTCAGAAGGCGAAGGCAATGCCATCTTCCTAGCGGATGATCCGAAATCTATCCGCAAAAAGGTGATGCGTGCTGTGACAGACAGCGGCCCATCCGAGCCAAATCAAACAAAACCCGAAGCCATTGAAAACCTGTTCAAACTAATGGCCGTCGTTTCCAAAGCAGATGTAATCAAGCATTTTGACGATGCCTATAATAGCTGTAACATCCGCTATGGCGATTTAAAAAAACAACTTGCCGAAGATATTATTATATTTACCGAACCAATACGCGAAAAAATCTTGTCGCTGTCGAGTGATGACACTGCCATCAGCAAAGCTGCTAAAATTGGCGCCGAAAAAGCACGTGCCAGCGCACAAAAAACTATTCGCGAAGTGCGCGAAATCATAGGATTTCGCCCATTCTAACTTAAAATACCATACGTATGAGCATTAAATGGAAAAATCAATATAACAGATTCGTAACGCTATTACTGCGGTTTTCGGTAATTGCCTATCTTTTGTACACCTTGTTGCCCTATGTGATAAATCCGGGTTTTGAAAACACTATGGGCAGCTGGGTTGTCCGCTGGTTTTTAATCATACTGCTCGGTGCCATTGCCATGCTGGCTTTTGTGCTACGACGAACAGACTTACTACGTTACGGCTTTTTTCTGGTGCTTATTGCGGCAGCTTTTAACCTTTTTACCGCCTTATTACTTCCCGAAAAATGGCATTTACTGTTGCTGCATACGTATGTGATTGCTACAGCAATATATTTTATTTCACGCGATATCCGTATTGAAACCAGTAAAACCCACAGACGTCGTACAAAAAATAATTAGTTAACTCATTTATGCCCAAAAATATATCAACAGAAATACTTCCGGAAAAAGCTGTTTTGGTAGCGCTTTATACCAAGTCTCAAAGCAAGGAAAAAACAGAAGAATACTTAGACGAACTGGCTTTTTTGCTCGAAACAGCGGGAGGAATTCCTGTGGAACGCTTTACCCAAGCGCTCGACAAACCTAACCCGGCCACTTATGTAGGAGCTGGAAAACTGGACGAAATTTCCCAGTATATCAGGGCTGAAGATATTGGACTGGTTGTGTTTGATGACGAGTTAGGTGCTTCACAATTGCGCAATATTGAAAAGCATCTCGAATGTAAAATCCTGGATCGCACCAGCTTGATTCTTGATATTTTCGCTAAAAGAGCGCGTACAGCCTACTCAAAAACACAGGTGGAACTGGCGCAATATCAATACCTGCTTCCACGGCTTACCCGGATGTGGACGCACCTTGAACGGCAGCGCGGTGGCATTGGCATGCGTGGCCCAGGCGAAACAGAAATTGAAACTGATCGCCGTATCATTCGCGATAAAATCAGTCTGCTGAAAAAACGCCTTGAAGGAATTGATATGCAACAGGCTGTTCAACGCAAAAACAGAGGGAAACTTATTCGTGTAGCACTTGTCGGCTACACCAATGTGGGAAAATCAACCCTTATGAACCTGTTAAGCAAGTCAGCTGTTTTCGCAGAAGATAAGCTCTTTGCTACTTTGGACACCACCGTGCGTAAAGTTGTAGTAGAAAACCTGCCCTTCCTGCTTTCTGATACCGTAGGTTTTATCCGGAAATTGCCGCACAATTTGATCGAGTCATTCAAATCAACCTTAGACGAAACCCGCGAATCAGATGTTTTGCTGCATGTGGTGGATATCTCGCATCCCGAATTTGAATCCCAGATTGAGGTCGTAAACGAAACTTTAGAGGAAATTGGTGCCGGAAACAAAAAAACAATCATGATTTTCAATAAAATCGATGCTTATACCTGGCACGAGAAACAGGAAGACGATCTCACGGAATCCGGCCCCGAAAATGTTTCTTTAGAAGCGCTGAAACAAAGCTGGATGGCGAAAACCAATAATGACTGTATTTTTATTTCTGCCACAGAAAAGATCAACTATCACGAACTCAGGGCACTGCTCTATAAAGAAATTAAGGATATGCACGCCATTCGCTATCCTTACGACGAGTTTTTGTACTAATCAAAATCCAGCCTGCACACCAATAGTGCTGGAACCTGTTTTTATACTTTTCCATCTTCGCCCTGAAAATCATCGAATTTTCAGGGCAAAGCGTTTTAGCAGCCGGCAAAGCTATAAAAGTCACTACTTTTGTAGCATGCAATTCATAGATACACATACCCATCTCTATCTCGACGAATTTGAGGCAGACCGCCCGGAAATGATTCGCCGTGCTATAGATAAAGGTATCCAGCGCTTTTTGCTACCCAACATTGATACTGAAAGCCTCGAACCCATGCTGAATTTGTGCAAGCAGTTTCCTGACGTTTGTTTACCTATGCTGGGCCTGCATCCCACTTCGGTAAAGGCCGACTGGAAAGCACAATTGGAAAGCTTTGAATCTATATTATTCAGCGAAAAACATCCATTTATTGCCATCGGAGAAATTGGTCTTGATTTTTACTGGGACAAAAGCTTTGCCGAAGCACAACTCAGTGCATTACGCACACAATTTGACTGGGCAAAAAAATTAAACCTTCCTGTTGCTATCCACACTCGTGCAGCTTTTTCGGAGATGCTGGATGAAATTACGAAGGCACAGGATGGCCGCTTAAAAGGTGTTCTACACTGCTTTACAGGAAGTTTGGAAGATGCACAGCGCGCTGTTGATCTGGGCTTTTTGCTCGGCATTGGCGGAGTGCTTACCTATAAAAAATCAGCACTTCCCGAGATCATCAGCCAAATTGATATGGAACACCTGATTTTGGAGACCGACGCACCCTTTTTGCCGCCAGTTCCATACAGGGGCAAACGCAACGAAAGCGCTTATATGATTGAAACAGCGCTAAAACTTGCTACCATCAAACAGTTGAGCATGGAAGAAATTGCCCAGCAAACCACACAAAATGCCGTTGAACTTTTCAAGTTAAATAAATTATGATTCAAGAACACAACACCTCACTACTGGTAATTTATACCGGAGGAACCATTGGCATGACACAAAACCCTGTCACGGGTGCATTGTCGCCATTTAACTTTAATGATATTTACGAGCAGATGCCTGTTTTGAAGGATTTTGGCTATAATATTGATGTCCATTCCTTTGATCCTTTGGTAGATTCTTCCAATATGAAACCGGCTTTTTGGATCAAATTAGCCAAACTTATTGAAGAAAAGTATGAAATATATGATGGCTTTGTAGTGCTTCATGGGTCAGATACAATGGCTTATTCTGCATCAGCACTGAGTTTTATGCTCGAAAATTTGAATAAACCGGTTGTTTTCACGGGCTCGCAGCTGCCCATGGGAGTAATACGCACTGATGGACGCGAAAATTTTTTGACAGCCATCGAAATAGCTGCAGCCCGCGACCACGAATTGCCAACAGTGCCGGAAGTAAGCATTTATTTTGAAAACCACCTGATGCGTGGAAACCGTACCACAAAATTTAACGCAGAACATTTTAATGCTTTTGTATCAGGCAATTATCCACCTCTTGCCGAAGTTGGGGTGCATATCAAATACAACAAAAACCGGATCCTCAAGCACAGTTTCAGGAAACTTAAAATACATACCGAGCTGGATTACAACGTAACTATTTTAAAACTTTTCCCGGGACTCAGCGAGGCAGCAGTAAAAGCCACACTTGGTATTCCCGGCCTTAAAGGCCTGATTTTGGAAACTTTTGGCTCAGGCAATGCACCCACCGATTCCTGGTTTATCAGTGTGCTTGAAAACGCGATTAATGATGGGCTTATCATATTTAACGTCACCCAATGCAAATCAGGAGCTGTTGAGCTTGGCCGCTACGAAACAAGCTTTGAACTTCAACGCATAGGCGTGATTGGCGGCTCCGATATCACCACCGAATCGGCATTGGCCAAACTGATGTATCTGATCGGTCAAGGGTTTTCGAGAAAAGAAGTGATTCAGCTATTGCAAACCTCTCTTAGAGGAGAGATGACGGTTTAAGCTTTAACAAATCTGTTTTGTTGTTGTTTACTTTTATTCAGTAAGAAATTTCATCCAAACACCCAATAAAACCGCAAATGAAGCTTAAAAACCATTAAATTTGTGGCATAAATGTATTTTCACCCTAAACCACGCTTAATGAAACGTTTATTATTAGCTGTTATTTTCGTCAGCCTTTTTTTTAATGTACAGGCTGATAAATTGGTTTTCATTGATTATTCCAATCAGGCTCAATTAAAAAACTATGTTGAAAACCCCGACTTTACTGTACATCACATCGGCCAAAGCTTTGTGATTGCGAGCATTGCTGATCATTTTGAATGGCAAGGACTTGTGTTGGATGAAACCGCCTGGCAAGAAAATGAAAGCTACTACATTATTTACGGTAGTAAAGCAGAACTTTCGGCATATCTCAAGGCAGAAAGCTTAGCACAAAGCAGCCTGTATCAGCACGATAATTTTACAGTATTAAACATCAATGAGCAGGTTCAAGGTCAAATTTCACCTTTAAAAAATGACGGCTTAGTACGCATACAGCGTGTTACGGCTAACTGGCCAAAATCGACCACCTTATCAAGCAACCGCAACTTTGATCCTGATCCCTTCGTAGTTGGGCTTCTTGCAGAAGTGGCGGGAAGCAATATTACTACTACGGTGCAACACCTTGAAAACTATGGCACCAGAGATGCCTATACCAGCACAAGTGTGGAAGCACAAAACTGGATTAAGCAACAATATGAGAATTTGGGTCTGGAAGTGGTATTACAGGATTTCAGCATGCCCGGTGGTAGTGCCAGCGATAACGTGATTGCAACATTGACAGGCACAAAATATCCTGACGAGTACATTATTACAGGAGCGCATTATGATTCTTACAGCAATTCAAGTGCAGCTCCAGGAGCCGATGATAATGCTTCCGGAACAGCCGGCGTACTGGAAATTGCACGAATTTTAAGTCAATATACTTTTGATAGAACAATAATTTTCTGCGCGTTTTCAGGTGAGGAATACGGATTATACGGAAGTGCTGCTTATGCGCAGGCAGCTGCACAGCAAGGCATGGACATTCATGGCTATTTTAACCTCGATATGATTGGCTATCTGCAACCCGGAAGCTATATCCATACCGACCTGATTTATCCGCCCTCAGCCCAGGAATTAGCTGATTTTTATATCGGAGTCTCTCAGGTTTATCTGCCCGATTTCCCGATTGAACAAGGTATGCTGGTTGGCGGCGACAGCGATCACACATCCTTTAACAACAACGGCTTCATGGGAATTTTTCCGTTTGAAGACAGTGATAACTACAGCCCCTATATTCATACTTCAAACGATTTGATTGGGCCGAGTTACAATAACGAAGAGCAGGCTGTCGTATTTACACAGGCTTCACTGGCTGCTATTGCTACCATGGCAAACCTGCTGAACCCACCAAGAAATCTGGTGGCAATACCGGGCGATACGAAAGTTAACCTGGAATGGTCGCCTTTGGTTGATGCCGCCTACTTCAGAATATACAAAGATGATATGCTGATTGATTCTACGGAACTCAACACCTATCTGGATGAAAATGTGGAAAACCATATCCTGTATACCTATTATATTACAGCTATTTATGAAGAAAGTGGCGAAGAATCTTTTCCTTCAAACACAGTCAGTGCTACTCCTGCACCTCCCATTGCACTGCCACTTTTTATAGATTTTGAAAATGGTCTGCCTTATTGGGAATTGACTGGTAACTGGGGGCTTACAACGACTGAATATTATTCCAGCAACCATTCCTTAACAGAAAGTCCGCTGGGCAATTACTCCAATTCCGTAGAAACAACAGCCACGCTTGACGCACTCGACATGAGCAATATGACTGCCTCTAATCTGAGTTTTTGGACGAAATTTGAACTGGAAACCAATTACGATTTTATGTATTTGGAAATAACAACAAACGGCACAAGCTGGACAAAACTTGAAACCTTCACCGGAAATCAAAACAGTTGGACACAAAAATTTTACGCCCTTGAAGATTATCTTGGTTTACCCTATGTACAACTTCGTTTTAGATTCAAAAGTGACGGCTACGTCAGCAAGCAAGGCATGTTTATCGATGATATTGAAATTACATCCACTTATGTAGGTTTGGGCGAAGGCACAACTGAAATCACTCTGTATCCTAATCCCGGAAGCGGTTTGATTACGTTGGATAACTTACCCACTGACTACACCTATTTCAGTGTGTTTGATGCACATGGCAAAAAAGTAATCGACAGTGCCATTCCACACAATAGAATCATCAATATCGAAAGGTTAGCGCCCGGGCACTATTTGCTTCGCATCAGATCAGATAACAAAGTGATTACAAAAAAAATTGTATTGAATTAGCCCATTGACGCCAAATTTTCGAGGCAACCAATTTAGAATTACTAAAAACAACAGTAGAAAAAATTCAATTGGATCAGAAACTGAAAAAATGTGTACTTTTGGCAGCTATTAGCGTTCGTTGAAACAATCAAATGATAGGGAGAGGTGGCCGAGCGGTTGAAGGCGCACGCCTGGAAAGTGTGTATACTCCAAAAGGGTATCGTGGGTTCGAATCCCACTCTCTCCGCACTATTTTTGTTTATTTTTACTTTCTAACGAAAAATAGGCTTGTTTTTTTGATATTATTCTTACTTTTGTTCTTTCAGAATTGTTTGAACAAATAATATTAACCACTCAAACTGAGTTTAAAGTAGTAATCAACACCATTATTTAACTATGAAAAAAATCATTGCTTTACTTACAATTGCAGGTATGATGTCATTGGGAATCAGTAATATCATGTTTGCACAGGATACAGAACCTGACACGACTGCTGAAACAACTGCTATCAGTGAACCAGCAGTAGAAACTGTAGAAATGGTAACTGAGTCTCAACCTGAGACTTTTCACGAAGTCCTTAAGGATCAATTCATTCAAGGTGGTCCCGAATTTATGGGCATTGTTTTGCTTACCCTTATTTTTGGATTAGCAATCAGTATCGAAAGGATTATTTACCTGACACTCAGTACAACGAATACAAAAAAACTACTTACTAGTATTGAAGTAGCACTTAAAGATGAAGGTATAGAAAAGGCAAAAGATATCTGCCGCGACACCCGTGGTCCGGTTGCCAGTATTTTTTACCAAGGCTTGCTTCGTTATGATTCAGGCATTGATGAGGTAGAAAAGTCCATCGTATCTTACGGTTCAGTTATAACCGGACGCTTAGAAAGTGGTGTAAGCTGGATTTCACTCTTTATCGCACTTGCCCCTATGCTTGGGTTTATGGGTACGGTAATCGGTATGATTCAAGCTTTTGATGATATTGCCGCTGCCGGTGATATCTCTCCTCAAATTGTAGCAACCGGTATTAAAGTAGCTCTTTTGACGACTGTATTTGGACTTATCGTAGCTATTATTCTACAGATTTTTTATAATTACATCGTTTCAAAAATCGACAACCTTGTAAATGATATGGAAGACAGCTCGATTTCATTCATCGACATTGTGAGTAAACATTCCAAAAAATAATAACCATGGTTGACAAATTATCAAAATATGTAGGCTGGGTGCTATATTTGTTGATGGCAGTGTCAGTAGTTTTGGCAATACTGTTCTACACAAATAATCTTGGGGAAGATTCTTTTATGAAATGGGGATATGTGCTTCTCATTGCCGGCGTTGTAATTGCAATTATTTCACCAGTTTACGGTTTTATATTGGCACCAAAAAATGCCATTAAATTATTACTAATCATAGGATTTGTTATAGTTCTTGCCTTTATTTCCTACAGCATTGCAGGAAACTCATTTAGCGAAACCCGACTTCAAATATTAAACACTGATGCACACACTTCAAAGTTGGTAGGAATGGGATTAATTTTTACCTATTTTGCTGGAGGAGCTGCTTTTTTAGCCGTTATTTTCTCAAGTGTTATCAAACTATTTAAATAAATAATTATGGCTAGAAGATCATCACCCGAAATAAATGCGGGCTCAATGGCTGATATTGCGTTTCTTTTGTTGATTTTCTTCCTTGTTACAACGACTATGGATGTGGACTCAGGTATTACACGCCGCCTTCCACCACCTGTAGAAAAACCTGATGAGGATATTAAAATCAATGCAAGAAACATCCTGAACGTGCTTGTCAATAAAAATGACCGCTTGCTGGTTGACGGCAAGCCCGGAGACATTCGTACGCTTAAAGATGTGGCCAAAAATTTTATGATCCCCGTTTTTCCGGATAATCCCCTGCATCCGGGAACAGATCTTAAAACCATTGACCTCATTGGCGAAATACATACCAGCAAGGGCGTTATCTCCTTGAAAAATGACCGGGGAACATCCTACGATATGTATATTCAGGTACAAAATGAGCTGGCTCGTGCTTTTAACGAATTAAAGGACGAAATGTCACAAAGATATTTTGGAACTAAGTTCGATAATCTTACGAGAGAAGACGAAATAAAAGCTATCAATGAGGCAGTTCCAGTACGTATCAGTGAAGCCGAACCAGAAAATATAGGAGACTAGTTTTATGTCAAAATTCAAAACGAAAAAAGGTAAAGGTAGTCCGGCAATCAACACTTCATCCCTGCCCGACATTATCTTTATGCTACTGTTCTTCTTCATGGTAACAACCGTTATGCGAGAAGTTACAATGCGCGTAAAAGTGAAGCTTCCCACAGCTACTGAAGTGCAAAAATTGGAGAAAAAATCGCTTGTAATGTACATATACATGGGACCTCCTAACAACTCAGCGCTTTATGGCACTGAATCACGTATCCAGCTGAACGATCAGTTCTCACGCCTGGAAGACGTTGCTGAGTTTATTGCCCGCGAACGTGAAGCCAGAAACGAAGCCGACCGTAACTTCCTGACTACTTCATTGAAGGTACACAACGAAACCAAAATGGGTATTGTTACTGATGTAAAGCAGGAACTCAGAAAAGCTGGTGCGTTTCGTATCAACTACTCCACCTTAAAAGGACAATCGAAATAAATTTTCAAAATACTACTCAAGGCGTTACTTACTAAAAAAAGTAACGCCTTTTTTTTGCCTATAACTTACCACATCAGGTCAACTACCATCGCAATAGACTTTGTACCAGATCGTTTTATGATTCTCAGAGCATTAAAATAACTTCACATTATGCTGCAAAGAATCCGAACGCGGCATCAAAGCTTTATCAGAAAACCTTGAATATCCTTTTCCAAAAAGACTACTTCTCCCACAAAACCTTAAATTTGTGGCATGAATCAATTCTATAGTATCAAAGAACTAACTGAATTTCGGCGTAAGCTGCACCAAAACCCGGAGCTTTCGGGCTGTGAAAAGCAGACTTCGGCTTTTATCAAAGCATTTGTTGCGCCACTAAATCCGGATCAAATTATTGAAAACATAGGCGGCCACGGACTGGCTTTGATTTTTAAAGGAAAAAAAGCAGGAAAGCGCTTACTTTTACGGGCCGATATGGATGCTTTGCCAATCACGGAAAAGTCAACACTGGAGTATAAATCTCATAATGAAGGCGTTGCACACCTTTGTGGACACGATGGCCACAGCACAATTATGACCGGTGTAGCGATGCGGCTTGCCGAAAAACGACCACAAAAAGGCGAAGTAGTCTTGCTTTTTCAGCCAGCGGAGGAAACCGGCGAAGGTGCCGAAAAAGTGATTAACGATTCGAAATTCGCCCCTTTCAAACCCGATATTGCTTTTGCTTTGCATAATTTGCCCGGCTTTGCATTGAATACCATTGTTGTAAAAAAAGATACTTTTGCGGCAGCTTCGGTGGGCATAAAAATAAAGCTTAATGGCCGCACGGCGCATGCTTCACAGCCCGAAACCGGCCTAAGTCCCGCATCGGCGCTGGCCGAAATAATCAGCAGCTACAACGAAATGGCAAAAAAATGGCAGCACAGCAAACGCTTTCAGCTGCTCACCATCACACATGCCAAGCTGGGTGAGGAGGCTTTTGGCACAGCACCAGGACAGGCCGAATGCTGGATTACAATTAGAAGTTTTGCAGACGATGACTTGCAGCAAATGGAACAGGAATGTGTGGAAGCCGCGCAAGAAATTACAGCAAAAACAAAACTCGAAATGGAATTTAGTCGCCACGAGCCTTTCCCGGCTACCGTAAACGACCCGGGAGCAACGGCCATGGTAGAAAAAGCGGCTTTGGAAAGCAAACTTAAAATTTATACGCTTGAAACGCCTTTTCGTTGGTCAGAAGATTTTGGCCAATTTGGCGCATGCAGCCCTATTGCGCTCTTTGGCATTGGCTCCGGCATCAATCAACCCGCTTTGCATAATCCTGATTTTGATTTTCCGGATGAAATAATCGAAGCAGCGGTTGATACCTTTGTGCATATTTGCCGACAAGTCTGTGGATAAAAGAGCGCTATAAAACCAGCCTAAAGTTTAACTTTGCCAGCCAAACAATTTTTATGAAAACAATTTGTGTTTTTTGCGGAAGCAGCATGGGCTTCAATCCGATGTATCGCCAAGTGGCCGAAGATTTCGGAAAATTACTTGTTGATCAAAAGATTAGACTTGTTTATGGCGGCGCTTCTGTGGGCTTGATGAATGTGCTGGCCAATGTGATGATTGAACAAGGCGGCCACGTAACCGGAATTATGCCGCAACACCTTATTGATATTGAGGTGGCGCATACCGGCCTGCACGAAATGATTGTTGTGAATACTATGTCGGACCGCAAAACCCGCATGCTGGAGATGTCGGATGCGTTTGTGGCTTTGCCCGGTGGTTTTGGCACTTTAGATGAGATTTCGGAAGTGCTTACGATGACCCAGCTTCGACTGAGCGAAAAACCACTCGCACTGCTCAATGTTGGTGGCTATTTTGATCATTTGTTGCGGTTTATGGATCATGGCGTGGCAGAGGGTTTTATCCGTGAAGAACACTGGAATTCGATCATTGTATCAGCGGATGTCAACACATTGCTAACGAAATTAGGAAATTTCGAAGCTGTTGATATGGCTAAGTGGATTAAAGCAATAAAAACAGAGAGCAATGACAAATAAGGCGCAAATTGTTATTGGAATAACAGGCACTTTAGGTGCCGGAAAAGGCACTATTGTGGACTATCTTGTCCGTGAAAAAGCTTTTTTGCATTATTCTGTGAGGTCGTTTTTGATTGAAATTATTGAAGCCAATGGCCAAGCCGTGAATCGCGACAGCATGACACTAACCGCCAACGCATTGCGCGCCGAACACAGCCCAAGTTATATTACAGACCAGCTTTATTTGCGCGCAGCCAAAAGCGGTAAAAACTGTGTGATAGAAAGTATTCGTACGCCGGGCGAGATAAAATCGCTGCGCAGCAAAGGCCAGTTTTATCTTTGGGCGGTGGATGCCGACCCCAAAGTGCGCTACGAACGCATCAAACTGCGGCAGTCGGAAACAGATGCTGTGAGCTTTGAGACTTTCCGCAGCAACGAAGCCCGCGAAATGCACTCAGACGACCCAAACAAACAAAATTTACAAGCCTGTATCGAGCAGGCCGATGAAGTTTTTGAAAACAATGGTGACATCGAAAAGCTTTACCAACAAGTTGAAAAAGCCCTAAAAAATATCCGCGAATGAATTCCAACGAACAACCCCAAAAGCCAGCCTATTTACGCCCTAGCTGGGACGAATATTTTCTGAAACTGGCAGATTCCGTGGCCAGCAGAGCCACCTGTGATCGTGGCCGAAGTGGCTGCGTGATTGTGAAAGACCGACAAATTCTGGTGACAGGTTATGTTGGCTCTCCGCGCGGACTGGCACATTGTGATGATGTAGGTCATCTGATGAAAAAAACTGTACACGAAAATGGCAGCGTAACCCAACATTGTGTCCGTACGGTTCATGCCGAACAAAACGCGATTACACAAGCGGCACGTCGCGGTATTGCATTGGATAAAAGCACTTTATATTGTAGAATGACACCTTGCCGAACCTGTGCCATGCTAATTATCAATTGCGGTATCGAGCGGGTGGTTTGCGAACGAAAATACCATGCCGGAGCAGAGTCAGAGGCTATGTTTAAAGAAGCCGGCGTTTTATTGGAGTTTATTCACGATGAGGTGCAGCAGTACGATCAGCAGTAAAATTGTTAAGCTAATAAACTGAATATTTCTGCTTATTATTTAGTCTTAAAAATTCACGAATTTTAGGGTTTAGTTTCTACGGAATAAACTTATGATCCTGAATAAACTTACCTATATATCAGCGCAAATATATTGTAACCTTTCTTTCAAGTATTGGCTACATTTTATTTTGAGGCGCTAGGAATTAAACACAATTTGAAATACGCGTTTTTTCAGGCAGACTTTCCCAAACCGTAGCGCTCATTTATAAATAGCACGTGTTGTAAATCTGAAATAATACACGTATTTTTGTGAAAAAATAATCGTATGAATACCAAATTAACTTTGACAATAGAAAAAGAGGTCATTGAAATTGCAAAAAAATATGCAAAAGAAAAAGGACAAAGTCTTTCGGAAATGGTTGAAAACTATTTCAAGTTTATTACTGTCAAAAGAATGAAAATCAAGGAAAAACAACTTTCCCCTAAAGTTAGAAAATTAAGAGGAATCATTAAAACCGATGACAATTTTGATTACAAACAAATTTTAACCGAAGAACTTTCAAAAAAATATGGAGTATAAACTTTTTGTAGATTCGGATGTAGTCATTGACTTTTTTACTGACCGAGAACCTCACGCAAACCCTGCGAGTGAACTTTTTGAACTAAGTGAACAAGGATATGTAAAATTGTATTTATCCGCTGTAAGCATCAATAACATTTACTATATCGTGAGGAGATTTTTAGGACACAAAAAAACGCTGGAAGTAGTTGAGACATTAACTGAAATGACTGAAATTGTTGGAACGACAAAAAAAGAGATTATTCAAGCATTAAAGAATAATTTCACAGACTATGAAGATTCTATCCAATATTCTTCTGCCTTAACGATTGTAGATTTGGATTTAATTATTACTCGGAATACAAAAGATTATAGAAATTCTTCAATTGCAGTTATGACACCATTAAACTTTCTAAAAATGAAAGAAAAAAACGAGAGCTAATAACCTGAGCTCGACATAAAATTAATGGCTCAGACCGCTTATAAATAATTGGTTTCAAGCCTGCCTGACTGATTAGTACAGTCAGGGAATATTTGCGAAGGCATAGCGAGCTATGGCTAGCAGATATGACGCAGAAAACAGTTGTTTAGAAGTGGCAAATCCTGTGTTTTATTAAATAACCGCTCTACTTCTCTAAATTTTTTAAGCATAGCGAGCTATGCTTAAAAAATTTATATTGTATATCAGTCATTTAATGAAATCTGAGCTCCTTAATTTTAATCGAGCTCAGGTTAATAATTAGGACGCTAAGCGGGTCGTTAAAATAGCTTTTAACAGAAACATTTTTTTCTACCATTGCTCAATATCCTTCAAATCTTTTGATATTTTTGACGACCCAAGCGCAGAGAATCTTTTTGAAAAGAGCTATCCCTAAGGGATTTAGTCTGCCTGGCGTGCCTTGGCAGAAAGGTTCAACAGTCCTAAAAAAAGTGCGGGACAATCCAAATAAAAAAAGACCTGGTTTATTCCTCAACTTCAATTTCCGGAACGCCATAAAGGCCTACATAAGCCTCCTCCCCTGCTTTTACGCTGGCGCGAAACATGCCGGCAGTATTGAATTTCATGCAAATATTCCCTGCTTTGTCGATGGCAATAATTCCGCCGCCCGCATCCAGCTTTACTAAATCATGCATAACAACTTGTTCAGCAGCAGCTTCCAAACTCATCCCGGCATATTTCATACGAGAAGAAAGGTCGTGCGCCACACCAAAACGGATAAAATACTCGCCATGCCCGGTGGCAGAAACAGCACAGCTTTCGTTGTCGGCATAAGTGCCGGCACCAATCACGGGCGAATCGCCCAAGCGGCCTGAATGCTTGAAGTGCATACCACCTGTTGAAGTGCCGGCAGCCAGGTTACCAAACTTATCTAAGGCAACAGCGCCAACCGTTCCATGTTTTTCGCCAAGCGGAAATTCTCTTTCTAACTGCGTGGCTTTGGTTTGCTCATATTTTTCGCGCTGTTTGTGTGTCATAAACCAGGAAGGATCAACAATTTGCAAGCCTTTCAAAGCAGCAAATTGTTCTGCACCTTCGCGCACCAGAAAAACATGCGGACTTTCTTCCATCACCTTTCGGGCAGCCAAAATAGGATTTTTGATATTGCGCACAGCACCTACTGCACCGGCATCTTTGTCAGCACCCGACATGATAGAAGCATCGTGTTCAATAAATCCTTGCGCATTAAAAACTGCTCCCCTGCCAGCATTAAACAACGGATTATCTTCCAAAATGGTGATGGCAGTGGTGATAGCGTCCAGACTTGTACCACCATTTTTCAGGATGGCTTCACCGGCTGATAAAGCTTCCGATAAAGAGGCACGGTAGCTGCTATCCATCTCCCGAGTCATATTTTCGGCTTTGATAAGTCCGGCACCTCCGTGAATAACCAGCGCATAAGCAGGTGGAACAACTTCTGTTGGTTTCGGCTGACAAGCCGAAAGTCCAACAATTAGCAAGACGAGCAATGGCGTAAGAGCAGTTTTCATGAAAAGGGGTTTTTAACGTTTCCAAGCTCAAAATTAGGTGATTTTAGTGAACTTTGCCTTAGCGCAAAACTTATTTCATCATAAAACCAATGAAATCGCTGAGGTCGTACAAACCCAACAATTGCGCAGAGGTAAGTAAAATAACGACTACGATGACCCATTTTACGAAAGCTGCGCCTTTCTGCACCGCGATATGAGACGCCGCATAAGCACCAATCACATTGCCGATGGCGTGAATCAATCCGAATTTCCAGTTGACGGCATCGTTGAAAACAAAAACCGCCAGCGCAAAAATGGTGTAAACCAACACAATCAAAACCTTTACGGCATTGGCTTTTACCAGGTCGAAGCCGACTCCCAAAACCAACGCCGCCAGCAAAAAGTAGCCCACGCCTACCTGAAACATGCCACCATAAACACCAATCAGGAAAAAGATCAGCAACTGCTTCCAGTCCACTTTTCGGCTGAGCAAATCAGCACGACCATGCAAAAACTGTGATGGCTTGAAAAATATAAAGAAAATCATCAGCAGCATCACCACAGCTATGGCTTTCTCGAAGGCTTCGCGATCAATATCCACCGCTAGTTGAGCACCAATTACCGAACCCACCACAGCAGGAATAGCCAGCAACAAGCCCTTTTTCCAGCTCATCACTTTCTTTTGGTGGAAGGCCTGCACTGAAGTGATATTTTGCAGAATCACCGCAATACGATTGGTGCCGTTGGCCACATCAATGGGCAGGCCAAGGATTAGAAAAACGGTGAGTGAAATAATGGTGCCACCACCAGCAAGCGTATTAATGAAGCCCACAAACACACCCGAAACAATCAATGCGGTAATATCAGGCCAAGTCATTTTTTTGGATTAAGGGGCAAAGATAGATAGAGTTTTATAAAAAAAGACCGCCCAATAAATCAGACAGTCTTTTGAAGTCGGGATGACAGGATTTGAACCTGCGGCCTCTTCGTCCCGAACGAAGCGTCTCGTTTTCGGACGAGACTACATCCCGAAATGATAAACGGATTTATACTGATTCCTGAGAAATTATCAGAAATAAAAAAACTGCCTAAAAAATCAGACAGTCTAATTAAAGTCGGGATGACAGGATTTGAACCTGCGGCCTCTTCGTCCCGAACGAAGCGTCTCGTTTTCGGACGAGACTACATCCCGAAATGATAAACGGATTTATACTGATTCCTGAGAAATTATCAGAAATAAAAAAGACCGCCCAATAAATCAGACAGTCTTTTGAAGTCGGGATGACAGGATTTGAACCTGCGACCTCTTCGTCCCGAACGAAGCACGCTACCGGGCTGCGCTACATCCCGAAATGACGAATCAAGTTGCAAAAATACAGCTTGCTTATGTTTCAGCAAAATAAATGCACAACTTTAATTATATTTCTTTGTAAAGGAAATTTTTGATAAAAAAAGGAGGAAATTTTGAGGCCTCTTCGTCCCGAACGAAGCGTCTCGTTTTCGGACGAGACTGCATCCCGAATTAAGTTGCAAAAATACAGCTTGATTTCATCTCAGCAATATATCCGTGCATAGTTAATTTGAATCCCCGCTATCAACCTCCACAAGCCCTTCTCTTTTCAGCTCATTCAGCACATAGCGAAGCTCACTAAAACTCACCTCCTCGCCAAGCACTTCTTTGGCTGGTCCAAGTTTATAGTCTTCCGTTTCTGTAAAATATTCAGTGATCAAATCTACCTTGTCCTGTGGAATAATATCAGCAGCATTCAGGCTATTGTCGCTTATCAGCCTTGCCAAATGCGACTCAATAGTTGACTCAACAAAACCTCTTAACGCGGCGATTTCTGCCACGCTTTTCCCCTCACGAAAAAGCTTCAAGGTTTTCAAGAAACTTGCACCTTTGGCTTCTTTAGGTTTCCTGGGTGGCATCTTCGGAATTTCCAGCGCATCGGCAGGCACGCTTTTGTCGATATTTTCGCGGCTGATATAATCAACAACCATTTCGATAAGCTCCTCTCCATAAGCCTTTAGTTTCGCACGACCAATGCCGTCGATGGCTTTCAGTTCGAGCATGCTGACTGGAAGCTTTTCGGCAATTTCGGCGATGGATTTAAGTGTTATCACCCGATAAAAAGGCAGATCGGCTTCTTCAGCAATTTCATTTCGCCAGCGTTTCAGGATGTTTGTCAATGAACCACGACTGGTATCGACAGTGGTTTTTGGCCGTTCGGATTTTGCTTTTCCGGCTTTGCCCAAAATAGCCTGGTTCCTGATTTTTAAATAATTATCGATACTAAAGCCTTTTTCGCAAGCTTCTAAAGTGGCTGTTTTTACTGCTAAAATCTCTTTCAGTGGATCAGCATAGCCAGTGATGCGTTTGTTGATCTGCTTGTTGTCGGTCTCCGCCAAAATCGTTTCTGTTTCCAGGATATCGCGCGTAAGCGGCAGAAAATAAGCTGCGGCTTTTTGAAGTCTCTCCTGTAAAATGGTATTGGATATCAATTCGGTATCAATACGATGCAGCTGTTTAATTTGCTGCATAAATCGCAGGCTCACAGGCATCAGCTCATCGCTTATCCGGTTTATCTTTTGTTGAATTTTTTCCAGAATTGCTTTTTCAAAACTGGCTGAGTTTTCATTGGCAAAACGATAATAGCCTTTGAGGATACGCATAAAAACCTCAAAATCAAATTGCTCGTGCAGCAGCTCAAGTTCGTACTCGTGCTTAGCTCTTTTCAGGCCTTCCCTGTCCGGACTTCTTGTGGGCGATTCAGCCTCAAAGCCTGATATTGCTGCATCGGGACCAATTACATGGCTATTGATTTTAGAGCGCAAAACAATGCCTTCTAAGGTGGTACAGCGGCTCAAAGCCACATAAACCTGTCCGTGAGCGAAGGCGGCATTGGCATCAATAATAAGCTTTTCAAAGGTAAGTCCCTGGCTTTTGTGGATGGTGATTGCCCAAGCCAGCCGCAGCGGAATCTGGGTAAAACTGCCGATGACATTTTCCTTAATTTCCTGGCTTGTTTCGTCGAGTGCATATTTTCTGTTGTGCCAGCTCACCGGCTCTACTTCAATAAGTTCATCATCGCAGCGCACCATCAGTTTATCACCATCTTTACCAACAAGGCGGCCAATTTTTCCGTTGTAATAGGCCTTTTCCGGCGAGGGATCATTTTTCACAAACATCACTTGTGCACCGGTTTTCAGCGTCAGTATTTTATCGGCAGGATAAGACATCTCCGGGAAGTCGCCCTGAATATCTGCTTCAAATGTCCAGGTGTCGGCTTTTAAAGCTTTAAGCTTTTTCTCGTTGATGCGATCAGCCTGGTAGTTGTGCGTGGTCAGTGTGATATAATCTTCAGCATCATCCGGCTCAAAATCAGCCTGATAACGTTCGTTAAGTTTTTGCGCTGCACTGATATCGAGTTTATTTTCTCGGAAACAGTTCAACAGATCAATAAAATGCTGGTCTTGCTGACGGTAAACATGTTTTAGCTCAACGGCAATATAATCAGACTGTTGTAGCGCGTGACTGCTGAAAAAATACACCGAGCTATAATGCTGGCTCAGCAGTTGCCATTCTTCGTTGCGGGCCACGGGAGCTAATTGCTGAATATCGCCAATCATCAGCAGTTGCACGCCACCGAATGGTTTGGAACGATCGCGAAAACGCTTGAGGGTTCTGTCGATGGCATCCAGTAAATCGGCACGTACCATACTTATTTCGTCGATTACCAGCAAGTCGATACTTTTTATCAGCCGTATTTTATCGCGTGAAAAGCGCTGAAAGCGTTGCTGGACAGCGTCTTGTCTATTATCTTGAAATGTCGGGTCAGGGCTGTTTTCACTGGCTTTGTCGGGCAGTTGCGGCCCAAACGAAAGCTGAAAAAAGGAGTGAATGGTAACACCTCCCGCATTGATGGCCGCCACGCCTGTTGGGGCAACCACCACATGGCGTTTAGAAGTGATTTCGGGCAACTGGCGCAGGAAAGTTGTTTTACCTGTTCCGGCTTTTCCGGTGAGGAAAATATTTTTTTGGGTATGCTGAATAAAGCCGGCAGCCAATTCTAACTGCTCGTTTTGTTGGTAATTTGTCATAAGCACAATTATTTAAGGCCGCTCAATTGCACTAAAACAAGCTAGCCCGGGATAATTAATTTCTGCTTACCAATTGATGTAGTGTATCTCGAAGTTATCCGATCTGTAGCCACCAATCACCTGATTACGACCTTCTTCAGCATCTTTTATGCTGATGAAAGCATTGGAGGTGCGGTGCCCGCGATCGCTCTCGCCCCAGCCGGGATAGGTTTTGATAAGCAAATCGTTGAATGTATAGTTTAGGTCAAAATCTTTCTTTTCCTGATGAATGTTACTGATAAAAGCATGGTAGCCTTTTTTACCGGTTTGATTAATGTCGCAGAAGCAAGACGAAAACACAAAGTAAAAATAAGGGCCACGTGCGCGATCAACGATGGGCGAATCGATAAAGATATCCACCTGTGTGTCATCAACTACTACTGCAGGACTCATCGTATTGCGGTAAATGCTTCCAATTAGGTTGTAGCACACATCTATGCCCATTAAAAAAATATCTAAATCGCCATCTCTGTCGAAGTCACCAAAACGCACGACGCCTTCACTTAGGCCGGGCAAACCTGCCATAAAATCTCTAAAATTTCCCGTGCCATCATTCTCGTAAAGTGTCGTATAAGGCCGTTCCAGACTTTCGCCAGCGATAATAAAGTCTATATCACCATCGGCATCAAAATCACCGACATCCATGCTCACGTTTTTCAAGGGTCGCACCGCAATTGATCTTTCATCAAAGTTGAGGCTTTTGCTTCCTCTAAAAAGTCGGGTATAAGGAAATCCATCGCTATCGGCGCCGGCCAAAATAAAATCGAGGTAGCCATCATTGTTAAAATCTGCCCATACTACAGCACTATGATGCAAGCCCTTAAACTCTTGTGGATGAGCGATATAATTACCATTTCGGTAGATATATAAACGACTTATAGCGGTATTGTATGATCTACCCGTGATAAAAATATCCAGCATGCCATTTTTATTCGCATCAGCCCAACGGGCTTCACCGTTTACAATGCCTGGCAGCCCAAAGTCATGGCTTGTCAGCTTTCCCTCTTCATTGACCAAAACAATTGTCTTGAGACGACCTCCAGCGTTTTTTCCAGTGATGAGAATATCAATATTTCTATCGTTATTAAAATCACCAAATTGCACAGAGCCATTCGTAAGGGCTGGAATTTGGTGACTGCTAAGCTGAAAAGTACCATTACTTTGCTGGATGTATAAGCCGGAAATCGGTTGGCCGTTCGTGCCGAGGCCTGTAAGCACAATATCCATGCGACCATCGCTGTTAAAATCAGCTACATCCATATCGCCCTGCGCGAAATCCGGCAAACCACTGGCGATAGCCCGAAATCCATGGGAGGCATCTTTTTTATAAAAATCCGTAGCACGTTGAATATTGGCCTGGATAAGCTCTCCGGCTACTACTAAATTCATACCCGAATTATCTGGAATCCAGACGGCTGTGGCCTGTGTTCTAGGTCGAATATGCTTATTGTGTTCCACAAAAACCTGCGCAGTGGATAGTTGCAGAAAACTTAAAAATAAAATTGAGATAAGAAAAAGCTGTTTCATCTACAATACTATTTGCTGTGTTGCACTCCTTAAAGGTTAACCTTTCAGGGCATTTAAGAGTTACAAATATAGAAGTATTTCACATTAAACAGGCAGTAAAAGCAGCTGTCTTAAAAAGAAAGCGTAAAAACTGTTCCTTCGTCAGGTTTTGATTTCACAGAAAGTGCGCCTTTGTGCATCTGCATTATTTGTCTGGAAAGGCTTAGACCAATGCCTGACCCTTCTTTTTTGCTGGTAAAAAACGGCATGAAAATTTTATCCATTAAATCGGGTTTTATACCGCAGCCATTGTCGGAAATATCAATTATAATACGGTTATTCATGCTTGTGGAAGCAGTTATCGTGATTTGTGGATGCGTGCTTTCCTTCACGGCATCAATGGCGTTAAGTAGTATATTTATCAACACCTGATCAATCAAATCGGGGTCGGCCAGCAGTTTTAAATCCTCCGGATAAAGCTTGCAAACATAATTTATTGCGTACTCGTCCAACTTCGGTTTTAGCAATTCTCCTGCCTTATCAAACAGCTCTTTGATAGCAAAATACCTGAAGTTTGGTTTTGGAATCCGTGTCAAATTACGGTAAATCTCTACAAAATTGAGCAGGCCTTTGCTTCGGCTTTCTATGGTAAACATCGCACTTTGAATGCTTTCCCAATCGTCTTGCGAAAGCTGTTTGGGTTGCCAGCCTTCAGCAGCTTCATCCTGCATCATTTCCTGTACGGTAGAGGCCAGAGAAGATATTGGCGTGATGGAATTCATGATCTCGTGGGTAAGCACCCGGATCAGGCGTTGCCAACTTTCAATCTCTTTTTCTTCGAGCTCGGAATGGATATTTTGCATAGAAACAAGTACATATTCCTCGCCACGCATCCTGAATTCGGTGGCATTTACAGAAACCTGGATGAGTTCATCTTCGAGAAAAATCTTGATAAGGTTTTTATCTCCGGCCTTCATACGCAGCAGAACTTCGGGCAGATCGTCTTTCACCGCATTCAGCTCACTGATATTCCGCAAGTGATTTACGCGCAGCAGTTTTTTAATCGAGTTATTGAAAACATCAATTTTGCCATCGTGTCGAAAAACAATTACTCCAATACTAATATGCTGAATTACAGTAAGTAAATAGTTGTAATGCTCTTCTTTTTCGGCTTTATTTTTCTTAAATTCATCTGTTATCTGGTTGAATTGCCGGCTCAGGTTGGCAAAACTCCTGCCGAGGCCTTCATCAGAAAATGAGGTGGAAAAATCGCCATGGCGAATGCTTTCCAGAAATTTCGCGAGCTTGTTGTTGGTGTGTTCTACAAAAAAAATCAGTGAAATAGTTTGTAATAAGATCAGTAAAAGCAGGATGATGGAACTCACCAGATAATCCTCACGGTTGAAAAGTACTGCCAAAATTATTGCTGAAGCAACGATAAGCAGCACGCGCAATACCAATTGGAAACGAAATTTTTTAAAGATCATGTTTTTCCATTCTGCGGTATAAGGATGCCCGGGTTAGTCCCAGCTCTTTGGCTGCCCGGCTGATATTTCCACCGTGCTTGTCAACTACTTTTCTGATGAGCATTTTCTCGGTGTCTTCCAGGTTCATATTCGTCGGCAAGCTGCTGGGATCGTTTTTTTCTTCGGGTTCTGAGAGGAAAAAATCATGCGGTTCCAACATATTTCCTTCGCTCATAATCACGGCACGCTCTACCGCATGTTGCAACTCACGGATGTTTCCGGGCCAGTGATGTACTTGCAAACGCTTTAAAGTGTTTGTGCTAAGGCGTTTCTTGACGAGCTTGTACTTTTTGCAATACAAGTCCAGGAAATGCGTGACCAAAGGCTCGATATCTTCGGTACGTTCGCGCAAGGCAGGAAGCTTTATTTCAACGGTATTGATGCGATATAGCAAATCCTGACGAAACTTATTCTCGCTAACCATTTGATACAAAGGCATATTCGTAGCGCACACCAGGCGCACATCAATAGGAATTTCTTTGTGCGAACCTAAGCGGACAACCTTCCGGTTTTGTAGCACACTCAGCAATTTCGATTGCAAGGGCTGCGAAAGATTCCCGATTTCATCCAGGAAGATAGTGCCTTTACTGGCGGCTTCAAATCGGCCTGCGCGGTCTTCTTTGGCATCTGTGAAAGCACCTTTTTTGTAGCCAAACAACTCGCTCTCGAACAAACTTTCGGTGATAGCACCCAAATCAACGCTCACGAAAACCTCGTCGGCACGCTGTGAAGCCCGGTGAATTGCCCGCGCAATCACTTCTTTTCCTGTACCGTTTTCGCCCAAGATCAGCACGTTAGCATCAGTTTTTGCCACTTTGTCAACTATTGACAGCACCTTCATCATAGCCGGACTGCTTCCGATGATATTGCTGAAAACCTGATCCTGGTCGGCCATCATCATCCGCTGCTTGCCCTTCAAATCCTGTAATTCCACTTTGGAGCGGCGCACTTCTAAGGTTGCGCTGATGGTGGCCAACAGCTTTTTATTTTCCCAGGGTTTCAGCAAAAAATTTGTTGCGCCCTGCTTGATTCCCTGCACCGCCAACTCAATATCGCCATAACCGGTAATCAAAATCACGGCGGCTGCCGGATCGATTTCCAGGATGCGGTTCATCCAGCGGAAGCCTTCTTTGCCGGAGGTGGCATCGCGCGAAAAATTCATGTCTAACATTATCAGGTCGTAGGATTCGGCCTTGAGCAAGTCGGGCAGGTTTTCAGGGTTTTTCTCGGTATGCACAAAAGCGATATGCTGGCGCAAAAAAAGGCGTGCGGCCAAAAGCACATCAGCATCATCGTCAACAATTAAAATTCGGGCATTGATTTTTTCCATAAGGCATAACTTGTTGGGGATAATTTGGTGACGTAAAAATAAACATAATGTTCGCAACTGTACAAGATTATGAACGAAAATGAACACCTAATGTTACAGAGGATATGAAATATATCTGCAATAATTTTATTACGATAGGTTTGATCTGATATTTATTCTGATAGACGCAACGGATAAATGCCATTTAAAACCCATTCAACGGCATAGTAACCGTTGGAATAAGCAATAAAAACCCGAGGATAATCAGACCAAGAATCAAAGGCCAAACCCACTTCACCCATTTTTGATACGGAATGCGTGCAATGCCAAGCACGGCAATCAAAATGCCGGAGGTAGGTGTAATCATATTGGTGAAACCGTCGCCAAACTGGAAAGCCATCACGGTTGCCTGGCGCGAAATGCCAATCAAATCGCTAAAAGGTGCCATAATCGGCATGGTGATAGCCGCCTTGGCCGAGCCGGAAGGAATCACGATATTGATGATGGTTTGAATCAGGTACATCACGCCAACAGAGGCGATCTGCCCGAAATTCATCATCGCCTTCGACAAGCCGTACAAAATGGAATCGATGATGCCGCCATCTTCCAGTATCACGATAATCCCACCTGCCAAACCCACGATAATGGCAGCCGTCATAATATCGTTTACTCCTTCCAGGAAAAGCTTGGCAATATCATCAGCGGATTTATTGATCGCCAGGCCACTCGCGATGCCCATTACGAGAAATAATGTGGCGATTTCCATCACGTACCAGCCGTAGCCCATCACACCAACTATCAGGTAAAAAATGGTGTAGGTGAGCAGCAAGAGAATGAAATAATGCACCGATTTTTTCAGGCTTAAATAGCCAAAAAGTACAAACAAAGCCGTGCTCAGCGGAATAATATAAAAGCTGATGCTCGCATTGCCCACTGTAAGTGTTGTTTCAGGATAAAAAAATGAAAAAACCAACAAGGCTAAACTGATAAATCCGAAGACCACCCACGCCATTTTTGGTGTATAATATTCTGGCAAAACAGCCTGATCCTGTTCGCGTGCACGCCAGTAAGCATCATCTTTATACATTGACGATGCCGCCGGATTTTTTTTGATCTTTTTGGCATAGCGCAGCACAAAAAAGATTCCCAGCGCATTGATGGCTACCCAACTCAGCATCCTGTATTCAATGCCTGAAAAAAGTGGAATATCGGCCAATCCCTGTGCAATGCCAATGGTAAACGGATTAAGCACAGCACCAGCAAAACCCAGGTGCGCTCCTACATAAACCATGCTCACGCCAACGATAGAATCATAACCCATTGAAATGGCTAACGGCACAATGATGATAGCAAAGGCGATGGTTTCTTCGCTCATCCCGAAAACCGCTCCGAAAATGCTAAAAAGTATCATCACCAGCGCAATAATTACATTGTCAACACCTATCACTTTCATTAAGCTGTTGTGTTCCAGTTTTTTAGTGAAGCGCAGAAAAGCATAAATACCTACGTCAATGGCTTTGCTCTGGTTCATTATCCAAAAAGCACCACCAATCATCAAAATAAAAATAATGATATTGCTCTGCTTTACAAATCCTTTAAACAAAGCCGAAAACACCTGCCAGGTCTGTGGTTCAGCATTCAGGAGCTGCTGTTCGGCAGCTGGTAAATCTTGTTGATAATAAAACCGCATTTGGGTTTGTGCGCCCGAATCTGTCAGCATGGTTTCTTTCACATAGCTTCCCGGCGGAATGATCCAAGTCAGTACAGCAGCCAACAGGATGATAAAAAAAACGATAACATAAGTATGCGGAACTTTTCTCTTTTGAGCCATAATGCGTTTTGGTTCTGGTTTAAAAATCTTTCATCCACTCAAACACCTGGTAATGCGCGCCATTCATGCCCAGTTGGGAATAGGTTTTCTGCGCATTCGTGTTTGTTTTATCCACGTAAAGCCGGATACCGCCAACGCTTTTATCAGCCAGGGCAAGCGCTTTAATATGTGCGTACATTTTTCGGTAAACGCCCTGTCGGCGAAAGGATTTTTTTACAAAAACCGATTGAATCCAATACACCCAGGCATTGCGCCAGTCGCTCCACTCAAAAGTTATCAGCAAGGAAGCGATAATTTCACCATCATTTTCGGCCACAAAATACCTCCCTTTGGATTTATCCTGAAAAACAGCCACTATTCCGGCTCTTATTTGCACCGCATCAAGTCTTAAACCCTCTGTTTCAAGGGCCATCTCTTCTTGAAAAGAAGCGATCACCTCTTTGTCGGGCAGGCTGGCATTTCTAACTTCTATGCTCATGTTTTTATATTACTTTTGCGACTTGAATAGGCAAATTTATCATTTTTAAGGGAATGGCTTCATGAGCGATCAAATAAAACATGAGTGCGGCATAGTGCTCATCCGTTTGCGCAAGCCGCTTGAATTTTATCTCGCAAAATACGGCACTGCTTTTTACGGCTTACAAAAATTGCATCTGCTGATGCAGAAACAGCACAACCGCGGTCAAGATGGTGCTGGAATTGCCGGCATAAAACTAGACTTGCAACCCGGACACAAATATATCAGCAGGCTGCGATCCAATGCCAGCGCACCGATAAAAGATATTTTCACGAAGGTTTACGATAGGCTGAAACAAATCGAAAAACAACACCCCGAACGCCTGCTGGATGTAAACTGGCTGAAGCAAAACGTTGACTTTAGCGGTGAGTTGTTGATGGGTCACCTGCGCTATGGCACTTTTGGCCAAAACAGCATCATGAACCTACATCCTTTTGTGCGAGCTAACAACTGGATGACCAGGAACTTAGTATTGGCCGGCAACTTTAACATGACCAATGTTGATGAGCTTTTTAATAAGCTGGTAGAGCTTGGACAATATCCAGTCGAAACCTCCGATACGGTTACTGTTTTAGAAAAAATCGGTCATTTTCTGGATACTGAAAACGAACGCATCTACAAACAATATAAAAACAGCGGTCTTTCAAAAAAGGACATCTCACACATAATTGCCAAAGAGCTGAATGTGCAGGCGATTTTAAAGGAGAGCTCGCAATACTGGGATGGCGGCTATGTAATTACCGGTATGATTGGCCATGGCGACGCCTTTGTTCTAAGAGATCCCGCAGGCATCAGACCGGCTTATTATTACGCTGATGACGAGATAGTTGTAGCCACTTCGGAACGTCCGCCTATTCAAACTGCTTTTAATGTGCCACTTGGCACGATAAAAGAAATCAAGCCCGGACACGCGCTGATTATTCAAAAAGACGGTAGTTTTTCGGAAGAAGTTTGCAAGGAACCTACACCCAAAAAATCCTGTTCCTTTGAACGGATTTATTTCTCGCGTGGCACCGATGCTGACATCTACAAAGAGCGTAAAAACTTAGGTAAATTGCTGGTGCCTTTCGTGCTTCAGGAAATTGACTTTGACCTGGACAATACCGTCTTTTCTTATATCCCGAATACGGCTTCTGCAGCCTTTCGGGGTATGGTGCAAGAGATGAACATCCATTGTCGGGATGTGAAGAAAGAACGCATCCGGGCAGCCGGAAACAGCCTCACTGCCGAAGAGCTCGATGACATCTTTGCCACCCAGTTACGGATTGAAGAAATCGCCGTAAAAGATATGAAACTGCGTACTTTTATCACGCAGGACAAGCAGCGCAACGACCTGGTTACGCATATTTACGACGTTACTTATGGCATAGTTAAGCGCGACAAAGACACACTCGTGGTGCTGGATGATTCCATTGTACGCGGAACCACTTTACGCAACAGTATTATCCGTATCTTGGATCGGCTAGGGCCAAAGCATATTGTAATTGCTTCATCAGCACCACAAATCAGGTATCCCGACTGCTACGGTATTGATATGGCTAAGTTGAGTGATTTTATTGCGTTTAGAGCAACTATCGCCTTACTGAGAGAAACACAACAAGCCTACATTATCAACGAAGTTTACAAAAAATGCAAGCAACAGGAAAAGCTTCCCAAAGAGGAAATGGTGAATTACGTGAAGGAAATTTATAAACCATTTACGGCTAAACAAATCTCTGACCGCATTGCAGCAATGATTACCTCAACAGAAATAAAAGCACGGGTTAGCGTGGTTTACCAGTCGATTGAAAACCTGCACGCCGCTATTCCCGATCACAAAGGTGATTGGTATTTCACGGGCGATTACCCCACTCCCGGCGGAAATAAGGTTGTAAACCGCTCGTTTATCAACTTTATTGAAGGCCGCAACGAACGCGCCTATTGATGGCGAAAAAGCACAGATACTAAAATGAAAAAAGGACAGCTTGTTGGCCGTCCTTTTTTCATTTATTGTAATTTCTTGTTACTATAAATCCGAGTAGGCCTTTCTTATTTCAGCACTTAAAGCAGCAAATTCGTTGTCGCTAAACTTCAATTTTGGCTGCTTAAAATCCATATCGTAAATGGTATTGATTGGAATCAGGTGGATGTGCGTATGCGGCACTTCGAGCCCAATAACTGTTATTCCCATGCGTTTGCAGCTCACCACTTTTTCAATTGCACGACCCACTTTCTTTGCAAAAATCATTAAGTCAGCCAAGTCAGCATCTTCCATGTCCAGCACATAATCCACTTCCAGCTTTGGAATGGCTAAGGCATGGCCTTTGGCCAATGGATTAATATCCAGAAAGGCGAGGTGTTTATCGTCTTCGGCTATTTTGTACGCAGGAATTTCTCCCTGAATGATTTTTGTGAAAATGCTTGCCATGGTGTGAATTTTTTAGCGTGATACTTCAATAACTTCAAAAGTCATAAGACCGGCAGGAACGCTGATTTCGACTTGTTCGCCAACAGATTTACCCAATAAACCTTTAGCAATAGGCGAATTTACAGAAATTTTTCCGTTTTTAAAGTTGGCTTCCTTTTCAGGCACCAGCATATAATCCATTTCAGCCCCGTTCTTAAGGTTTTTAATCTTCACTTTCGACATCAACAGCACCTTTGACACATCCATTTTGGATTCATCAATGATTCTGGCATTCATAATCAGCTGTTGTAGCTTAGAAATTTTCAGTTCAAGCATACCCTGAGCTTCCTTAGCAGCATCATACTCCGCATTTTCCGACAAGTCTCCTTTGTCGCGCGCTTCGGCAATCATTTGCGAAATTTTAGGCCGCTCTTTCACCATAAGGTCTTCCAATTCTTCTTTAATATTTTGGAGTCCTTCCTGTGTAAAATATTTTGTTTCTGACATAACCTACAAGGTTTTAATCAATAAATCCGGCCCGCGGAGCAGTGCCGGTCTAATTATCAAATTTCCGCCTTGCAGCGGAAATGGGTTGTTAAATCTTTATACGATAAAAAGACCCTTAATGGTATAAGGGCCTTTTCGCTTGCAAAGATACAATATTTTCTTTCTACGCAAGTATTGTGGCTTTTTTATTAAATTTAAAAAACGCCGTAAATTATTGAGGAACAATCTTTAAAATATAAACCGGCAGCCTATTTCAAGCCGCCGGTTTTAGTCTGAAATTTTATTAACTATTAGAAACTGATGCGCGCTCCAATAGTGTGGTTTCCATTAAAGTGATCCGTGTCTCTGTAGGAATAATCTATTGAAAATACAGATCCGGCTTCTTTATTGAGAGGTACCTGCACGGAAAAACCAGCACTTAGACCTTTGCTTACATTGGTTCTATCCGATGTTTCAATATTGTCCCAGATACCTTCTTCATAGGTATATCCAGCACGCAGCAACAGATACTCTTTCAAGGAGAACTCACCACCAAGTATGATTTGATCTTTGGTAAAAGAGTTGGAGGTAAAGTTGCCGGCCAGGGTGAAGCGATAGTTATGCTCAAACAAAAAGTCGTAAGCAGCACCAATAGACAACTGTGTAGGCAACTCAAAGGCCTCCTGACGTTGCTCCAGCGTAAACTGGTTTTCCTGTCCGGGAATAAAGGCTTTGAGTGACAAACCATCACCTGAGAACTTCATGGTAGGGCCCCAATTTTTGAGTGTAATTCCGAAATGGATATTCTCCTGACTTCCAGTTACATATTGGATACCGGCATCTAATGCAACGCCTTGAGCACTCATATCGGAGATGCTCTCTGAAATGATTTTCATCACAAACCCGGCATGGATACTGTTTGAAAATGATTTAGCATAAGACAGGCTGATATTCATCAGGTTTGGCGAATAATTTCCCAGGCCACCATCAGGATATTCAGTAGTTGTAATCGGGATATCACCAAAGTTCATCGACATTACTGCCAAGCCGATAACTCCAGTTTCGCCTACGCGCTGGGTAAGTCCGAAGGAAAAGATGTTAACATCCGATCCTTTGAGCCAGGTAGTATGCGAAAATATCAACTCTGTTTTCTTGGTGAAAGCCGTACCGCCTACGTTACTCCACATAGCCTCCAGGCCTCTGATATTGGCCGTACCGGCATTTCCCCAGCCTGTACTTCTGGCCCAAGGATTAATCAACAACTCGGAAGCACCAGCCTGACCTGACCTGTCTTTGTTTCCTGCGAATGCATCCTGTCCTGCAATGCCTATCAGCACTATCAGGCTCATTACGGTTATGTATCTATAAAAAGTATTCATAATCTCTCTTTTATTTTTGGTTCGCATTTCTTTTTATTAGAAGGTATTCAGGTCAATTGGACGCATTGTTCCAAACCACTTGATGATACGCTCTCCTTCGTCCGATTTGATGTGGATCAAGTAAACTCCACTCGCTATTGGTACGCCGGCAAAGTTTTTCAAATCCCAGTCAATAGAAGTCTTGGATTCGTCCTTCTTATACTGTCTGATCTTAGTGCCAGTCATATTGTAAATGGTGATCACACATTGCTCAGGCAGGTTAGTGATTTTAACACGGTTATCCAGGGCATTCCTTTCATAGCTCGAATAAGCATAGTAGGGATTCGGCACGACATTAATAATATCGAGATCCTGCTGCACTTTTGCAGGGACATCGAACGCTGTTGCAATGCCTTTTGTGCTAAACTTATAGGAAGGATAGAAACGGTTTACATCCATTCCAGCGTATACGGTATCCAATGGTAGCTTTGAGAAATATTTCTGATAAGGCTTGGCCACCCTGATTCTGATACGGGCTTCGTTTGATAACCATTCTTCACCTTTTACAGCCATTGGCATCCCCACATACATAATTTGGGTAAAGAAGTTGCTGGTTATAAATGGGAACTGTGTATTGAATAAGGTGTCGAGTACGCTATGTGCATAATGACCGGCATCATAGGCAGGTGATTTAAAGTCTATATTGAGCTGACTAAAGTTATAATAGTCATGGCGCATTATATATACATAGTGTTTACCACCCATCACCGGCTGGAATCCAATTTGAGTATAAATATTAGGATCTAAAACCTGATCCGGCAAATCCATATTTTTAGCTGTTGGGTTGAATAACATGTCGCGTCCATTTTGTCCTGAAAGGAATGAATCTTCACCAAACATGATGTTCAATCGCTCGCCGGTTTCCACATTGATGGCATATCCGGGAAACCAACCCATACCGTGACTGCTGATATAGTTCGGGTCGTTTGGATTAGTACTTCCATCCATATCCATGGAAGCAGCACTATTTCCATCCTTATCTACCGAAGCAGCTCTACGCAAACCAAAACGTGGTGCATTGCCTTCAGCCAGGGCACGATCGAAGCTCATTTCCAGCACAGGACTGCGTGTCCACTTACTCTTGTCAGGCGTAAACACGATATCAACACTGGATAGATTTTCGAGACTGTTAGATCTCTTTGACGTTTCACTAAAGGCAGGTCCAACAGTGCTTTGTGTTCCTCCCTGTCCGATATTATTAGCAAAAGTAGTTAAGGAATAAGGCGCCCAAATACCATTTTGAATCTTTTCGTATGCTTCATCAGGATCCCAAGCTCTGTCAGGAGGAGTTCCGTATTCGCTTTCAGACATGATCCAGTCGTTCAGCATTGGCACGTCGCGATCTGTATGTGTTCCGGAACGAATCCAGTTTGTTGGCAATTCAGGAACATCTTGATCTCTGACACCATCTAACCAACGCCTGGAACTATCTGCATAAACAATACTTGATTCGAGATAACCATTGTTTTCAGCCAAAACGCCAACGACATAATAGTTTGAATTACCACTTGTAATTTCTCCTACGTTATAAGGGCCTGTATTAAAGGGTTGTTTAATGGTAACTGCAATCCCTCTATCGAGGAATAGCTGTTCATTACTTTCGAGCGTTGTGGTATCGGAGTAGTATGTCTCTCCTGTTCCAGTATCAATCAGTCGCCAGGTTGATACATATTTACTCGCGGTATCACCTTTAATCTGTGCATCACCTATTACATTGTAAAGTCTGACATGCTTCAGCGTATCAAAGACAAGCTGGTAATCAGCACCTACCACGTTTAAGGGGTCAATAACCTTTACTGAAACTGGTCCGTAGTTTTCCTTATATACCGGATTGTAAGCAATGGGATAGTCCGGGCCGCCGTAAATATTTGTTTTACTGGCAGGCTCTTTACTCATAATTAAATCCACGGTTTCCTGGGTAAGTTCAAGCACGTTGCCACCATTACCATTACCGCTAAGGCGGGTAATTTCAGGGCTATCGCCATAATTACCATTCACTACAATTCCATTAATGGTTTTATGTGGAATAGCCGTGTATGACTTAATATTTTTACGTCCTGCGAGGTATGGTGCTTTCTGACCAAGCAATCCGTTTAGCACAGCTGATTCCTGAGAATAAGGCATAAACTCATTGTAAGCATATGATAGTGCCATGTAATAATACTGCTTGTGATTAACCAGTCTGACATCACCTGTTGCAAAAGCATCCTGGGTAAGTTTGAAGGAGTGTTTAATTCCATCATCAGCACCTATTACTTCTATCACAGGAATGTTAGCCTCGATAAGCTCGTCGTAGTAGAAGTTAACAAGTTTGCTAACACCGTTCTTTTTATCAAATTGGGCAACCAAACGAACTTTATTAGGATCCTGAATGCTTTCAACACTTACAGAAGCATCTTTAAGCTGGAAAATCTGGTATCCTTCAAAACGGTATAAGCTATCGCTACGTTCGCTGGGTTTATTTGGGTGTGGCTGTGGGATATTCGGATCAAACTCCTGATAATCTTCACCATAATTATTGGAAGAAGGCGAGTTAGAAATATACACGATCAGTTCGCGGTCTAATTCCTGGAAGCTAAGATCAGGTGCATTAGGCCCGTCAATTACTTTAAAGCAGTTATCAAACAACGATTGCGCTTTATCATCCACACGGCGCAGCAGCTCAACAGAGGCAAAAGGACCACCGGATACGGCACGTGCCCATGGAATACCTACTGTAATATAGTTTACGGCACCTGGTTTCAGGGTAAAGGGACCGGCAGACTGCATAAAACGACGGTCGCCAGGAGGGTTAGGTGAACCGCCATCGCCGGTTTCCTCTGTCCAATATAAACCATCTTGGGTAAATCCACCATTTGGAGGAATCATTCCGGTACCCCAGTTACAAGGATCAGTATCGCCAGGGAACATAAAGTCAGTTTCAGGGCCTACAGTACCAGAACCGGTTGGGTAAGCATTACCGCCATAAAGCATTTTGTTGCCATCTTTCCAGATACCACGCAGCAGGTTATAATATTCAGGTGCGTTACTAGGGTCGCCAATAGGAACATTCGCGTTTTCGTGATAAATAAACCTGCGCATTCCGAAGCGTTCATCATCTTTGATACCGTTTCCGAAGTTAACACCATTAATACTAACATCACACAACTGTTCTTTTCCAATAGTATCTCCTGTAGCAGGATCGGTAATAAAGCGGTATTTCGGATTATCTAAGCCATCAGGATCGAGGTAAGGTCCCTGGAAAAAGTCAACACCGATTGCAGGTGGCTGAGCTCCATAGGCCTCAGGCTCACCGTTGCCGTCAACGGCTTTTCCGTTGTAGCTATAACCTAATCCACGGCCAACATCACAACCTACGAAGTCATCGGCTGCAAAACCCAAGTCAGTATCTGCCCAGGGTGAGAAATAGGTTTCCGTCAATTCAAAAGTTGAGCGGTTAATAATTTCATAACTGTAGAAAGTCATATTATTAACCTCATCATTGGTAGCAAAAGCAAAGGCCTGAGCCCTGATTTCCAAACCGATAGCAGCACCTTGGGTTTCTGTATGAATATTTCCTTTATCATTAAAAACCCACCAAAGTGTTTGGTCGCCTTTAATAACCTGGTCGGCTAAAACCGAACCTTTGATTGAGCCTTCGAGGGCTTCATCCATGGTTGGTATTTTAGTATGACACAAGCTGTTGTCGATATCATAGTATGGGTAATCACCCATCAACGGGTTGTATTCGCCATCACCATCCACGTCGTAGAAAGGAGCCAGGTAGTAGCTTTGATTTTTAGAAACATCGCCATGTGCGGGCCAATTTATAATTTCTGATGGAATACTATAATCATCACTTGGTATAAAAGCTCCGGTAACAGGATCGGTATTCGCAAGGAATTCGTCAACCAATGCGCGGTTCATTCTAAAGAGTTTATCGTATTCGGCACAGGTATTTTCATCAATAGCAGCCGTTCCATCAATGGTCAATGGCCCTGTCCAGAAGTCGTTACCGACCTGACGAAACCTAACGGCGGCCAGTTTTAACTGGTTATTGATATCCAATCCACCAATCCAAAGTGAACCTGCAAACAGTGATGTGGCAGATCCATTTTTAGGAACATAATATTTGGCACCTGTACCGCCCGGCAAGTCCCACCACATATCGCCGCCGGCATTAATACGTGCACGCACATTATTAATATCGAGCCACTCAAATGCGGAGGAAGGAGAACATCCGGCAGTAGTTTGCTTTAACCCACTAGATTTAGTTTTACCATTAGGAAACTGGACCTCGCGCGCCCAGCCCTGATCCACGATCAGGAAGACAAAAATGGCTGCAAAGAGCAATCGGGACATATTTTTCATAGTAACAGTAATTTTTTTCATATTTATTTCTTCTTGCATTCCGTAGCTATGTTTAGAAATTAAAGAGTACACCTATTCTAATCTGACGTGGTGAACTGTAGTTACCAGGATTATTCACATAAACATTGTATAATTCTCTAAATGCAACCGGGTCAGTTTGGTTATTGATCTGGCGTTGCCATTCAGGAGCTGAAAGGTATCCATCGTCATCCGGGTTTCCTGTGGCAGAATATACGCGAATAACGTTTTTGGTATCAAGCAGGTTCAATACCTGGAGGTAAACGTTAAGATAAGCGGTGCGTTTTTTTCCGTCTTTGCTACCCATATTGAGGTCGATATCTTTGTCAACGCGCAAGTCGAGGCGGAACTGCCAAGGAAGGCGTGAGCCATAATAGGTACCTTTGAGCAAGGAGCTAACGCTTGATACAGGCGACAACACGTTACGTGAAGCGGTATAAGGCGTTCCAGAACCTCCTGAAACAGTGAGTGAGAAACCGGTATTGTTCAACAACTGAACCGGTGCTTTGTCTTTCTTTTCTCTTCTTACTACTGGTCCGTTGTATTCTTTGCCTTTACCATAACGATAGTCGAACAGCAAATTAAACTGGTGGCGACGGTCCCAGGGCATAGCAATGGTAGAACGCAGGTTTGGCAGACCAGCAGCAACAAGCGCTGAAGCTGTTGTGGTTGAAGCTCCGGTTGCGTTGGCAAACTGCAAGGTGTAGCTGGCACGCAGACGAGCATTGTTGGTGCGTCGTAAGTCGTATTCTACCGTCAAACCTTTTACGGTACCAAAGTCAAGGTTATTATATGAGGTATAATCTTTTGGATAAGCTCCGTTAAAACGATAAATCTGAATCATATCACGCATCTCACGATAAAAGGAGGTAAATGTGATTGAGGAAGAATTTGTCAGCTTTTGGGTAAATCCAAGCTCATAGTCAATAGTTTGAGAAGGTTTCAACGAAGGGTTGTTGATTTCATCACCAATATTTTCAAAGAAATAATAGGTGGCAGGATTTGAGAACAGGTTACTGGTAGGACGCTGTGTCAACACATCATAATGTGCGAAAAACAAGGCCTCGTCAGAAATTGGGAACGAGAAAGAGATACGGGGCATCACGTTTACCTGTGGCTCATAATCTTTGAATGAGTTAATGTCAGCACGGTTTTGGTCGGGGTTAAACAAAAATGGAGAAATACCAGAACCGACATCGAGTACGCTTGGATTCTGTATTTCGGCACCTTCGGCATTATACCAAGTGTTTTCATTACGGTAACCTACAATACGTGTTGGATCATTGACCTTGTCAACATATACTACATAATCGCCACCAATTACTGAAGGATGACTTACTGCTTGTCCTTTAATACTGGACACTTCACCGGCTGTTTTGGCATTGAAAAGCAAATACGGGTCTTTCAGCACTTGTTGGTTCGCATCAAAACGGTCAACACGTACACCTATATTAAAGATAAGGTCGCGGAAAGCAAATTTATCCTGTAAATAACCAGCGATATAAACCGGCTGGAAAGCACCAACAGGACGGGTAAACATACCGTTTTCGTCTTTCTCGTTAAAGAAATCTTCAAAACTTGGACGTGAAGTCAGTTTTTTGCCAGTATAGTCATATCCTGAATAGCTGGTGTAATAATTACCATCATTCAACAACTCGTCTGGACTAAACATTCCGAGGTCGAAAAGCTCACCGCCATCTACAGTAATGGTGTGCACCTTACCTTGCTTATCGTAGTAGTCAATGGTATTGTTGTTAAAGTCGTAAGAGTCGATATTGATATAATCAAGACCGTCAACAGGCAATCCTAATCTTTCGCGCAGGTTGGCATCAAAAGTACGTTGTGATAGCTCATCATACCTTCTGTTATACATAATGGTGTCAACAATTCCGTCATAGCTAATTACAAATGGATTGTCTTTGTCCAACTCATTGATATGAAAGTTCGTTAAACCGCGCATCAAAGTCCACATACCGGTTGGGGCATACGCCACGTTGCGGTTGGTACGTTGTTCGTACTGGAAACCGAGTCTGATTTCGTGGTTTCCAATGTCCATTGAACCGGCAACGTTCACGCTAAACTGGTCATTATCTCTCAAACCATAGCCACTCTGGTTAGTACCCGGAGCCTGATATAAGCCGTAGAATGCGCTAGGTGAATCGCCATTAAGCAAACCACCACCCAATTGAATCTGGTCAAAGTTTTCATAATGTCTTTTGGGCTGGCCGTCATAGGTATCATAATAACTTGTGGTATAATTAGCTACCAGTGGGTTTATGTCAGAAGGAGTCCAAGCAACAAGGGTGTCGTAATTCCAAGAGTTCAGCAACCATACATTGTCATAAAATTTACCGTTAACGGTGTCGCTGCCCAGCTCAAAAGTGGAAGTTTTATATACTTCAAATTTTCCAAGATAGCCATATTTAAACACATCGTCCCAATGGTTAGGGTCGCCATAGGTATTTTTTTCGCGGGTATAGTCGGCCTGTATGGAGTAGTAAATATTCTTTATGAGTGAACTGCTTTCACTATCTGTGGGGAAACGCTGTGTAAAACGACCGAAAACACGCCAGGTATTATCGTCGAAGCGGGTATTTTTATCATAGTTATAGAAAGATCCCGAATAGCTATAGTCATCTCCTTTTGATTTGTTAAAGGTTCCACCGACAGAAAGGTTAATAGTTTCTGTGGTACGGATATTTATGTTTCCGGAGAGGTTAACACCATATCGGGCAGTATTCATAGATGTTTTGCTCGTCGTTAGATCATCAAAGCGCACAAATTCTCCATTTTTAAAAGTTCCTTCACCGATTCCCGAAGGACGCAACGGATTTGCACTTACGCTGGCTAATGTAGCATCATTGGCACGGTGGTATCCCATCCCAGAAATTTTTCCATCACGGTTATAGCTAAGGTCGCCGGCAATAAAAAAGCCGAGCAGCGCTGTTTCATTTTTCTTGCTTTTAAGCAATGGCCCCTGCAAGTTAAAACCAAGACGGTTGTGCCCGTATGCATCAAGTAACTCAGATGTTTCAAGTTCAACGCCTGCACCAAAAGTACGCGATGGGCCTTTGGTTGTAACGCTGATAATACCACCGGTAGCATCACCATACTGTGCTGGCGTACCACCCAGGATAACATCCACCTGCTCAATAGCTGATTGCGGCACGCTACCTGAGCCAATAACACGCACACCGTCGATATAAACGGCAGTAGCATCGGCACGGGCACCACGCACGTTACCACGTTCACCGTCCTGGGAGAAAACTCCCCCAACGGTCGCAGCAACAGCATCGGCTGAGCGGTTTGGCATCTTTTTGATTTCTTCTGAGGTAACAGAAGCACCGCTGGCAGTTTTATCTTTGGAGATAAGCGGAACTTTGTACTCGATGATTTCGACGGTTTCCAGATCGATGGACGAGCTTGACATTTCTATATCGTAGAAAGTAATCTTGTTACCGGGGATGTTAATTCCGGTAATGGTTACAGGATTATATCCTACGAAAGTGGCTTTTAGGTCATATTTCCCCGGAGGAATCGGGTTAATAACGTAGTTTCCGTCGAAGTCGGAAGTGGCTCCACCTACCACTGTTCCTCCATTTTCGAGTACAATATTGGCAAATGGAATGGGTTCCCTATTGCCTTTTTCATACACTTTACCTTGTAATCTTCCTTGCTGAGCCAGTGCTAACGTCCAAGATGCCAGCACTATGCACAGTGTCAACAGTAAATTTTTCAACATACCATGTAATTTTATGTTATTCTACTCTTATTGTGCGTTTAAGGTCGGTAAAGATAGAAATAAATCATTTTACTATCCAAAAAAATCACCTGCCCTCTTTCAAAATTTTTACCAAAGGTCAACAATTACCTATGCATGAGGCCTTTCCATGATGGCCTGATAGATGATTGCAGTGCGCAAATCAAATTGTTGCTTTCGGCTGTTACGTTCTGTTATTTGTGGTTCTAAATTATCTTTTTTCGGTTCTTCGATACGCTGTTCTTGCTCATTTTCAAGCTCTTCTATCAGGTATAGGTCTTCTAATGACTGGTAGGCATTGCCCACTTCCTCTTCTTCAACGGCTTCCTCTTCAATGGTTTCAACATATTGCTCTGCTATGTTTTGGCGTACATTTGATGTTCCTAAAATTTCTGCCATGATGTCCTCAAAACCTCTATTCTTATAGTCTTGACTACTTTCTGTTGCACTAGCTGGTGCTGTTTTTTTCTTCTGATTGGCCTTTGAAACACTGTAAACAAGCCAGATAACACCAATTAAAATATATATAAAATTTTCCATCGCGTATAGCTACAATTCAGTTAAGGAGGTTAAAAGTAATAAAACTAATAGATAATGAACCGCTAAAAATAAGAAAGTGGCTGCTAATTTCCAGTTAAAGGAAAAAGGTCAAGCGGCCTAGCTTTCTGGTATATAAGGTTTTATGACATTTATAGTTGATTAATAAATTCTAATATTTTTTCTTTTTTACGACGCGAAACAGGAATCACACTTCCATCAGAAAGGGTGATGGCTACCTGTTCTCGATTAAAATTCTGGATATACCGTGTATTAACAAGGTGCGATTTGTGAGGCCGGATGAAACTGCCTTCTTCCAGCAAGCTTTCTACGTCTTTCAGGGTTTTGCTAATCAATAAATGACCACCATCTTTGAAATAAAAATGGGTGTAATAGTTGTCTGATTCACAACGTATTATATTGTCCATTTCTACTACGTGAATTTTTTCGGAAGTAGAAAGCACAATTTTTTTTGATTCAAAGGCATCAGTATTGATGTTGCTCATCAGCGCTTCGAGCTGTTTTTGATTTATCCTTTTCTCTTTGAGCTTGCGCACCTTTTCAACTGCCGCAATAAGCTCTTCCGGAACTATCGGTTTTAGCAAGTAATCGAGGGCCGCATAGCGGATAGCCTTTATGGCAAACTGCTCAAAAGCGGTGGTAAAAACAATCTCAAAATTTATCTCTTTCAATTTTTCCAACAACCTAAATCCACTGCCGTCGGGCATTTCAATATCTAAAAATACCAAATCAGGATGATGTTCTTCAATGGCTTCGCGCCCTGATTGAACACCTCCGGCCTCTGCACATACCAGCACATCCTGACAAAAGCGGTTGAGTAGTCCGCGCAAAGTTTCACGCGATTTGGTTTCGTCTTCTATTATCACACATCTGATCATATAGTCTGTTTTTAAGCTTTCAAAGTTACTCTTTATAATGGATTCTGATTTCTACCCGGGTTCCTTTCGGTTTTCCATTGTCGTCAACCAGATCAATCACGTTAACGGTATAGATATCCTGGGTATATTGGTTGAGCATATCCAGGCGTTCTTTGGTGATGAGCATGCCCTGCGATTTGCGCTCGATGCCAGATTCACGCCTGATTTCTGCGGCTCGCGTCCTGCCAATGCCATCGTCTTCTATCACACACAAAATACTATCGCCCTGCAGACTCAACGCAATTTTAAGGTTTCCAATTTCTTTACTATGCATCAGCCCGTGCAGGATGGCATTTTCTACATAAGGCTGTAAAATCATCGGAGGAATCTCCATAAAACCGTCATCAATTTCGGGATCAAGCTCAATCGAATAGCTAAACTTTCCATGAAACCGCAAACTTTCTATCTCCACATAGAGGCGCAAGGCTTGCAGCTCTTCTCGCAATGTAATGGCACTTTCGCGCGAATTGCTAAGCGTGCGGCGCATCAGCTGTGAAAACTTGGACAAATAATGAATGGCGTTGTCAATGTCGTTGTTTACCACAAAACTCTGGATGCTGTTGAGTGCGTTAAACAAAAAATGTGGATTCATCTGCAACTGAAGTGCTTTTTGCTCCAGTTGATACATCTGCTTCTCGAAGGCCAGGTATTTCTTTTCATTAGCGTGCTTACGCCGGATATTGCGCATCCGAATAAAAACCAGGCTATAAATAATGAAAACCACCAAAACCAACAACCCAATCCTAAACAACCAAGTATGAAACCAGGCCGGCTTAATGATGATGGTCAGGCTGGTGCCTTCGGTATTCCAGTAACCATCACTGTTAGAGGCAATCAGCCTAAAACGGTAAGTTCCCGGACTCACTTTGGCATACTCGGCAAAACGTTTATTGGCGTTGCGCTCGATCCAGGCGGTGTTGTAGTTTTCGAGTGTGTAACGGTATTTGTTTTTTTGCGGATTGGTGAAGTCGAGGGCGGCAAACTCAAAGGCAAAATAATTGTCGTTATAGTTCAAAAACAAGCTATCGCCATTGCGTAAGTTGCGTGACTGCAATACATTAAACTTCTTAAACGCAGTGATGCGAACCGGAGGCGGCTCTGTGTTTACCACAATTTCATCGGGATAAAAGGCGTTAAAACCATTCATGCCACCAACCAAAATCTCACCATCCGAAGCATAGATGGCTGCATTCAGGTTAAACTCGTTGCTTTGAATGCCATCGGTAACATCATAATTAGTAAAATTAAGCTGATCGGGATTAAAGCGCGAAAGACCCCAATTGGTGGTCAACCAAACGATTCCATTTTTATCTTCCAAAACTTCATAGACAACATTATTAGGAAGACCATCTTTTTCGGTAAACACTTTGAACTCAAATGTTTCTGGCTGAAACTTCACCAAACCGCCACCGCGTGTGCCAATCCAAAAAGCACCTTCTTTGCTTTCGGTGATGGAGAAAAACTTATTGGTAAGCATTTCATCCTGTTGAAACATCTCCTCGGGAATAGTAAATAGCTCAAAATCATCGGTCTCGACTTTATATTTTAAAAGACCCTGACTTGATGCAAACCAGAGCTGCTTTTTTGAGTCGAGTAAAATATCGTAAATATGCTGTCCACCTGTTTTTGCGGGCAAATGATAACTTAAAAAAAGTCCGGTTTCTTCGTCAAGAATACCCAAACCATCATCCGTGGCTATCCAAAGATTTCCAGTTGCATCTTCCTGTACATCAATTACGTAACCGTTTGGCAAAGAAGCCGTGTTTTTTGGATCTGATTTGTATTGTGTAATTTTCTTTGTTTTGGGATTATAGGCGTTAAGCCCTTTATTTCGGGTACCGATCCAAATTGTCCCCTTGCGGCTTTTGTAAAGACATCTGATCAGGTTTTCAGTCAGGGTGTTTTGTTTGTCAGGATTCATCCTGATAAAGTCGTAACTATTTTCGGCCTTATTAAAAATGCTGATACCGACATCGGTACCAAGCCAAAAAATGCCGGGTTCAACTTCCAAAAATGACCATACCGAATTGTTCGAAAGACTGTTTTCATATTGCGGATAATGCCGGTAGGTGCGAAACTTGGCCGCATCCTTGTTCAGCATGTTCAGCCCGTTGAAAGTTCCAGCCCAAATATTGTCGTTGTTTCCACTATAAATACAGTGTATGCGGTTGTCCGACAAGGAATATGATCTGTTTGGCTCGTTGATATAGCTGCTTACTTGTCCGGTTTTAAAATCGAGGTAAAACAAGCCACGCCCGTTTGTGCCGATCCAAAGGCCTTCGCTGGCATCCGCGTTAAGGCTCATAATCTCCACCTTTTGGTCAAAGCTTTGCAACTCAGGCAAATCAACATAAAAAAAGGCTTTCTTTTCGTTGTTGAAACGTGCCAGACCACTTTTGGTTCCAACCCACATCCTGTTGTAACTATCAAACGTAATGCTGGTTACATCATTGTCGGGCAAGCTTGTGGAATCAGCTTCAATATGAAAATAACGGTTGAGGCTTTGGGTTTTAATTTCATAATAAACCAGACCGTAGCTGGTGGCGATCCAGAAATTGTTGCTGCTGTCCTGCTTCACCATATTCATGTAATTGCTGCGCAATGGGTTTCCGTAGTCGCGACTAAAAATTTGCTCGAAATTATTGGTTGCAGGCCTATATAATGATAAACCACTGGCCGTGCTTATCCACAAGGTACCTTTGTGGTCTTCATAAATATGGTTTATCCAATTGTTAGAAAGGCTTGTAGAATCATTTTCATCATTCAAAAAAATTGTGATACGGTTGGTTGATATCTCAAGCAAATTCAGTCCTTCTTCGGTGCCAATCCACAGCGTATCACCTTTTTGATGGATGCTACTGATGCTTTGGTTGCTCAAGCCATGCTCCTTATTGTATATAAGAAACTCGTAGCCGTCGTAACGGTTTAAGCCATCCCAAGTGCCAAACCACATAAAGCCATCGCTGTCCTGCAAAATGCTATTTACGGTGTTTTGGCTCAAGCCTTTTTCGATGCGCGTGTTTTCTGACATGATGCGGTCAAAATAGAGTGGTGAATCTGTGGACTGTCCAAAGGCCAAATCAACTATACACAACAGCAGAACCGCCATAAAAAACTTGTTGGCAGCGGACAAAACAACAGAAAAACTAGGCTTTCCAGCTTGTGTTAATTGGCTCTTTTCTTTGTCTTTTTCCATTGCTTATTTTTTCGCTCCATCTTTTTTATCATCTGCTGTGCAGCCTTCGACTGACTTTTGTAATGCGCTTTCATGTCCTTTTTATGGTCATTTTCGGATTGCTTTTCCAGGTCACGCTCCAGCTTTTGGTGCGCTTTCACGCCCGATGGCTTAAACATGCCGCATGACGACAGCATGAAAACAGCCAATAAAACCAAAGACAACCACAAAACCAGTTTTTGACGCATGCTTTTCAACAAGTTTTAATGCAGACAGGATTACAAAACTAACAATTCCTGATGAAGCACTATTCTTTTTTATCACTTGCTGCCTTTGTAATCTATTTTTAGTGCGCAGGTCGCGAAATTTCCTTTTCAGCAGATTTGGTCTATTTGATATACTTTTGTAATCGAATAAGCGTTCAGCATACATTCATTTCATAAAAAGCTGTCATCCTGATGAACCCACGCCAGATTATTGGACTATTATTTGTTTTGCTTTTACTTATCCAGCCTGGCTGCAGAAAAGAGGAAATTAATCCCAACGATCCTAAAGCTTATATCAATATTACCATTGACCCCAACAGCACTTTCTATCAGGAACTAAACACCGTAGGAGGCTGGATGTACCTGACTTCCATACCACCCAGCCGCGGAATTATCGTGTATCGCTATAACCTCTCAGAATTTTTGGCTTACGACCGTATGCCACCCAACGAACCCAACAATTGCTGCGTTGACGGCAATTGCACCCGGCTTATCGTAGGCGATTATTTTCCTTTTGCCTACGACGAATGCAACGAAATATCCTACTTGCTATTGAATGGCAGTATTATGGAAGGTGAAGGCAAATTCCCACTCATCCAGTACAACACTACCTATAACGGCCAGCTGCTGAGGATCTTTAACTAAAAAGCACCTCCTGCCAAGGCAGAAAGTGCTTTATAAAGTGCTCTAAAAAGAAATCTTAATACCTGTAATGGTCTGCTTTATAAGGACCTTCAATCGGAACACCCAAATAATCAGATTGTTCTTTGGTGAGTTTTGTCAGTTTTACACCAATCTGCGCCAGATGCAGGCGTGCCACCTCTTCGTCGAGGTATTTTGGCAGGCGATAAACGTCAATCTCATATTTGTCTCTATTCTTCCACAAATCAATCTGCGCCAAGGTTTGGTTAGTAAATGAGTTGCTCATCACAAAACTCGGATGGCCTGTGGCGCAACCTAAGTTTACCAAACGACCTTCGGCCAATAAATAAATCGCGTTGCCTGCCGGCATAACATATTTATCAACCTGTGGCTTGATGTTAATATGCTCAATATCTGTTGCTTCGTGGAGGGCATCAACCTGAATTTCATTGTCGAAATGACCAATATTGCAAACGATGCTTTGGTCTTTCATCTGACGCATATGTTCCAGTGTAATCACGTCTTTGTTGCCGGTTGTTGTCACGAAGATATTTCCAATTTTCAGGGCATCTTCGATAGTAGAAACCTCAAAACCTTCCATAGCAGCTTGAAGGGCGCAGATAGGATCAATTTCGGTAATGATAACCCTTGAGCCATACGATTTCAGGGATTTGGCAGAGCCTTTGCCCACATCGCCGTAGCCCAATACCACACATACTTTTCCGGCCAGCATCACGTCAGTAGCGCGTTTGATACCGTCGGCCAGCGATTCGCGGCAGCCATACAGGTTGTCAAATTTCGATTTGGTAACGGAGTCGTTCACATTGATAGCCGGAACCAACAGTTTGCCGGCTTCTTTCATCTGATAAAGCCTGTGAACACCGGTGGTAGTTTCTTCCGAAACGCCTTTCCAGTCTTTTACAACAGCATGCCAGTGTTTTGGATTATCCTGATAAGTTTCTTTCAAAATCTTCATCATGGCTTTTATTTCGAGGTTACCTGGCTTGTTATTCAACAGCTCAGGATTTTTCTCAATTTCCAAACCTTTGTGAATCATCAGGGTAGCATCGCCGCCATCGTCAACGATAAGGTGTGGGCCTTTGCCGCCTTCAAAAGTAAGCGCTTGCTTGGTGCTCCACCAATATTCTTCTAAAGTCTCGCCTTTCCAGGCAAATACAGGAACGCCGGTTTCGGCAATGGCTGCCGCCGCATGATCCTGTGTTGAGAAAATATTACAACTGGCCCAGCGCACATCAGCACCCAGCTCAACAAGCGTCTCAATCAATACTGCGGTTTGGATAGTCATGTGAAGCGAACCGGTAACCCGAGCACCCTGAAGCGGCTTTTCTTTGCCGAACTTCTCACGCAGCGACATCAGTCCCGGCATTTCTTTTTCGGCTATCTCAATTTCTTTTCGTCCCCAGGATGCCAGCTTTAGGTCAGCAATCTTATAAGGTGTCTCTGTCATGGTTATATTCATAACTTTTTGCTAAATAGATTTTTAGATCATTAAAAAGGGCTGCAAAATTAGCAGTTTTTAGTTAATCTAACAATTTAGCACGCCGCTTTGTTGTACAAATGCCTTTAATAAATTTCTTATTCACTCCTATCTTTTTGATTTTCTGATTTTTATATCACTTTATCAAAGTCTCTAATTTAGATTCTTTCCAAATAATTGCATCCAAGCCGAAAAATGAGTTATTTTTGCGGCACGTATTTCAAAACTACCCTCCTCAATTTGGGTTTTTTGATTTATCAAGAAGAGTGGAGAGACTAGGCTCAGCGAAACTCTAGCAACCTTCCCCGCGTAGGGAGTGGTGCTAATACCTAAACCGGCTGAAATCAGCAAGGTGATAATAAATTAAATGCTTTAAACCCATGCAGCAAGCTGTAATTTCAAAACAAATGTTACTTCTGAACACTTTCGGAAGGCTTCATGCTGCCCAAATTAATGTACTATGCAAACAAAATTAGACCAACTTAAAAACCTCATAAGCAATAAGATACTTGTTCTAGATGGCGCTATGGGCACCATGATTCAGGAACACAAACTCGTGGAGAAAGATTTTGCCGGCACGCGATTTGCCAGCCACAGCCATCCGCTTGGCGGAAATAACGACCTGCTTTCGCTTACAAAGCCGGAGCTGATTTATCAGATCCATCGCGCGTACTTAGAAGCCGGAGCCGACATCATCGAAACCAATACTTTTAACGCCAACCGTATTTCGCAAGCCGATTACGGACTGGAAATCGCCGTTTGGGACATGAATTTCGCGTCGGCACAACTTGCCCGAAAAGCTGCCGATGAGTTTACGACCATAAATCCCGACAAACCGCGCTTTGTAGCCGGTGCTTTAGGACCTACCAACAAAACCGCTTCCATGTCGCCGGATGTTAACGACCCCGGATTTCGTGCTGTGAGCTTTGACCAACTGGCCGAAGCTTATCTGGAACAGGCCGAAGCCCTGATGGCTGGCGGCGCTGATGTGCTTTTAGTTGAAACCATTTTTGATACACTCAACGCCAAAGCAGCACTTTTCGCGATTGAGCAATTACAGGAAAAGCTAAACCGGAAAATCGGCGTGATGGTTTCCGGAACGATCACCGATGCCAGCGGACGCACCCTTTCCGGCCAAACCGTGGAAGCTTTTATGCAATCCGTAAAGCATGTCGATCTGCTTAGCATCGGCCTGAACTGCGCCCTGGGAGCAGTAGAAATGCGTCCTTATATTGCGGAAATGGCTCGAAAAGCCGATGTGCCGGTGAGTGCCTATCCCAATGCCGGACTGCCAAATCAATTTGGCGAATACGACGAAAGTCCGGAAATTATGGCTGGTCATCTGCACGACTTTGTGCATCACGGCTTCGTTAATATAATAGGTGGCTGCTGTGGCACTACTCCCGATCATATTCGCGCCTTTTCAAGAATCGCTGAAAAGGCTAAAACAAGGCTGATTCCTGAGAAGCAGACAGAAACGGTTTTCAGCGGATTGGAAATCCTGAAAGTGAGCCGCGAAAAGAATTTCGTAAACATTGGCGAACGCACCAATGTAAGCGGTTCCAAGCGGTTTGCACGGCTTATCCGTGATAAAAAATACGAGAAAGCGCTCAGCATTGCCCTGGAACAAGTGGAAGGTGGTGCGCAAATCCTGGATGTAAATATGGACGACGGCCTGCTGGATGCCAAAACAGAAATGGTGAAATTTCTGAACCTTGTGATGGTTGATCCTGATATTGCCCGCCTGCCGATAATGATTGACTCATCACGCTGGGAAGTGCTCGAAGCCGGACTCAAATGCGTGCAGGGAAAAACTATCGTCAATTCCATCAGCCTCAAAGAAGGTGAGGCAGTGTTTAAAGAGCAGGCCAAAAAAATCAAACAATATGGCGCAGCAGCTGTGGTGATGGCTTTTGACGAAGAAGGCCAGGCCGCCAACTTCGACAGAAAAATAAGTATTTGTCAGCGCGCCTACCGCATACTGACCGAGGAAGTTGGTTTCGCAGCCTCCAATATTATCTTCGACCCGAATATTTTGGCCATCGGTACCGGTATTGAAGAGCACAACAACTACGCGGTGGATTTTATGAATGCCACACGCTGGATCAAAGAAAACCTGCCGTATGCCAAGGTAAGCGGCGGCGTGAGCAATCTGTCTTTTGCTTTTCGCGGAAACGATATCGTACGCGAAGCCATTCATGCAGTTTTTCTATATCACGCCATAAAAGCCGGTATGGACATGGGCATTGTAAACCCAGGAATGTTGCAGATTTACGATGAGATAGATTCTGACTTACTGAAACTTACCGAAGACCTGGTGCTCAACCGCCGCAAAGATGCCACCGAACGCTTGCTGGTTTTTGCTGACCAAATTCAAAATACAGAAGCCAAAGCCGAAAAGATTGACGCCTGGCGCGAACTGTCATTGCACGAACGCATTAAACACGCTATGGTTAAAGGCATTGTAGAACATATTGAAGCAGATACCTTAGCCATCAGACCCGATTTCCGCAGAGCACTTGATGTAATTGAAGGGCCGCTGATGGACGGCATGGGAATAGTTGGCGAGCTTTTTGGCAGCGGGAAAATGTTCCTTCCACAGGTAGTGAAAAGTGCCCGCGTGATGAAAAAAGCCGTTGCCGTGTTGCTTCCCTTTATCGAGGCTGAAAAAGAACTCGGGAGCTCCAGCTCAGCAGGAAAAATACTGCTGGCCACCGTGAAAGGCGATGTACACGACATTGGAAAAAATATCGTGGGCGTGGTGCTGGGCTGCAACAACTACGAAGTGATTGATCTGGGCGTGATGGTGCCCTGCGAAAAAATCCTGCAAACAGCTATCAAAGAGAAGGTTGACATCATCGGCCTGAGCGGATTGATTACACCTTCGCTGGAAGAAATGGTGCATATAGCCAGCGAGATGGAACGTCAAAACATCAAAATTCCGTTGCTGATTGGCGGAGCAACGACTTCGGAAATTCATACCGCAGTAAAAATTGCGCCGGCCTACAGTCAGCCAGTTGTGCATGTGCGTGATGCCTCCAAAGTAACACAGGTGATTGGAAGCTTGCTGGCAGAAACCGAAAAATATGACATCTATTTTGCCGGCATTTGCGACCGTTATGAAATGTTGCGCAACAAATACAAACGTTCGCAGACGAAAGAAGTGTTTATAAGCCTCAATGAAGCCCGCGAAAACCGCTTTAAAGGAGATTTTTCGCCTGAAAAAATTTATCACCCAAAACAAACTGGGCTGCGTGTTTTTGAAAATGTTGACCTAAATGAGCTTTTGCCCTTCATCGACTGGACTTTCTTCTTCCATTCGTGGCGCCTCAATGGCAAGTATCCACAGATTTTTGAAGATCCCATAAAAGGCGCAGAGGCCAAAAAATTGTACGACGACGCCCTGGAAATGCTGGAACATATCAAAAACAATAAGTTGCTAACTGCCAAAGCTGTGGTGGGACTTTATCCGGCCAATTCAGTAGGCGATAGCGTTGAAGTATATCATCCTGATAAGCCTGGCGAGGTATTGGCACGTTTTGAGTTTTTACGCAATCAGCAACAAAAGGAAAAAGATTTCCCTAACCTCTGCCTCAGCGATTTTATTGCGCCAAAAGAAAGCGGTATCACAGATTATTTGGGCGGTTTTGTCGTTACAGCAGGCCACGGCACCACCGAGATGGTGAAATTTTATGAAGATCAGCTCGACGATTATAACGCCATCATGGCCAAAGTGATGGCCGACAGGCTTGCTGAAGCACTCGCAGAATATATACACCTGAAGGTGCGAAAAGAAATATGGGGGTATAAGCCTGACGAAAACATCACACTCGCCGAAATGCTCAAAGAAAACTATCAAGGCATAAGACCTGCACCCGGCTACCCGGCCTGTCCCGAACATTCCGAGAAAAGAGTGCTTTTCGATCTGCTTCAAGCTGAGCAACATACCGGTGTACAGCTCACCGAAAACTTCGCCATGTACCCGGGAGCAGCCGTTAGCGGGTACTTTTTTGCCCATCCCGATTCACAGTATTTTAACGTGGGCAAGATCAGTAAAGACCAAATTACTGATTACAGCCGGCGCAAAAACATCGCTGCTGAAGAAACCGAACGACTGCTTAACTCAAACCTCAACTACAAATAAACTGACATGCAAGAATTCAAATCGGTAACCGAAAAGCTTTCCACAGCCACAAAAACGCTTTTCTCTTTCGAGATACTTCCACCGCTCAAAGGCCAGCATTTTGAGCATATCCAGCAGGCGGTGGAACCACTGATGACTTTTGATCCGGCTTTTGTAAACGTAACCTATCACCAGGAAGAGTTTGAGTATAAACCACTGCCAAACGGTCTTCTGAAAAAGAAAACCGTTCGCAAACGTCCCGGTACTGTAGGTATTGCGGCGGCGCTGATGTATCGCTACCACGCCAATGTGGTGCCACATATCATCTGCGGAGGCTTCACCCGCGAGGAAACCGAAAACGCGCTTATCGACCTGCATTTTTTAGGCGTAAAAAACCTGCTGGCCATTCGTGGCGACGCCCAGGCCTCGATGAAATATTTTCAGGCCGAACCCGAAGGACACAGCAACGCCATCGACCTGGTGAAACAAATTAACGCCCTGAATCAAGGCCAATACCTGGATGAAGAATTGCTAAACAGCACGCCCACCGACTTCTGCATTGGTGTGGCCGGCTATCCCGAAAAACATGCCGAATCGCCCAACCTGCAAAGCGACCTGCAACACCTGAAAGAAAAAGTAGCTGCCGGTGCCGGATATATCGTAACACAGATGTTTTACGACAACCAGAAGTATTTTGATTTCGTGAAACGTTGTCGTGCTGCAGGAATCGCAGTGCCGATAATCCCGGGTCTGAAGCCGATTTCGGTGCTTTCGCATTTACAAATACTGCCACAGTCGTTTCATATCGACCTACCAGAAGCTTTGGTCAAAGACTTAAAAAAATGTGCCGACAATAAAGCCGTGCGCCAACTTGGCGTGGAATGGGCCATTGCACAGTCTAAAGAATTAATCGCTCAAAACGTTCCCGTTATACATTATTATACGATGGGTCGTTCAGACAATGTTTTGAAAATTGCACAGGCGGTGTTTTAATTCATTAATTAACCTGCACGGCTATAGCAAGTTGGGTGTATTTTGTTTATTTTTTAGTCGCGTTTCAAAAGCTTTGCTTATTTTCGTTGTTTAAAGCAGCGCTCAAAACTATTGTTAAACTTAAATCCGGCAAAGCATGTCAGTTTTATCCCATTTTAAAACAAACCAGAAAAAGCTCGCTGTGCTTGTTGATCCCGACAAACCAACTGATAGCGAAATTATTACTTTGGCCAAAAAAGCTGAAACAGCTGGCGTAGATCTCTTTTTCGTTGGCGGCAGTTTGCTCACCAACGACAACCTCGATAGCTGCATCAAGCTACTCAAAACACATTCATCTATTCCGGTAGTTTTATTCCCGGGTAACTCCTTGCAGCTCAGCAAAAAAGCCGATGCTTTTTTATTTCTCTCACTCATCTCAGGTCGCAATCCCGAAATGCTTATTGGCCGTCACGTGATTTCGGCACCCTATTTAAAACTGAGCGGACTGGAGATTATTTCAACAGGATATATGCTCGTTGACAGCGGCAAACCCACCACGGTAAGTTATATGAGCAACAGCTTCCCAATTCCGGCAGATAAAAATGATGTAGCGCTTTGCACGGCCATGGCTGGAGAAATGCTCGGCATGAAACTTATCTTTATGGATGCCGGATCGGGTGCCAACAACCCCATTCCCGAAGCCATGATTGCCGTTGTAAAAGGCAGTATCGATATTCCGCTGATTATTGGCGGAGGCCTCAAAACACCCGAATTAGCCGGCCGTGCAGCCAAAGCCGGTGCTGATATTGTGGTGATTGGCAACATTCTTGAAAAGCAACCCGAAATGTTGGAGGCTTTTGTTCAGGCGGTACATCAGCTAAATTAAAAATCAAATCAAAGACAGATTTTCTTACACTAATTCATAAGCAGATTTTTCGCTAATTTCGGCTTTTTTAAAATCTGTGAATTATGAGATACTTGTCACTTGCCAGCGCACTACTTTTTAGCCTGTTTTTTAATGTCTTAACAGCTCAAAACAAACAATTAACACCTGAAGATGCCGCTTGGCTCAACCGCGATTTGTTTCCCAAGAGCATCCAACAACTGCAATGGCGGGGCAATTCCGATACTTACACTTTTGTTGATGACAACAGCCTGATTTTAAAACAAACCAAAAATGACCAAACCGACACCTTATTAACTATGGACGGTTTGAACACTTTGCTCGTCAAAGCCGGCGCCGATAGCACAAAACGATTGCCAAACTTCAACTGGCTGGAAGATCAAACAGCCTGGTTTTTTTATAAATCAACACTTTATCACCTAAATTTTGAGACAAATACGCTCAAAAAAATCACAGAATTACCAGAAAAAGCGAAAAACCAAGATGTGCATACGCCTTCGCTGAATGTTGCTTATACCATTGATAATAACCTCTTTATCGCCCAAGGCGAAAAGCATATACAGCTCACCGATGAGCCCGAAGGCGTTGTTTCAGGGCAATCCGTTCACCGCAATGAATTTGGTATTTCAAAAGGCACTTTTTGGTCGGAAAAAGGCGATAAACTGGCTTTTTACCAAATGGACGAGCGCATGGTAAGCAATTATCCTATCGTTGACACTGAGGCGCGTATTGCCACACTAAAAAACGAGCGCTATCCAATGGCCGGCATGAAAAGCCATGAAGTGATTCTGAAAGTTTATGACCTCCATGCAGAAAGCACGATAAGCCTGAAAACCGGCGAACCTGTAGAACAGTTTTTGACAACAGTTAGCTGGAATCCATCAGGAAAAACCCTTTATACCGGCATTTTAAACCGTGGACAAAATCACCTGAAATTTAATGCCTACAACACTTCAACAGGCGATTTCGAGCAAACACTTTTCGAAGAAACCGACGAGCAATACGTTGAACCACAGTTTCCTGCTTATTTTGTTCCGGGTAGTGAAAGTGAATTTTTATGGCTAAGCGAACGGGATGGTTTTTGGCATATCTACCTATACAATACCGACGGAAAAATGTTAAAACAACTTACCAAAGGCGAATGGGTTGTAACAGACTTTTTGGGATTTGATGCCGGTGGAAAAAATATTTTTTATCAATCAACAGCAGTTAGCCCACTGGAACGCCACATTTATAAAACCAACCTAAAATCAGGGAAAACAGAAAAAATTACCACAGAAACCGGCGTCCATAATCTATCTTTCGCCAAAAGCGGCAACTACTTTATTGACAGCTACAGCAGTTTATCCACGACAAAAAACATATTATTACTCGATAAAAAAGGAAAGACACACAAAATACTTTTAGAAGCCGAAAACACCTTAAAAGACTATAATTTAGGCCATACGCAACTACTCACATTGCAGGCCAATGACGGCACGCCCTTGTATGCCCGCATGATTACGCCACCCGATTTGGACAGCACCAAAAAATACCCTGTGATTGTATATGTTTATGGTGGCCCACATGCGCAATTGGTAACCAATAGTTGGCTTGGTGCCGGCAACTTTTACCTCAATTATTTGGCACAACAGGGTTATGTGGTTTTCACACTTGATAACAGGGGATCAGCAAACAGAGGCGCAGAGTTTGAGCAAATCATTCACCGCCAGGCGGGAACAATGGAAAGAGCCGATCAGTTAAAAGGCATAGAATTCCTGCAAACACTACCTTTTGTTGATAGCAACCGTATTGGCGTTGACGGCTGGAGCTATGGCGGATTTATGTCGATCGGCCTTAAACTCCATCATCCCGAAATTTTTAAAGTAGCCACAGCCGGCGGTCCGGTTACCGACTGGAAATATTACGAAATCATGTATGGTGAGCGTTATATGGACACGCCCGAAGAAAATCCGGAAGGTTATGAAATGGCCAGTTTGATCAACAAAACTGACAAATTGGAGGGCAAGCTACTAATCATTCACGGCACCAGCGATCCCGTTGTAGTCTGGCAACACAGTCTCTCCTTTTTGAAATCAGCTGTTGATAATGGTGTTTTGTTAGATTATTTTGTGTATCCCGGCCACGAACACAATGTACGAGGAGGCGACAGGGCTCACCTGATTAAAAAAATCAGTCAATATTTCAAAGAAAACTTATAACCACACGCGGATTAATGTCCGTAATTTGGAATAAACTCCACTAAAGAGAAATCAAAGCGGTTCTTTAAAAATCATAACTAATTGTTAATGTTGTATTTATACCTTTGGCATATAAACTGATGCTTGGTACGAAATGCAAGAACCCATGAATACACAATCAATTAAAGATACTCACAACGCTCCTTTGCCAATCAAAAGGATATTGATTGTTGACGACCTCAAAGTAAATTTTCTTCTTATCAAAGCCCTACTCCAAAAGTCGGGGTTTGAAACAGTTTGGGCTGAAAGTGGCTATAGTGCGATTGAGCTGATAGCATCAGGATATTTTTTTGATGCGGTAATCATGGACTACAATATGCCCGAAATTGATGGTTTGCAAGCCACTCTTGTCATCAAAAAAATTCAGCCCAACATGGTCGTTATTTCACACAGCACTTTTACTGATACCTCCTCATTTGACCGCAGCAACGCTCCTTTTGACGACTACCTTCCAAAGCCCATCAAGTCGCAAAATCTAAAAGAAATACTTCAGAAGTATTGTTAAGTATTGAATAAACTGGCACATTTTAGTCTTTCGAATTGCGGCACGGCCATTACAATTCAAGCCAACTCACTCACCTAAAGGGTGTCGCAAGAAAATAAAAACACTGAATATCGGCAGGCCTAACTGGTAACAAGCCAGCTCAATGCATCACCTTTTGCTCATTTTTAAAACCGCTTGATGACACCTCCCTCAATCGGGCTGAAAGCGCCAAAAGCTCTCAATAATTTAGATCAAAAATTAGGTGTGAAACTTCTTAATAATTCTTGTACATTTGTGGTTTATTCTTTCAAATAAGGGAATCGTCAGCCATTCTTCTATGAAATTTTTTAAGCTCTGTGTTTTTCTAGCCCTCCTCATGCTTGCGCCTGCTTTTCAGTGGGATGCCATGGCAGAAACTGAGCATTTAGCCGACAGCCTAAAAGCCCGTCTGGAAACCACCAAAGGTGTTTCAAAGCTTGAAACTTATGTCCAGCTGATAAAAAACCTCCGAAATATCGATCCTGCTTTAGGAATCAATTATTCAAAAGAAGCCTTGAAACTGGCCGATTCGCTTGGCGCTTTGAAACAAAAAGCTCAAATCATCAACGAAACCGCTGTAAGCTATCGCAAGCTTCACATTCTCGAAAAAGCTTTTTCGTTGCACCTCGATGCGCTAAGCATATTTCAAAAAATGAATGATAGCATGGGAATAGCCTTCTCGCTTACCAATATAGGATCTGTTCAGTTTGCTTACAAAGATTACGAAAACGCCCTGAAATACCATTTTGAAGCACTTTTGATCAAAGAATACTTAGGCGATGAACCCCAAATAGGCTACTCTCAAAATGCCATTGGTATGGTTTTTCTTGAGAAGGAAAACTATGCCAGAGCACTTGATTTTTTTATCAGTGCCTTATCAATTTATGAAAGATACCGATGTGATTTCGAAATGGCCAACGTAAAAGCAAACCTGGCCAAGACTTTTTATGAAATGAAGCGGTATGATGAGGCTATAAAGTATTTGCTCGAAGTAGAGCAAACCTATATCAAAACTAAATCAAACAATGGTCTGTGCAGGGTTTATAATCAGATGGCCAAGTATTTAATGGTGCAGGGAAAGGATGACGAAGCCTTGGAATATCTTGACAAAGCCGAAAAGATAGCACTTGTTTTAAACGAAAAATCCGTCTTATACTATAACTACAACCTTCGCAAAGAGATCGCCCAAAAACGCCGGGATTATCAATCTGCATTTAATTATTTAATGCAGGCAAACGATATGAATGACAGCCTGTCAACAGAAAGAAGGCACCATGAAATGTCGGTAATCAGGTTGCGCTATGAAACCCAGCAGTTAGATAATGAAAACGAAATTTTAAAGCTAAAACTAAGCCGGCAATCTCTGCGCACCCGCTATATCATTGCTGCCCTGATCAGCACCATTTCAGTTTTTGTTTTTTTTATCCTGGCTTTGTTTATCAGGCGCAACAGACGAAGAAGCAGGCTACTTGAATCCAACAACATACTACTCGAAGCAAGCGTTCAGGAAAGAACCAGAGAGCTGGAACAGCAAGTTAGCGCGCGTGAAAAGGCCATCCTTTCGCTCAAACAAAGCGAGGAAAAATTCAGGGCGATAAGCGAAACCAGTCCGCAAGGTATTGCCGTAACTAATCCCGAGGGAAAAATCATTTTTCTAAATCAAATTTTGATTAACAGCCTGGGATTACCCAAAAACACGATTGAAGATGGAAGCTGGTTTAAGCATGTGCTACTTGAAGACCGCAACAAGATGGAAATGCTTTGGCAAAATGCACATCAATCCAAAGAAGGCACTTTTGAAGTTACTTTCAGGCTGCGCCTGAATCAGGAAATCCGATACATACACCTGAAAGCTGCCACCATGTTTATCGATAAAGAATTTTCCGGTCTGATAGCTGTTTTTGATAACATCACCCGCCAGAAAGACTTTGAAACTGAATTGGTTAAAGCGAAAAATGAAGCAGAAGATTCTGACCGGCTAAAATCAGCTTTCCTGGCCAATATGAGCCACGAAATCAGAACACCCATGAACGCTATTCTGGGCTTCTCCGACCTGCTTTCGTCAGATGAATATGATGCGAATGAAAAAATAGAATTTATCGAGATGATAAAATCCAGCGGACGCCTGCTGCTCAACCTCATCAACGATATTATCGATATTTCCAAGATAGAAGCCGGCGAACTGAAAATCCAAAAAACATCCTTCCCTATCGTTGAGCTTTTGGACGAGACCTATCAAACATTTAAGCAACAGCTGGAACGCAACAACAAATCACCCGTTAAACTTATCCTGAATAACCGCGAAAACTTTAAGGATAAACTAATTATCACTGATAAGCTGCGCCTGCAACAAATCCTTTCCAACCTGCTAAGTAATGCCATCAAATTTACGGCAGAAGGCCAGATTGAGTTTGGCGTGCTTTGCATCAATGGTGAATTTGAGTTTTATGTGAGAGATTCCGGCATTGGCATTCCTGAAACCAAACTGGAAGTGGTTTTTGAACGTTTCCGGCAAGCCGATGATTCGCATACCCGCTTATTTGGCGGAACCGGCCTTGGACTGGCCATCACCAAACACCTAACCACGCTACTTGATGGCAAAATCTGGGTGGAGTCAATTGAGGATAAAGGAACGGTATTTTATTTCACGCTGCCAGCGAACACAAGCGAAAAGACACATCTCTCAAGCGGTACACAAAAAATAAGTCCGGCCTTACCAAATCTGAAAGGAAACACCGTATTAGTTGCAGAAGATGTTGATACCAACTTTCAGCTAATCAACACGATGCTGCGAAAAATGAAGCTCGATGTGCTGCATGCACCCAATGGACTTATCGCACTGGATATGGCTGCCGAACACCTTCCTGATCTAATTATTATGGATATCCAAATGCCCGAAATGGATGGAAAGGAAGCCCTGGAACGCATCAGACACCAGCAACTGCAAATGCCCATAATTGCCATCACAGCTTTTGCGCTGATGGGCGAAGAAGACCACTACCTCGAGCTGGGCTTTGATGCATACCTAAGCAAGCCACTTAGTTTCGATCAATTGGCTGACCTGCTCTCTTCATTTCTGAAAAATAAATAAGCTGCTACCATCGTTTTTATCACAAAACACACTATTGCCATTAAGCTTTGTATCTTAGCAGCATGAAATTTGATGCCGCCAATGGTTTATGATGTTTTAGAAAATAAAATTGAGTTCTTAAAAGGCGTTGGCCCCCGACGGGCCGCTATCCTTAATAAAGAGCTGCAAATATTCAGCTTTGGCGATCTGCTGCAATATTATCCCTTTCGCTATGTGGATAAAAGCCGAATTCATAAAGTTACCGAAATAAACAGCGACCAGATTTACTACCAGCTTATCGGTCGTGTCTCTGAGCTAAAAAGCTATGGTGAGCCACGCACCACAAGGATTACAGCCCGTTTTACAGATGATAGCGGCAGCATAGAACTGGTATGGTTTAAAGGCTTGAAATGGGTAAAAACCAGGTTCACGCCCGGTCAGCAATACGTGCTTTTTGGCAAGGCTTCGCTTTTTAACGGTCAGTATAATTTTGTTCATCCCGATATTGAAGACTACACGCCGCAGCTTGTGCCCGTTGGCGAAAGTCTGGAAGGCGTTTACAACTCTTCCGAAACCATGAAAAACAACGGCTTGGGAAGCAAGCAGCTCACCAAACTGATAAAAAAACTGCTGTTGCAAGTACAGCAGACCGTGCCGGAGGTGCTACCTGAAAAAATTCTGACCCAACACAAACTCATGCCACGTGCTTTGGCTTTTCAGCAAATACACCTGCCTTCAGATGCGCCATCACTTGAAAAAGCCACAAAACGTTTAAAGTTTGAGGAATATTTCTTTTTTCAACTCAACTTGCTGCTCCGCAAGAAATCGCGCGAACGCATTAAAAATGGCGTTTTATTCTCAAGGGTCGGAAAGCTTTTTCACCAGTTTTATGCTGAAAATCTACCTTTTGAACTCACCGGCGCTCAGAAAAAAGTGATACGTGAAATCCGCCACGATCTTGCCACAGGCCATCAAATGAATCGGCTTTTACAAGGCGATGTAGGCAGCGGAAAAACCATCGTCGCACTCATGATTATATTGCTGGCCATCGACAACGGCTACCAGGCTGCACTGATGGCACCTACCGAAATCCTGGCTAACCAACATTATCAATCCCTAAAGCACCTCCTCGAAGGCATGCCCGTTAACCTGGCTTTGCTCACCGGATCAACCAAAGCACGAGACCGAAAACCGATGTTCAGCAGCTTAGCTGACGGCAGTTTGCACCTGATTATTGGCACCCACGCCCTTATCGAAGACAAGATTCAGTTTCACAATCTCGGCCTCACAATTATTGATGAGCAACACCGTTTTGGAGTGGCACAGCGCGCCCGTTTTCGCGAAAAGACCGACAAACCGCCGCACACTTTAGTGATGACGGCAACGCCTATTCCGCGCACTTTGGCCATGACGCAATACGGCGATTTGGATTTTTCTATCATCGACGAACTTCCGCCCGGGCGCAAACCAATAAAAACAATACATCTCTTTCAAAGCCAGCGTTTAAGACTGCTAAGCTTTATGAGAAAACAGCTTGCCGAAGGCCGCCAAATCTACATCGTCTATCCGCTCATCAAAGAATCTGAAAAGCTCGACCTCATCTATTTGCAGGAAGGCTATGAAAGCCTTTTACGCGATTTCCCTGAGCCGGATTACCGGATCTGTGTGGTACATGGCCAGATGAAATCGGAGGACAAAGACTTTGAGATGCAGCGCTTTATCAAAGGCCAGGCGCATATTATGGTGGCTACCACCGTGATTGAAGTTGGCGTAGATATTCCCAACGCCAGCGTGATGGTGGTTGAGCATGCCGACCGTTTTGGGCTGTCGCAGCTGCATCAGCTCAGAGGCCGTGTGGGTCGGGGTGCCGATCAGGCCTATTGCGTGTTGATGACAGACTACAAACTGAGCAGCGATGGTCGCAAACGCATGGATACGATGGTACGCACCACCGATGGCTTTGAAATTGCTGCCGTGGATTTAGAACTGCGCGGACCAGGCGAAACTACCGGCACAAGACAATCGGGCCAGGTAGAACTAAAAATTGGTAACCTACTGAAAGACGAAAAAATCATTCGGCACGTTAGAAATGTAGTGAATCAGTTGCTGGACGAAGACCCCAAGCTGGCCCAGGAAGACAATATCCGCACCCGCAACTATTTCGATAAAAAATTCAGGCAGCAATTTGACTGGAGTGAGATCGGATAAAAAAGCCTAAGACTCAAAATGACTTTTTCTACCTCACAAAACATGACAGATTGACATTATTTGTTAATTTTGCTCCCCATTCAGGCCATGGCCTGAGAGACGTGGGGAATAAACCAAAATAAAGCTAAACATTAGTAGCTTAAAATAAGCATAACTCAACATCTATGAAGATATCCTATAACTGGCTCAAAACGTACATCAACTGCGATTTACCTTATCAGGAAGTTGCCGAAGCACTCACCTCCACCGGTCTTGAGGTAGAAGACAGCACGCCTTTCGAATCGGTAAAAGGTGGCCTCAAAGGCATTGTTACCGGAAAAGTGATCAGTTGCGAACCGCATCCCAATGCCGACCGGCTCAGCCTCACCAAAGTAGATGTGGGCAGTGGCACGTTGCTGTCGATTGTTTGTGGCGCTCCCAATGTGGCTAAAGACCAAAAAGTACTTGTAGCTACCATTGGCACAACACTTTACAGCGGTGATGATTCCTTTCAGATCAAGAAAAGCAAAATCAGGGGTGAGCTGTCCGAAGGCATGATTTGCGCCGAAGACGAGCTCGGATTAGGTCACTCACACGAAGGTATTATGGTGCTGCCAGAAGAAACAGAGATTGGGAAGCCGGCCACCGAATACTTTCCGGTGGAAGAAGATGTTATTTTCGAGATCGGACTCACGCCAAACCGTTCAGATGCCACCTCACATATTGGCGTTGCCCGCGATTTGATGGCCGTGTTAAACCATCGCGCAGGCAAAAAAAAATACAGCCTCAAGCTTCCTGAACTGGATGCTTTTAAGATTGATAATAGCAGCCGAAATATCGAAGTGCTCATAGAAAATCCCGAGGCCTGCCCACGCTATTCCGGACTTACCCTCAGCGGTATTAAGGTTGCTGATTCGCCCGTCTGGCTTACGGATAAGCTCAAATCTATTGACGTGCGCCCCATCAACAATATCGTTGACATTACCAATTATGTGTTGTTTGAAACCGGTCAGCCGCTTCATGCTTTTGATGCCGAAAAGGTTATTGGTGAAAAAGTTGTCGTGAAAACCCTGTCAGAAAACACGCCATTTGTAGGCCTCGATGGCGTCGAAAGAAAGCTCAGCAGCGAAGACCTGATGATTTGCAATACCGAAAAACCAATGTGTATTGCCGGCGTTTTTGGCGGGTTAGATTCGGGTGTAACGGCAGCCACCACTTCCATATTTTTGGAAAGTGCCTGTTTTAATGCGCGTTCAGTGCGCAAAACAGCCAAGCACCATGCCCTGCAAACCGATGCTTCTTTCCGTTTTGAGCGCGGCGCAGATTTCAATATAACAGTATTTGCCCTGAAAAGAGCTGCCATGCTGATACAGCAAATTGCCGGCGGAAAAGTCACTTCAGGGATCAAAGATGTTATAGCTCAAGACATTCAGCCGGCTCAGGTTCAGCTTTATTTTGATTACCTCAATAAAATGGCCGGTCAAAAAATTGAAGCCACAGCCGTAAAAAATATACTGCTGGATTTGGATATGAAAATCACAACAGAAACCGCTGAATTTATCAGTATGACGGTTCCAACTTACCGTGTGGAAGTTACACGCCCGGCAGATGTGGTGGAAGAAATACTGCGGATTTACGGCTACGATAACATTCTGATTCCATCAAAGATTAACGCCTCCATGCATGCCGGTGGCGTGAGCAAAAACGACATACTGCAACAGCAAATTGCTGATTTGCTGGCGTTTAATGGTTTCTATGAAATCATGAACAACTCGCTCACCAAATCAGCTTATACCATCCTGCATCCGGCTTTTGATGAAAACAAAAACGTCAAAATCCTCAATCCGCTGAGCAGCGAGCTGGATGTAATGCGCCAAACTTTGCTTTTTGGTGGCCTGGAAAGCATTGCCTACAATATCAACCGAAAAAGCAGCGACCTGAAATTCTTTGAGTTCGGCACCGTTTATGCCTTTGATGAAAAAGCCGTCCAAACCGCTGAAAAAACTTTGGCACCTTATAAAGAGCATTACTGCCTGGATTTATTTATGACCGGCCGGCTGCATGATGAGCTATGGAATCAGGATGACAAAGATGTTGATTTTTACGTGCTAAAATATTTTGCCGAAGCCATTTTATCAAAAATGAGTGTGCCACAGCAAAAGTTAATCCTGAGCGAAAATACGGGTGAGCCTTACGAATACGGTTTGAGTTATGCGCTGAACGACAAACCATTACTCACATTAGGAAAACTCAGCAAGAAAACTTTAAAAATTGCAGCTATTAAACAAGCCGTTTTTCATGCCACCATTAATTGGAGTTTATTGCTGAAACACTTCAATAAAACTAGCCACAAACTGTTTGAAGCCGTACCTAAATTTCCTGCCGTGACGCGTGATTTAGCTTTGGTTGTAGATCAAGCGGTAAGCTTTGAGACCATTAAAAATATCGCACTACAAACCGAGAAAAAACTGCTGCAAAGCGTGAGTATTTTCGATGTTTACGAAGGTGACAAAATTCCGGAAGGAAAGAAGTCTTACGCATTGAAATTTATCCTTCAGGACAAAGAAAAAACACTGACTGACAAGCTTATTGACAAGAGTATGCAAAAGATTTTGTTGTCACTCGAGCAGCAAGTTGGCGCCAGTTTGAGGGCATAATTTAGGCTTCATGCGGGAGTTTATTTAAAATTTTGTATCTTTAACGGGCTAATTTATAGGACAATAAACAGTATGGACATTCAATCTATCAAGCAACGTTTTGGAATTATCGGCCACGATCCGTTTCTCACAAGGGCGATACAGGTGGCCGTTCAGGTGGCACCCACCGATTTAACCGTGTTGATTACCGGCGAAAGCGGGACAGGCAAGGAAGTATTTCCAAAAATTCTACACCAGTCCAGTGCACGCAAGCACGGTGCTTATATTGCCGTAAACTGCGGAGCCATACCCGAAGGCACTATTGATTCTGAGCTTTTCGGACACGAAAAAGGATCGTTTACCGGTGCACACGAAGCCCGAAAAGGCTATTTTGAAGTGGCCGACGGTGGCACCATATTTTTAGATGAAATTGCTGAATTGCCCCTTTCCACACAGGTGAGGTTACTCAGGGTATTGGAATCAGGCGAGTTTTTAAAAGTCGGTTCATCCAAAGTAATCAAAACCGACGTGCGCATTGTGGCCGCCACCAATGTAGATATCCCGGATGCCATTGAGAAGGGGAAATTCAGGCAAGATCTCTATTACAGGCTGAATACTGTTCCCATTATGATTCCGCCTTTGCGAAAGCGGAAAGACGATATACTGATGCTGTTCAAAAAATTTGCCGGCGATTTCGCCGAGAAATACCGTATGCCGCAGTTGCAGCTTACGGATGATGCCGTGAAAATGCTCGAAGACTATCGCTGGCCCGGAAATATCCGTCAGCTAAAAAATGTTACCGAGCAGATTTCTATCATCGAGAAGCAAAAAGTTATTGATGCCGACCTGCTCCGGATGTACCTGCCAAGCGACGCCTCCAATTCCTTGCCGGTCTTGTACAAAAAACATGATGAAGATGACAAGATGTCGGAACGCGACATATTATATAAGGTGTTGTTCGATATGAAAAAAGACATCCTCGACCTGCGCAAAGCCATGGCCGAAGTGATGACCAAAGACAATATGGTTGATGAAGGCTTTGAACGCCGCAACAGCCAGCTTATCCGAAAATACGATGCCGACCTGGAGGAGCAAGAAGAGACCATTGAGAATTACGAGATACAGCAGGCTATCAATCCGAATCATTTTCAGCCTTCTGAGGTGATTGACGAAAATCTTTCGTTAGAAAAAACAGAGATAAATATGATAAAAAGAGCGCTGGAGAAGCATAAGGGAAAACGCAAAAATGCTGCTCAGGAGTTGGGCATCAGCGAGCGTACTTTATACCGTAAAATAAAAGAATACGACCTAAACCTGTGATCTATATGCAAGCCGTTTCAAAGATAATCAGTCGTGTTTCAGGTTTTTTGCTGTTAGCTTTAATTGTGCTGAGTGCGCCATCGTGCGGCGTCTATTCTTTTACCGGTGCGTCCATTCCGGCCGAGGCTAAAACGATTTCCATACAGTATTTTCAAAACAACGCATTGCTTGTGGAGCCGCTACTTAGCGGCGAGTTCACTAATGCCTTGCGCGACAGATTTATGAGCCAAACCAGTCTCAATATGGTAAACCAAAACGGTGATTTGGCTTTTGAAGGCGAAATTACCGATTACCGTACCACGCCAGTGGCCATACAAAGCGACCAAACCGCAGCGCTCAACAGGCTCGAAATAAAAGTAAATGTGCGCTTTACCAATAAATACGATGAAAGTACTAACTTTGAAACCCAGTTTACCCAGTATAAGGAATACCCCAGCGAGCAAGATTTGAATGCCATAAAAACGGAGCTTATCACAGAAATTGTAGCCATGCTGGTTGATGATATTTTCAATAAATCGGTTGTAAACTGGTAAAACAACGCCTTATGGATAAAGCAACTTTCATACGTTTTTTAAAAGAGCCGGAAACCATGAATCGGGATTCCATCATCGAACTGATCGACCTGGCCAGCCAATTTCCATACAGCAGCATCGTACACACAATTTTGGCAATGAATATGCACCTGGTGAACCATATTGTTTATGACAGCCAGCTGAAATTGGCGGCCAGCCTGATGCCCGACAGAAATCTGTTACGGCTGCATATCCAGAAAATTAATCAGCTGAAAACCCTGCCCGATCTGCCCGATGAATACCGCCCGATTACGCCTTCGGCCTCCTACGTAGAAACTGAGAATGCGCCAAAAGCAACTGAATCACAAAAGACAGTAGAAACTGAAAAAGTGAGGGCCGAAAAATCGGCTGCTGCCAAACCCATAACGGAAGAAAAAAATACGGAGACACCAACAACTCATGAAAAAGCGGCTGATGAAGAGCAAAACTTTAGCACCGATCGTAAAAGACAATCTTTAGAGGAATTAAAACGTATTTTGGCAGAGCGTATCAACGAAATAGAAAGCAAGAAAAAGCAGCCATCGAAACCAAAAAAGACAGGCGAAAGCACTGAAAAAACAGCTATTATCGATAAGTTTATCGAGCAAAGCCCAAGCATTAGCAGGCCAAAGCCCGAATTTTACAATCCTGTCACCAGTGCCCAGAACAGCCTGATAGATCAAGAAAATATTGTAAGCGAAACCCTTGCAAAAATCTACCTGAACCAGGGTCATCACGACAAGGCAATTTCAGTCTATCAAAAATTAAGTTTGAAATATCCGGAAAAAAGTATTTATTTTGCAGGCCTTATTGAAGAGGCAAAAAAGCATTAACAGTTCAAAAAAATAAAAAAATGTACGTATTCATTTCAATTCTCATCCTGATTATCAGCATCTTATTAGGATTAATCGTTTTGGTTCAAAATTCAAAAGGTGGTGGGCTTGCTTCAAATTTCGCCAGCTCAAACCAATTCATGGGTGTTCGCCAAACAGCCGATTTCCTTGAAAAGGCAACCTGGTCGATGGCCGTTGCACTGCTTGTTTTGAGCCTTACGGCTACAATGGCTATCCCAAAATACAATGCTTCAGCCGGACAATTTGATACAGAACTGCGTGAGCAAATTGATCAGACTGCGCCAGTAGATTTTCAGGCTCCTCCCGCACAGGATATTGAAGAATAAAATATTTTACGCCATAGTGCGACAAAAAATGTCAGAATGTCATTACATTCTGACATTTTTTTTATATCCCTGTTTTGGCACAAAATATGACAGGGTTTAAACATCCTATTCGGGATAAACTAAGAAATTTAAAATTTATAAATAGCTAAAATTATGTCAAAACTAACGATTAAACCCTTAGCAGACCGCGTGGTTATTGAGCCCGCCGCAGCCGAGCAAAAAACTAACAGTGGCATTATCATCCCTGATACCGCCAAAGAAAAACCACAAAAAGGTATCGTTGTAGCCGTAGGAACCGGGCTTCCGGATTTACCACTCACCGTGAAACCAGGCGATCAGGTAATTTATGGCAAATATGCAGGAACAGAATTTACCATCGAAGGTAACGACTACCTGATTATGCCTGAATCTGATATTATTGCAATCATTTAACAAACAGAAAATAACACTAAAATTTTAATACAATGGCAAAAGACATCCTATTTAATCTTGAAGCCCGCGACAGCCTCAAAAAAGGTGTTGACGCACTTTCAAACGCAGTAAAAATAACCCTCGGACCCAAAGGCCGGAATGTTATTATCGAAAAATCTTATGGCGCTCCGCAAATTACCAAAGACGGTGTTACTGTTGCCAAGGAAATTGAACTGACAGACCCGGTCGAGAATATGGGTGCACAGATGGTTAAAGAAGTTGCCTCCAGAACCAATGATCTGGCTGGTGACGGCACAACAACAGCCACTGTTTTGGCACAGTCTATCATTGCAACCGGCCTCAAAAACGTTACTGCCGGCGCCAATCCAATGGATTTAAAAAGAGGTATTGACAAAGCTGTTATTGAGGTAGTTAAAGCCCTGAAAAAACAAAGCAAGAAAGTAGGCGACAGCAATGATAAGATCAAACAAGTTGCTTCCATTTCGGCCAATAACGACCAAACTATCGGCGGCCTTATCGCCGAAGCGATGAGTAAAGTAAAACAGGAAGGTGTTATCACCATTGAGGAAGCCAAAGGCATCGAAACCTACGTTGATGTGGTGGAAGGCATGCAGTTTGACCGCGGTTATATCTCTCCTTATTTTGTTACTGACAGCGAGAAAATGGAAGCCGTTTACGAAAATCCTTTCATCCTGATTTACGACAAGAAAATCTCGGTGATGAAAGACCTGCTTCCTATCCTGGAAAAATCAATGCAGGCCGGTAAACCGCTTGTAATTATTGCAGAAGACGTTGAAGGTGAGGCATTAGCAACTTTGGTTGTGAACCGTTTGCGCGGATCACTGAAAGTAGCTGCTGTAAAAGCTCCCGGATTTGGCGACCGCAGAAAAGAAATGCTGGAAGACATCGCCGTGCTTACTGGCGGAACAGTAATCAGCGAGGAAAAAGGCTACCGCTTAGAAGATGCTACCTTAGACATGCTTGGTGAAGCAGAAAAAGTGAGCATCGACAAAGAAAACACTACCGTAGTAAGCGGTCGTGGCTTGAAAGCAAATATTGAAGCCCGCGTAGCTCAAATCAAGAAACACATCGAAACCAGCACTTCTGATTACGACAAAGAAAAACTACAGGAACGCCTTGCCAAACTGGCAGGTGGCGTAGCTGTTATCTATGTTGGAGCAGCCAGCGAGGTAGAAATGAAAGAAAAGAAAGACCGCTTTGAAGATGCTTTGGCTGCCACACGTGCTGCCATAGAAGAAGGCATTATTCCCGGCGGCGGAGTTGCTTTTATCCGCGCCATGGATGCGCTGAAAAACCTTAAAGGCGACAATGACGACGAAAACACCGGCATCGCGATTATTCGCCGTGCACTGGAAGAGCCGCTCCGTCAAATCGTTGAAAATGCTGGCATGGAAGGCTCCGTAGTGGCAAACCGTGTGAAAGAAGGCAAAGACGACTTTGGTTTCAATGCACGCACCGATGTTTACGAAAACTTGATGGACGCCGGTGTTATCGACCCTACTAAAGTGGCCCGTATTGCACTGGAAAATGCTGCATCAATTGCTGGCATGCTGCTCACTACAGAATGTGTTTTGGTAGAGCATAAAGACCCAAATGCAGCTCCTGCCATGCCTCCGATGGGTGGCGGAATGCCCGGAATGATGTAAGACATCAGTAATCTTAGATATAAAACCGTTTCTGCCAAGGCAGGAACGGTTTTTTTTATTCCAAGTCAGGGTGCGACTATAAGGCCTCGCTAATCAGTCGCACCCTGACTTGCAGCTGCAGGAAGTCAGGGCGCGACTATAAGGCCTCGCTAATCAGTCGCACCCTGACTGGTACTCGATACTGAAACAGTCAGAGCGCGACTTGTTTGTTGCCGCAGGATCAGTCGCACCCTGACTTGCAGCTGCGGGAAGTCAGGGCGCGACTATAAGGCCTCGCTAATCAGTCGCACCCTGACTGGTACTCGATACTGAAACAGATTTTTTTGCGTTAGCACTTAACAAAACATGCATTCAGATTGTTTTCGTATTTTTGTCCAAAGTTCAATAAACCAAGCTTTTCAAAATGAAAAAATTGCTGATTTCCCTATCTGCCCTACTGTTTTTTATTTTACTGAATCCACTTATGGCGCAGGTAAAAACAATCCCGTTTGATGCAGAAGCTAAAAAGATCAAGTTTCAGCAGGTGATTGAAGAAGAGGGCACACAAAAAGAACTGTTTAACCGCTGCATTTTCTGGCTCAACGATTACTATAAAGACCCTGTGCGCGTAACTACAGTGCGTGATGCACCTTCCGGAAAAATTATGGGCAAGCATACCATCAGGCTAAAATATACTGACGATAAAGGTTTTGAGCGTGACGGACCTACCGTTTATTATGAGTTTACTTTGGAAGTGCGTGAAAACCGCTACCGCTATACCATCACCGAGCTGCTGCTAAAAACAGCTTCCCGCTTTGAGATTGAGCGCTGGCTCGATAAGGACGATCCGGCCTACGATCCGCGTTGGGCCGACTATTTAGATCAAATAGCAGAATATGTGGAGCAGTGGAGTGCGTTTTTGATTGAAAAGATGAAACCCGAGCCCGAGGTTACCGAAGATATCTGGTAAAAAAATGATTTCCTTGAATTATAAACTTTTAATCCGTTAATTTGTTTCTACTTTTGGTTGTCTATTAGCAAAACCAATAAGCGCAGTCACATGATTAGAAAACGCGACATTATCATCAAAGGATTCTCAAAGCTTTTGAAAGAAGAAAAGCTCAAGCTAGTGGCGGAGTACTTTGAAAATCCCGGCGAGGTGGTTAGCCTGTTAAAAAGCTTTTGGCATACAGACGAAAGCCAGCAGAAGCTTTTTGATGAGTTTAGCGAGAATACCATCACCAATTTTTACATCCCATACGGCATTTCGCCCAATGTGATCATCAACGGGCATACTTATATTGTGCCCATGGTTATTGAGGAATCATCGGTTGTTGCTGCCGCTTCTGCCGCTGCCAAATTCTGGAGCGAAAGAGGTGGCTTTCATGCCGAAATTATTGACACACAAAAAGTAGGACAGGTTCATTTCAGCTGGCCCGGAAATCCACCGACTTTGCGTGATTTGATGCCAGCCATCAGCCAATACCTGCTGAATGCCGCAAAACCCATCACTGGAAACATGGAAAAACGCGGTGGTGGTGTGCTGGATATCAAGCTGATAGATATGACCGACAAGCTGGATGACTATTACCAGCTGATGGTTACTTTCGACACGCGTGATTCGATGGGTGCTAACTTTATCAATTCCGTTTTGGAAGAGTTTGGCCACAGCCTGCAACAGTTTATGCTCGAGCAGCTTCAGCTAAAAACAGAAGAACGGCAGGTGGAAATTATTATGGCAATTCTTTCCAATTATACACCTAATTGTGTGGTAAAAGCCTGGGTGGAATGCTCCATTGCTGAGCTTGAGAATGTAGATGAAAAGCTGGGCGGACTTGAGTTTGCCAAAAAATTTGAGAAAGCTGTAAAAATTGCACAGATCGACCCCTACAGAGCTGCCACACACAATAAAGGAATTTATAACGGTATTGATTCAGTGGCCATTGCAACTGGAAACGATTTCAGAGCAATAGAAGCTGCGGGCCATACTTATGCCTCGCGCAATGGCCATTACGAGAGCCTTTCGCGTGTTGAGCTTAAAGACAATAAATTCAAGTTTATACTTGAAGTACCCTTAGCGATGGGAACGGTGGGTGGCCTCACCAGCTTGCATCCACTGGCCAAACAATCGCTGCAACTGCTTGGAAACCCTGTGGCTACCGAACTGATGATGATTTCGGCGGTGATGGGACTGGCCAATAATTTTTCTGCTGTTAAATCACTGACAACCACCGGTATTCAGGCGGGACACATGAAGATGCACCTCTTTAATATCTTGAATTACTTTAAAGCCAGCGAAAAAGAAAAAGATGCTGCACTGGCACATTTCAAAGATCAGAAGGTGTCGTTTTCGAGTGTTGGTAAATACATCGCTTCAATGCGCGGCTAAGGTGATAGATTCAAAAATATTTAGGGCTAACGGAAAATTGATGCTCAGCGGTGAGTATTTTGTTTTGCATGGTGCAAAAGCATTAGCGCTGCCCGTAAACAAAGGCCAGCAGATGCAGGTAGAAGAAACAGCAGCCACTGCTGAATTGACCATCAACTGGCTGGCAAAAAAACCTTCCGGTGACTGGTTTTATGCGCAATTCAGTCTGCCTGAATTAAATATTATCAAAACTGACGATTTGCCAAAAGCTTCCAAATTGCAGCTCATTTTGCTTACGTTGAAACAGTTAAACCCGACTGCCTTTGTAGCCAAAACAAGCTATACGTTCACGACTTTTTTGGAGTTTGAGCCCGAATGGGGATTTGGCAGCAGCTCCAGTTTGCTTGTCAATTTGTCGCGCTGGGCGAAGGTAAATCCATACACCTTGCTTAATTTTTCTATCGGCGGTTCAGGTTATGATATCGCCTGCGGACAATCCAAATCGCCACTCATTTATCACCTCACCGGGCTTTTACCGCATCAAAAACCTGTTGCTTTTAGGCCGCCTTTTGCGGAAAACCTCTTCTTTGTTTACCAGGGCAAAAAGCAGGATTCAGCGAAGGCTGTCCATGCTTTTCAAGCGCAAAACAAGCATACTGACTTGAGCGAACAAGTCGAAAGAATTTCTGAGATCACACAGCAAATCACTGAAACTACCGATTTTGAACAATTTTGCAGCCTGATACGCGAGCATGAAGAGATTGTAAGCGCACATATCGGCTTAGCACCCATACAACATGCCTATCCGGATTTTGAAGGGCAATTAAAGTCGCTTGGCGCATGGGGCGGAGATTTTTTGTTGGCCGCAACATCTTGGACCGAAAGTATTGTGCGGGAGTATTTCTCGGCCAAAGGGCTTGAAACTTTATTTTGCTTTGACGAACTGACTTTAAAACCTTGAAAAGTGAGCAAAACCCTTGAAAAGAAATGGCTAAAAGAAGCCGCGAGCAAAGTGCCTGCCGGTTTTAGCGGTACCACGGCCTGGCAAAGTCCATCGAATATCGCCTTGGTAAAATATTGGGGAAAGCACGGCAATCAGCTGCCCAAAAACCCTTCGATCAGCTTTACCTTAAGTGCATCAAAGAGTGAGACCAGCATACACTACCAACGCAATGACAGTGGCCGCTTACAGTTGAAATTCTTTTTTGAAGGCAAAGAAAATCCGGCCTTTGCCGAAAAGATTCAGCGCTTTTTAAGCCAGATTATTCCTTATTTTCCTTTTCTAAATCAGCTCTCGCTCGAAATCAGCAGTAACAATACTTTCCCACATTCCTCGGGAATTGCCTCCAGCGCTTCGGCCATGAGTGCGCTGGTAATGGGTGTTTTGGCCATCGAAAACAAACTCAAAAACACCCATGAAACTGATCTCATCAAGGCCAGCTATTTCTCACGGCTGGGTTCGGGAAGCGCTTCGCGCTCTGTATTTCCGGTAGCGGCAGTTTGGGGCAAAACAACTTTTCTTACTGAAAGCAGCGATGAATTTGCAATTCCTGTAGTGCAACAGCTGCATCCGGTTTTTCAGGATTTTTACGACAGTATTTTAATCATTGATTCGGGTACAAAAGCCGTTTCAAGCCGCGCTGGCCATGCTTTGATGGACAATAATCCCTTTGCACCAACACGCTATAAGCAAGCACACAAAAACATCCAGGATTTATATTCCGCTATGCAAGCTGGTGATTTAGCAACTTTTATCCGCATCACCGAAGCCGAAGCATTGCAATTGCACGCCTTGATGATGACCTCTGATCCGGGCTATATCCTGATGCAACCCAATAGTTTGGCAGCCATCAAAGCCATCCGTAATTTTAGAGAAGATACAAAAATGCCTTTATGTTTTACACTGGATGCCGGCCCAAATATTCATCTGTTGTATCCGGCTTCTGTGCGCGAAGAAGTACTTGCATTTATTGAAAACGAACTTCAGCCTTTGTGCGCCAATGGTTTTTGGATTGACGATATAGTAGGACAGGGCGCTTCGGCGATTTAAGCAGTTGGGCTATGGCAAACACTTTCCCCGGAAAAATAATGTTATTCGGCGAGCATAGCATCGCCTGCCAGTCGCAAGCGCTGGTTGTTCCTTTTTTTGCAAAGACAGCCCGCTGGGCGTTTTACCCTGAAAACGAACAAACCCCAACCATAAAAGCCTCCGCCGAAAGTTTGGCTGCTTTAGTTGAATACTTGAAAAACACGCCGGATTTAGCAAGTAGTTTTAATCTTGAAGCCTTTGAGGCCGAGCTGAAAAAAGCTTTGTATTTCGACAGCGACATTCCACAAGGTTATGGCGCTGGCAGCTCGGGCGCATTAGTAGCAGCCGTTTACGAGCGCTTTTACGTTGGTCCAAAGCCGGGTGATAATAAGCAGCTCAAAGCCTTGCTATCCCGTATTGAATCCTTTTTTCACGGCAGCAGTTCGGGCATTGATCCGCTTTGTTGTTTGCTTCAGAAAACAATCAAGATCGATGAAAACGGGAGTTTGCTGTCTTTAGCTGATTTCACGCAAGAAATAGATCGGTTTCCTGTCAATGTCTTTTTGATTGACACCCAAACTACTTCTTCTACTGCCCAAATGGTGGCACATTTTAAAGAAAAACTGCTTCATTACAGTTTCTTTAAGAGACTCAACGAACAGTATATTCCGGCGAACAATCAAGCTATTGAAAGTTTTGTGACAGGTGATTTTTCAAGATTTTTAGTGGAGGCTGAACGTATTTCAGTGCTACAACAGCGAGAGCTTGGACGCATGATTCCTGATGACTTTCAACAGCATTTTGGGCCAATAGGTGCAGAAAAACCCTTTACGCTAAAGTTATGCGGTTCGGGAGGTGGTGGCTATTTGTTGGGCTTTACGACTGAAAAGGAAAAAAGTATCCGTTATTTGGAGGAGGCGGGTTTGCAATTTGAGTTTCCGGAGTTTGGGAGGTGAGTGGTGAGTGGTGAGTAGAGATGAGTGGAGGGTTTTGTGTAGTTACTTATCTGCAAAATTTTTCCGGCTTGTTGATCATAGAGATGAGCATTTTTCTAACTTCGTCATATTCGTTCATCAAATCAGCGTGTAGTTCGAAATCAATATATCCACAATCACGTGAGTAATCCAGCCAGCCTTCTGTTTCATACTCTTCACCTAATGAATCGCTTACTTTGCTTATAAATGATTTTATATAAATTTTTTTAGCCCATGCCTCGCAAAGGTTAGAAGTTACCGATCGGGATGACCGCCTGATTTGATCAGTAAGTGAATATCTTTCTTCCTTTGGAAAACGCTGTGTGATTTCAAAAATCCTCATCGCCAATTTATAAGCCTTTTGATACACAATCAAATCCCGAAAACTATTTATTACAGCCATTATGAAAAGTATTAATTATATCACTAAAGTAACAATATTTATAACACCTCTCACTACTCAAAACCCTCCACTCATCTCTCACAACTCACTACTCACAACTCATCTCTCACTACTCATCTCTCACTACTCACAACTCACTACTCACAACTCACTACTCACAACTCACTACTCACAACTCATCTCTCTATTCACAAGTTCTTCCGATAAATATCGTGTTTATCAGCCGGTCGGCGTTCATGCAGCCAGCGAAAACCTTTGAGTATATCTAAACCTTCGGGCAATTCTTTTTCCGGATACATGACTTCGGCGGGGCTGCTTTGGTAGATGATGCGTTCCATCTGGCTTTCGACCAGCATAATGAGCATGCGACTGGCTTTGGCGAGGTTGATGCCAATGAGGCTTTGGTCTTCTTCACGTACGTAGTAAACCGTTTCGGCATTGCCTTCAACGGCTATATTATCGAGTTCGTTCTGCTCAAAATAGCCGATCATATTCTTCCCTTTTATTTGATTAAACCCTTTGATGGTGTCGCGCGAAACGATAAAGGCTGTGTTGTACATTACGAGGCTGTCTAAAGCTTTGTTGGTCATCATAATATGAATAGAATCGCCGGTCAATTGATTTTGTTCTGACCAAAGTACCGGATCGCGATACATGCGGATGGTAGAATCAGACATGGCATACGTAAGGCTATCGCAAGTTCCTTGCAAATCATTACGAAAAAAACGAACATTGAAATAAGCTTCCATTTTTTTGGCTTCACGTTCCTGGTCAAAATACAAAAACAGGGTGTCGGCATGCATAAAAAGTGAATCCTTCGAGTCGTAGCTGATAGCCAGCGCACTATCGGTTACGAAAGATTTGCCTTCCAGCTCCCAAAACTGTCCAAAAGTACCTTTTACGATGAGTTGATAGTTGGTATCAACAATCTGCACCCGACCTCCTGCCCTGCCAAAACCCGTGTTACGGTTGTAAAACATGGTGTCGGCATACACCATCTGCTTCATGGTGTAGATAGCGGGGTTTTTAGTGAAGTAAGCCTCATCGGTGCGCAAATTGTACCAGCCATAACCGCCGTAGAGTGTATTTTCGTCGCTTCGGATAACCGTGGGGCCATGAAACCAGGCCATTTCCTGGTTGGTGTTATAGACTAAAGTATCGGAATAGGTTTGGTATTCGGGAGTGATCAGCACCACATCTTTGCGGAAGTAAAACTCCTTGATATCGGTTTGATAGTAGCCTTTTATGCTGGTAAGGACTTTGTCTCCGCGCGTAATTTTTCCGTTGTTGGGATAGGTAGCCAGCTTGGTGAAGCGGTTATAAATCAGGTATTCGGTTTCGAGCAGCGTTGAGTCGTCTACCAGCCTCACATTGTCGAACAGCTCGGCAATGCGGGTGTCGCCGTTGTAGAGCAAGCGATCAGAATAGATATCCAGGCTATCGTTTACGTTTATATGCACCTTGCTGAAGGCTTCAAAATTCCTGGTTTTTTCGTTGAGATAGGCCGAGTCGCAGTAAAACAAGGTAGAATCCTGTCGCATAATCACATCACCGATTAAGCGCTGAACATCCTTTCCGAATTTGGAGTTGTAATCGGCCAGGCGGGCACGCTCGATGTGGATGACTGTTTTTTGTGCCAGAAGTCCGTTAGCGAACAACAGCGAACAAATCAGGGTGAAAAATAGTGATTTTAGGGTCATAAAAACGATTAAGGCACAAAATTAAGGATTATTGGGATGCGGGAGGTGGTTTGGAGTGCTGAGTTGGGCAAGGATTCAAATGGTCAAAAGCTACGCATGGCTGCTGTAGATTGGCATAGCAAGAGCTTCGATAGGCTATTCCAAAATACTACCAATGAATTGTTTTTTGTCCACGGATTACGCGGATTACACTGATTTTATTGAGGTGGTGGTTGGAGGTGGTGATGAATTGGTGGGGATTGAGAAGTGTGGGTTTAATGAAATTAGATTTATGGGACGGTGTTGGCAGGGCTAAAGCCCTTTATTTTCGAATCGTTACTAATCCCCGGCATAAATGCCGGGGTTAATGAAGAGGCGTTGACTGCTATTTTTTGTTGATAATTTGTATTAGCCGTTTTTAAAGCCTCAGAGAGGCGACATTATGGTAGAAATGGTGTAACCATGTCGATAAAAAGCGCCGTAGGTGCGGCAGATTATAGCGAGAAAAGATATCAGGAAGTTTTTTTTGGCCCACGGATTACGCGGATTTAAAGGATTTTATTGAGGTGGGGGTTGGATGGTGGTGGTGAATTGGTTAGAAGAGATGTGTGGATTTGGATTTGTTGAGATTTAACGGACGGTGTTGGCAGGGCTAAAGCCCATTGCGCGGGGCGTTGCTAGTCCCCGGCATAAATGCCGGGGTTAATGAAGAGGCGTTGACTGCTATTTTTTGTTGATAATTTGTATTAGCCGTTTTTAAAGCCTCAGAGAGGCGAAAGTATGGTAGAAATGGTGTAACCATGTCGATAAAAAGCTCCGGAGGAGTGGCAGATTATAGCGAGAAAAGAAATCAGGAAGTTTTTTTTGGTCCACGGATTACGCGGATTTAAAGGATTTTATTGAGGTGGGGGTTGGATGGTGGTGGTGAATTGGTTAGAAGAGATGTGTGGTTTTGGATTTGTTGGGATTTAACGGACGGTGTTGGCAGGGCTAAAGCCCATTGCGCGGGGCGTTGCTAGTCCCCGGCATAAATGCCGGGCTTAATGAAGAGGCGTTGACTGCTGTTTTTTGTTGATAATTTGTATAAGCCGTTTTTAAAGCCTCAGAGAGGCGAAAGTATGGTAGCAAAAGTGTATCCCTGACGATAAAAAGCGCCGTAGGTGCGGCAGATTATAGCGAGAAAAGAAATCAGGAAGTTTTTTGGTCCACGGATTACGCGGATTTAAAGGATTTTATTGAGGTGGGGGTTGGATGGTGGTGGTGAATTGGTTAGAAGAGATGTGTGGATTTGGATTTGTTGGGGTTTAACGGACGGTGTTGGCAGGGCTAAAGCCCATTGCGCGGGGCGTTGCTAGTCCCCGGTATAAATGCCGGGCTTAATGAAGAGGCGTTGACTGCTGTTTTTTGTTGATAATTTGTATAAGCCGTTTTTAAAGCCTCAGAGAGGCGAAAGTATGGTAGAAATAGTGTAACCATGTCGATAAAAAGCGCCGTAGGTGCGGCAGATTATAGCGAGAAAAGAAATCAGGAAGTTTTTTGGTCCACGGATTACGCGGATTTAAAGGATTTTATTGAGGTGGTGGTTGGAGTGGTGATGAATTGGTGGGGATTGAGAAGTGTGGGTTTAATGAAATTAGATTTGTGGGAGGGTGTTGGCAGGGCTAAAGCCCTTTATTTTCGAATCGTTACTAATCCCCGGCATAAATGCCGGGCTTAATGAAGAGGCGTTGACTGCTGTTTTTTGTTGATGATTTGTATAAGCCGTTTTTAAAGCCTCAGAGAGGCGAAAGTATGGTAGAAATGGTGTAACCATGTCGATAAAAAGCGCCGTAGGTGCGGCAGATTATAGCGAGAAAAGAAATCAGGAAGTTTTTTAGTCCATCCTGAATCACTTCGTTCTCGGGATTAAAGTGGATGACGCGGATTTAAAGGATTTGTTGAGGTGATGGTTGGAGGTGGTGAATTGGTTGGGATTGGAAAGTGTGGGTTTGGGAATGTTTGGCTTTATGGGAGTGGTTCAACAGGCTCACCATAAACGGCAAGCTGGGTTTGCCGGGAAGACTTGATAGGCTATTCTGTAAAAATACCGGGGTCGATTTTGGTGCACGGATTACAGGGGTTTTAGCGAATGCGCTGCGGAACGGGGCGCTATTAATCTCGTTGCGGAGACGGGCTTCCTTGAAAGCTTTTTTGAATGGCAAGGTTTGAGTGGTTGGCTAATTAAAAGTACTTTTGTGACCTGTGGGCTTGACGCCCTATCTTTGTGACTAAAAATGATACTTTATGAAGCGTAGAATTGTATATCTTCCCTTGATTTTTTCTGTTTTGATAGCTGGTGCCATTTACCTTGGTATGCGTCTCGCCACACCGGAGATGCAGCAGCAGTCGGTGTTTCGTATTCCCGGCCATAGCGATACTAAGCTAGGTAGCATTTTGGGCTATATTGAACAGGATTATGTGGATGTGATTGACCGCAGCAAGCTGGAAGATGAAGCTATTAAGGCCATGATTGAGGAACTAGATCCACATAGCCAATATATTTCTGTGGAGGAGTTTCACGAGATGAACGATCCGCTATTGGGTAGCTTTGAAGGTATTGGCGTTTCATTCAGGATTGAGAAGGATACCATCACGGTGATCAGTCCGATAAAGGGTGGGCCATCCGAGAAAGTGGGTATTATGGCCGGCGACCGTATTATTTATATCGAAGATTCGTTAGCGGCAGGTGTTGAAATCAGCAACCGCGATGCTATGCGCCAGCTCAAAGGCAACAAAGGCACAAAAGTACGGGTTCGGGTGCTTCGGCGCGGCGTTGATGGGCTGATCGACTACACTATTACCCGTGATGTGATTCCTACTTACAGCCTCGATATCGCTTATATGGTAGCGCCCGAAACGGGATTTATCCGGCTCAATAAATTTTCGGCCACCACTTATGAGGAGTTTTCTGAAGCCGTGGACGAGCTTTTGGAAGAAGGCATGCAGCGCCTTATCCTCGATTTGCGGGGCAATACCGGTGGCTATCTGCGTGCGGCGACACAACTGGCAGACGAGTTTTTGCCCGATGGAAAACTCATTGTTTATACAGAAGGAAAAAATCGTCCGCGCAGCTTTGCCTTTGCTTCCACAGATGGTCAGCTGGAAGAAATGCGGGTGATTGTGCTTATCGACGAAGGTTCAGCTAGTGCCAGTGAGATTGTTGCGGGAGCTTTGCAGGACAACGACCGCGGTACTATTGTCGGCAGACGCTCCTTTGGCAAGGGCCTGGTGCAGGAACAGCTTCCCATGCCTGATGGCTCGGCGGTGCGGCTTACCGTAGCGCGCTATTACACGCCCACAGGCCGCTCCATTCAGAAACCTTATAACGGCGACAAGGAAGAATACCACCACGAAGCCATGGATCGCTACCTCAACGGAGAGGTGATGCATCCCGACAGCATACACTTTGCTGATTCCCTGAAATACCTCACGCCAGGCGGCAAAACCGTTTATGGGGGTGGCGGCATCATGCCCGATGTGTATGTGGCCATTGAAGCCGATACCACGATGGCTTATTATAACCGGCTGGCCAATAGCGGACAACTCTTTCAGTTTGCTTTTGACTATGCCGACAAGCACCGGCCGGAGCTGATGGCTTATGGCTCGGTGGATAATTTTAAGAAACAGTTTAAGTTTACCGATGTGCTTTACCGCGATTTGCAGGCCTTCGCCGAAGAAAAAGGCGTGAAAGGCAGCAAAGAAGAGCAGCGCGTTGCCCGCGATCGTACGGCCATTCTCTTTAAGGCCTATCTGGGACGTAACCTCTTTGATGATGCCGGCTTCTACCCTATTTACCAGGAAATTGATGATGTATTGCAGAAAGCGCTGAAAAGCTTTGACACCAAAGAAGCAGCATCCTGATGCCTGCCGAGCTGCTACTGATCGGGCTATCGCTGCTGCTTCGGCTGGCCACTTTTGGGGTGGTGATGAACTATGTAAACGTTTCACGCCATCGCATTGCCTGGTGGCTGATAGCTGCTGCCATGATGCTGATGGCACTGGAAAATGTGTTTCAGCTGCTGGGAGAAGCCGGACTTTCAGACCTGGCTTATCGCAGCAATATCAGGCCATTGGCGGGTTTTGTGGTATCAGTACTGATCCTCAGCGGCACTTTACTTATCCGGCGCATCCTGAAACGGCTGAGCAAGGCCGAACGCACCCAAAGCAGCATCAACAGGCGCTATCAGATGCTTTTCAACAACAGCTCAGACCAGATTTTTGTGATGGAAGCAGCTGGTCGGTTGTTGGAGGTAAATCATTCCGCCTGTGAGCGATTGGGTTATTCCCGTGAGCAGCTTTTACAGAAAAAGTTTGCAGAGCTCAAATCGAGCCGGTCGGCAGAAGGGGTGCAGGATCACCTTGATGAAATCAGAAGGAAAGGGATACATATCTTTGAGACAGAGCTGCTGAGCAGTACCGGAAAACGTATCCCGCTGGAGATGAGCTGCCGCTTTATTGCCATAGACGACAAGCCTTGTATCACCTGTGTAGCGCGAAATATCTCCGAGCGTAAAGAGCTGGAGAAGCGGGTGCTGATTGCTACCATTGAGACGGAAGAGAATGAGCGCAGTCGTTTCGCACGAGAGATTCACGACGGGCTGGGGCCGCTGCTTTCGACCATCAAGTTGTACGTAAATGAACTGGAAACAAGTGAGCAGGAAGAGCGGGAGGCGCATACCCGATATATTAATCAGCTGATTGATGAGGCGGTGAGTAATGCCCGCAATATCGCCAATAATATCACGCCAAAAATCATTACTGATTACGGACTTTTACGCTCGCTAGAGGAGTTTTGCACTGGTATCAACGCCACGAAATTGCTGCATATCCGCTTTTTGCCGAAGGGCATAAGTCAAAATCTGGGAAGTACGATTGAGTTGACTTTGTATCGCATCATCACGGAGTTGATCAACAACACCATCAAACATGCGCAGGCACAACAAGTGATCATTGAACTGAAGCAGGAAGGAAGCTGTATCCGACTCAGTTACAAAGACGATGGCATTGGTTTTGAGCTGGACAAAGCGTTAGAAAAAGGTGACCATACGCTGGGACTTCGGAATATCATCAGCCGTGTGCGCTCGCTGAAGGGGGATTTTTCGTTTAGGAATACTTTGCCGGGAATTGAGGTGAAGATTAGGCTGGATTCAAAAAATTGAAGATTTGAAGATTTGAGGATTGGCCATACAGCTTTAGCCGTCGTAGTTGCAAATTACGCCGAGCGGCGGGAAAAAGATATCAGGAAGTTTTTGTCCACGGATTACGCGGATTACACTGATTTTGTTGAGGTGGTGGTTGAAGGTGGTGATGAATTGGTGGGGATTGAGAAGTATGGTTTAATGAAATTGGATTTATGGGAGGGCGTTGGCAGGGCTAAAGCCCTTTATTTTCGGGTCGTTGCTAATCCCCGGCATAAATGCCGGGGTTAATGAAGAGGCATTGAATATTTTTTTTATTGATGTTTTATATTAGCCGTTTTAAAGCCTCAGAGAGGCGAAAGTATGGTAGAAATGGTGTAACCATGTCGATAAAAAGCGCCGGAGGTGCGGCAGATTATAGCGAGAAAAGATATCAGGAAGTTTTTTTGGTCCACGGATTACGCGGATTACACTGATTTTGTTGAGGTGGTGGTTGAAGGTGGTGATGAATTGGTGGGGATTGAGAAGTGTGGTTTAATGAAATTGGATTTATGGGAGTGCGTTGGCAGGGCTAAAGCCCTTTATTTTCGGGTCGTTGCTAATCCCCGGCATAAATGCAGGGGTTAATGAAGAGGTTTTGAATATTGTTTTTTATTGATGTTTTATATTAGCCGTTTTAAAGCCTCAGAGAGGCGAAAGTATGGTAGAAATAGTTTACCCCTGACGAAAAAAGCGCCGTAGGTGCGGCAGATTATAGCGAGAAAAGATATCAGGAAGTTTTTTTTGGTCCACGGATTACGCGGATTACACTGATTTTGTTGAGGTGGTGGTTGGAGGTGGTGTTGAATTGGTGGGGATTGAGAAGTATGGTTTAATGAAATTGGATTTATGGGAGTGCGTTGGCAGGGCTAAGGCCCTTTATTTTCGGGTCGTTGCTAATCCCCGGCATAAATGCAGGGGTTAATGAAGAGGCTTTGACTGCTGTTTTATCGCCTTTATCAGAAGACTGCCGCTCGCATGAAGTTGGCGAATCCGTCTTGAGGAATTTAGTTTTGTATGTTTGATTACTGTTTTTTGTTGATGATTATTATTAGCCTTTTTTGAACCTCAGAGAGGCGTAAAACGGGTAGATGTGGGGTAATCATGCTGATAATGATCGCCGTAGGCGAGATAATAGCCCAGATAAAATTCAAAAACCTGCCGGCAGTCTTTCTGGCTTCCGAACAAAACAGCAGGATGAGAAGTTCGAGAATTAGATTGCATATTGTAGTTAATTTGCGGGTTGGGAAGATTTTATGATTGGGAGTGCTTCTTTAGGCATAGTTTTTAACTTCCTGCTGAAGTTTTTGTTTTATTTTTCTCCAGGAGGTGTTGATAAGCATATTGAGATCTCCTTCATTTTCTGCGTCTTCGAAATAAGTCAGGCTTTTTAACACAAGAAAAGCTGAGCCATCAGGATATTTTGCGCTGTACATTGTCATAAGGGATCTAAGGCTAAAATGTTGGAGCAGAAAATAAAGATCAACGAAGTCTTTTTTGCTTCCTCTGCCTGTGATAGCGGCTAATTTCATGGCTGCAATATCCTTGATAGCCGCCATGCGGATGTTGTCTTCAACAAGGCTTTCGCTCAACCAGGGATAACTGTAATTAACAAAATCTACTTTTACATCGTTGATGATGAAGATATTGATGTTTTTTGACCTTTTTATAGTCTTCACCGCATTAAATTCTGCAAATAATTCTTGAATATTTAGGGAGTCAAAATCAATAGTGCCAAAAAGATCAATATCGATGGATTTTCGATGGCCTATCTGCAATGCCAATGCTGTTCCGCCTGCCAATCGGAGACCGCTAAAAGCAGGCTGTTTCATCAGCACTTTTAAAAGTTCCAGTGTTGAGGTGTCGATTGTTGATAGGTGTAGCATCTGAATTCTTCTTTTGGGATGTGAGACAGCAGTGAGATAAAGGATAGCGCTTTCGCATCCAACTCCCTGAAAGTAACAGCTGTTTGGGCGATACGGGCTATGCCATAATGCTTTTTTATCAGCTCCCAATCCTCCCATAAGCCAAACTCTAATACCTGTCTAATGATATAAGCATGGTGCTTTTCTATATCGAGTGTTGATTTATTTACATCCCAGAAAAGATGCGGAGAAAAGTGGGGAATTGGATTCAATGATTTGAGGATTTGAAAATTTGAGGATTTGAGGATTTTCAAAGATAGAAAAAAATCCAATGTGCTGTCAATATCCTTATTTTAGTCCTGAATTGAAAAGCAGGTTTTTAAGGTTAGGGATTTCTTTGTTAGCGGCTTAAATTATGGTGTTTGCTATCAAATTTATTGGCCTGTGATTTTATCTCAAGCGTGTTTTGATTTCATTCAAAAGTTTTTCATCCTGTTGCCAATGCTTGTATCGGCGTTCGTAGGAGGCTTGTGTTTTGGAGATTTTAAGCGTGTGGGGCGATCCTTTTCTGATGGTTTCCATGCTGAGGTCTGCTTCGGAGCGGCGGATGAAGTTTTCCATGTTTTTGCGGTCAGCTTGCAGCTTTTTATATAAAAAAACTTGCTCGGTAGGTGATTGCATAAAATCACCTAACAAGCTCCAAAATATGCTATTGCGACTCCCCGACGGAATAGTACGAATCCAATTTGTTGGTGGCGGTGGTTTATTATCAACTTTTTGTTGCAAGTAGTGCTTACAAAACTCAAGCAAGGGCTTAGTTAACGGGAAATTTGCAAATTCGGGCTGAAGTAGTTGAGCTGCAATCAACTCGTTTACAAGCTTTCTGTTTGGATTTGCAGTGAGGCTATTACACATTTGTTGCAACCATATTTTATCTGTTGGCATGAACTGACTGAGGTTTACCGAAAGTTTGATGATAGTAAGGCTGGCATTTTTTTCTTTATTGTTGGCAAAATTAACTCCTTCAAGATAACCAGGTAAGTAACTGAGTTGTTTTTTGAGCAGCGGCTGAAAATCTTTTTCATTATGGGCGGAAAGAGCTTCAAAAACATGAAGCAGTTGAGCTGTTTTTAAGGGGTTCTCTTCAGCGGCAAGCTGCTCAAAGAAGGGCTCTAAGTTATTAATTCCTGTCGATTGCACTATAGCAACCCAATTTTCGATGGAAATACGGTCGAAATATTTTAACAAAATATCCTTCGCAGTGGCAGTGAAAATCTTTGTGGGAGGCTGAAGGTGGAGATATTCTGCAAGCGCATTGAAATTAACATCAGCCCTGACAAAATACTGCTCAAAGCTTTGAGAGCTATCAAAAATCAGCCCGGCAAGTTGCTTTTCCTGGATACTGATGGTTTCCCAGTTTGACGTATAATAGTTGAGCCATTTCAGGTTTGCTTTTAATGACAATTGGTTAAGTATCTGGGCATGTGTTTTCTTTGACCACACAAAAACAGCACCGTAATGGTACCAATAGGACATTTCCATGCCCGCATTGCCGGTATATCCTTCCGATTCTTTTTCAGTTGGTTCGCCCTCATTCAGGGCAAAATCTGCTACGATATCTTTTTGTTCAAGCTGCAAATCATCTAAAGCCGGCAAATCGTCTGTAGCCCAGTGTTCAACTTGGATATATTCATCAAAAATTTCCCCCATTGTGTCGTTATCTCCAGATGAATCATCACTATTGCCATCCCATCTACTTTTGTAATTGAAATAATCTTCATCCGTAAGCAATTCTCCACTTTGAAAAGACGTTACCAACCCCAGTTTTGCGTAAAACCCCAGCTTTTCGGCAGCTTTTAATAGCACTTCCGTTTTTGGTCGATCATTGAGTTTGAGGCTTTCAAAGCCAAAATTTGCCGGTGTATATTGATGACCAAGCAGAATGGCTTTGGGTGTCGAAAATTCTTCTTCAGCTTCCTGAAATAAGGCTGCGAGCTCGTCCACTTTGGACTGCAAGGCATAAGCCTTTGGCCGAAGGGCGGTTGCATTTTGAATTAAATTATAAGTAAGGCAAACACGATAACCTGAAAGCACGGGTTTTACCTCATGTTCGCAGTCGGCGTAAAAAGCGATGTAAGGAATTTTGTAGTCATCGACAGCTGAGGCAAAAGAGAGTTGTTGCTCTTTGCCGTCGAAGCCAACAACAAACTCGCCGCCTGTATGCGGTGAAGGCAAACCAATTATTAAAGTGCCGAACATGCCTGCTTCCTTCTCGGAGTCGCGGTGCATAAGGAAAAAATCGCCAGGTCCGTAAATCAGCATTTTGTAAAGATTGGCTGAAATAGTGTAGCCTTCGATTCCTAAAGTGGGTTTTATTTGTTTGACGATTTTACTGATGAGCTTTTCCCAGCGGGGATTTTTGAAGCTGATTTGCGAAGCATCAATCTCCCAGGTGCTGCGCACAGTATTATCAAGAACCGTTGCTTCGCCTTTGCCGAAAGGAGCTTTTTTGGCATGGCCGATGAGTGTTTCGAGCTGTGTGGGATTGATAGGAAAAGCCAGTTCGCCAAACTTATTTAAGTTGAGGCCTGGCAACACAAAATCTTGTACTCCGCTGCTCCAGAATGAGCCTGAACCTTTTAGGCTGTTTAGGGTGGAGAGGATGTTATCGGGGTATTTCATGGAGAGGGGTTTGGGTTGGTAATGGATTGAAATTGCGTATTTTTTGGTAATGCAAAGGTATGTAAATTTGATTTTTACTGGTTTGTCGCGGATGGACTTGCGCTCATGCGATGCAATTGTGCAGCAGTCCAGTGATATGAACAACTCTTCGCCCTAAAAGGATAGCTTAAAATAGGTTGGATTTTTGTATTACGTTGATGATTTGTATAAGCCGTTTTAAAAGCCTCAGAGAGGCGACATTATGGTAGAAATGATATACCCCTGACAATAAAAAGCTCCAGAGGAGCGGCAGATTATAGCGAGAAAAGATATCAGGAAGTTTTTTGTCCATCCCGTATCACTTCGTTCACGGGACTAAAGTGGATTATGTGGATTACACTGATTTTATTGAGGTGGGGGTTGGATGGTGGTGGTGAATTGGTTTTGAATGAGGTGTGTGGGTTTGGTTTGGTTGGATTTGTGGGAGGGCGTTGGCAGGGCTAAAGCCCTTTATTTTCGAGTCGTTACTAATCCCCGGCATAAATGCCGGGGTTAATGAAGAGGTGTTGAATATTGTTTTTTATTGATGTTTTATATTAGCCGGTTTTAAAGCCTCAGAGAGGCGAAAGTATGGTAGAAATGGTGTGACCATGTCGATAAAAAGCGCCGTAGGTGCGGCAGATTATAGCGAGAAAAGATATCAGGAAGTTTTTTTGGTCCACAGATTACGCGGATTACTGATTTTATTGAGGTGGGGGTTGGAGGTGGTGATGAATTGGTTTTGGATGAGGTGTGGAATTGTGAATGCTTGGATTTGTTCGAGATGTTGTCAGGGCTAAAGCCCAGTGTGCAAAGCGTTGCTAGTCCCCGGCATAAATGCCGGGGTTAATCAAGAAGCGTTGAATATTGTTTTTTATTGATGTTTTTTATTAGCCGTTTTTAAAGCCTCAGAGAGGCGAGAGTATGGTAGAAATGATGAACCCCTGACGATAAAAAGCTCCGGAGGTGCGGCAGATTATAGCGAGAAAAGATATCAGGAAGTTTTTTGTCCACGGATTACGCGGATTACACTGATTTTGTTGAGGTGGGGGTTGGATGGTGGTGGTGAATTGGATCTGTGGGACGGTGTTGGCAGGGCTAAAGCCCTTTATTTTCGGGGCGTTGCTAGTCCCCGGCATAAATGCCGGGGTTAATCAAGAGGTGTAGATTTGAATTGGAGAATGTGTTAGACCGTGGTTGCTTAGATTTGATGTCAGAGGTGGTCTGGGCTAAAGCCCAATTTGTCCGTTGTTGCTGGAAACCCCATGCTAAAGCATGGGGTTAGTCAAGAGGCTTCGGAAGGAGGTTGTCTTGATATGGTGGCAGCTGGAGCTGATACTTAGCCAACGTAGTTGTAATCTACGCCGAGCGGAGCTTCGGAAGAAAGGTAGCTTAAAGTACGCCGAGTTTGCTTCGTTGAAAGCTATGTTCCCGCATGGCTTTCGCCTCGCAAAATCGAACGCTGATAGGAAGCTTGAGCATATAGGCGTTGGCAGGAAAGATGCGTGAGACATAAGGAATCGTAGGATCGTGCGGTTTTAATGAAGATTGGGTGATTATATGCAGCGGATGCTGCTTGGATAACGCCAGGGGGCGGGGCTTTTTGTTGCAGGGTTGAGGTTGTTTTGGCGGTGGATATAGGGGTTGGATGGATATTCGGTATGCTTTGTTTTTCTTTGACGGGAAAATCGTGTACTTTTGTTGTTAATAAATACACAACAAGAATGGATCCGCTAATTCGCATCGTAATCGTTGACGACCATGAGATTTTTCGTAGTGGATTAAAGATGGTTATCAATAAGTTAGGCTATGCCAAGGTTATAGGCGAGGCTGAGAATGGGATGGCGTTTTTGTCGCTGATGGAAAACACGGAGACGGATCTGGTACTGATGGATATCGAAATGCCGGTGATGAATGGCATCGAAGCGACGAAAAAAGCGCTGGAGCTGTATCCTGACTTAAAAATTATCGCGCTGACAATGTTTCGGGAGGATGCTTATATCCAAAGCATGATTGAGGCGGGCGTGAAGGGTTTTTTGATTAAAAATATCAGCAAGGATGTGCTGGACAGGGCTTTGCAGGCGGTGTATAACGGCAAGACGTATTATAGCGAGGAGCTATGGGATTATTTTACCAAGGCGATAGCGAAGGAGGAGCATCCTGCCGATGTGCTGCACCTCACGCCCCGCGAAATGGAGGTGCTGGATCTGCTGGCGGAAGGGCTAAGCAACAAAGAAATCGGTGAAAGGATGTTTGTGAGTGAGCGCACGGTGGTGGGACATAAATCAAACCTGATGGCGAAGACGAACTGCAAAAACACGGTGGCGTTGCTGGCGTATGCGATACGGAAGGGGTTGATTGAGTTGTAGGGATTCAAGATTCAAAAATTCAAGATTCAAAATTCAAAGATTGGATTACGTGGGGTACTTGTTTTACGGGATAAGGATTTGAAAATTCAAAGATTCCTGATTCAAAATTCAAAGATTCAAAACCTGCCTGCTGCCTGCCTGGCCGTCAGACAGGACCGCAGGAAGGCAGGTTCAAAGATTAGATTACGTGGGGTAGCTGTTTTACGGGATAGGGATATGAGGATTTGAGGATTGGGTGGGGTACGGCGCGGTTGCTTCGTTGATAGGGAGATGGTTTTAAAAGATTTGCTCTCGCAAATCTTTCAATGAAGCAAAGGTTTGTGGTGGATGTGACGGGCTGGTTTGGTGTAATGAGGAATTGGTGTATTTTTGCGGAAACAATTTACAGATGCTTAAAGCAGCCTACCTTTCTTTCAAGAAGTTTTATGCGGGGCCGATGGGCTTTATTATTGATGTGGCCTTGTTTGCGGCGATTACTTATGGGTTTCATCTGATCTTCCGGCATTTTGCGTCAGAGATTATGTCGCTGCCTTTTGTAAAGGCTTCGAGTGCCTGGCTGGCTGAGATGGTTTATCATATTAGCCTTTGGTTTAACAGAAATATCCTTGGATACCATATCACCACAGAACCGGTAAATACCATGTGGTTTAGCAATGGCGGGTATATCGCGGTTAACGGGAGCTGCTCAGGATTGAAGCAGTTTTACCAGGTGCTGGTGTTATTTATCTTGTTTCCGGGCCCCTGGAAACATAAACTTTGGTTTATTCCTTTAGGGTTTATTATTATGTTTCTCACAAATGTATTTCGTATTATATCACTCTCCGTTATTTTACTGTGGAAACCAGCGTATTGGGACTTTAGCCACGACTGGATATTGAGACCATTCTTTTATGTGGTGCTATTTATGCTTTGGGTGTGGTGGGTGGAGCGTTTTCGGAGGCCTGTTGGGGGGTAGGTGTTTAGTGTTTAGTGTTTAGTTGTTTAGTGTTTAGTGTTTAGTGTTTAGTGTTTAGTGTTTAGTTGTTTAGTTGTTTAGATATTTTCATGTTTGAAGATCTTTCTATACGCTTGTAGGAAGTTTCGACTGTTGCTTACTGATGTTGCTATCTGATTTCGAAATATAAAGGCATCTTATAGCGATTTTTTATGGCTCATAAAACGTTTGATTTCTTGCTTTGTGTCGCATAGCATTTGTGCATTCCGCCTGTCACTTCATTTTATGCTATTCAGCTGACTTAAAAATACTATTTTTGAACACTTTTTACTGAAGGAGTTCAGTTGAAACCTAAAATAAACACCCATCCATGTTGAAAAAGTACTTTTTGGTTTTTTTGTTTCTTTTTGCCTTATTTGGCAATAAGCTTTTCTCCCAAACGGCTTATGAGCATATCAGCAATACAGATTTGTATGCATTTATTGATGACCTGGCTTCATTTCATCTTATTGAGGTAAACACAGCCATCAAGCCTTATAGCAGAGCTCAGATTGCTGACTGGCTTGCATCAGCGGATCAACAAAGAGCAGCTTTGAGTCGACCGCAACAGGCCAGGTTGGATATTTTTTTAAAAGAATATGCCCTGGAAGCCGGAAAGCTAAAAACAGGGCTTTGGGAACTGACAAAACAAGCAGATAAGCTTTCGGTGCATGTTGTCCCTCCTGAGGTTGTGTGGCGCGATAGTCTTTTCAGAGCTATTTTACGCCCTATTTATGGTATTCGCTATTTTAGTTCTACCAATGAGTCCTTTTACCATAGTTATGGTGGAGCCGAAGCCATTGCTTATGTGGGCAAAGGCTGGTCAGGCTATGCCAGTTTACGCGACAACTATCAAAGCTTTGAACCTTTGGCTATGCCAAATTACCTTACGCTGGAAGCCGGAGGTAATTATAAGATTGGTGTGCAGGGGCGCACAGGCGCGGATTACAGCGAGATGCGCGGCGGACTCACTTATAGCTGGGACTGGGGTTCAATAGCTTTTATCAAAGATCATTTGCAATGGGGCGACGCTTACAATGGCAGCAATATTTTATCAGGCAGAAACCCCTCCTTCCCTATGGTAAAGCTGCAGCTTAATCCGGTTAAATGGCTGGAGTTTGAGTATTTTCATGGCTGGCTGGTATCGCAGGTGATTGATAGCAGCCGCTCTTATATTACCACGAATGGTGACTACCGTGCCATTTTCAGGGAAAAATATATTGCGGCTAATATGTACACCTTCAAGCCGTTTAAGCGCTTGAATGTTTCGGTTGGTAACTCCATTGTTTACAGTGATGTACCGGTGCAACCTGCCTATCTTATTCCGTTTTTCTTTTTTAAATCGCTCGACCACACCCTGAATAAAGGCATCGATAATCAAAACTCCTCCATGTTTTTAAATATAAGCTCACGGCAAATTCGACACTTGCACCTCTTTGTTTCGGTGTTTGTGGATGAGTTTTCTGTGTCGCGTATTGGCGATTCCGAGCGGCATAATTTCACAAGCTTTAAGGGCGGACTGGCCTTAACGGGCTGGCCTGTAAAAGACCTGTTTCTGGCAGGCGAATATACCCGCACAACCCCTATGACCTACAAACACCGGGTGCCGGCAACAACTTATGCTACCAATCTTTTTAATCTAGGCCATTATTTGAGTGATAATTCTGAAGAATACTTTTTTAGTGTGCGCTATGCCCCTGTTAGCACCCTGCAACTCAAGCTGAATTATACTTATGCGGTGCATGGCAATGACTATAACTATGTCAGGGGCACAACACCCGTGGATGAGTTTCCGGTGCTAAAAGAGAAATCCTGGTCGAACACCACCATTGCCCTGCGGGCTGATTATTTGCCATTCCCCAATATTCGTGTCTTCGCAGCATATTCAAAAGGCGATATGCAGGGCTATGCGGTTGATGGCCGCGAAGCAGCCTATTATTTGAATCGCTTTGGGGCGGATTATCTTCATGGCAAGACAGACACTTTTGTTTTTGGTTTTGGGATGGGATTTTAAGTTGTTTTTTTAATGCGATGTCATAAACACCTCAATATCATTAGTTCTGAAAATTGATAGCTTCAAAGATGTTGAAAGTATAAGGGGAAGTGGTAAATTGCGAAACATTTTTATTAGCAAATAAAATTGATGTATGCAGCTGTGTGTTATAAAGGAGAAGCCGGATAAGAAGCTTAACAATGAAATAGACCATTTTCTTGATGGACAAGCCTTTAAAACGGTCTTTCAGTCGCCGTCCTTTTTCGGGTTTTACAAAGATGTCGCTTATTATGAGCCAATTTATCTGCTTGCAAGAGACAAAGAAGGACACCTAATTGGTGTGCTGCTGGCTGTCATAATCAGGGAAGGTAATGGGATTTTAGGGTTTTTCAGCAGAAGGTGCGTGGTGTATGGAGGCCCGATCGTTAAGGATGATGATGCCACTGTCCTTAATTTATTATTAAGTAAACTGAATAAGGCTGTTAGGCGAAAAGCCCTGTTTACACAGTTTAGGAATTTCAGAGAATGGCCGAATGAAATAGAGGAGCTTTTTGCAGAAAATGGCTATGTGTTGCGTGATCGTTTGAATTCGCTGGTTGAATTACAAAAAACAGCGGCCGTAGCAGCGCAATTTAGCCCAAGCAGAAGGCGGCAGCTAAAGAAAGCTATGAAAGCCGGTGCAGAAGTTGCTGAGGCACAAAGCTTACAAGAAGTGGATGCACTTTACGCCTTACTGACGAAGCTATATACTGATAAAGTAAAAAAACCGCTACCTACAAAGCAGTTTTTTCATCATTTTTACAAAACTGTAGTAGCCGTTGGTGCCGGAACTATACTGTTGGTATGGCATGACAAACAATTGATTGGGGGCATTGTAGCTCCTATAACTAAAGGATATAGCATCTCTGAGCTTTATGTGGTAGGCCTTGATCAGGCATTTCCGGATCTTTACCCCAGCATAGTAGCAACCTGGGCTGCCATGGATTATGGCCGGCGCAATGGTTTGCTTTATTTTGACTTTATGGGCTTAGGAAAACCTGATGTAGCTTATGGTGTAAGAGACTTCAAACTCCGGTTTGGCGGAAGCCGGGTAAACTACGGCCGCTTTGCAAAAAGAAACTATAAACTGCTTTATGGCATCGCTGAGCTTGGGTATAATGTGTGGCGGATGAAGTGGTAGTCGGTGGGGGGATTTGGAGTGATGGAGTGATGGAGAGGTGCAGGAATGGAGTGATGGAGAGAAGGTGGGGTTTAAAAAAAATTTGGTGTCAGAGCGGTTTTGTTCTATCTTTGCACCTAAATCAACCTAAATATATAGATTACATCAAGCTGTAACGGATGAATCTGATAAAGCCATCAAAAAACCAACATTAAAATTATGGCTTCAACCCTAATTGCAACTCAAGCAACTTCAATAAGAGAAAACGACAAATTACCAACCGAGACTATCAGTACACAAATGACTTCTAAAGATTTACAGGGCATCATAAAGGAGCAGGCGGGAAATGCTGTCTGGGATTTTATTAAGCCATTACTTCAGGAATCTTCAGATAAAACATTGCTGATGGCGACCAGCACCCGTTTTAATATTCTTAATCAAAAACCTTTAGCACATGATACACTAATCAATTTAAAACGTGTAAACGATGTGCGCTACCTCAACAAATTTTTTGAAGCTATCAATGCTTTATTGTCCGAAGGAGGACTTTATATCAACAGCGTCCAAACCTATAAAATCAGGAAAAACCGCATTTTGAGCCGCTTTCCGATAGGAATAAATTGGTTTATTTATTCTTTTGACGTCTTGTTTAAACGCGTCTTTCCTAAGCTCCCACTCACCAAAAAGCTTTATTTTTACGTAACACAGGGCAACAACCGGGTTTTGAGTAAGGCAGAAACTTTTGGCCGGCTCTATTCTTGCGGCTTTGAGGTGGTGTGCGAAAAAGAGATTGGAGGCGAGCTTTACTTTTTGGCCCGCAAAATAAGGGCGCCTTTTTTCGACTACTCCCCTACTTATGGGCCATTGATCAGGCTGAAGCGCTACGGGAAAAACGGCAAATTATTCGGGGTGTATAAAGCACGCACCATGCATCCATATTCTGAATACCTGCAAGATTATATTTATCGCATGAACGACCTGGATGCAGGAGGTAAATTTAAGGACGATTTCAGGGTTACTACATTGGGTAAAGTAATGCGAAAATTTTGGCTTGATGAGTTTCCGATGTTTATCAATGTTTTTAAGGGTGAGATGAAATTGGTTGGCGTTCGCCCATTGAGTCGTCATTATTTTAGCCTGTATAGCGATGAGCTAAAAGAGAAAAGGCTGCAATTTAAGCCGGGTCTTATTCCACCATTTTATGTTGATATGCCAAAAACACTCGAAGAGATTATGGCTTCGGAGATGCGCTACCTGGAGGCTTATGAAAAACATCCCCTGCTTACCGACTGGCGGTATTTTTGGATGGCCTGGTACAATATCTTTATAAAAAAGGCGAGGAGCCAGTAGGGATACAAGGATTCAAAGATTCCTGATTCAAAGATTCAAATGATTCAAAATTCAAAGATTCAAAGACATGCGGTCGCAAATCTTTTTTTTGTTCCATTTCGTGGGGTACAGCGAGTTTGCTTCGTTGAAAGCTTTGCTGGGGCAAATCTTTCACCTCGCAAAGTCGTGCATTGATAGGGAGATGGTTGTGGGGGGATTTGCAAAAGCAAAGCTTTCGTTTAGTACAGTTGGACTTTGGTAGGGGTTTCGGCTAGGTCTTCGCTAGTTCATCTATAGTGTTTTTAGGGTCTAAGCCCTGCCAATACAGGTCTTTTGGGCGAATTGCATACACGTTGCATACAGGAAAGCTTTTTCATACCCCTGCTTAAGCTTTTTGACTGCCTGGCGTGCCAAAGTTTTTTATGGGTTTTCAGACTGAATTATCTTGTGATTAGGTTGTCAAAAGCCTGATATTGCCCTGCCATACGCACACTTTTGGTGCGTGAAGTGCGCGTAAGGTCGCTGCCAAGCCGGCAGACAAGCTAATACTACTGACTTTGGCGTTGTTTCGCACACTTTTCCATTGTTTGAACGAAAATTGGACTAAGGGAAGCAGTTCAGTTTTTATTGCGCAATACTACTGACAGACGTTCAATTAATTATTCATTTCAAAAATTCAAGCAATGGCTCGAATTAAAAAAGGAATCCTCGGCGGCATTTCCGGTAAAGTCGGAAATGTGGTTGGCGGGAACTGGAAAGGAGTTGATTATCTCCGTTCACTTCCTACTGAGGTGCGAAATGCCAACACTGTTTTACAAATGTCCCAACGTGCGAAGTTCCGTGTGCTGATCAAGTTTCTTCAGCCTATGAAGCAGTTGATCCGTATCGGATTCAAGCCGGCTGCCGGACGCATCACCGCTTTCAATGCTGCTACCTCTTATAATTACCACCATGCATTGGCAGGTGATCATGAGGCAGGCTTTGAGATAGCGTTTAGTGAGGCCCGACTGGCTTTAGGGGAGCTGGAATCGATAATTGGCCTGACAGCCGAATCGACAGAAACCGCTAAACTCAACCTGGGATGGACAGACAATTCAGCTGCAGCAGGCGCAGCATCCACGGATATCTTGTACGTGGCAGTTTATAACCCTTTAAAAAACCATGCCGTGGTCAGGATTAACGCGGCAGAGCGCATAGATGCTTCGGCAATCATTGAGCTGCCGGCTAACTATAGCGGGGATACCGTGCATGTTTACACGGGTTTTATTACCGCTGAAGTACTGGTGGGCACGGCGTCCCGCGATAGCGTTGGCGAGAGTGTGTATGCCGGAGCGATCGTTATCGCTTAGATTTTCTTGACTATTGCGCCTTGCAGCGTTGCACCGGAGTGAGGGAAACCTTGCTCCGGTTTTTTTTGGGGGGATAAGATTCAAAGATTCAAAGATTCCTGATTCAAAGATTCAAAAGATTCAAGACTCAGGATTGGATTACGTAGTGCAGTTAGGGTGCGGGTCGAGAAGATTTGAGGATTGGGATTTCGTGGGGTACGACAAGGCCGTACTTTGATAGGGAGATAGTTGTGGGTGGCTTTCGCTTTGCAGGATGGGCTTTGTTGAAAGTTTTCAACAATTGCTTTATTAACCAACTATTTAAGATTTAGTTCCGTATTTTTGTATCTGAAGGTTTTTGAAATCTATTAATTTTAAACTAAGGCTAATGGCTGATACTTTATTGCGTTCTTATTCTTATCATCCTATGCGGTTGCATAGCTTCCATCAGTTGTTGTATGACCAGCTTATGCCGTGGCTGCCGGAAAACAACCGTGTTTTGTTTTACCGTGCCTGGCAGCACCATGTTGCTGCGGCATCAAGCTCAACTTATCTGCATGGCCTTATAACGGTTTTTGAGCGTAACAACAGGGGCTTACCTCCTGCTTTGAAGGAAGAATGGCAATTCATAGGTCATACAAAATTTACACCTTTGATAAAGGAAATATATTTTGGACTGAAAAGTCAGGAGCTTACGGGCCTCAAACTTTTCTTTTACCGCGACCTTATCGCGCAGGCTTTTGCGCACAGCTATGTGTTTTGTGAGCTGCAACTTGCTGGCTTATCTGCCGTACGCCGCCAGTTTGAGCTGCGCCAGCTGATGCGGCGGCTGGATGATCTGTTGCAGTATAGCAAAATAACATTCAAAAAGAAGGAAGGAGAGGACGCCCTTATCGTGTATATGGTTCATCTGTGTATGCTCATTTTCCGGCGGCTATTAAGCAATAAGTACCATAATATCCTTACTCCTGATATTGTTCTACTCAATAATGAGTTGATAAAACCATATTATCATAGCGATTACCCACAGGGCCATTTGCTCATTACATTGTACAATTGGTATGAAAAGGACTTTCCCAACATCATTGACAAGTTTGCGGGTGGCGGTGGATTATTTTCGGATAGCAAAAGTCAGCCTGTTAAATCAAATAAAAATGCTTTAATAAATCAAGAAAGTCAGTCTGTGGCAATTGATGATGCCGACAAACCAAAAGCTGAGGAGCAAGAAATGCAATCTTTAACAAGCAACAAAGTAGCGGCAAAAACAACGCTATCGTATAGCACAGCTGAGGCTTCCAAAATTTTAGGAATCAGCCCAAACGGACTACTCAAGCAAGCAAAGCAGGGCAAAATCCGTCATTATAGGATTGGTAAACTATATAAATTTTACCAACAGGAAATTATCGCCATTATGCATGGCAAAAATTAATAGCATCTTTTATTATGACAACAAATCAAGAAACAACTCCCTTTCACCTAAACCTGAGACCTTTTTCTTTTCCTACAGATGAAATCAAAGTAGGCTTTTCTTTAACGCCGTCTCAAAGCAGGCAAAGCGTAAAACTCAAAGCCTGTCCGGATGATATTCGGAGATGTTATCCTGAGCAGCATGAAAATGACACCATCTACCTCTATTTCGATATCCCCAAAGACTTTGAAGGCCAGCAATGGTTAGTCAGCTTAAGTGCCCACAGGCAGATCGCCCGCTGCTATGCACATTTTTTGTTGCACAGCTATTTTGTGAACCAAAACGCTTATCAGCAATCAAACTTTGTGAATGACCTGGTGATTTGGCAAAATGAATCCTCTAAAACATCCCCTTATGCGCAGTTTAACCGGATACAGCTCAAAGTAAAGTATTATGAAGAGGATGAGCAGCCTTCACTGGGCTTGTCCTATATCGGCAATTCCTATATCCTAAAAGAATCTTTGGAAAGCCTGGACAATTCGCAGCCCGGTGCCACGAGGCACCTAAAAAAGGTGATTTACAACAAACAGATCATGCACCACAAACATTTGCCTGATGAGGCCCATGCTGCCCGTGACAAACAATACCCCATACTGAACCGTGAATTGAGGCAGGCACTGGATATCGTCATTCCGACAAGGCGAAACCCCAATAAACACCAGGAACAATGGAATATCGTAAGTCATTTTTTTAAGGAAATACTGCAAAACAAAACGGCAACAGGGCTTATTTTTGACAACAGCTGGCGTGCTACCGAGCCTTTATTTCAGCTTGAAGGGGCAAAGAAGGCTTTGGTTTTTGGTGGAGGCAACACCCATGACGATGTTTATAAAGGCTTGCGCAGCTTTGGCCCTTATTTACCGCTCAAGGTAAAGCAGCTGGTGTGCTTCTTTATTTATACGCCGGAAGAAAAAGCGGCAAAGGAAAAACTAAAAGAAGAATTGCTTTCAGGCGCTAGCTATAAAGGCTTGTCGGCTTATATGAAATTAGCCGTCCATCATGAAGATCAACTGGATATCTGTATAGATAAGGGCGATACGATGGCCGAGCAGCTGGCGGCACAGCTAAGCCTTAAAAGTTTAGATACCAGCCTGTCTTATTTTGCAATTTATATCAGCCCGTTTGATAAATACACAGGAGCTGAAAAGTATAGAAGGGTATATTATCAAATCAAGGAGCTGCTGTTGAAAAGAGGGATTGCATCACAAGCTTTTGTTGGCGCAAAGGCCATAGACGCCGAGACGAAATTTTACTATTGGGTACCCAATATTGCCATGGCAGCCATTGCCAAGCTGGGTGGCATTCCGTGGGTGCTGTCAAAAACACATCAAACTTCTTTGGTGGTGGGTTTCGGGATGTATAAACTGCCGCAATACGACCTCAAGTTTGAAGCCTCATCTTTTGTGTTTTCTGACGATGGTCATTTTAAAGGCTTTGATTATTATCCGGCTAACGAATCATCGGCTATTGCTGCAAAGCTGGAGGAAGCGCTGAATCACTACCTGAACAAACACGGCAAACCCGAGCGACTGGTGATGCACTATTATAAATCATTGAGCAACAGACAGTTTATGCCTGTGAAAAAGATGTTGGAAGCATACGATCCCGGACTGGCCTTTTATGTGGTGCGGGTGAATCAAGGCATGACGGATGACTTTTTTGTGAAGGCTGTGCAAGATACTTATGGCCTGCCGGCCGATGGCAGTGTTTTCAGGCTAAGTAATCAGGATTATCTGTTGTATGTCAATGGCTACACGGGTGAAGGCAAACCAAAGGCACAGCCGATGCCGGTGCGCTGCTACCTGCAAGCCAATAAGCCTAAGCTGCTCGATGACCAAGAGACCGTGATGGAACTACTGCAGCAGGTGTATGATTTCACGCGGCTTTACTGGCGCAGTGTAAAGCAGGCTTCTGTGCCGGTTACCATTGGCTATCCGCGGCTGTTGGTCTCCCAAACGGCCTGGTTTGAAGGCACTTCGCTGCCGGGAGGACTGGAGGAAAGGCCATGGTTTTTGTGAGGGGGGGATAAGATTCAAGATTCAAAGATTCAAGATTCAAGATTCAAGATTCAAAGACCTGCCTGCTGCCTGCCTGGCCGTCAGACAGGACCGCAGGAAGGCAGGTTCAAAGATTGAGTCCCCTCCGAAAAGTCAAAAGATAAAGAATGCCACTAATACACAAGAAATTATGATTCTTAAAAATTTGAATATCAAGTGTTTAATGTTTTTCAAGTTTCCTGATTTCGTATCTTAGTGTCGAAATGTTACTTTTCGGAGTAGGCTCAAGATTCAAGATTCAAGATTCAAAGATTCCTGATTCTAAGATTGGATTACGTAGTGGAGTTAGGGTGCGGGTTAAGAAGATTTGAGGATTGGGATTTCGTGGGGTACGATGAGGCCGCCAGGTCGTTAAATAGCGCTGGGGCGCTATTGAACTCCTCGCGAAGATGGGCTTCGTAAGGGGAATGGCGTGGGGTACGACGACTTTGCGAGGCGAAAGATTTGCTCTCGCAAATCTTTCGCCTCGCAAAGTCGTACTTTGGTAGAAAATTGGTGGTGGGAGGAGCGACTTTTTGAGCGTTTTAAAATAAATTTCAAAAAAAACTTGCTGTTTCGAAAAGCATGAGTAATTTTGCTACTCGAATAAGATTTGAAGATTCCTAATTTGAAAATTTTAAAATCATTGTCGTAACTCCTCAAATTTTCAAATCCTCAAATCTTCTTAACCCGCACCCTAACTACACTACGTTCTTTAATCTTCAAATCCTCAAATCTTTTTTCAAATCCTCAAATCCTCAAATTTTCAAATCGTTGAATAAGTAACCATGCTCGAAGCACTAATCACTTCCAAAACAAAACTCAAAATGCTGTTGAAGTTCTTCCTCAACAGCTCCAACACGGGCTATCTGCGTGGTCTTGCCACCGAATTCAACGAATCCACCAACTCCGTCCGCCTCGAACTCAACAAGCTCGAACAGGCCGGCCTGCTACACTCACAAACCGAAGGCCCACGCAAGGTCTTCCGTGCCAACGACAAACACCCACTCTTCCCCGACATACAAAATATCGTCCGCAAAACCATCGGCATCGACGAAATCATCGAGCGTGTCATCAACCACCTCGGCGACCCACAAGAAGTTTACCTCATGGGAGAGCTCGCACAAGGCATCGACAGCCAGCAGATCAACCTACTCATCGTAGGCGAACAGCTCGACCTCGACTACCTGGCACAGCTCGTCCTCAAAGCACAAAAACTCATCTCACGCACCATAGGCTTCTTCGCCCTCACACCCGCTGAGTTCCAACAACAACTACCCAAACTCAATACCGAAAACATGATGCTCGTATGGGAAAACGATTAAACGATTAAACGAAAAGTGAAAAGTGAAAAACCAAAAGTGAAAACTAAAAAAACTAACAAATATGAATAAACCATTTAAGATTATTCAAAAATTCAAAGATTCAATCTCTGCTCGTCGTGCCTCCTTGCAGAATTCAAAGATTGAATTTCGTATTAACCTAAATCCCAATCTTTGAATCTTTAAATTTTCTTAATCTTTGAATATCAATCACGTAAAATTAACTACACTACGAAATATAAATCTTTGAATCTTTGAATCAGGAATCTTTGAATCTTCTTAATCTTTGATTTCAGAATGGTTATATTTGAACACGCGAAATAACTACACTACGTTCGTCAATCTTTGAATTTTTGAATTTTTGAATCTTTGAATCTCACAGGGTGTAAAACCTGAAAAGGGCATCCAACTTAACGGCCTTATTCACAGTTCCATACAAAAAAAGGATGGGACTTAGAAGGCGAGAGCCTGCCTGGCGACCAACGAGAGACAGGCGTGCGCGGAGCGCATTCAAAAATTCAAACACTGCCTTCTTTACATTCAAAGATTCAAAAATTCAACGCCGGTTCGTCGTGCCTCCTTCCGGCATTCAAAGATTGAATCTCGTGTTGGCTCGCATCCAATCTTTGAACCTGCCTTCCTGCGTTCAGCAGGCAGGTCTTTGAATCAGGAATCTTTGAATCCTCTTAATCTTTGAATATCAATCACGTAAAATTAACTACACTACGAAATATAAATCTTTGAATCTTTGAATCAGGAATCTTTGAATCTTCGTAATCTTTGAATCTTTGAATCTTTGAATCTTCAAATTCATAGGACGTGAAATCTGAAAAGAACGTCCAAATTTAACGGCCTTATTCACAGTTCCATACAAAAAAAGGATGGGACTTAGAAGGCGAGAGCCTGCCTGGCGACCAACGAGAGACAGGCGTGCGCGGAGCGCATTCAAAAATTCAAGCGCTGCCTTCTTTACATTCAAAGATTCAAAAATTCAACGCCGGTTCGTCGTGCCTCCTTCCGGCATTCAAAGATTGAATCTCGTGTTGGCTCGCATCCAATCTTTGAACCTGCCTTCCTGCGTTCAGCAGGCAGGTCTTTGAATCAGGAATCTTTGAATCCTCTTAATCTTTGAATATCAATCACGTAAAATTAACTACACTACGAAATATAAATCTTTGAATCTTTGAATCAGGAATCTTTGAATCTTCGTAATCTTTGAATCTTTGAATCTTTGAATCTTC
>JALNZT010000053.1 GCA_023229135.1 Bacteroidales bacterium
AATCCTCTTAATCTTTGAATATCAATCACGTAAAATTAACTACACTACGAAATATAAATCTTTGAATCTTTGAATCAGGAATCTTTGAATCTTCGTAATCTTTGAATCTTTGAATCTTTGAATCTTCCTAATCTTTGAATCTTCGTAATCTTCGCATTCTTTAAAAAATCAGCAACAATGGAAACATCAATCCTTCAGGCAAAAGATTACTCCGAAAAATCCAAAATATTCAATCAGATGGCTTGGGATTATAAAATATCTCCTGAAGATCTTGAGGCTGTTTTGCTCGATAAAAAGGAAAAAGCCGGACATTATTCAAAAATGGATATCTTTAAAAAACTTGTGGAATCTTATCCCTGGTTTACAATACTAAATATACTGCCAGTAGAATCTGTTCAAGAATTGCTCAGTGACGAACTAATACAAAAATTACGATCCGCCTCATTAAGAAGTAAATATACCTATGTTAAATCAAGACTACAAAGCATTATACCTGCTGCAGGATAATTTTCTTGCTTGGTGGAAATCCATGGACATGCCATTTTATCTAACCGGAGGATTAATGTTCAATGTTTAATGTTTAGATGTTCAACAACTGCACAACTATACACTGAACAAATGTTTAATTGTTCAAGTGTTTAATGTTCAAGTGTTCGATATACCTAAACACCTAAACACCTAAACAATTAACAACTGAACACCTAAACACCTAAACACCCAAACACTCACCTCCATGACTATCTCCTCCTTTGAAGATCTTGAAATTTGGAAAGAAGCCAGAGAACTCGCCAAAATTGTTCGGCAATTGACAAGACGGCCTGAATTTGCCAAAGACTTTCGATTCTGCAGTCAAATCAACAGTGCTGCGGGTTCTATCATGGATAACATAGCAGAAGGTTATGAAAGGGATGGCCATAAAGAGTTTGTCCAGTTCTTATATATTGCTAAAGCCTCAAATGGAGAATGCAGGTCACAAGCCTATAGAGCATTTGACGCAGATTTTATAAATAAGGAGGAGCTCGATGATTTGTTGTCTCGCACCTACAGTATCAGAAATAAAACACAGGGGCTTATCAAGTATCTCAAAAAAAGTGAATACAAAGGAACAAAGTATAAGGATGTCTAATGTTTAGTGTTTAGCGTTAAATCAAACAACTGAACACTGAACAATTGAACAAATATTTAACTGTGTAATACTCCTAAACAACTAAACATTAAACAACTAAACATTAAAACACCTAAACATTAAACACTCAAAAGCTCAAAAAACAAATTGCTGATGATTTTCTTTTAGGACGTAGCAATTCATTAGGCTTGGGAAAAATTCCTATTGAAAAAGCAGAACCTTATAAAAATTCCTGAATATTCAAAAATTCAAAAATTCAACGCCGGTTCGTCGTGCCTCCTTCCGGCATTCAAAGATTGAATCTCGTGTTGGCTCGCATCCAATCTTTGAACCTGCCTTCCTGCGTTCAGCAGGCAGGTCCTTGAATCTTGAATCCTTGAATCTTCGTAATCTTTGAATCTTCCTAATCTTTGAATCTTCCTAATCTTTGAATCTCAATAACACGCGAAATTACTGATCTACGTTCTTTAATCTTCAAATCCTCAAATCTTCAAATTTTCAAATCTTCCTAACCCGCAAACAAACTACACTACGTTCTTTAATCCTCAAATTTTCAAATCTTCTTAACCCTAAAACTACCTGCACTCCGTAATCTCAATCTTTGAATCTTTGAATTTTGAATCTTTGAATCTTCGTAATCTTTGAATCTTTGAATCAGGAATCTTTGAATCTTCCTAAACTTTGAATTTTCTCAACACGCGAAATAACTACACTACGTTCGTCAATCTTTGAACCTGCCTTCCTGCGGTCCTGTCTGACGGCCAGGCAGGCAGCAGGCAGGTCTTTGAATCAGGAATTTTTGAATCTTCTTAACCCGCAAACTAACTACACTACGTTCTTCAATCTTTGAACCTGCCTTCCTGCGGTTAGCAGGCAGGTCCTTGAATTTTGAATCTTTGAATCTTCAATCTTTGAACCTGCCTTCCTGCGGTCAGCAGGCAGGTCTTTGAATCTTGAATCTTTAAATAAAGTCTTAGTGAAGGACGAAATAATCATATTCTCATACAGCAACCAACCTCAGTTAAAAATTGAAGTGAGGATTGAAGATGAGACTGTTTGGTTAACTCAAGCCAAAATTGCGGAGTTGTTTGGAGTGAAGAGGCCTGCAATAACAAAGCATTTGAAGAACATTTTTATTTCCGGCGAATTAGATGAAGATAGCACATGTTCCATTTTGGAACACATGGGGGTGGATAGCAAGCAAAAATACAGGACGAAGTATTATAACCTGGATGTAATTTTGTCTGTTGGTTACAGAGTCAACTCTATTAATGCTACCCAGTTCCGTATTTGGGCCAACAAAATTCTAAAAGAATACCTTTTAAGAGGTCATGTTGTAAATCATCGCTTGGGAAGGATAGAAGAAGAAGTACAACATATAAAAGGCAGGATAAACGATATAGAATTTAAGATTCAAACCAATCTGCCCCCTAATGAAGGCATCTTCTTCAACGGCCAAATATTTGATGCCTGGCTGTTTGTGATTGCCTTGGTAAAGGATGCAAAGAAAAGCATTGTCCTGATTGATAATTATATAGATGAATCAGTATTGTCGCTACTGTCCAAGAGAAATCCAAAGGTGGATGCAAGCATTTATACAGCTAAAATTAGTCCATCCTTTAAACTTGATTTGGAAAAACACAACCATCAATACAAGCCTGTTCAGGTTAAAGTGTTTTCTCAATCACACGACCGATTTTTAATCATTGATGACTCAACAGTGTATCATATTGGCGCATCTTTGAAAGATTTAGGTAAGAAATGGTTCGCATTCTCGAAAATTAAACTTGACCCAAAGGATTTGCTTAAACGACTGTAACATTAAGAAAACTATCTACACTACGAAATCAAATCCTGAAAGTCCCGAGAGGAGGAACGACGATTCGGGGCTACAGTCCCGAGAGCGAAGCGATTCGGGATTCAAATCCTCAAATCTTCCTAACCCTCAAACTAACTACACTACGTTCCTCAATCTTTGAATCTTCTTAACCCGCGAAATAACTGTACTACGATCTTTAATCTTTGAATTAGGAATTTTTGAATCTTTGAATCCTTGAATCTTTGAATTAGGAATCTTTGTTCAATTCGCCTGCCCTGTATGGAGGTTTATCCTGTGAAATGCAAAGCATATTTATCAGGGCACAATCTTAACGGGGATGACAAAAGAAACATCGATGAAAAAAACCTATTTTTGTGGATACATTAAAACTTTATACGCACATGACCGAAGTAAAGAAAGCTAATAAGAATCCTAAAAGTTGGATACAGACAGGCACATGCTTGACACAGCAAGAATTTGAAAAAGAAATAAAGAAGGCTGAAAAAGGCCCTTTTCATAGCGTACAAGAGTCTATGGAAAATTTTGAACGATGGCTGACGGAGCGAGAAAAGAAGTAAAAGTTTCGGCCCAGTTCGATCTTGATATCATTGAAATATATTCTTTTGGAGAGGAAGTGTTTGGGCCGGTGGCAGCTAAAAGCCTTGTAGCAGATATCTATAGCAGGATATGGAGTCTTGATCAAATGTATTTCTTGCATGTTGAATGCAGACATTTGCCAACAAAAGACAAAAGATACCGAAACATCATTATTGGTTCTTACCTAATTATTTATAGAATAACTTCCGATGCAGTAGAAGTTTTAAGAATACTTCACTCCCGTTCAAGTATCAGAAAAATAAGAACCTCACGAAAAGTGTTTAAAAAGTAATCCTTTGAATCTCGCTCCGTCGTGCCTCCTTGAGGAAATTCAAAGATTCAAAAATTCAAGCACTGCCTTCCTTCGGTCGGCAGCTATTCAAAAACCTGCCTGCTGAACCCAGGAAGGCAGGTTCAAAGATTAAGTTCCGTTGCTAACCAACATCCAATCTTTGAATCCTTGAATTTTGAATCTTGAATCTTTATCACGCAAACTAACTACACTACGTTCGTCAATCTTTGAATCTTGAATCCTTGAATCTTGAATCTTCCTAACCCTCAAACTAACTACACTACGGTCTTCAATCTTTGAACCTGCCTTCCTGCGTTCAGCAGGCAGGTCCTTGAATCCTTGAATCTTGAATCTTCCTAACCCTCAAACTACCTACACTACGTTCTTCAATCTTTGAACCTGCCTTCCTGCGGTCCTGTCTGACGGCCAGGCAGGCAGCAGGCAGGTCCTTGAATTTTGAATCTTTGAATCTTCGTAATCTTTGAATCTTCGTAACACACAAAATAAATATACTACGTTCCTCAATCTTTTTCATTACCTTTGAACAAATAATTTCAAAATGCACGCATTAAAATATATACTATATAAAGAAGGTGACTATTATGTATCCCAATGCCTCAATGTAGAAGTTTCCAGCTTTGGTGACACTGTGCAGGAATCAATCGACAACCTGAAAGAAGCTGTTGAACTTTATTTAGAAGACAACCACGAGATAAACACTTTTAGGGCAATAAATGAAGCCATGATTGGCGAAACATTTATTAATGTCTAAGTTATACTCTTCCAGCCATATTATTAAAATCCTCGAAAAGAATGGATTTGTTTTTGTCTCACAAAGAGGTAGGCATTGTAAATACACCAAAAACAAACTAATCGTAATAGTACCTCACCCCAAAAAAGAAATACCAGTGGGTACCTTTAGCTCAATTGGCAGGCAATCAGGATTGACAAAAGCCGATTTTTAAATGACTTCACGAATGAAACATGACGTCCAATTTGCTTAATTCGTTCAATTCGCTTGCCACGCAAGGAGGTTTATCCTGTGAAATGCAAAGCATATTTATCAGGGCGCGATCTTAACGGGGATGACAAAAAAAGAAACTCCGATGATTCATCATCGAATTACGCGAATTACACGAATAATAAGCCGCGAATAACCTCCGCTATATTCGTTCAATTCGCTTGCCCCGTAAGGAGGTTTATCCTGTGAAATGCAAAGCATATTTATCAGGCACAATCTTAACGGGGATGGACAAAAAAAATATTTCAAAAAAAACTTGCTATTTCAAAAAGCATGAGTAATTTTGCTACTCCAAACCAATTCAATGATTCCTAATTCAAAATTCAAAGATTGAATTCCGTATTAACCTGTACCCAATCTTTGAATCCTTGAATCTTTAAATCTTTAAATCTTTGAATCTTTAAATTATGAAATACACCTCCTTCGAAGAACTCCCAATCTGGCAAAAAGCCCGCGAATTAGCACAATTCGTCTTTGTCATTACGGCAGAAGGAGATTTCAATAAAGACTTTAGATTCCGTGATCAAATCCGAGCTGCCGCTGGATCAATAGCCGATAACATAGCAGAAGGCTTCGAGAGAAGCGGTAACAAAGAATTCGTTCAGTTTCTCTACATCGCCAAAGGATCGTGTGGCGAAACCCGCTCACAAAGCTACAGAGCTCTCGACTGCAACTACATCACACAAGAAACATGCGATCAACTAAAACAAAAAACCACAGAAATAGCCTCAGAAATAGCAAACTTCATCAAATACCTCAAAAACTCCGGCCTCAAAGGCTCCAAATATAAAACCAATGAATAAAAGAAATTTAAACGCTGCCTTCCTGCGGTCGGCAGCTATTCAAAAATTCAAAGATTCAATTCTTGGTCGTCGTTCCTCCTCCCAAGATTCAAAGATTGAATTTCGTATTAACCTAAATCCCAATCTTTGAATTAGGAATTTTTGAATCTTTGAATTAAAAAAAACATGCTCGAAGCCCTCATAACTTCCAAAACAAAACTCAAGATGCTGCTGAAGTTCTTCCTCAACAGCAACAACACCGGTTACCTCCGTGGCCTCGCCACCGAATTCAACGAATCCACCAACTCCGTCCGCCTCGAACTCAACAAGCTCGAACAGGCCGGCCTGCTAAACTCACAAACCGAAGGCCCACGCAAGGTCTTCCGTGCCAACGACAAACACCCACTCTTCCCCGACATACAAAATATCGTCCGCAAAACCATCGGCATCGACGAAATCATCGAGCGTGTCATCAACCACCTCGGCGATCCACAAGAAGTTTACCTCATGGGAGAGCTTGCACAAGGCATCGACAGCCAGCAGATCAACCTACTCATCGTAGGCGAACAGCTCGACCTCGACTACCTGGCACAGCTCGTCCTCAAAGCACAAAAACTCATCTCACGCACCATAGGCTTCCTCGCCCTCACACCCGCTGAGTTCCAACAACAACTACCCAAACTCAATACCGAAAATATGATGCTAGTGTGGGAAAACGATAAAACGATAAAACGAAAAGTGAAAAGTGAAAAACCAAAAGTGAAAACTAAAAAAAACTAACAAATATGAATAAACCAGTTAAGATTATTCAAAAATTCAAGCACTGCCTTCCTTTGGTCGGCAGCTATTCAAAAACCTGCCTGCTGCCTGCCTGGCCGTCAGACAGGACCGCAGGAAGGCAGGTTCAAAGATTGAGTTCCGTTGCTAACCAACATCTAATCTTTGAATTGAGAATGGTTATATTTGAACACGCGAAATAACTACACTACGTTCTTCAATCTTTGAATCTTTGAATCAGGAATCTTTGAATCTTCATAATCTTTGAATCTTGAATTTTTGAATCTTCCTAATCTTTGAATCAGGAATCTTTGAATCTTCATAATCTTTGAATCTTGAATTTTTGAATCTTTGAATTCATAGGACGTGAAATCTGAAAAGAACGTCCAACTTAACGGCCTTATTTACAGTTCCATACAAAAAAACAATGGGACTTAGAAGGCGAGAGCCTGCCTGGCGACCAACGAGAGACAGGCGTGCGCGGAGCGCATTTAAAGATTCAAAGATTCAAACTCTGCCTTCCTGCGGTCGGCAAATTGATTCAAAGATTCAAAAATTCAACGCCGGTTCGTCGTGCCTCCAAAAGAAATTCAAAAATTCAAACACTGCCTTCCTTCGGTCGGCAGCTATTCAAAAACCTGCCTGCTGCCTGCCTGGCCGTCAGGCAGGCAGCAGGCAGGTCTTTGAATCAGGAATTTTTGAATCTTCTTAACCCGCAAACTAACTACACTACGTTCTTTAATCTTTGAATTTTTGAATCTTCCTAACCCGGTGCTCTCGACTTCGCTCGATCACCTTAGTTTTCAACCCGCAAACTATCTATACTACGAAATATAAATCTTTAAACCTGCCTTCCTGCGGTCCTGTCTGACGGCCAGGCAGGCAGCAGGCATATCCTTGAATTTTGAACAAACCGTGAAGAATATCAGCTTTTCTAAACATGCTGCCTATCAAATGAAGCAGAGAAGACTTAACCCTGATCTGGTAAATGAAACAATTCAGGCACCTGATAAAACAATAGAGGACGAAAATGGCTTGATTGTGCTTCAAAAACTGGTAAAAGAAAACAATAAAGATTATCTTTACAGGGTTATTGTAAATGTTGAGCGCATTCCTCCTCTGGTCGTTACGCTCTACAGGACATCAAAACTGAAGAAATATGAAAATTAAGTACGATAAAGAAACTGATACGCTCCTCATTCAATTAGCCAACAAACCGATTGAAGAAAGCGATCAGGAAAAAAAAGGAATAATCATCGATTACGATGAAGCCGGAGATGTAGTAGCCATTGAAGTATTAAACGCCTCAAAAAAAATGGATCAGGTAAATGGCGTACTTTACGAGATGATGTAGAAGATTCAAGCGCTGCTCGTCGTGCCTCCAAAAGAAATTCAAAAATTCAAACACTGCCTTCCTTCGGTCGGCAGCTATTCAAAAACCTGCCTGCTGACCGCAGGAAGGCAGGTTCAAAGATTAAGTTCCGTTGCTAACCAACATCCAATCTTTGAATCCTTGAATTTTGAATCTTCTTAATCTTTGAATCTTTTTCACGCAAACTAACTACACTACGTTCTTTAATCCTCAAATTTTCAAATCTTCCTAACTCTCAAACTAACTACACTACGTTCCTCAATCTTTGAACCTGCCTTCCTGCGGTCCTGTCTGACGGCCAGGCAGGCAGCAGGCAGGTCTTTGAATCAGGCATTTTTGAATCTTCGTAACCCGGTGCTCTTGGCTTACTTCGACATGGTTCGACGCGCTCACCACAAGTGCTCAGCAGAACCCGCTCGATCACCTAAGTTTTCAGCACGCAAACTATCTACACTACGTTCGTCAATCTTTGAACCTGCCTTCCTGCGGTCAGCAGGCAGGTCTTTGAATCAGGAATTTTCAAATCTTCCGAACCCGGTGCTCTCGGCTTCGCTCGATCACCTTATATTTCGTGTCAAATATAACTACACTACGTTCCTCAATCTTTGAATCCTATAGTCCCGAGAGTAGGCACGATGATTCGGGGCTACAGTCCCGAGAGCTTAGCGATTCAGGATTGAATCAGGAATTTTTGAATTTTCTCAACCCGCTGCTCTCGACTTCGCTCGATCACCTTAGTTTTCAACACGCAAACTAACTACACTACGTTCTTCAATCTTTAAACCTGCCTTCCTGCGTTCAGCAGGCAGGTCTTTGAATCAGGAATCTTTGAATCCTCGTAATCTTTGAATCCTCGTAATCCTACTCCGAAAAAAATCGCAACGAAAAAAATCGCAATGAAACCAACGAACCCTTTTAAATTTGGCAGTGTAGTGCAAGAACCCTATTTTACAGACAGGGTAATTGAACAAGCTGATATTAAAAAGGTTTTATCAAGCGCTAATCATTTAATTATCATTAGCCCACGTAGGTATGGGAAAACGAGCCTTATAAAAAAAGTAGTTTCATCACTCGAACGACCCTTGATTTTTCTCGACTTGCAACTCATTACAGACATCAATGATTTTGCGTCTCAGATTCTGAAACGGGTTTACAGAGTATATCCCTTTGAACGGTTAAAAGGTTTTCTTAAAAACTTTAGAGTAACGCCATCAATCAATTTAAACCCACTGACCAACGAGGTAGATGTATCATTTTTATCGAATTCAAATCATACCTTATTGCTGGAAGATGTATTTAATTTACTCGATAAGTCAGTGTCGTGTCAATACTACTGTGTCGGTTAAGTCGTAGTAATTTTTTCTCAAATCAAAAAAGAAATTCTGCGCATAGCCTAAGCTACGTAAAGGATTTATTTTGCAGAGTTGAGGAAAAAGAACAAGATTTGGGCCGGCTAAAGTAGTGTTGACATGACACTAAGAACAGCTCAAAAAAAGCCAATCGTAGTTTTAGATGAATTTCAGGATATAGTGCGATTAAATCCTGACTTAGACAAACATTTAAGAGCAATTATTCAGCACCATCAAAATATCAACTATGTTTTTATGGGAAGCATAGAATCTATGATGCGGCAAATATTTGAAGAAAAGAAATCTCCCTTTTATCATTTTGGTCAGCTTATGCCACTGGATAAAATACCCTATCAGGAATTTACAAACTTTATCATTCAGGGCTTTCAAGGTAAAACAACGGAAGTTGAACCACTGGCAGAAATCATTCTCCAAATAACGCAATGTCATCCATATTATACACAGCAGTTGGCCTATACAGTATGGAATAAATGGGATAATAATTTCCCCGTTAAGGAACAGGTAAATAGTACGGTAGATTACCTGGTAAGAATCCACGATAATGATTATCAGCGGATATGGCAAAACCAAAACCAGACCGACAAGAAAATACTCATTCAAATAGCACAAGGACAAGAACAGTTGTTGTCGCAAAACAGTATTCAGCAGATGGGATTCAAATCTACAAGCACTTTATACAGTGGCCTAACAAGGCTCACCCAGCAAGGTTATGTCGTAAAAGCAAACTCAAATTACGAACTCGATGATCCATTTTTCAAAAACTGGATTTTACGAAAAAGAGAAGAATAGTTTTGGATTCAAAATTTCTAATTCAAAATTCAAAATTGACCTGCTCAACCACAATCCCGAACTAACATGTAAATTATTTACACTACGAAATCAAATCCTGAAAGTCCCGAGAGGAGGCACGACGATTTGGGGCTATAGTACCGAGAGCGAAGCGATTCGGGATTCAAATTTTCAAATCCTCAAATCTTCCTAACCCGGTGCTCTCGGCTTCGCTCGATCACCTTATATTTCGTGTCAAATATAACTACACTACGTTCTTCAATCTTTGAACCTGCCTTCCTGCGGTCAGCAGGCAGGTCTTTGAATCAGGAATTTTTGAATCTCAACACCGGTGCTCTCGGCTTCGCTCGATCACCTTATATTTCGTGTCAAACATAACTACAATACGTAATCAAATCTTCAAATTTTCAAATCTTCAAATCTTTTTTCAAATCTTCTTAACCCTCAAACTAACTACACTACGTTCCTCAATCTTTGAATCCTTGAATTTTGAATTTTTGAATCTCAATAACACGCGAAATTACTGATCTACGTTTTTTAATCTTCAAATCCTTCAAATTTTCAAATTTTCAAATCTTCTTAACCCTCAAACTAACTACACTACGTTCCTCAATCTTTGAATCCTTGAATTTTGAATTTTTGAATCTTCCTAATTTTTGAATCTTCTTAATCCTTGCATCCAAAAAAATTCCTACATTTACGCTTCAATATTTAAGACATGACAGAAATAAGAATCCGGCGTATAATTAATTCTGAAACTATAACCATTAAGGAGCTTAGAGAGTTTCTTGGTAAAGAAGTAGATATTCGAGTTACTACCCGCAGGAAAGTGATAAGGAAAAAGCAAATTGTGGATAAAAAAACTGCTGCTGCAATGCTTGGGAAATACAAAAACATAGCGCTTATCAACAAAGAATCGGATGTTTGGGATACAGTAATCAAAGAGAAATATGCAAATCGTTGATGCAAATATAATTTTACGGTATTTGTTAAACGACCATGCAGCACATTTTAATGCTGCTGTAGAAATTATAGAAAACAATACTATTTTCGTTCCTTTTGAAGTAGCTGCCGAAGTTGTTTATGTTCTTGAAAAAGTCTATCAAGTACTGCGAAATTGAAATTAGTGAATCGTTAAATATTCTCATTTCATATCCTGATATATCTTTCAACGACAAAAAAATAATCATGGAAGCATTGAAAATATATAAAGAGAAAAAAATAGACTTTGTTGATGCTTTACTTATTTCGTACAACCATACTAAAAGATATAAAGTACACACTTTCGATAAGCAATTGAAGAAATTATTAGTTCATGAATGAATTAGATGTTTAAGAGCTAATCAAAAATTCAACGCCGGTTCGTCGTGCCTCCTCTCTGAAATTCAAAGATTCAAGCGCTGCCTTCCTGCGGTCGGCAGCTATTCAAAAACCTGCCTGCTGACCGCAGGAAGGCAGGTTCAAAGATTGAGTTCCGTGTTAACTTAGATTCCATTCTTTGAATTCAGAATAGTTAAATATGAACACGCGAAATAACTGATTTACGTTCTTCAATCTTTGAATTAGGAATCTTTGAATCTCAATAACACGCGAAATAACTACACTACGTTCTTCAATCTTTGAATCCTTGAATTTTGAATCTTTGAATCTTCCTAATCTTTGAATCTTAAACACATGAAAAACTTCGGCCTCATCGGCGCTGCCGGCTACATCGCCCCACGCCACCTCAAAGCCATCAAAGAAACCGGTAACAACCTTCTCGCCGCCCTCGATCCTTTTGATAGTGTAGGTATCATGGACAGCTATTTCCCCGATGCAGCTTTCTTTACCGAACCCGAGCGCTTCGACCGACACATGGACAAGCTACGCCGCAGCGGCAACGGACATATTGAGTACGTGAGTATTTGCAGCCCCAACTACCTGCACGACTCTCACATCCGCATGGCTTTGCGCAACCAGGCTGACGCCATCTGCGAAAAACCCATCGTGCTCAACCCCTGGAACGTGGACGCCCTGCAGGAAATAGAAAAAGAAACCGGAAGAAAAATCTACACCATCCTCCAGCTCCGCCACCACCCTGCCATCATGGCTTTGAAAGAAAAAGTTACCAAAGAACTAAACGCTCAAAACCCCAAACATGCCAGCAGTCCTCAGGAAGGCAGGTCTTCGAATATGGAATCTTTGAATCCTTCAGTCCCGAGAGGAGGCACGACGATTCGGGATTTGAATCAGGAATCTTTGAATCCAAAATCCTACGACATCGACCTCACCTACATCACCTCCCGCGGTGCCTGGTACCACCGTTCCTGGAAAGGCAACATCGAAAAAAGCGGAGGCGTAGCCACCAATATCGGCGTACACTTCTTTGATATGCTCACTTGGATCTTCGGCCCCGCAACAGAAAACGTGGTACACCTCAGCGAAACCGACCGTGCTGCCGGCTTCCTACAACTTGAAAATGCCCGTGTGCGTTGGTATCTCAGCATCGACAGCAACAACCTGCCCGAACAAGCTAAAAAGGAAGGCAAAACAACCTACCGCAGTATTACCGTCAACGGCGAAGAAATCGAATTCTCAGGCGGCTTCACTGATCTCCATACTGTAAGTTACCAAAACATTCTTGAAGGAAAAGGTTATGGACTGAAAGATGCAAGACCAAGTGTGTATATTGTACACTCGATCAGGAATAAGAAGCCGATTGGGAAGACGGGGGAATATCATCCGTTTATTTAGGATTCAAAATTCAAAAATTCCTAATTCAAAGATTGAATTTCGTGTTACACGGCATCCAATCTTTGAAACCACATTTTTTGAAACAAAAAACGTGAAATAACTACATTACGAAATTGAATCTTGAATCTTGAATCTTTAAATTTCATTTATGAAAGGCATCATCCTCGCCGGCGGAGCCGGCACTCGTTTACATCCCATCACAAAAGTCGTATCCAAGCAACTGTTGCCTATCTACGACAAGCCAATGATCTATTATCCGCTTTCAGTTTTGATGCTGGCAGGGATAAGAGAAATTTTAATTATTTCAACACCACATGATCTGCCCAATTTTGAAAAACTCTTTGGTGATGGCAGCCAACTCGGTTTAAAGTTCAGCTACATTGAACAACCTTCTCCCGATGGGCTGGCACAAGCCTTTATTTTGGGTGAAGAATTTATTGGCGATGATGATGTTTGTTTAGTTCTAGGCGATAACATCTTTTATGGTGCAGGATTACAAAACCTTCTTGCTAAAAGTGTTCAAACGGTAAAAGAAGAAAACAAAGCCGTTGTTTTTGGCTATTATGTAGAAGACCCAGAGCGCTATGGAGTAGCAGAAGTGGACAAAGAAGGAAATGTATTGAGCATTGAAGAAAAACCACAACAACCCAAAAGCAATTATGCTGTTGTTGGTTTATATTTTTATCCCAACTCTGTGGTGGAAATTGCTAAAAAAGTAAAACCTTCTCACCGGGGAGAACTGGAAATAACTTCCGTAAATCAGGAATACCTTCAACAAAAAAACTTAAAGCTTCAAACTCTTAGCCGCGGCTATGCATGGATGGATACCGGAACCCATGAAGCTTTGAGCGAAGCTACGGAATTTGTGAAAGCAGTTGAAAAACGTACCAGCTTAAAAATTGCTTGCCCCGAGGAAATTGCCTTACGCTATGTTTGGATAACTCACCTGCAATTAAAAAACAACATTGAAGGCATGAAGGGTAAATACTTTGAATACCTACAAAGATTAATTATACCGGAATAGATGACCTTAAAGCAAAAAACCATAAACGGTATTTTTTGGAGTGCGATTGATAGTTTTTCAGTACAGGGAATAACTTTCATTACCGGTATTGTTCTTGCGCGACTACTGACCCCAAAAGAATTTGGTTTAATTGGGATGATTACCATTTTTATAGCCCTATCTCAATCATTTATAGATAGTGGCTTTAGCAGTGCATTAATAAGAAAAAAGGATACAACAGAAGCAGATTACTCTACGGTTTTTTATTTTAATTTAATTATAGGACTATTTTTTTTCGGGATATTAATTATTTCTGCACCAGCTATCAGCAATTTTTTTAATGAGCCACAGCTTAAAAATCTTGTTCAAGTGCTTGGAGTTGTTCTCATCATTAATTCACTTACAATAATACAGAGAACGACCTTAACCAAGCGCATAGATTTTAAATTACAAACAAAAATTTCGTTTATCTCTTCTGTCTTCTCTGGTATTGTTGGTATTACAATGGCGTATAATGGCTTTGGCGTGTGGAGCCTGGCATTCAAAACCATCAGCCAACAAGGTATGAATTCCTTGTTGCTTTGGTTCTGGAACAGATGGAGACCTACCCTGATTTTCAGTATTCAATCATTTAAAGAATTATTTTCATTTGGTTCAAAACTTCTGATCAGTGGCTTAATTGATACCGCATATCGAAATATTTATTACTTGATTATTGGCAAATACTTTTCAGCACAGGAATTAGGTTTTTATACCCGGGCGCAAATGTTTAATGATCTTCCATCTAAAAATCTTAACAGTATAATGTCAAGAGTGACCTATCCTGTATTGGCGCAGCTTCAGGATGAACCGGTTAAGCTCAAAGCAGGTTATAAGAGGATGATAAAAAGCGTCATGTTTATCAGTATGATTTTAATGGCTGGTCTGGCTGCAATTGCAGAACCTTTGGTTATTAAGCTAATTGGTGAAAATTGGAGGCCATCCATCATTTACTTGCAACTGCTGACTTTTGTCGGAATGATGTATCCCTTACATGCTTTAAACTTAAACATGCTTCAGGTACAAGGACGGTCTGATCTATTTCTTAAACTTGAGATTATAAAAAAAATATTAGCTGTACCCACCATTATTATTGGAATAATATGGGGCATTAAGATATTGATACTCGGCATGTGGGTGAACAACATAATTTCTTATTACCTTAACAGTTACTGGTCGGGTCGGTTTATTCATTATTCTATACGTGAGCAAGTCTCAGATATAGTACCTGGATTTATACTTGCAATTTCTGTGGGATTGTTGGTTTACATGCTTGGGTGGTTAATGCCGGCAGGTAATCTGGTGAAATTAATAATTCAAATTTTAAGTGGTGGTTTATTGACAATTAGTATAAGTGAATTTTTTAAATTTGAAGCATACATGGAGATAAAAAATATCGTTTTAGATAAATTAAAGGAATTACGCAATGCCAGAAAATAAACCCATATACGTTACCCAACCTGCTCTCCCAGAGCTGAAAGACTTCATTCCTTACCTAGAACAAATCTGGGAAAATAAAATCCTAACCAACAATGGCCCTTTTCACCAACAACTGGAAAAAGAATTAGCCGCATTTCTGGGAGTGCCTTATATTTCACTTTTTGCGAATGGAACCCTGGCTTTGCTTACGGCTTTGCAGGTTTTGCGCATTACCGGTGAGGTAATTACAACGCCATATAGTTTTGTTGCAACCACCCACAGTCTCTGGTGGAACAATATAAAACCCGTTTTTGTGGATATTGAACCGGAGTATGGTAATCTTGACCCTGAAAAGATTGAAGCTGCCATTACGCCCAAAACGACTGCAATTATGCCCGTTCATGTTTACGGAAACCCCTGCAAAGTTGAACGCATGCAGGAAATTGCTGATACTTATGGCTTAAAAGTGATTTACGACGCTGCTCATACCTTTGGAGTGAACTATAATGGACAGAGTATCTGTAATTATGGCGATTTATCCATTTTGAGTTTTCATGCTACCAAGGTATTCAATACCATGGAAGGTGGTGCCATTGTTTGTCATGATGCAGCTACTAAAAAAAGGATTGATTACCTGAAAAACTTTGGCTTTGCTGGCGAAACAAAAGTAATGGCTCCCGGCATCAATTCAAAAATGAACGAAATGCAGGCTGCACTAGGTTTGTTACAGCTAAAAGGCTATCCGCAAAACGCTGAAAAGCGAAAAGTTATTGCCGAAACTTATCGAAAGGAGTTGGCTAATGTCAAAGGAATCTCCCTTTTGGATGAACCTGAAAACACCGATGCTAATCATGCCTATTTTCCTATTTTTATTGATGAAAAAGAATATGGCATGAGCCGCGATGAGCTTTATGAAAAACTAAGACAAAGCAATGTATTTGGTCGACGCTACTTCTATCCTTTGATTAGTGAGTTTTCTATGTATAAAAGTCTCGATTCTGCTAGGCCTGCTAACCTGCCTATAGCATCAAAAATGGCAAATGAAGTGATTTGCTTGCCGATTTATCCGGAATTAGAAAGTGATTCCATTAAAAAAATTACAGCACTTCTTTAAATTAATTTTTATGAAAATTGCAGTAATGCAGCCTTATTTATTTCCTTACGTAGGCTATTTTCAGATGATAAATGCAGTTGATAAATTTGTGTTTTATGATGATGTAAATTTTATTAAACAAGGCTGGATAAACCGAAATAAAATTTTGTTGAATAACAAAGAGTTTTTGTTTACCGTTCCATTGAAAAAAGCTAATTCTTTTTGTTTAATTAAGGATACTTTAATAAACAAAAATTTTTATGAAAGGTGGAAAACCAAATTTCAACTGACAATTAATCAGAATTATCAAAAAGCCCCAAATTATACAGAAGTTGATAAACTGATAAATAACATATTGAATAAGAGGTACAATACAATTAGTGAATTAGCTATCGAGAGTGTTATTACTATTTCAAAATACTTAGGATTGAAAACAGAATTTTTTATTTCCTCAAAGAGGTATGAAAATATAGATTTGGAGCGAGAAGATAGACTAGTAGATATCTGTAAAAAAGAAAATGCCACAAATTATGTAAATGCACTTGGAGGTCAGGAACTATACAATAAAGAAAGTTTTAAGGAAAAGGGGATTGAATTAAGTTTTATCAAATCACTCACTATTGAGTACAAACAATTTAATAATGAGTTTGTGCCATTTTTGTCAATTATTGATTTGTTGATGTTTAATTCTGTAGAAGAGGTGAAGAAAATGTTGGATAATTACAATTTGATATGAACTCAATAGGCGGATATTTTGAATTAGAACTTCCCCAAGGCGAAGAATATCATAAAAATGCTATCCGATTAAATACTGGACGAAATGCATTTGAATATGTATTAAGAGCAAAAAAGTATAAAAAGGTTTATCTGCCTTACTATACGTGCGATGTAATGCTCGAACCCATCAAAAAGCTACAATTAGATTACGAATTCTACAACATAGATGAAATTTTTTTTCCTATCTTCGATTTTTCAAAAGTAAAGCCACTGGATGTTTTTGTTTATACAAACTACTTTGGAATCTGTGATAATCAGGTTCAAGAAGTTTCACAGAAATGCAAAAACCTAATCATTGATAACTCACATGCATTCTTTGCAAAACCTTTGGCTGCTGCTGATACATTTTATTCTCCCCGTAAATTCTTTGGTTTACCTGATGGAGCGTATCTGTATACAAATAAGGAACTTGAAATAGAATTGGAGCAGGATAATTCTTTAAATAGATTTGGACATTTGCTTGGTAGAGTTGAAGAAGGCGCAGAAACGTACTATAACATTTTTAAGGAAAATGATATATCTTTAATTGGTCAACCAATCAAAGTGATGTCCAAACTATCGAAACGGTTATTGCACAGTATTGACTATAAGCATATTGCTATACAAAGGATAAGGAATTTCTTGTATTTGCACGAAGTTTTGAAAGATCATAATCAACTTCATTTTGAGTTAAAAAGTGATATAGTACCTATGGTATATCCACTTTTAATTGACGATGGATCATCTTTGAAGAAAGGTCTATTACAAAATAAAGTATTTATAGCTACCTATTGGCCCAATGTTTTGGGTTGGTTAAAAGATGAAGTTTTCTTTGAAAAGTATCTTTATAACAATCTTATACCTTTGCCTGTAGATCAGAGATATAATGAAAAAGAGATGTTGAAGATAATTAATTTATTATGAAAAAGGTTGTTTATATCGGAAACCGCCCTAAGGTTTTAGAGTCTATTGAAACGAATAGTGATTTGAAAATAGTTAAGGCATTTGTTATTGAACAGCCCTTAATCACAGATAGCGACAAATATGATATTATAAGATTATGCTCACGAGGTCAGAAAAATTATTTAGTTGAAGGTTTATTGGAATTGGATTATGACATATGCGTCTCGGCAGGTTGTTCTTATATTTTGCCAATGGAGAGGCTGGATTCAAATAAAATTTACATTAATTGCCATCCCTCTGTATTACCATATGGAAAGGGAATACACCCGTTAAACGAATGTTTCTTATCGGGTAATAATGTGGCTGGAGTAACGATACATTTATTAGTTGACGAGCTTGATGCAGGAGATATATTGAACCAGATATCCTTTGAATTGACTGAAGATGTTGACGTAAGCCTGTTGTATGGTTTTATATTTGATTTAGAAGCAGAGTTGTTAACTAAGACATTGTCTGATTTACTAAAAAATAATTTGAAGTATAATGCATTTCCTCAAAAGGGGATTGGCACTTACTACACGCGAGAAAAAAAGATCAGAAAGTTTTTTGCTCGTGAAACATCTGCTCAGGAAATAATAAATAATTCGAGGGCTTTTTCTGCTAGTAACTTAGGAGTTATTTTGATATTTGATGATATTCAATTGTTTGTTTTTTCGATACAGGCAATAGTCAACAAGTTTATTTTAGAAAGATACAATAAAGTTAAATCAGGAACCATCATTTTTATGAATAGAGATGTAGCTTTACTGAAAATGTCTGATGGGCTTGTAAAGACAACAAAATTTAGAGTTCTCCATTAAATACTTAAAAATTGGAAAAAAAATTAACTGTTTCGGTTTTCATGATGGCATATAATCATGAGAATTATATTTCAAAAGCAATTGAAGGAGTATTAATGCAAAAAACAAATTTTGGTTTTGAAATAGTTATTGGTGAAGATTGTAGTACAGATAAAACAAGAGAAATAATTTTGTCTTATAAAAAAACATACCCTGGTAAATTTAAACTGATTTTACATGAAAAAAATGTTGGAGCCATGGCTAATCAGAATGCAGTCTTTTCAGCTTGTACAGGTAAATACATAGCGATGTGCGAAGGCGATGACTACTGGACCGATCCATACAAATTACAAAAGCAGGTTGATTTTTTAGAAGCAAGCACTGATTATGGTATGGTTTGTACTGATTATAACAAATTATATATGTCTAATGGTTTAATAAGCAAAAATAGTTTTAAGCTTCAAAAATACAAAGATGAGGTAAAGTTCAAAGACTATATCATTGATAGATCAACAATAGGTACTGCTACTGTTATGTTTGCGACCCATTTGTATGATTCTTATCTTAGAGATATTCCTAAAGAAGTCTTAGAATCTTTCAATGTAGGCGACACTCCGCTTTGGCTCTATATCATGCTAAACTCAAGGGTTGGAGTTCTATCTGATGTTACTGCCATGTACCTGATAAACTTGCAATCTGCTAGTAAATTTGTTAATCCTCATGATCATTATTCTTTTGTAACTAAAGGGTTTAAAGTACCTGAATATTTTTTATCCATATACAATGGTCATTTAAAAGATGAGTTAAGAACTAAATTGGAAAAACGTAAACAATTATCAACCCTTCACTACGCTTTTAAGGTTAAGGATAAAAAGCTCTTTCTCGATTCGTTTAGGCAAATTAAGAAGCAGGACAGAACAATCAAAATAATGTTATGGCGTGTTGGATTGATTACTAACTTCGCCCATAATATAGTAAACTTTATTTTAAAAATCTATAAATCTATATAATTGTAATATGGAAAATTATAATGGAAAAACGTTGCTCATATCAGGTGGCACTGGTTCCTTTGGAAATGCGGTTCTGAAAAAGTATTTATCCTCAAACATCTCAGAGATAAGAATCTTTAGTAGAGATGAAAAAAAACAGGATGATATGCGTCGTTTTTATAAATCAGATAAGATAAAATACTATATAGGCGATGTAAGGGATTTTAATAGTATTAATCGGGCTATGACTGATGTTGATTATGTTTTTCATGCTGCTGCATTAAAGCAGGTGCCTTCCTGTGAGTTTTATCCACTCGAGGCGGTTAAAACAAATATACTCGGAGCGGAAAACCTCTTAGAATCAGCTTACCAGAATTCAGTAAAAAAAGTCGTGGTCTTAAGCACGGATAAAGCTGTCTATCCTATAAATGCCATGGGATTGTCAAAAGCAATGATGGAGAAATTAATGGTAGCTAAGTCTAGACTTCTTAATGTTGAAAAGCAAGTTTTCTGTGCAACCCGATATGGTAACGTAATGGCTTCAAGGGGCTCTGTGATACCTTTATTCATCGAGCAAATCAAACAAGGGAAGAATATAACCATAACAGATCCAAAAATGACAAGGTTTATGATGTCACTTGATGACTCTGTTTCTTTAGTGGAGTTTGCTTTCAAGAATGCTCATCCAGGAGATATTTTCGTACAAAAATCGCCCGCATCAACAATTGAAGATATTGCATTAGCTTTGAAAGAAATATTTAATGCCTCGAACCAAATTAAAGTTATTGGAACCAGACATGGCGAAAAGTTATTTGAGACACTTTGTAATAGGGAGGAAATGGCTAAGACAGAAGATTTTGGTGATTTTTACAGAATCCCTGCTGACAATAGAGATCTTAACTACGAAAACTTTTTCGAAAAAGGAGAAGCTAAGAGAAGTGAAGCGGAGGACTATAACTCTCATAATACAAGAAGGCTCTCTCTTGAGGAAACAAAAAATCTCCTGCTAACTCTTGAGGATGTGAAAAAGGAATTGCATAATTAGTGTATTAATATTTTGACCAAATGAAGTTAATGACAATTGTCGGTACAAGACCGGAAGTAATTAAGCTTAGCAGGGTTCTTATCGAAGTTGAGAATCATCTGGAACACTGTCTCGTCCATACCGGGCAGAATTTTGACTATGAACTTAATCAGATTTTTTTTGAACAACTAGGCATTAGAAAACCTGATTATTTTTTAGAGGCAGCTGGTGAAACAGTAGCCGAAACAATAGCCAACGTGATCAGTAAATCAGATGTGATTATGGATATTGAAAAGCCTGATGCCTTATTGGTTTATGGTGACACCAACAGTTGTCTTGCAGTAATACCTGCAAAACGCCGAAAAATCCCGATATTTCATATGGAAGCAGGGAACCGTTGTTTCGATCTACGTGTGCCAGAAGAGATTAATCGGAAAATTGTTGACCATTTGAGTGATATAAATATGGTAATTTCAGAACATGCTAGGCGATATCTCATTAGTGAAGGAATACGCCCCGAAACTATTATCAAAACCGGTTCTTCAATGAAAGAAGTTTTAGATTATCATGCATCTTCAATTGAGAAATCGGAAATTTTAACAAAAGAAAACCTTCAGCCTGGAGCTTATATCATTGTTAGTGCACACCGAGAAGAAAATATTGATTCAAGTGCCAACCTAGCCCTATTGTTAGAAACGCTTGAAAAACTAACATCCGAATTTAGGTATCGGGTGATTTTTTCAACACATCCAAGAACCAAAAAAAAACTTGAACAAATCAAACATATAAATTCGAACCCTTTAATTGAATTCATGAAACCATTTGGATTTTTTGAATATATTAAATTGCAAAAAAACGCATTTTGTGTTATTTCAGATAGTGGTACAATATCAGAAGAAGCATCTTTACTGAATTTTCCAGCTGTGACAATTCGACAAGCACATGAACGGCCAGAAGGGATGGAAGAAGGAACAGTAATTATGACAGGGTTAAATCCCGAAAATATTATATTGGCGATAAAAGTAACAACGAGTCAGTTTAAAAAACCCGAAAAACCTTTTAATGTTGTTAGTGACTATAATGCTTACAACGTTTCAGCAAAAGTTTTGAAAGTAATTCTTTCATACAAGTCGTACATCAACAGAACAATCTGGCGTAAAGATGACAATTAGTTGTTATTATAAATAAAAGTAAGTAATAATGAATGAAACCAAAGTTCTAATCATTGGCGCAACCGGTATGGCAGGTCATATGATATACAATTATCTACAAAATACAAATAAGTATAAGTTATATAATACTGTTTTTCGTACTAAATTGAATGATGACAGTATTATCTGTGACGTAAGATCACCAAATGAGCTAAAAGATACTATAAATAAGATAAGACCTGATTATATTATAAATTGCGTGGGAGCTTTAATTAAAGAATCAAAAGAAAACCCTGCAAATTCAATTTTACTTAACGCGTGGTTGCCTCACTATCTAAGTAGAATAAGTAAAGAAATCGATGCGCGCTTAATACACATTAGTACTGATTGTGTTTTTTCCGGTACGAGAGGAAATTATAAAGTAGATGATTTTCGGGATGCTGATGATGCATACGGCAGATCAAAAGCGTTAGGTGAGCTGATTAACGAGAGAGATGTTACAATAAGGACATCCATCATTGGGCCAGAAATAAAAGAAAATGGTGAGGGGCTAATGAGCTGGCTTTTTAGCCAAAAGAACTCAATCAAGGGGTTTGCAAAAACTTACTGGTCAGGAATAACGACTCTTGAATTAGCCAAGCTAATCGAGTGTATTATCGGGGAGTATGTGCCTGGTATTTATAATATATCACCAAATAACAAGATTTCAAAATTTGATTTACTACATCTGATTATTGATACTTTCGAACTCAAAATAGAAGTGATATCAGATGACCAAAAAATGATAGATAAGAGTCTGTTGCCGAGGCACCCCAATGGGTATAAAGTTCCAGGTTATCACAGTATGTTATTGGAAATGAAGAAATTTATGGAAATTAAACCACATTCATATTTGAATTATTTGGCGGTGTTCTAAATAATAAATGCCCCAGAGCGTATTAATATAAAATCTCGCCAAGCCGTAGCTGATTTTACAGCTTCTTCAATGGCTAATATTGCAGGAATAGCACTTTTCATGAGCTTATCA
>JALNZT010000073.1 GCA_023229135.1 Bacteroidales bacterium
AATATTCTACTGTACTTTTTTATCTATATGTGAAAGAAATTATTTTTTCATCCCTACTGACTGTTTAGTTTTAGATTTTGCAAATATATAAAATTATGTGGCAGCTTCCTAATATTGCAGCTAACTTATTTTTAATTCGACAAATTGTCGGTTTATTATACCTCATTTTACTTAATATCCCGACATCGTGTCTTTTTTATTCATTGTCCCAAAATTAGTCAAATTTCTATATCGTCCAGTAAATTGGGCATCTTTTTAATATTTGCCCGGCTTACCCTGGTGTATATCTCAGTGGTCTTGCTGGATGCATGTCCCAGCGCTTCCTGTATCAACCTTAGTTCTGTGCCACGTTCCATATGATGCGTAGCAAAGCTGTGCCTAAACATATGTGGTGTTACTTTACGCTTCAGGCCTGCTTTTTTTGCCGCGCGTACAACAATTTTTTCTATACTCGAACCACTGTATTTGCCTCCCTTTTGGCCTTCAATAAAGTACTCTCCGGGTTTAAATTCTTCCTTATACACCTGCAAGTCCTTGAGTAATCGCTTCCCCGGATTCAGCGGCCTATATTTACTCCCCTTGCCTTTAACAAAAATTATTTCCCTGTTAAAATCAATGTCTGCTGTTTTTAGGTCGCACACTTCTTGTCTTCTCAATCCACATCCATACATGAGCTTCAAAATGATCTTATGTTTTAGGTAATGGCACTGTTGGTATATGGCTTCAAACTCCTCAATAGACAACACTTTTGGCAAAGGACGCCTTTGCTTTGGTCTTGGTATCCTTTCGGTGTGCAGATCAATGTTGTATAGGATGCGGTAATAATTTTGAAGTGCAGAATGCGCAGCGTTTTGGGCTGATTGGTCATAACCATGTCCTATAAGCTGCTTGTAAAGAAACTCTTTAACCAATTCTCCGGCTTCTTTTGTTAAATCTCTCCCCTTATAATAAGTTAAAAACCAGGTAATATACCACGTATATTGCTTAATTGTACTTTGGGCCTTGTTTTCCATTATGAAATGCCTCAGCAATTTTTCATGGGGTTCAACAGGGTCAACAAGTTTGGGCTTACGTAGCTTTGGTCTTGAATAAGCTGTTTTTGTTTGGTAAATAGCTTGTAAGTCTCCACCTGCCAATAGCTCCGAGAGCTGCGCCCTGTTTTCTGCTGTGTCCAGCGCCGACCATTGCCTCTTTTTGCCATGCCACCAGGCTCCTTCCAGTTTTTTAAACTGCTCTTTTAACGCATAAGGCAACGACAGATAAAAAGTTTTTTCCTTTTCGTCACAGCTAACTTCAATGGTGTTTTTTAAGGGCTTTTCCGCAACAGAAGCATGAATTTGATTTCGGTTTTCTTTACTGTTTGGCGGTATATTTTTATTCGTATCCCTTTTTATTGCATCATCATCAATAAATGCTAACGGTTTAAGGGCTTCTAAAACACTTGCCATATCAAATTTCTGTTCCGGAATAAACCAACACTGCATGGTCACACTCCATTGTGCGCCAGGCAAGCGTTTTACCTGTTCTTTCAGCTTAAAATTGTACTTAAAATGCAGCTGAATCACAGCTAAACCACCATGCGTGTATTGTTGCAGTTGTATTGTTGGCTTTGGCTTCATCATAACAGTTGTTTTAACACAGCTAAATTAGTAAAATGTTTTTAAAGCGAAAAATCCTTTAAAAGAAAAGAATAATACCACCCGCCAAACACGCTCTCGCCTTCTCAGTCCCATCACATAGTCCTAAAAATACATTTAAACTATTGGAATTGATTGCTTTATTTAAAAGTCGTAATTGAGGGGGTAAAGATAGAAAATCCGCTTACTAAAACAAAGCTTTTAAAAATGGATATGACATTTAGTCTTTGCCAAGCTCAATTTGCAAGGGCTATGTTGGTACAATATAAAACTTCCTAAAGCAATTTTTAAGACATCAACTGGCTATCACACTATACAGACAAGGACAATGAAAGAGGTCAAACAGCCGAAATTTAAATTATAAAACAGCATCTCGCTCCCTATCACGTTTTATTTAAAACTAGTTTTAAAACTTGATTTATTCCTACTTTACACAAAGTTTAGTCGTAGTTTAATCATTTATATACATTTTAACTACCTTATAAATAAGTTTAATTTAAATTTTATCTTAGTTTTGTATTGCCTTTTGATAAGGACTTAATAATAACTTAAATATGGCAAATTCAAGTGATGCTTTTTGGGGTCGGCTTTCGGGTCGTATTGGTAATTTGGTTGTTTATCAGATGTATGGAAAAACGGTGGTGCGGTCAAGACCGGCAAAGCGAAGCAAGCAGGCTACAGGCTTACTCAAAGCTAGTCAAGATGGTTTCAAAGAAGTGGTGGCTGTACTCTCAAGGTGCAAACACCTACTGCGGCTGGGTTTTGCTGCTGAGGCGGTAAATCGCTCTGCCTGGCAGGCTGCCTTATCTGCAAACCTTAAAAACTACCGGGAAGTCGAAAATAAAACCTTGGATAATTGGCTGCAACTCAGCAAAGGAACAAGAGATATGGCGGATGATTGGCAGGTTTCGCAAAATCAGGATGAACAATTGGTTATCACCTGGAAACAGCTGCCACGCTTCAATAGTTGGCTCAACGACAAATTGGTCGTATTTATACTGCCCGAGGCCCCTTCTAAGCAAAGCTTAATCGAAATCACATCAGCCCGGCGAAGCCAGGAACAAGCCGTTTTGGATATTGATTTGTCTAAAATGGGGAATACGGCTGAAATATTCACCGCCTTCATCGCTGCGGATTATAATGGAAATCTTAAGCCCGAAGGCATCTCAAATAGTATGTGGGCCGGAAAGCTGAATTTGTAATGAATGTCCATACCTGCATTAGTCAAGGCAGGCAGATACTTTTGCTTTACCAAGTTATAAAAAAGCTGCAAAACGGATTGGTCAAAAACAGCTGAAAAACAAATACAATAAGGCAAAAGTTTTCGGGCATCTCCTGTTTGACAATATTCTGCCTTGCTTATCACGATAAATATATAAAGCTCTGATATTATGATATTTACAATTGATTGGATGTAAAAAAAGCCAGCAAAGCAACCAGCACTGATAGACTTTGTGTTTTAGGCAAACCTTTTTACGCTGTAAACCTATTCTGTGGATAACCCCCGAATTTATTTGAGCTATTGCAAACACCTTATCTTTTAAAACTCCGTCAGGAGTTTCCCTGCCTTTGATGGCTATATAGTGTCAGAAAGAAAACAACCCATTTTAAGGCTTTGATAAGAAAAGGTCAAAGACAAGGCTTTCGAAGTTTTTGAAAATAAGGAGTTTACTGAGGTAAATGACTGTTTCAAAAACGAGAGTAACGCAGTATTTGGCCTTTTCTTGCAAAGACTATATAGGGAAACCTTTCCGGGCTTTTTTGTGTTATTGACCTTGCTTTGCACCCAGATAAAGCTGGGCCTTAAGCACAGGCAAGACATTCGGACTTTTGGGATGTAGCGCATTGATATTGTAAAGCAGGAGATTTCACCCGCAAAAAACTGTGTGGCTTTGCGTTTTTCAGCAAGCCATAATTAACGTATTTTTGCAGAAAAGCTTATCCGTGTCAGAATATTCATCCATCTTACTTGAGAATGCCGTCAACGAATTTTCACGTTTGCCCGGCATCGGAAAAAAAACTGCCTTACGTCTTGCGCTCCATCTGTTGCGCGAGGATGCACATCATGCCCAGGCATTGGCGCAGGCCATAACCCAGATGAGAGACAATATCCTGCTTTGCGAAAAATGCTACAATATCAGCGATACGAAGCTTTGTGGAATATGTTCCAACCCCAAAAGAGATGAAAACACGCTCTGCGTGGTGGCCGATTTACGCGATGTGCTGGCCATCGAGCGCACTTCAACTTTTAATGGGCTGTACCATGTTTTGGGCGGCGTGATTAGTCCGGTTGAAGGCATCAGCCCTTCTGATTTGCACCTTCAGGCTTTGGTTGACAGAACCCAAAAAGAAAGTTTTAACGAAATTATTTTAGCGCTGCCTGCCACCATCGAAGGTGACACAACTAACTACTTTATCTTTAAACAATTATCTGCTTTCAAAGGAAAGATCACCAGCATCTCGAAAGGTATCGCCATTGGCGACGCGCTGGAATTCGCTGATGAAATAACCCTTAGCCGCTCAATATTAAACCGCACACCATTTACTGCACTTTAAAAATCACTCTTCCGAAAAAAGGTTTAACTGGTTTTCGGTAACGTAATATTGCGGCGGCACTTCTTTGGCATAAGCGGTGGTATATTTTTCGATATTCTTTTTAATCAGTTTTACCGGCGTAGTCTTTCTCGCTTTGCAGTAATTACTTAACGATCGAAACTGGCTTTCGGTAAGCTTGAAAGTAATCGTCTTATTCTTTGGCTTTCTGCGTTTTTTAACCGATTTCCGCTTGGTTTTTTTTACTGCCATTGCTGTGATTTAGAAGCTGCGAATATACTAAAAAATTTTAGCTCAAAAAGCATCTAAAGCCAACAAAATCAGACCATTTTTTATAGCTTCTCTACCAACTGCATCATTTGAGTTGCCAGATTTTCTGCTTCAGCTTTCGATTTACCTTCGGCATACACCCGAATAATCGGTTCTGTATTTGATTTACGCAGGTGAACCCAGCCATCCTCAAAATCTATTTTCAGCCCGTCAATTCTTGTAGTCTGTTCATTTTTATAATGTTGCGCCATCGCTTCGAGCACCGCATCCACATCAGTTCCCGGCCTAAGCTGTATCTTATTTTTCGACATAAAATAAGCCGGGTAAGTTTCGCGCAGCGCAGAAACAGATTTTTTTTGATGCGCCAGGTGACTCAAAAACAAGGCAATCGCAACAAGCGCATCGCGGCCATAATGCAGCTCGGGATAGATGATGCCACCATTGCCTTCGCCACCGATAATGGCGTTTGTGGCCTTCATCAGCTCCACCACATTTACCTCGCCCACAGCAGAGGCACTGTATTGCTGTCCATGCTTTTGGGTAATATCGCGCAGAGCACGTGAAGAAGATAAGTTAGAAACCGTGGCACCCGGACTGTGCTGCAACACATAATCGGCAACAGCCACCAGCGTATATTCCTCACCAAACATTTCGCCTTTTTCGTCCACAATAGCCAGCCTGTCCACATCAGGATCCACCACAAAACCTAAATCAGCTTTTTCTTTGACCACCAGCTCCGATAAATCGGTCAGGTGTTCGGGCAGCGGCTCGGGATTATGCGGGAATTTGCCATTTGGCTCGCAATAAAGCGGGAAAATGGTTTTAACACCCAGTGCCTTTAGCAATGCGGGAATAGCCAGTCCGCCGGTAGAATTTACAGCATCAACAGCTATTTTAAAATCAGCGGCGGCAATGGCTTCTTTGTCAACCAAAGGCAAATCAAGTACCATTTCGATATGTTTCCCTATCCAGCCTTGCTGTTCGGCATAGGTGCCAATATTTTCTATTTCAGCAAACTCAAAGTCTTCCTTTTCAGCCATATTCAATAGCCATTCGCCTTCTGAGGCGGAAATAAATTCACCTTTATTATTGAGCAATTTCAAGGCGTTCCATTGAGCCGGATTATGGCTGGCAGTGAGGATAATTCCGCCATCGGCTTTTAAAGCAGCAACAGCCACTTCCACCGTAGGCGTAGTGCTTAACCCCACATCAATCACATGTACTCCCATCGCCTGTAAAGTACCACATACCAATTGATTAACAAAAAAACCCGACATGCGGGCATCGCGCCCAACCACAATGGTTAAACCCTTGCCATTGGCATCGCGCTCAAGCAGTTTTACAAAAGCTGCCGTAAATTTAGCAATATCTAAAGGGCTTAAACCTTCGCCCACTTTGCCACCAATCGTGCCCCTAATTCCTGAAATTGATTTTATAAGTGTCATAAATGCATTGATTTGTTGATTTGCAAAAGTAGGAAAAGCCCACCAAGGGGCGAAGCTAAATTTTTACCGTGAAACGAAAACCCGCTTTTTTGTAGTGATTGATAGCTATTTATTTTATATTTTCGCTGCCCAAAGTCTGACAATTTTCACAAAGATTTAACTTATGGCGCAGCTAAAAAACAAAAAATCATTTTTCGATAAGTTTTTACATTTTGTAGAAGTTGGAGGCAATGCCCTGCCCCATCCGGCAAGTATTTTCGCTATGCTTGCCGTTTCTGTTTTGCTGATTTCATGGCTGGGCCACCTGTTGGGCTGGACAGTGTATCATCCGGCAACCGAAGAAGAAGTTGCTATCATCAACCTGCTTTCAAAAGAAGGTGTGCACCGTATTTTTTTGAATATGGTGGACAATTACACTGGTTTTGCGCCGCTGGGAATTGTTATGGTGGCGCTGCTTGGTATTGGCATAGCCGAAAGCAGCGGCCTGATTGGCGCAGCCATCCGTTTGCTGGTGATAAAAGCGCCTTCGCGTATGCTCACTTTTGTGATTGTGCTGGCCGGAATTGTCTCCAATATGGCTTCCGACTTGGGTTATGTGTTGATTATCCCGATGGCGGGAATTATTTTTCATGCTGTTGGCCGACATCCCATTGCTGGGATGGCAGCGGCTTTCGCAGGTGTTTCGGGTGGTTTTTCGGCAAATCTTTTTATTGGAACTATTGATCCACTACTTGCCGGAATTTCTACCGAATCAGCGCGTATATTAGACCCCGCATATTATGTTTTGCCTACGGCAAACTACTATTTTATGGCAGCTTCCACCTTCTTGATTGCCTTTTTAGGTACTTGGATCACCAATAAAATTGTAGAGCCACGCCTTGGAAAATACTCAGGCGATGTAGTTTCTGAACCCATTAATGCGCTAACATTAAAAGAAAAAAAAGCACTTCGCATTACGGTTTATGTAGCCATTGGTTGGTTAGTTTTGTTAGCTGCAACGCTTATTCCAGACCATGGATTTTTTCGCAGCGCAGATAATTCTATTCTGCACTCTCCCCTACTCAAAGGATTTATCGCCTTGCTGTTTTTTGCTGCCGGAAGTTTGGGTATCGTTTATGGTGCGCTTACCGGCAAGTTTAAAAATGATTCTGATGTAGTAAAAGGCATGGTCGAAAGTTTTAAAACCCTCTCTGCTTTTATGGTTTTGGTGTTTTTTGCAGCACAATTTGTGGCTTATTTCAAATGGAGCAATCTCGGCTTATATATCGCCATAGAAGGCGCTCATTTTCTGCAAAGCGTGCAGATGGGTACTGTGCCATTGCTGATACTTTTTGTTCTGTTATCCGGTTTTATCAACCTGTTTATGGGCAGTGCCTCCGCCAAATGGGCGATTTTAGGACCGGTATTTATTCCCATGTTTATGATTCTTGGTTTTTCTCCGGAACTGTCTCAAACGGTATTCCGCGTAGGCGATAGCATCACCAATATCATCTCGCCTATGATGAGTTTTTTCGCACTGATTATCGTTTATTTTGAAAAGTATGACTCAAAAGCAGGCATTGGCACGTTAATTTCCACTATGCTGCCTTATTCGTTGTTATTCTTTCTTTTTTGGACTGCATTTTTGATTGCTTGGGTACTTTTCAATATTCCTTTAGGACCAGGATCACCCATTCATTACCCCGGTTAAGCACTGAACTATAATCACTTAAACACTTATCAACATTTTTAACGTCTATTGTTGTTAAAAATTATTTTTTGAAAGTGTCTCATAGTCCATTTTCATTGTTACTTTTAACTTTCATTTAAATTAAAGGCTACCAATTGGACAGCTGTTGTGAGATATTTGTATTAATTTTGCGTTAAATTTCAAGATGAAATAATGAGCGAAGACTTTCAATGGAATGACGATCATCAGGTAGAACAAATCCGAAGCCGCTTTGAAGCCATGATTCATAGCGGAGACACGGCTTATTTTGATGCCGAAGAGTTTGAGCTATTGATTGATTTCTATCAAAATGGTTTCAATAT